>NFUO01000399.1 GCA_002197545.1 Acidobacteria subdivision 2 bacterium RH1 MAG20 | reverse complement strand
GTCTCGAGCAACAGGTCAAACCTATGCGCCTCGGCCAGGGCAAAGAGCGTGACGGCGACACCCGCGGCTTCCTGCTTCACCTCACCCGGTGGCCGCGCATAGACATACGCTGCAATTGCTTTCAAATCGGCGATCTCCATACCCGACGCCTGGGAGAGTTCGCAGGCTTCATCGACAACCCGGGCGATACGTTCTTGCGGGTCTTGAAGTGTCGTCCGTCCGAACCTCGTCGAGATCCATTCCCGGACGGTCTTCTGATAGTTGACTGCGTTGGTTGGTTTTGTTCCCATAGCAGTCCTTTCAATAACTGCTGGAATCGGCATGGCTGGAGACGTCTTCATGGCAACCTCTTCTTCTGTGGCGAAGCACCTGGATACCGGCGAGCGGGGTCAGGCAGCTATCATCTCGACGTAGACTCTGTGGTTTCTGCGCCGCTTGTTGAGGCGCCCATCCGCAAACGCTTGATAGACAATCTGTCGCTCGGCGTCTCGTGCGGCGCGATACGCCCGCGCGATCTGGTGGCAGAGATTCCAGATCATCTCCGGTGGGAAGCTCGCTGCGATATGTCCCCAGGTGTCGCTCGCCACTTTATTGTCGAAGGCATAGCCGAACATACCTCCCCCGTGGCGCTCGAGAATCACGATTCCGTTTTTGTAGAGCCCTGATGGATTACGGTAGATTCCATAGCGGTAACTATCACCGGTCCATCGGGCCGTGGAATTCGATCCGCTGGGCCGCGCTTCTCCGAAGATCCCGGCGCCAAGAAACTCGAGCCCGCTGACAGACACCTCGCGTGCCTCACCGCTGTTGAGATGGTCCTGCATGTTGTAGCAGCGGACGGTCTGCGGCGGCTCTGGCCCCGATTCCCCGAACCAGAGCTGTGCTACGTCATCGGTTGTCCAAAAGTATCCTGGACGAGATTGTGTTGGTTGCATGGCGCATTCCTTTTCTTGCATGAATGTCTTGTCGGACTGCAGGGTGGGTTTGTAGGAACGTTCTCTCGGCGAGTTCCGCTCACGCTTCGTCAACCGCTTCCTTGTCTCGAAGGCCACACTCCGAGCATGGCGGTATAAAGCGCGTGTCTGCCTCTTTCCGAGAGCTCACCGCATCCGGATACGAGGACAAATGGGCCTCCCCAGCATGCGGCGCAGTCTGCCGGGATTCGGTGACGAATCGAACCGCCTCGCCATCATGCGTGCGATCTCCGCAGAGCAGAATGGATATTGCAAGAAGTCCGCCATGCGGCAGGGCTCAAAGGGAGCCTCACATGGATCGACGAGCCGGCGCACGGGATCGCACTGGCCGAATCGGTAGATCGCTGGTTTTGATATAGGAATCGAGTAGGAACGAGGTGGACGGCTTAGCGCAGGACCGACGCCGGGTTGAAATTCCCGATGGACATAAAGTGGAATATCTTTCGGCGTCTGACTCATGAAATGAAATTGGCCACTGCATAGCATCCGAGGATCGTGTCGCGTGGACGGACGCCATACGCTGTTCTCGTTGTTACAGCAGATCCTTCGGGGGCGAGAGTGTCTCGACTTTGGGGAAGTAGGTTTGATAACGGGCAACGTCGCGCGTGAGCAACGCCAGATGTTCAATTGCCGCGTGCGCGCCAATATAAAAGTCCGGCAGCGGGGTGTTTCGCAGACCACCACGCCTGCGATAAGCCAGGAAACACTTACCAGCCAGAAATCCAGCTTCCCAGGGAAGGGGATCTCTTTGGTAAAGGCCGCCGGGTAGAGCGGCATTCAGCGCTTCGATGGTCGTATATCCGATCGACACTTCGGCATAGATGATGGGATTGATGATCAGTGTCGCATGTTCGGTACATTCCGCGAGCGCGCTCCCTGACCATTCACTCCACTTCGCGTCATTGGTGGCGATGTCGAGCAGAATGTTACTGTCCACCAGGACGCCGCGGCAGTTGCGCAGGCGTGCCGGCAAGCCCGTCAAAACCGGTTTCACCTGGCTTTCCTGCCGTGGCGGGCCTCTACTCGCGTCAATGCCATGATTTCGTCGGTGCTCATGCGGGTGTCCGCAGTGCCACGGAGCGCTTCGAGTGCCCTGTTTCCTCGGATGCCCGCGCCGGCCGCGCGCTTGGCTTTGCGGATGCGGGCGTGATCCCCGGCGAGTT
>NFUO01000398.1 GCA_002197545.1 Acidobacteria subdivision 2 bacterium RH1 MAG20 | reverse complement strand
GGATCAATTCCAGGATGGCGAGTTAAGCCTCCGCACATTTGGATGGCCGGGGAGCAGAGGATGAGATACGCTGGAGAACTGTTTCCGCTACAGGAGAGATTCCATGAAGCGGATTCGGTATCAAGACGGTTCGTTACGGCTCTATGAGCGCGCCGCAGGAGATCGTGTCTGGGAGTACCGCTGGTATGAAACACAACTTGACGGTACGCGCAGACGCCGCAGTTCCATCATCGGTTCTCATCACGAGTTTCCGACTGAAGCAGCGGCGCAGAAAGCGGTTGTAGCTCTTAGGGCAAACATCAACGCAGAAACCCCGCGCGCACAGATTGACGCGATCAGTTTCAGTACGCTGACGCAACATTATCGCGAAAAGGAACTGTGCGAGGGCGGAAGTAAAACGTTCGTAGCCGTTCGGGGAAAGCCATAGTTGACGGGGCGGCCGAGATATAGGTAGGTTACTTTGCCTATCGGGCGGCGTAGGCTGTAGGCGTGAGGTCGGCGAGCTCCTGGATGGAACGACTGGCCAGGCTGGGGAGCACTTCGGCGAGATACTGGCGAATGGGGACGCCCAGCTTGCGGCAGCTTTCGAGGATGGAGAAGATGGCGGCGATTTTGGGTCCGGCTTCTTTGCTTCCCAAGTGCAGCCAGTTGCGGCGACCGATGGCGATCGGTCTCATTGAATTTTCGGCCCAGTTGGTCGATAGCTCGATGACGGGATACTTGAGGAACTGCGTCAGCTCCACCCAACGCTTCAGCGTGTAATTGATAGCCTTGCCGGCAACCGACTGCGGCAGGAAGGCGCCCGAGACTTGCATCGAAGACAGCAGTCGATGCAGCTCGTCGAGCAACGCGGGGGCGCGCTCCTGGCGCAGCGCATGGCGATCGGCGAGCGAAAGATTTTGTTCGCGCGCCTGTCGGTCGATGGCGAACAAGTCATCCATCAGCGTGACGGCGCGTTCGAGGCGTGCGTCGGGCGCCTGCGCTTTCGTCTGCACCTTGATGGCATCGATGAATCCGCGCCTGGCGTGTGCGAAGCAACAAGCGTGGATCAGATCTTTTGTGCCGATGTCTTTTTCATACACCACATACCCATCGGTGTGGAGGATTCCGCCATAGTCTCTGAAGAACTCTGTGGCGACCTGTTTGCTTCGCGTCATCTCGAAGTCGAAGACCACGCCCTTCGCCGGCGCCGAGTATTGCCAGAAGAAGGCGCGGTGGTTCTTGCCCTTCTTGTCCGGCGTCTGCACGCCCACGTGAGTTTCGT
>NFUO01000397.1 GCA_002197545.1 Acidobacteria subdivision 2 bacterium RH1 MAG20 | reverse complement strand
GAAAAAAGGGGGCGGCGAATTGCCGCCCCTTTCTGTATGGGTTTGCTAGGCTGCCTTATCCGCGGTCTTGGGTGTGGGCCGGGGTGTCTTCTTTTCCTTCTCCTTGGCGGCAAACTCCTGTTTGACCTTGCGGGCGATAGCATCGGTGTCCACCTTGTACGTGCTGGCAGCATCGCGCAGGACTGATGCGGGATTCGTCCGTGCGGTGGCAAGCATGATGGTGGCTTCAACCAACAGGCGCGAAAGCGTCGCTTCATCGGCGCGGCGAAGGAACGCACCGAAAGTCTTTGCAATGCCTCCATCGTCTCGCTTCTGCCGGATGCCATGCTGCCGCGCCAGCATCTCGACTCGGTTCTCGTCCATGAGACCCACCAGCTTCTCAAGGACAAAGAGCAGGTCACGTTTCATGAGGCGAACCGGGACGGCGCCGCCGATGGCAGCGAGGACACGAAGGCCGGTCGTGTTAGCAATGGCCTGTTCCTTACGCTGCTTCTCCTGCTCGGCCTTGTACTTCTCATCGTCGCGGCTGGTTGTCTGCTTCGGATGATGCACCGGGCAGGATGGATTCGCGCACACCTTATGGATAGTGCCAATGTCGCTGCCTTCGGTGATGATGGCCTCGGTGGTGAACTTGCACACCCTGAACTCAGGCCGCTTGGCATCGTCCTTCGACTTGGGCTTGTCGTCCCGAATCGCGGTGTACTTGTTACGCGGCAATACAGGACTGCCTTCCTTCTGTGCGCCATAGGCCGTGCTGATCTGTACCAGTTCCGGTTTCGCGGCGATGGTTTTGGCGACGTGAGCCGATACCTTAGCACCGTAGCATCCGGGGTCGATGCAGCGGTCGCCCTGCCTGCCGAGGTCATCGCCAAATAGCAGCTTGTTGTGTCCCGTTCGCTTGGGGCAATCAGCGCAACTGCCAGCAGCGGAGAGAAGTTCCGCGTCCCGCTTGTTGAACGGCGCATCCTTCAGAACCAACAGAATGTTGCTGTCGATCCAGAATTGCAGGTTGCGGACAGGTAGTAGAATCCGCGCTGGCTTGGCTCCATTGTTGAATACCTCTTTGAAGCAAGCGGAGAGCGCCTGTCCCTGCTGGTCGGCGGGTAGCTTCGCCAACAGCAGCGCGTGCCCCACGCCGATCTCGTTGGCGTAGAACGCATCGACCGCTGCTGGAACAAGGTCAATCAATTTCAACCTTGATGCCACGAAGACGGGCGCTTTGCCCACCTTCGCCGCGATCTGCTCGATGCTGTATTTCGGTTCGTCCAAGTCCAGCAAGGCACGGAATCCCTGCGCTTCTTCCATCGGATGAATTTCGGAGCGAATCAGGTTCTCCACCAATTGAGCCTCTAACGCTGCTGCATCGGAGAGATGGACGATGCGGACAGGCACGGTCGGAAGATCGGCCATCTGCGCGGCGCGGTAACGGCGGGCTCCGGCGATGATCTCGAAGCCGTTCTCGGTGAGAGGCCGAACGAGCAAGGGCGAGAGTACGCCCTGGGTGCGAATGGACGATGCCAATTCCTTGAGGGCAACTTCCTCGAAGGTGTGGCGCGGGTTGGTCTTCGACTCACTCAGCAGTGAGAGCGAGACGTTGCGGTATTCGGTGGCATTGACGATTTGGGTTTCCATGATGATGTGCTCCTTTCGAGCGGTTGATCGGTGAATGGAATTGAAGCGGAGACACGTTGGCTGTATCCGCCCCGAGGGAGCGGACTAGCCGCGAATGCACTTGTCCGTGAAAGCGTCTGTGTACCCCTGCAAACGCAGGTTGTTATCCCACGTCTTCGCAAAGCGTTCGTGCTGCTGATGCAAAGCAATCAGGTGGACATAGTTGCCGCGCACGATGTTCCGGCTCCACTGCTCTAAGCCGAGATAATCGTTGCGGTAGTAAAAGGCCGACAGATGCGCTCCACCGGCAAGGCCAAGCTCGAAGCACATCTCCGGGTCGCGCATGGCGTCGCCGTTCTGTTCTCCGTAATGGCAGACGGAGACAGCCGGGAGTCCCATCGGGCCGGACTCGTCCATCGCCTCGATGACAAGCTCCATGTATGGCGGGTTGTCGATCTTGAGATACAGGCCGGGGTGCCATCCACCGGCCCGCTTGATAAGCTCCAGAACGGTCTGCATCACGCCACCCGCGCCAGTTCTGCATCGGCCATCGTCTCGGCTGCGGACGATTCCAAGGCGGCAAGGATGACGGTGGAGGTTTGCTGGATGACTTCAAGCGATTCGGCCAGCAGCGATGCGTTACCGTAATAAAGCTGGATGTAGTCGGCGGATTTCGTTCCCGTCTCCAGCCCTACGGCTTTCCCAATGACAAACGCGATAGCCTCGGCCTCCGTCTCGCGTACAACTTTCGTTGTGGCTGTGCGCCGCTCGGCCTTGTGCAACATCTCGTGCGCCAGTTCATGCACTAAAGTGCTGAACTCTTCGGCCTTAGACTGTCCGGGCAGGATGGCGATGCGTCCGCCGTAGCTCATGCCCAGCGCGGGAGCGATGCGCTCGGTAAAGACAAGCTCGATACCTTGACGCTCGATAAAGGCAATGAGTCTGTCCCGGTTTTCGCCCACGTCGCCGCTGATTTCACGCAACTCGGGAAGCTCCGCGCCTTCCGTCTGCGAGACATCGAAGACATACGCCGAACGAAACCCAACCAATACCGCCGTGTTCTGCTTGGTGATGTCTTTCTCGGCTTCTTCGTCCTTCTTGCGGCGGACGCCGATGATGGGGGCAAGGATGCGGATGCCTTTCTCGCTCTTCTTGACGCTGCGGCCAAGTTCTTTCCATTTCCAGAAACCGCATACTCTGGTCGCATCGGGGCGCTGCCGTGCGATTTCGAGAATGTTGCCGAGGCTGTAATTGTGAAAGCGGCTCATCGCGTTCAGGTAAGCGGTGAGCGCATCGGAGTGTCCTGCCTCTAGCTGCTCGATGAGGCTCTGGACGTTGGCGGCGATTACTTCTTTCGCCGTCCTGGGCTGGCTGTTGTTGCTGGTGGTGGCTGTGTTGCTCATGGTGTCTGCTCCTTTGCCGGTCGGCATTTGCTTTTGCACGTCCGCGTTGAAACGCGGCATGTACATGCCGAACGCCTCCTGGCGAAGGCGGGGGTAGCAAGGCGCAACGGGGAGGGGTCTCCCCATCCTTGGAGCGGAATGCAATGGAGCGGAAAGGACGGAGCGCAGCGGAGGTCTGCACAAGCGAAGCGCGGAAGATTGGGGATACCCTTGCGCCGCGCGATCGGGGCAGCGCCCCTTAGCGAGGCTTGTCTTCCTTATGCGCGTGCGTCAGCACGCATGAATTTTCAAGGTCGCGTTGCGGCAGGAACAGGCCGCTGAGGTGGGAAGCGGAGAACGCGCGAAGCGGTCGCAGCACGGGAGGAGACCCCTCCCGCAACTGGGTGTAAGGCGTCTTAGCGAGCTACAGGTGGCGTGGAGTAATCCTTGAGAAGTCGCGGATGCCCGCCTTCGTTGCGCGTCACCTTGGCTTCAAGAGCGGTGGACGTTTTCAGACAGGAAGAAAACACGGTGCCGTCGGTGAACTCAATGCAGATTTCCGGGCCTTCGATGGTGTCTTCGTAGAGTTTGAAGCTACTGACGACCTTTCCAACAAATTCCTGACATTCAACCATGCAAGATCCTTTCCTCGTACACGCGCGGATATGAGGTTTCGATAAAAGGAACGGGCGATGCGCCGCCGTGAAGCGCGCAACTTGGAATATGAGTGAAAACCTATGCTGACGAGGCCCCGGCAATCATAGCGGAGAAGACCGCCCTGAGAATAGCGGCAGGTCCGGTTGCCTATACTCGGTAGGAATGACGCTCGAAATGGCAGCGGGACTATATCTGTCTCCTCGACCGGATTCAGGGGAAAACATTTGCGGTGCGCCCCCGCAAACTGCCCTGAAAACCCGTGATCGGGGAGTTGGAAAGCCGAACGAAGCACGGCTCCCGCGACCTTTAGCTTTAGGGGCCTGGACATACGTCGCAGGCTCCCCGACCGCAAAGGCCAAGGGAATCTTCAGCACGCGAATGGCGTGCCACAGCTTCGTTTGGGGTTTCCACACCCCAGGACGGTGCGTACCCGTCCCGCATCCATGATTTCGGATCGGGGAGCAAAATGCAAGGCGTCAGCGGTACGCCCGCAATGCCTCGGTCGTACCGGAGGTTTATTTGGAAGGGACTGTTTACCAGCAGGCCGGTAAGGTCAGACTGCTCTCACTGCAAGGGGCTATCCAGTTTGAGTACGAAGCCAGCCGAAGCAAGAGCCTCTTCGGTCGTTTCCCCATGAGCAATGAGCGCGTGGCCCTGTTGCACTTCCAGACTCACGGGTTCGGAGTCAGGATAGACAAGCTCGGTGAGGGTGACTAAATCCGTCATCGGAACGGTGTTGACGCCAGGCTGTGGTGTGATGGTGGTACTGGCCGCTGTAAGCAGTGCGGCAGCCGTGGAATCCAAGAAACCCAAAGAAACGAGAATGCTCGCGACTTGCTGGATCGTCATCACAAACAGTTCCCAGGATTGCTGCGCTTGCGTTGACGGCACGATGGCGACCATGCGGAATCTCACGAACGTATCCGTAACCATAATCGTAGCTTTCATGGTTCTTCCTTTCCGGACGGAAGCCCTGCTCTATCGCCAGCCGATTGAGCAGAGCGCGTAATAAGCATCAAGCATGAGATGCTTCAGCGCAATGCTTGAGCGAATCCCTGCGCCGTCGCGTTGGCTTGTGCATTGCCAAAACTGACAGCCGCACTCTTGCTCACGTCGTGGCTAAGTTTGCCCGCGAGCGAAGCGGCGTCGTTGGTATAAATCTGCGCATCGTGCGAGGCACGCGAGACAGATACATACGCAAATCTGCTGTTTATCAATTCGGGATGAACCTCGGTGTCCATGTTCACCAGTACACGCTCGGAGGTAAGCCCCTGCGAGCTATGCGAAGTCACAGCATAGCCATGATCGCAGTGCCGCATCTCATTGGCATCGAAGTGGACGATACGGTCTTTCGCTCCATCCATGCGCACGCTGATCTTGCCATCGTCTCCGATGTGCTGGATGGTGCCGAGGTCACGATTGGCAACCTGCAAGTCTCTCGACGGAGCTGTAAACTGCACCTTGTCTCCAATCGCAAACTCGCGTTCGATCTCGCGGTAAGCGGCGATGCCGTGCAGTCGTGACGGGTCATAAGTCACTTGTTGGCCGTCCGCCTTCCGCACCGTAACGAGATTTTCAGCCGTGTTCGCAGTGACGACTTGAGCATAGCTTCTAGCCTCTATGCCATGCTCTTTGCTGCCACGCACATAATGCAGAACATCGCCGGACTGATAGCGTGCGGCCCATTCGCGGTCTGCCCCGGTCATATCATTGCGCGGCGCGAGAACGCGCATGGAATGATCTTTGGTGTCCACGATGCCAAGCGTCTGCAACTCCTGCCGCACGGCCTGATTGATGGCGCGACGCGAGGCATTATCGGGCGAGACGATAAGCGTGTTTTCAGGATGCGCGGCATACTCTTTGGCGATTGCCGCGATGCGCTCCTGCACGTCTTTGATCTGCGTGATTCGTCCCTGCTGCTGAAGCATCTCGACGCCAAGAGCGGTTTCATTATTGGACAAATGCTCGACGGCTTTCAGCAGAGCGGCATCCTTCTGGCGCATGATCTGGTCAAGCTGCGCGGTCGTCATACCAGCTCCCTGCAACTGCTCGAAGGGCTTTCCGGCATCGACGCCCTGATGCTGGCGCGTATCTCCAATCAAAAGCACCTTGTCCTGTGGCGCGATTTTATTCAGAAAGTCGCGCATCTGTTGCGTCGATGCCAACGAGGATTCATCGACCATGTAAAGATGCTTGCTTGCGGGATCGCCGGCGACCTGCAGGCCGCCGCCCGCGAGGAAGCGTTGCAACGTGTCCGCCTTGATTCCCGCATCGCGGAGCTGCTTCGCCGCACGCGACGTCGGCGCAAACCCTTCTACGGCGTAGCCATTCTGCTCGGCTCCTTCGCGTATGGTGGCCAAAACCGAGGTCTTACCCGATCCGGCCCGCCCCTGTAGTCCTTGCACCCGGTCATACGATGTAAGAACTTCCTCAACAACCCTCTTTTGAGCGGCATTGAAATAAGGGCGCGAGTCCACGAGCGGGACTGCGCTCTCAATTGCCATGATCTGCGGTGCGCGGCTCTGTCCCTCCTGGACCTTTTGGACAATTTCATTTTCAGCCTTGATGGTGGCCGCGGTGGTGAACCTGCGTCCGGCCTCGTGTGCGTTTGCTGCAACTTCTTTGAACTCTCCGGAAACAACACGCGCCTCGAAGCTGGCGCGGACGTCTGGGTAGGTCATCTCTCCCATCCCACGGCGCAAGGCATCCACGTAGAGAGCGCGTTCATCCACAACGGCCTCCCGCTCAAAGCCCTTATCGCGGGCAAACGTGACAGCCTCACGTACCTGTTGCTGCCGTTCCTTGACGGGCCGTTCCTGCACCTGTTCCTTCCTACGCTCCCGCGCCTCGGCCACAACGCGGTCGGCCTGATTCCCGAACTCATCGGCTATCTGTTTATGTGCGGCCAGAATTTGATCGGGAGAAAGGATGACTTTCTTATCGCGGGTATTGTGCGCTGCAATCTGCGCGGCCTCCGGGCCTGCGAAGCCGCTGCGGGAGAGGGCTTCTTCGATCTGCTGGCGGCGGGGGCTGGAGGCACCAAGGTACTCCTGCGTGTAGCCTTTGATGTCCGGCGCTCCGCTCTTGCCAGCTTCGATTTCATAACCAAGCGAGCGAAGTTTGTACGTGAGATGGGACCGATACACAGCGGTGGCAAATTGCTGGCTCTCGAACAGCGAGTGTGGCTGCAAGGCACGCATCTTCCCATTGTCGCGCTCGGTCATATTGAACACGACGACATGCGTGTGGAGCTGCGGTGCGGAGTATCCGTCCACCGGACGGGCGGTGTCATGCTCGAACTTTGCCGCCACAAACTGTCCGGTCGTCTCGGCGGGATTGTTGCCGCCGATGCGCACCTGCGTGTATCTCTCCAATTCATTCAGGGCGACGTTGACGGCGTCGCGGTGCGCCTCGCGCACCCGGTCATCGCCACCGACAAGCGCGGTCAGAGAGATGGATTTGGGAGCGGAGAATGTCGCATCCCAACCGGCTCGATGTTCTACGGGCGAGACCATCTTCCCATCCACATTCCGGTATTCATGGACGGTGCGATGCGATACCAACTGCTTGCCTGTCACCGGGTGCTGGCCTTCGGAGAGCCGGGCAAATTCCTCCGCACCCACTGCGCCGGACAGACCGAGGTTCTCCGCCAGCCTGCCATGCCACTCCCCCTGAATGGTGTCGCCTTGTTTCCAATAGTTCTGCTCGGCTGCGGTGAATTCCTTGGCATGGTAGGTCTGTGCCTGTGATGCGGAGAGCGGTTTCGAGATATTCAGCATGGCGGCTCCTTATCCCTTAAATGTGAGAGCCTGCTGGTCGCTGGTGTCGTCGGAGATGGTTGCTTCTGGTTGTATCTCCTGCACAGCCGCAGGCTCGTTTGGTTGCGGCTGTGGTTCCGCAGGGGCAGTGGAAGGCTCCGGCTCCTGTGCCAACTCCGCAGGGGACGCCGCGGTGCCGGGTAACGTCTTCGGAGCATACGGCAACTTGTCATCCGGGCGTTCGCGCAGCTCGAAGGGCTTGGCAACCTCCGGCATATCGAAGTACGGAAACGAAAAGAACGTCACGAAATTCTGATATTTCATGAAGGCGTGGAGGTCCGCCAAGCCGGAGATTTCCGACTCCAGTACCAGCGGCTCAACCTGCCGGTCGATGGTAAAGTTGTGGCCCGAACGTGTTCCATCGAAGTGCGTCTCGCGCAGCCGCTCGATCTCCACCTTGCCGATGAACTTGGACACCCATTCCCCTGCGTTTGGTTCCTTGGTGGTAAGCCAAACGCTGGTCGCCGGTTGCGACAGCATGACCTCGGCCAGATGGCCGTAGAGGTATTCCAACTGTGCCTTGCCCTGGAAGCCAAGCAGGACGGGATTCTGGCCCTTTCTCCCTTCAGTGATGGCGGTATGAAGCTGCGGCAACTTCTGCAAGCTCGCCAGCTCGTCAATCACAAACCAGACGCGCTTTTGGTCTTTGGTCGGCTCGTTCAACAACCGCAGAACCAGCCAATCAATCCATAAGCTCTGCAAAGGCCGGAGGGCTTCCCGCTCTGCCGGAAGAGACGTAATGAAGATCCATCCTTTTCTCTTTTCAGCCCATTCCGTTGCCGTCCATGTGCCGTTGCCTTCCTCTCTCTTCGGGAGCAGGCGCAGGCTGTCCGCGACCAATCCGAGAGAGCCAAGCACACCGGCACGCTGCTGTTGCGCGCGCGGGTCAATCAGGTGCGCGTGTTCTGTTCCTTTTAGCCTGCGGTCGATCTCATCGGGGTTGGACATCCACTGAACCAACTCGTCCGGCGTGGGCCTGTAGGCCATCAGGAAGGCGAAGATTTTCTGCGGCGACTCGATGAAAAACTCACCCTTCCGATCCTGCGGCGGCTGGAAGAGAGATGCAGCCAACGCCTTTGCTTCGGAGCGGCTACGCAGGTCTTCGGCTGGACCCCAATACGGGCAGCGTTTGTCCAGCGGATTCAAGATGACATCGCCACGGCCAGGGTCATAGAATCGCTTCACGAACTCGCGGGCCGGGTCGTACACAATGGCCGAATCACCTCGACCCTGCACTTGCCGGAGCAACTGAAAAAGCAGGGCGGACTTGCCCGAGCCAGTGTCCCCGATAATCTGCATGTGTTGTGCTTCGGCCTTCGCGGGAATGCGAATCATCTCTTTCATGTCGTCGGTCTTGAAGCCGATCCCGTCACCCTTAACGGTCTTATTGAACTCCTGCGGCGTGAGACGTTCGGGGCCTTTCAGCCGCCGTCCATACTTAAGCGCCTTCTGCCGCTTCACGTCTTTGATAACGGCAAACGGCAGCAAAACCAGGAAGATTCCTGCACCGCAAAGCAGCGGAATTGTTAGGATGGCGGACAGGTCATTGTGATAGACAGCCACCTTGAGGTAGTCGTACAACCGGGCGTCTACATAGCTCCGTACCGGGCCACGAAACAACAAGTCTTCGCCACGCCGGAGCGCAGCCGGAGAAAGCGCCAGAGGGATGATTCTGCCACCCGGCTCCGTGGTCTTGCCACGCACCACGTCGTCATTCATGGCAGGGTTCGGCTTCATGCCTCGTCCGGTCAGAAAGAGCATCCGGTACTGGCTGCGATGCGTCCGGGTGAGTGAGGCGAAGATGGAGGTACGCACGTAGACCGGCATGTAGAACCGCTGCAACGGCGTACCGATGAACCGAAGGCGACCATACAGAAATACGGCCGTCAGAAATATGGCCGTGAAGATTGCGCCATAGGTATAGATGGGCCGATGCTGCGGCCAGATGATCGTCTCTTTGCGACCCCACGTTGTCTTGGCCATTGCCTTATCTCCTTCCCTCGGCCAGGATTATTCCAGCCAGTTCGTGCTTCGCTGTGCCGATCTGATCCAGCAGTTTGTCGAACGCCTCCGGCGTCAGCTTTTGCCCGGTTGCTACCGAACGCAGGACGTTCACCAGCAACAAACGAACCCCGACGATCTCCGGCAGCATGACCGTTTCCGTGCCGCCTCCGGTCTGTGCTGCCACGGCTTCCAATGCCAGGTCGCGCAGCCACTCGCCCGTCGTCTTTGCTTCCGCGCCTGCGGCATCCTCCACGGCGCGATATTCCGTCGCGGTAACTTTGGTCGTGAGGGTCTGATTGCGGCTCTCACGGCCACGAATCTTGCCGCGCTTGGTAGTCGTTTGTGCATCAAGAATCGCCATGCCGGAGTGCTCCAATTCTCGAAAATGGCAGGGAGCTAATTAGCTCCCCGATTTTCGTAAGTCGTGTACTTTGTTACGGAACCCATTAGCTCCCGCAGGGAGCTAAACAGCTCCCTACTAGGGGTGGAGTGTCGAGATACATCCGGTGCGCAGCACCGTTCTGGCACTGCCACGGATGTAGATGGCGGATCATGCTCTCGAACCCGCCACAACTGCCGGGGTTTGGGGTGCCGATGATGCAGCGGAAACCGGCTTCTTCACGGACGATTCCACGCCATCATTGGCAGAGGTGCGACGCACGCGAAGCGTCGGCGTAATCCGCTGTGCTTCGGGCGACTTCAGATACTCCTGAAAGTCGCGGTCTTTGGCGAAGACATGCTTAAGGGCTTCCTCCACAACATTGTTTGCTGGGGCCTTGGCAAAGGCGGCATATTGATCCACCAGTAAAGCAGTCGAATCGGTGAGCCGAATTGAAGCGCTGACGTGACGGGTTTGGGTGATTTCAAGCAGTGGCATTGGGTTCTCCTTTGTGAGTGAAATTAGGCGGACTTTCTGTGGGCAATCATGCGCTGCGCTGTGGCCGTAATCTCCCGCGCACGAGCGGAGCAAAGTGCGACGGGAATCTCGAAGCGGCGGCGGGATTCGAGCATCGTAATCACGTCGTCGATGCGGACACCTTCAATAAGCCAAAGGCGAGCCGAAGCAACATCGACAGTGCGCTGCGCGTAGTAGAGAGGATTGGGCTTGTCGGATCGGCGCGAAGCCAGCTCTCGCGTCAGCTTCACGGCGTCTTTGCCGTGAGCAAGCTCATGGGAAACCCATGCCCAATCGTTTTCGGAATTGCTGTGCTTCGATGGTGGTTTGCGGCAAGCGATAGCATTGCCCAAAAGCATGGCATCGACTGCGCCCGCGTCCAGCCGGAAGTCATCGGGAGTCCAGATAGAATCGTCGGGATATTCGACCGTGACGCGGTAGGCTGGATCGTACTTCCGATTCAGGAAACCGGGGACGCGAAGGACACGGTTGCAATCGGTGCAAGCGGGATCGCCGCTGAAGGCGATGGCGAGTAGTTTGAGCGTCTGTTCCTGACGCACAAAGTCGAAGCCCTCAACGCGCCAAAGCACCTGATACTTGCCGAGGGAGGTGGAGAGAACCGAGGTCGGCGGTGGAACCAACTCCGATGCCCGCAGCGCAGCGAGCCGGGCATCTCCATCCGCGTCGATGTCGAGGTACAGATGCCGGATGGAAGCGATGCACGCTTTGGTGCGTTTCCGGCTGCCAGGGTGAAGCGGATTGGCGGCGACATAGATATTGTTGCGGCTGTGTTGATTCTCGTAGGAGAGCCACGCCATATACCGGATTTCCAACGCTTGCTCCAATCGCACGACACGTTGCATCGGAACTGCGACATCCTGCCTGCGAAGCAGGACTGCTATCGTCTCTTCCGGTGCGAAACAACGTCTGAGAAAGCTGGCGGCAATTTGACTCATAGCGGCTCCTCTTGCGAGTGCAATCATGCGGGCCTTAGCAGGAAAAGAAGCCCGGTGATTGGCCGGGCCTCACCCATGCGGAGGAAGGAGCCTATTCGGCCTCTTCCTCTACGGGAATCTCATCGAACTCCTGCTCGTCCGCGGCGGCCTTCTCCGCGCGGTCGAGCTTGAGGATGGAAGTCACCCGAACGCTATCGGTGCGTACCGGCTTCTTCGCCTTCTTGGGCGTGTACTCGGTGTGGCGAATCTCACCCTCAACCTGGACGTGTGCGCCCTTCTTGAGCGTGGCCGCAAACTCACCGAACTTACCGAAGACGATGCAGCGATGCCATTCGGTATGCGAGATGTACTCGCCGCTCTCTTTGTCCTTGTAGGAGGTCTTGGTGGCAACCGAGAACGTAGTGAAGTTCTGGTTGTTTTTGCCGTTGCGAACCTCGGCGTCGTTGCCAAGGTAGCCGATGAGGGTTGCGCGATTGAGGTACATGGTGGTGTCTCCGTTTTTGAATTCCCGAACCTTGTTCGGGTCACACCCGGCGAAGCCTAGCGAGTGGGCGCGACTCCCAAGGCCGAAGCTCTGCATTTACGGTGGGTCCGTCGCAGATGGAAACCGTAACCCGGAGGGTGCGTAGCAAAGCAGAAGAGCGAGCCTGCCGCCGGGCGTCGCATAGGCCCCGAAGCAGTGACCGAACACGGGACGGAATGGCCCTGGGGAGACATGCGCCAGAACAACGCACATCCCTCCGATTCCTGACGATGCTCTCCAGCGGCAAACCAGAACCAAGTTCTCTGCGTGACCTCCGGGAATAGAAGCGGCCCTCGCATCCGCGTTCGCTCGTCTTCCGTCCGGTGCCGCCATGCTCAAGAGCACATGCCAGAGGTAAGGACGTATTCGCTACATCATGCTCAAGAAGGTTCTTCATGCCGGATGCTCCAATTCGGGTTTCCGTCCTCAACTCATGCCGCGTTTGCCGTGGTGGAAGCGCGATAGATGTCCTCGGTCTCGAAGGACTGATCCGCATGGCTGTAGCCCTTCACACGAATCAGCTCGCGCACCCGGCGTCGGCCCTCATGATCGCGCTCGCAATACAGCACAAAGTCGATGGCCTCAGCCGTCTCCGAACGAATGAAAGAGTGGTTGAGATTCGGCCTGGCACTCAGGGCAAGATCGGAGAGACGATTCAGCGCATCCCACGCACTCTTTGCATGGATTGTGGACAATGTTCCACCGTGCCCCGTATTCATCGCTTGCAAGAGGTCATAGCCGCACTCGTCGCGTATCTCGCCCATGATGATGCGGTCGGGACGATGGCGTAATGCAGCGGCCAGAAGCTGGCTTGGAGTCACGGCAACCTGGCCGGGGATCGCCTCGACGGCTTCCCACCGAACGGCGTTCGGATGGGTTATCTTCAGCTCGGCGGGTTGCTCAATGACGATGAGCCGTTCCTGCAACGGCACATGGTCAAGTAGAGCCTTCATTAAGGTCGTCTTACCTGAGCCGGTCCCTCCGCTGATGATGCCGTTCTTCCTCCCCGCAATGAAGCCGACGACAAGGTCTCGAATCTGATGCGGCAGACTGCCGGATGCAATCAGCTCATCCGACGTGAACCAGCGATTGAATTTCCGCACGGTGAACGTCGGGCCGTTGATCGAAGAGGGAGAGCCAACGACGGCGACGCGGGAGCCGTCCGGCAGGCGCGTATTGAGGATAGGATTCTGGCTGGTGAGGTCTTGTCCGAGGATGCGGGCGATACGCTCAATCGCGGCCTGCAAGCGGTCGTTGCTGTAAGGCGTGGAGAGCGTGATCTGCTCGACCACGCCGCCCCGATCCGCATAAACGCCGGTCGTCCCGTTAATCATCAGGTCGGAGATAGACGGGTCAAGCAGGAGCGCCCGCAGCTCCTCGGGAAAGAACGGCAATATCAGCTCAAAGCTCATCGAACCACCACCCGTTCCTCGCTTGCGACCGTACCGGGGAATATGAGCTTGACGTTATATGAGCCGCACCGCATAATATCTTCATGGCTTACGAGATCCGCGCCACGCCTGAGTTTCGGGAATGGATGCAGACTCTCACTCTGGAAGAACGGGAATCGTTTGATACAGCCGTGAATCTTCTCAGGGAAAGAGGCCCCATGCTGGCTCGACCTTACGTCGATACTGTCAAGGGATCGGCATTCCCGAACATGAAGGAACTGCGCACAGCGCACGACAAGCATCTGGCACTTCGCGCATTCTTTGCCTTCGATCCGAAACGTTCCGCCATCCTGCTCATCGGCGGCGACAAACATGGACGGCGCGGCTTTTACGAGAAGTTGATTCGCAAAGCCGATGAACTCTACCGCGAACACCTGCGCACGCTGAAGAAGTGAGCGCAAACCTGCATCTACCACGCGAGAAAGGACACTATGGCAAACAAGACCCTCTCCTACGACAGCATCGCCAATGAGCTGATGACTCCGGTCAGCCGCGCCCGCGCAAAGAAACGTGCTAACACCATCCTCAAGCGGATGACGCTCGACGAACTGCGCAAGGACCGCAAGATGACGCAAGGAAAGCTCGCGCTGGCCATGAAGATGGAGCAAAGCGAAGTTTCCCGCCTCGAAAAGCGTTCCGAAGTCAAACTCGGAACCCTGAGGAACTACATCAGCGCCCTTGGCGGATACATCGAAATTCGCGCCGTGTTTCCAGACAAGAACGTTGAAATCGCGCTCTCCGAATAGCGCAGCTCGCGTAGAGAATATTCCACGCGCCTGGGTTGGCAGAGGAAGTTTCACCGTACCGCTCCGTCTGCCGTGGCTGCGGCGGTGCGGGGCGCAATGGGGTCAACCGAGACACGGTTTTCGTGAAACTCGGTGATGGTCAAACCAAGGGGATTGATGAACTCATATTGCGGGTAGACTTTGGCCTGATCGCTGACCTGTTTTGGATTGAGGTAGTAGGTGATACTGAGCATCCAATGCTCCGTCCTCGGCTCCCGCGAGTGACTGGGCGAGTAGAGCTTGTCCAGGGCTAGGAGTGCCGTTCCACGCGCCATGATTGCACCCTGCACGGTCTCCTGAGACATGGACGTGATGGTGACATCCTTTATCTCCACGTCGCTCTGTTCGATCTGCCCGCCGACCACCTGGGATACCAGATGGTTCTGGTTGTCTTCCGTCATCAACTGAGAGGCGAGATTGCCGGACAGGAAGTAGTAGTTGAGGGGGTATTTCTTGGCGATGGTGTCGCGGCTGATCGTATAGCGGTAGTTCGCCCAATCGGTGAGGTAGGTCCGAATCTCTCCCTCACGCGGGCTGTAATTCAAATCGCTGTACTGAATCGCCTGGGCACGACCCATTTCGTCAATGCGGATGTAGCGGTTTACGAGTGGGCGGTGGGCCAGAGAGAAGTTGAGCCACATCGAGCCACAGAGCAGGACAGTCCCGCAGGCGAGGATGAGCCGGTAGGCTTTGCGTTCGGCGTAGTGTGAGGCGTAAACCTCATTGCCGATTTGATCCGTGAGCAATGCTTGTTTCGGCGTGGTCCGCTGTTCATTGGCTACTGTGTGCGTGGACATGGGGCGAATGACTCCCTTCAGTGGCTGCCCTGAATACCACGCAGGCGTAGATCACACCTGCAACCAGGACACCGATGATGAAAAGGACGAGTAGAGGTCTGACGAGCCGTTGCGCGGTGCGCGTGCTTCCAATCGCGCCGCCGACAAATAGAGCCATTAAGAAGTTCCACATATCTATCCGCCTCCTCCGCCTTTCATCAAAGCCATTCCGCCGAGACTTCCGACAACGCCGGGAGCCATCGAAGTCAGCCCGGCAGCGCCGCCGAAGATCGCTTGTGTCATGCTCGGAATAAAGAGCATGTTCACAATGAATGCGACGAATACCATGATGCACGGAATCAGATTCGCAAGCCACATTTCCATCGAGTAATTTCCATTGAAGGTTTGCTGAATAAAGGCATTCATAAAGCCGCCCCAAACGAAGATGAATGCAGCGGCCACGGCGCGAATCATCGCGAAGCTGATAAGCACATCAAGGAAATGAAAAAACTTCGCTCGAAAGGTTTTTGTCATGAGCAGCGGAACGAAGATGGGGCCGAACAATGCCGTTACGCCATACAAGATGAATGCGCTGCAATTTATGACAAATAGAATCGCCGACGAAATGCCGAGAAGCGCCTGCACGACGAAGTAGCAAAGGATCTGTACCGGAGCCATCAGCGACGGCATCGCAGTATTGTCGCCAGCGGTTTTGAAAAGCTGGAGGAGATTATCGAGCGAGTTCTGATCGAACGCGGCAACCATCGCTTGGGCGATATAGGAAAAGAAATGGTTGATGCCAAAACTCGCGCCGGGGAATGGGTTCACCCAATAGTTTTCGAGCAGGCAGCAGATAATGAGCCGGACGAGAAAGGTGACAAGATCGCCCGCATGGACGGGCTGAGCATGGAAGCGCAGTGTCATGCTCTGGGTGTTCCAGTTCACGACCATGCTAATGAGTACAAAGAGGGAGATGGAGGCCAGCTCCGTGAGCCCAAGCTGCGTGAGCGCTCCGCCGTTCTGCGTCGTGAGATTGGTTAGGTTGTTGGTGAACTGATACAGCCAATCAACACCGGAACTTGCGCTCGGTAATGCTTGTGCTAACAACGCCACGGAAACCATATCGCTACTCTCCCTTGGTTGCGTTTAGGGGATGTATTTCTGCCAGGTCTTGCCTTCGTGGGCAGCAGCGGAATTGTGCTTCTTCTTGTCCGCTTCCACACGCTGCCGGAACGCCTCGTCTTCGGCCTTTCGCTCCTCGGCCTCCTTCTGCTGTTGCTGAAGAATGGCCGCGGTTTTGGCGGCGGCAGCGGCGGCTTTCGCCGCCTCATGCCGCTGGAAGGTTAACGCGCCTCCGATGGCGACGAGAGCCGCGAGGATGGCGAGAAGAAGTTTCGTGTTGATCGCTTTCAGCATTGCAGTCTCCCATGAATAGTTGTCTACTCATGCTGTAGTTGTGGCCTGTTATCAGGAGGCCAGGACGAAATTGGGGAAGTCCTCGAACACCCAATTGTTTTTGAGGGTGTGATAGATGACTCCCAGGAACTTGCGCGCCAGTGCAATGTTGGCCTTGCCTCCACCGCGGCGGCGCTGAATGCGCTGATAGAACTGCTGCAGGTAGGAGCTATAACGTTTGGCGACGAGCGCGCACTGCACCAAGCAAGTGCGCGCGAGTTTGTTGCCCTGCTTGGTAATGCGTCCGGAGTGCTCCGTCTCGTTGGAGTTCTGGATCCGGGGCACCAGGCCGAGATAGGCGCCCAGTTTGCCGGGGTCGGAGAAGTCCCGGATATCGCCGATCACGCTCAACAGCACGGCGGCGCTGACCGGGCCGATGCCCTTGATGCTCATCAGGTTTTCATGCCCGGCCAGCTTGGGAGCTTCTTCCTCGATCAGCCCTTCCAACTCGGCGATGCTCTGGTTGAGGCTGCGGATCTGGCCCACCAGCACGCGGGCCTCGGCCAGCATCAGTGGCGACAGGGGCAGCGCCAACACCCGCTCCAGCGCCTTGTTGCTGGACAGCGCTTCCTTCTTTAGGTTGATCCCCTCGGCGGAGAGTAAGTTGTTGATCTTGGCCTTCAACGCCGATCGTTGCTTGACCAGCAGGTCGCGCGTCTGCGCCAGATGACTCATCTCTCTTTGGCTGCGTCCTTTCATCCGCACCTCCGGCAACAACTCTTTCGACAAGTACAAGGCCAGTAGTTCGGCATCGTTCTTGTCGGTCTTTTTCACCGACTGGCTGATGACCTTGAACTGGCCTGGGTTCACGACAGCCACCCGTTTGACTCGCTCAACCACGGCGTCGTAGAACAACTGCGTATTGCCGGTGGCCTCGACAGCCAGTTCATCCTCGTTCCTCAGTTGCGCGGCAAACAGCTTCAGATCTTTGATCGGCCACTGCCGCAGATACGTCCGTCCGCTTTCCAATCGCGTGCATACGGTGAACTGCGTCCGATGCAGGTCCACTCCCAGATATCGCTTCATCGTCTCTCTCCCTGTGGTTCTGGAGCAGACGCGCTCTGCGGCGATCACCATTCTCCCATTCAAGGTCCTTGCGGCCTTACGGTGACGCTTCGGTTGCAGGTCTGACTAATCTCCTTTACGAGGTCATGCGCCTCAAAAAGCATATGCAGCCTGCACCCTGCCTGCTCCTCAGCTACTGCTTCGGAGCTTATCGCCTCAGAATCTCGCTCTTCTATTCATGCCATCTCCTTTATGGCAGGTAGTTAGCCCAGGTGCTGCCTTCGTTGGCGGCGCTCGTGTCATTGGCCGAACGCTGCTGCTGGACGAAGACGGCGGTGTTGAGGTCTTCAACGGCGGCGTTCCGTCGCTCCATGTTGGCAACAGTCATCTGCGACGCGAGGCAAGCCTGCAAGGTGCCTTGCGACTGCATCTCTGCCATCCTCTGGGCCTCCGCCGCGTTGAGAAGGTTAAGTTGTTGAACTTCGCTGTTAGTCGCGTCGCTGCTGTCAAACTGTTGCGACAATAGCGAGGTGTTGGCTGTGGCGTTGCCAGCCCTGTCACCCCGATACTGGCCCACGGCGGTAAGGCAGTCGGGGGAAACTGCATCGGAGGTCTCAATCAACGCAAGCTGCGACGTGCGGGCGCTACCAAGCGACTGGCTGGCGAGATAGGACGGCGCACTGCCGTTCATTGTGATCGTGGCCGCCTTCCATGCCGTGCTCGATGCGGACGGCGAATTGGTATTGAGAGCAGTGTTCATGCCCGCCGTCTCACCAAACAGGTCAGCTACGTTGACGTTCTCCAACGAGAAAAGCGTCGTCTGCCACTGCTGCTTGAACGAGAAATGGGTGAGGTTGTTCTTGATCGTGCTGTACTGCATTTGGAGCATGGTGAGTTGTTGCACCAGGCTTGCATAGCTGGTGGGATCGAAGACGATATCCCCGAGACCGAACAAGCCAAAGCTCGGCGTTGCCGTGAGGATCAATGCCGCGCCTGCTCCGACAAGCCATTTGCGACGGTTGGTTAGAGTGAATCTCATAAAGCCTCCTGCGGGTGGTGATTACATGGACTGCGGGCAGGTCGGATCGAACCTGTCCATGGAAAATGCGTGGATGTGTGTTGCCTTTGCGATGGCCTCGGTGGACTGGAGGTAAACCCACGCGACCATGTCTCGTCCGGTGTCCGTTCCAAGAAGAACAAAGGCGAGCACCACGGCTGCGGATATCCCGGAGATCCGATAAATGCGATGGGATGTAACAATCTGCATGGTCTTTACTCCTCCTCCGTGAGTTGTCGGGCAACCTGCGGAATCATGGCTACCCATTCCGCGCCGCTGCGTTCGATGACCTCGGGAAGCGTGTATCCCACCTCTGCGAGCCAATGGGCATTATTGAGGACAAGTGCCACGGCGACCCGTTCGCCGGTAGATTGCACAGCCCATGCGTCGCGCTCTCTGCTCTTGGCGTCACGCGACTTGCGGAGCAGATGTTCATATCGGTCATTCATCGCGATGCTCCTCTATAACGTGGGATCGACGCGATGCTCCGCGTAGGACGGAATCAAAAGATCGGTGCCGATATACACGCGGGCACGCGAACCTTCCTTGAGCGTGATGATGGGCAGCCGGTCGAGGAAGTGATTGAGCACCTGCTCGCCCTCGACGGCAGACTGCCCGGAGATCCCATTGCGAATCTCGGTCGAAGGGTCAAGGATGCTGCCGTTGTTGCCGATCTGCGCGAGTCCGCCCAGGCCGCCAATGGCAGCGGCGGCGGCGAACGCTTGCAAATAGCCGTGGTTCACCTTGGTTGCAAGGCCGGTGGTGCCAACCTGGTCCAAGCCGAAGTATTTGGCAAATTCCAGAGAGAACCCATCGGGGCAGATGGCGCGGTGGAATGTGACAAACATTTTGCGTTGTTGTGCATTGCCCACGCTCTGCACCTCACCAAGCAGGCGCGTCCCTTGCGGCAAGAGAAGCTGCTGATGATCGTGGGAGTACAGGTCGGTGGTGAGCGAGACCATGATCGGCCCGCTGAAACCGCCGTCAATGTGATTGGTGACAACGCCCTCAAGCACCGTACCCTCGAAGATGCGATAGAGGCGGCCATCGTAGGTGTCGAAGTTATACCCGGCCATCGCATTGCCTTTACTGTCCGTCTTGGCTTCTACGCTGGCGGTCTTCGTAGGAGCCGCGCCGCCGACTGCAGTAGCTGTCGTCGCGGCCTCTGCGGTGCTCCCTGCGGAAGCAACAGGTGTTATCCGCTCAAAGTCTATCGCCAGCGTGTCGCTGTTGATCGCGTCCTGCTGCTGCTTTTCCTTAACGAGCTGCTTCTGCTTGGCCTCGGCCTGCGTCTGAAACATATTTGAAGTACGCTGCGGGGCGTTCGGGCTGTCACCATAGATTGCCGCACGCTGCGCAGCGGTCATCGATGGCGCGCCTGCGGCCTCCGGGCCGGGAGCGCCTTCCGTCTGCTGGAGTTGCTGGAGCGCGACGTTAAGCTCCTGTTGATGCTGCCGCGCCTCGGCGTCGCGCTGCGCCTGCAATTGCTGTTGCGACTCAAAGCTGTTTACCTGCTGCGCGTTCGGCGCTGCCGGACGCATGGGCATCGCGCTGGTTGGCGCATTCTTCTTGTTACCGCTCAACAGGCTGGAGAGATTCGCAATGCCAATAAGCCCGATGATGACTACCAGGGCAATCACCACCGGCATACTCTTCCGCAACGGCGGTTTGGCTTCCGGCTGTTCCGGTACGGTCGCAGGCGCTTTTTCGTTTGGCTCCGGCATGGCTACCTCGCTTCCTCGGTACGATGAAACTCGACCTTCTGCTTGCCGATGGCGAGATAGCCGTTCTCCAACTGCTTCGGTACTGTGTACAGGCCATTTGCGAAATCGAAGTTGATGAGCGACGGTTTCTTATCCTTCACCTCGTAGAGAGCGGGCGTCTCCTGAAACTGACCGCGCAGGTAGGTGAACTTGTCATCGTGCCAAATTTCCTGCAAGCCAAGCTCTTTGCCCTTCGACTTATCCCATATGTAGTCAAAGTGCAGCGAGCCGGGATACTGGCTCCGGTATGCCTCTTCCTGCGTCTTTTCCGCTTTCAGCGTCGCGGCCTGGGCCGCCTGCGCTGCGACCGCTTCCTGCTTCACCTTGTCCAGATCGGCGGCGGGAACGAAGACAGGCAGCTCGGCCAGCCTGTCTTTCGCGGCCTTGTCGCCCGGAGCGATGAAGATTTTGGAATCGAAGTGGGGATCGTCGTCGCTCGAAACCTCGCGCAACTGCAAGGTGTATTCGTTGCCGTGGTCGGAAACGATATGCACGTCCGTGGTGCTGCCCGCCACCTTCGGCTTGATGCTGATAAAGCGGCTGGCGACGTGGCCGCCGTCGAAGACCCAATCCACGGTATCCCCCGCAAACACATTGGTAACCTTCTCCTCGGCAGGCAAAAGGATCAATGTCGATTGCAGCAGCCCGGCGCGGATCACAGGCGGCGTGTCCGCCTCGGATACGGTGATGGTGCGCGGCGCGTTTGGCTGAAGGTGCTTCTGATCGGGAGTTGTGGGACCGGACGCGGAGGCAGCGGAGGCGGTCAAGGCAAGCCCACAGGCGACGAAGATGAGGATGGGTGGTTTCATTGTCTCTGGTCCTTTCGGTTACGCAGACTCACCCTGGGCGAAACGAGTGATGCCTTCGGCGAGTCCATACTTAGCAATCAGCTTTGACCGGCGCACGCGGTCTTTCGGCTTGGTGGAGAACGTCGCATAGCTGCGTGCGTCGAGATTCAAGCGAACAACTTTGGCAAGTCCATCGCGGCGCATGTATAGTGCCTCGCGATCCTGCAAGCTCTCAAACAATGCGAGTTGCTGTTCCGTCATCTTGAACAGCTCTGCATAGCGCTTCCGGTTGAACGTCGCATCTTTCAGGAAAAGAAACGACGTGCATGAGTTCACGATGGAGTCGGCGTTCTCGCCCAAGTCTTCTGCTGACTGACCAATCATGGTGACGCCGCCAAGGTTCTTACGCACGGTCTTGATCGACGCGAGCGCACCTTCGAGCAACTGCCTATTCTTCATCGAAGAGAAAATCTCCTCGATCAAAACGTGCTTCGGGACGCCAAGATTGGCCGGGTCGTAGAGCACGTCATTGATGCGATGGAGCAGCCACACCATCAGCGGCTCAATCAGGTCCGCGTATTGCTGATTATTGACGCCCTGGAAGTCGAAACACTGGACACGCGAGAGCGAGAGGCTGTCTTCTACGTTGTCGAAGATGGCGCTGTAGATGCCTCTCCCAACCCACTTCGAGAGATACCTGTCGAGCTTCTTGGGCAGAAAGAGATTGGACAGGCGGCGATTTTCAACGTCAAGCAGGTAGATGTCCTGCACGGCCTTGTGGATCACGTCATCATCTTCCGGTTCTAACTCCGCGCCGCCATTGGTCAGTAGCAGCTTGATGAACGAATACAGGAATTTAATGTTGCTCTCGGTCGGCTCAAGAGAGAACAAAGCGACACGCGGGCCATCTTTGCCGATGCGATCTACACGACCGCCGTACAACTCCACGACACTCTCATAGCTGCCGCCGATGTCGAAGATGTAGGTGAAACCGCCGTACTTCTGCTCAAGCGCAACGGTGGCATTGCCGATCACGCTTTTGCCCGATCCTGTAGGCCCAATGACGAGCATGACGCGCACACCATCCACGTACACGTCCTGAAAGAACGGTGTTCGGGTACGGGTTTCAAAGACATTCAGGTACTCGGAGTCGAGGTCTTCGGAATGTGGGTGACCGATGTGCGGGGTGAACACGGAGGACAACCGTGCATGATGTTCTTCACTGAGCCACATTGGGAAGACGTTGAATTTGCCGTTGCCGGGAAACATCGCGTAGAACGCACAGAGATTGCCAAGGGTTTCCTCGATCACCTGGGCGCGTGCATCGACGAAGATCCGATGCACGGCAGGCGCATTGTCGCGTAGCTGCTCCGCGCTGTTGGCGGCGAGCAGCAGGCGGAGTGAGTATTCGCCCTGAGCCTTTTTGTCCAGTTCGCGGATGACAAGGCTCAAGTCATCGACGCTGCTGTTGGCGGCTTTCGCGCCTGCGCCTGTTTCCAGTGAAGCCGTGTCGCGTCCGCTCATCACGCGGGTCAGCACACCGACTTTGAAAAACGAGATGAACTTCTCCTGCGCGTCGATCTCGCTGCGGGCCGCGGTGGTGGACTTGGGCCGCCATGTCGAACACAGCACGCTATCGCAGTCCAGTGATAGCAGGCCGGAGAAGAGACACGGTCTCGACGCCTCCGGCGTCGTCTTCAATGAGTACATCTGCACGTACCGTTTGCCAACACGCAGATGATCGCTATGCCATGCGACGGGATTGCTGACGATCTGCCGGTCTACGCCCGCATCGTCACGGAGCTGCGCTTGCGAGGCCCACTCTTCAAGGTTGAAGAGATACGAGAAGAATTGGAATGTGCTGTGTTTATCCAGGAGTCGCAGCCCCAACATACCGCCGAGGTGTCCTTCCAGAATTGTTGCCGCTTTCTGAAGTTCCGCCAGCATCCGCGATGTGTCGGCGGACTTCTCCTGCGGCTTGCGCTCGAACGCTTTCAGCTTGGGCGGCTCCAACATGAGGCACCAGTGAAGGTCTATGCGGCGAAAGGCTGCGGTCTTTTCAAGGAAGCCGAGGCGGTCATCCACGAATACCTGCGTGACGGGATTGCTGTACGTCTTCTGGCGCGGCAGCTCGTAGCCGGACATGACGCGGGTGTACTGATACAGACACGAACCTTCGGGAAGTCCGTGCAATGCGCCTTCAATCGAGCGCATCCGTGATTCAAGCTCCTGGTCGGTCAACCCTTCTTCATCAATCCCGGTGAGTGTAAACAAGCATCCGTAACCGCCGCCCTTCAGCGCGAAAATGTTGGGGCCGATAAAGCGTGCAATCGGAACGATGCTGCACGCGGCTCCGGCCTTTGCGAACCACGGAACGAATTTGGCTTGCTCAGTATTTGCGCGGGTCATAGTAGGACTTCTGGTTGAGGCTCAGGCCCCAGAGCTGAAACATCTTTGGGTGTTTACGAACGATGAGCCATGCGCCCACGGCGAGCGTGGGGAAGGCCATCATCGCCAACAGACGAAACCCAACGAGGAAAACCGTTACGCAGACGAATACGATCGCCATCCATGCTGTGAGGTCGAGGCCGAGCTTGGCTCTCGGACGATTCAGCGCTTGGTTGATTGGTAACGGTTCTCCCCGCTTGGTCAT
>NFUO01000396.1 GCA_002197545.1 Acidobacteria subdivision 2 bacterium RH1 MAG20 | reverse complement strand
CGGGCAGCGATCAGCGTTGAGCGCGGCGCGGATCGCGCGCTGCTCCGCACCATACTCGAGAGCCTATGTCGGTGATCGAACTTCGCGCAGGGACACGCATCTGGTTGGCAGCCGGCGTGACGGACATGCGGCGCGGCTTTCATGGACTGAGCGCACAGGTGCAGACGGTGCTGAACGAGCAGCCGTACTCAGGCCATGTCTTTGTATTCCGTGGCCGCCGCGGCGACATCATCAAGTGCCTGTGGTTTGACGGCGATGGGTTATGCCTTTTCGCCAAGCGCCTGGAGCGTGGTCGATTCGTGTGGCCGAAGGCGGACAGTGGAACGGTTTCCCTCAGTCGCGCGCAGCTATCGATGCTGCTGGAAGGCATCGACTGGCGCCGCCCCGAACGCACCTTCGAAGTGCCGGCCTCCGTATAGAGGGTTGTAATAATCGCCTGTATTCATGCGGATATTTGTGGATTGTTTCCACAGCCTTTCATGGCATACTCGCCGCATGATCGACGCAGCGCTGGCTGATCTGGACTCGCTCGATAAGGAGACGCTGAAGGCGCTGCTGATCCGGGAACGACGCTCGAACGCGCAGCAGATCGAGCATCTGAAGCTGGTCATCGAGAAGTACCGGCGCATGCTGTTCGGGACCAAGAGCGAGAAGCTCGCCGGCGAACTCCAACAGCTGGAACTTCAGCTCGAAGAGTTGGAGACCAGCGAAGCTGCCGAAGACACCGCCGAAGAAAACAACCCTCAGATACAGTCTGCCGCCCGCTCGCCCCGACGTCCCCGGCGCAAGCCGCTGCCGGAAGATCTGCCGCGTGAAGTCGTGATGCACTTGCCCGAGCACGACTGCTGCCCCGATTGCGGTGGTGCGCTGCGCCAGTTTGGAGAAGACGTCAGCGAACAGCTGGAGCGCATTCCGGCAACCTTCAAGGTCATCCGCCACGTGCGGCCGAAGTTCGCCTGCAACCGCTGCGAGCAAGTGGTTGAAGCTCCCGCACCGTCACGGCCGATTGAGCGTGGACTCGCTGGACCGGCGCTTCTGGCCCATGTGCTGATGTCGAAGTACGGTCACCACCTGCCGCTCTATCGCCAGGCGGAGATCTTCGCGCGCGAAGGCGTCGGTCTGGACCGCTCCACACTGGCCGGATGGGTAGGCGCAACCAGTGAGTTGCTGACGCCGCTGGTTTCCGCGCTGCGCGATCACGTCATGGCTGCACAGAAGGTGCACGCCGACGATACACCCGTTCCAGTGCTGGCGCCGGGCAACGGCAAGACCAAAACCGGACGATTATGGACCTATGTGCGCGATGACCGGCCTGCCGGAGATGAGACACCACCGGCCGTTTGGTTTGCTTACTCGGAGGATCGCAAGGGTGAGCATCCGCGCCAACACCTCAAGGATTTCACCGGCGCACTGCAGGCCGACGCTTATGCAGGCTTCCACCATCTTTATGGGGCAGGTCGCATCTACGAAGTGGCGTGCTGGGCTCATGCACGGCGCAAGTTTTACGAGATCCATGCGCTCCATGCCTCGCCCACTACAAGCGAAGCGTTGGCCAAGATCGCTGCGCTGTATGCGATCGAAGACGAGATCCGCGGCAAGTCTGCCGAGCTTCGGCGCGAGGTTCGTCAGTCACGCGCCAGGCCCCTGCTCGATCAACTGCACAAGTGGATGGAGAAGGCCGTGCGCCAGCTGTCGCCCAAGAGCGAGACCGCGGCCGCGATCCGCTACTCCCTCTCCCGCTGGCGCGCACTCACGCGCTACGTCGATGACGGCCGGCTTGAGATCGACAACAACAGCGCCGAACGCGCGTTGCGCGTCGTCGCCCTGGGCCGCAAGAACTACCTCTTCGCTGGCTCCGACACCGGGGGCGAGCGTGCGGGTGCGATCTATTCGCTTATCGGTTCGGCCAAGCTCAACGGCATAGACCCGGAACACTACCTCCGCACCGTGCTCGCCCGGATCGCCGAGCATCCCATCAGCCGCATCGCCGAGCTGCTGCCCTGGAACCTGGCAGAGAGCCTCCAGGCCCATATTTCCCAAGCGGCCTGATCCACACTTGCCGTAAGTGTCCACGTAGAAATAAGTGGACACTTCGCAAATGTCACTGACCAGTCAGAATCGGACCGTCAAGAGGGGAACACCACACGGTTACGCTCCAGGCGAACGACTTGTTTATGCAAAGGAGGACCGCCGTGATTCGCGAATTCTCGAAGTATGGGGAGCGACGCCTCTTCGAGTTCCCGGCAGTTCGCCCGCAGGTTGGCGCGACTGTCCAAGATTAGCGAACTCTGACCATTGCTTCTGAAACCGCCGCCCATTGGGGCAATGAAACGGCCTCCCGCCTGCGCCAAAACGGTAATCCCAGCGGTGCGGAAGGCTTTTATGTCCTGTTCCGAATGGGGCGGTGTAATGGGATGAAGACCCTTCAGCTTAAACCGTTCGATCTCGCTCGGCCAGTTCCGTTCAAGGATTTCGACAATCTCGTTCTTGTTCCAAGCACCGTGTTCGTATACCTGGATGGCGTAGAAACGCGTCGGTGTTACGCGCGCAAACAGGAGAGGCCCAGATCGCGCAACAAAGCCTGCTGCGCGGGGATGGGGACTTACGCTGAGATGGAAGTGTTGAATCCCCCAGTCCAAGAACAGTGAGTCGTAATAGTCGGGTTTCTCGATTGAGGTGCTTTGATGGGGCTTCAAGAGTTCACCTGCTTCTACTTTGCGTTTCAGTTCTTGGTATCCCTGAGAGCGATCAACCGGGACCACAAGTTCAGCTGACTGCAAGAAAACCCGAGGACCTTTCTGGATTTGTCGATTGACGAGATTTAGGTATCCATCCACAATTTCGTCGGTGGTCGCATCCGCGCGCACTGTGTAGCCCTTCGATGTCATATCGTTCCGCAGAATGGCTGCAAGCTCTTCGTAGAGGTTCATGTACTGAGAATACCGATAATCCTCGGGCACAAGACGTCGCCGACCGCGGGGCACAACATCGAT
>NFUO01000395.1 GCA_002197545.1 Acidobacteria subdivision 2 bacterium RH1 MAG20 | reverse complement strand
ACCAAGTACACATCACCCTGAAAGTTGTTGACCTTCAGGCACTGCAGAATGATCTGGCCGGCACTGCCTGCGCGCGTCGATATCCCGATGATCGCGACAGAGCGCGGCCTCAGGAATCTCGCGACCGCTTTCGGACCGCGCGCATCTTGCGGTCCACTCATGCGGCGTCCTTGTCGGGCTGCCACATCAAGAGGTGTTCGCCATTCGAGAGAGGGTGCCAGTACGGCTTGACCTTCATGCCGACCTTCAATTCGTCGGCTGTGCATTTGACCACGTCGGCGATGACATTAACCCCGACATCGAGCGTCACACTGGCGATGGCGTACGGCTCGCTACCCTGAAACGCCGGCGTACCGCGGTGGGCGATGGTGAACGAGAACACCGTGCCTTTGCCCGATACCTCGCGCCATTCAATATCACGGCGCCGCCCGGTGAAGATACTCACGGGACGCGGAAAGTGCTGATATTTCTTCGCGGTCTTGCAGTATTGGATGACGAGTTTCTTCTGCCGCGTCGCCTCCCAGAATGGCATACCGAAATCGTAGTGTTTGATGTCGCGTTTGACGCCGAGCGTATCGTTCAATGTGATGGCCATCTTACCCTCTAACCTCGCCCTCTTATTGGTTCGGAACCAGCGCCAGCGCCGCGCTCGATCCCCAGTTGCGCCCGTAATTGATCCAGCCGATGCCGGTCACCAGCGCGTTGGTGGTATCCTTGACCTGCCGCTCGCCGGCCTCACCCATGAGTTGACGCACCGCCTCGATTAGATTGTGCGAGGAACAGGCCGCCTGCCCCGCCGAGATCTGACCGCCGCCGGTGTTGAGGGGCAGCGTGCCGTTATAGGAAAGATCAGTATCGCGCACGAAGGCCATGCCCTCGCCCGGCTTGCAAAAGCCGAATGCTTCCAGCTGAATAACGATCGCGATGAGAAAATCGTCGTAGGGATGGAATGAGCGCACGTCCTTGATATTCCATCCGGCAGACGCGAGCGCCTTCTTGCCGGCGATCTCATGTCCGCTGCGCGTCACGTCGACGAAATTCTCGCCGCCGAGGAAATTGGTGCGCTCGGCATAACCGACGGGTATCACGTACTTGT
>NFUO01000394.1 GCA_002197545.1 Acidobacteria subdivision 2 bacterium RH1 MAG20 | reverse complement strand
GTACGCGGCAGGTTCCGAGCGATTGCGTCCACGCGCCTTTGCGCGATACAACGCTTCGTCGGCCAGATGGAGCAAGGCCTGGGGATCGAGCCGATGGCCCTCAGTGCTGGCCGCCACGCCGCAGCTTACGGTCACGCGCACATCGCCGGCATCGGTCGTTACTGGTGTGGCTTGGATCGCTTCGCGGATTCTCTCCGCCAGGGTTAAAGCGCCCTCCCCGTCCGACGAGGGCACGACCACGAGAAACTCCTCGCCACCGTAGCGCCCCACTGTGTCGTAGGGACGAACGGCTAGCTTCATCCGCCGCGCCGCCTCTTTTAGCACCGCATCCCCGGCGAGATGGCCCAAGGTGTCGTTGACGTTTTTGAAGTGATCCAGGTCCAGCAGAACGACTCCGAACGATCCTCCTTCGCGCACTTGCCGCGACGACTCCCGGTTCATGGCATCAATTACCACCGAGCGATTGTCGATACCCGTCAGCAAGTCGTGTGTGGCATGGAAGCGCATCTCTTCCCGCGCGGCAATCAGGCTATCCTGCAGATCGAGGATGCGCTGCCCAACGTGCAGGCGCGCGCGAAGCTCTTGGGCGTCAAAGGGTTTCGTGAGATAGTCGTCCGCCCCCGATTGGAGTGCGTTCAGCAGGTCCTGTTTTTCGTTGCGAGCCGTGAGCAAGAGGATGTAGACGTAAGGCCGGTCCAGGAGCGCCCGCGCGCGCTCGCAAACCTGGGGACCTTCCAATCCCGGCATCATCCAATCCAAAATGGCGAGTGGCGGCGAGTCTTCCGCAGTAAGGATCTTCAAGGCACCGACCCCATCCACGGCGGTCACCACACGATATCCGGACTTGGTAAGGAAAGCCTCCAGCATGCGGCGAGACAGAGGATCGTCGTCCGCGATCAGAACTCTGTTTCTGATCTTCCTGTTCTCGGTCATGCTGCGGTCTATTCGGTGGTCCGAGCTGGTCGCGCTCAGGGCGCCACCTTTTTGCAAAACAACTCGATTTCCGGCAACAGGCTGTTAATTTCGCCGAGCAAAGTCTCCAGTAACTGTTCCGCATCGCCCACTTCACCAGTACGCGCTTGCTTCTCCAGCGCGAACGCTGCATCGGCAACACGCTCCGCAGCGAGACTTGCGGACGCTCCCTTCAGCGTATGCGCCAGGCGCTCGAGCAGCACCATATCGCGGGCTTGAAGCGATTTGCGGATTTCAGCGATGTCATGGGAGCATTCAGCTGCGAACATTCCCATAAGATTTTCCAGAAGCTCGCGGTCACCTTCGACACGGTCTAACGCCGCCGCGAAGTCCAACACAGGAGGGCCGGCAGGATGCAATGCCGGAACCGGCGAAGGCGCGTTAGCAGGGCTGGCTTTGGTGTTCGTC
>NFUO01000393.1 GCA_002197545.1 Acidobacteria subdivision 2 bacterium RH1 MAG20 | reverse complement strand
TCGATCTGCTGGTGTTTGGCGCGGCGTTGATGCTGCTGACAGGATTCCTAGAGCATTTCTCGGAATAGTGTATAGTGGGCTTGGCGATTTTTCGTGGCCATAAGAGATGGCGCGAGCGTATTCGGATGATTTGCGACAGAAGTTGTTGGAGGCGCACGACCGTGGCCAGGGGAGTCTGGCGGAGTTGGCTGGGCGTTTCGGCGTCAGTTGTGGCTGGGCGTGGAAGGTTTCGGCGGCGCGCAAGCGCAGCGGGCAAGTAGCGCGGCGGCGGCATCGGCCTGGCCCGAAAAGCCAAGTCAACGAAACGCTGCTGGCCCGGTTGCTGGGTGACAACAGCGACCTGACATTGCGCCAGCTGCAGGCGGAGATGGAAAAGTACAGCGGCCTTTGGATCAGCACCCAGCACCTGTGGCGGGTACTGCGGCGGCTGGGGTTCCGGCTGAAAAAAAGTCACTCCACGCCTCGGAGCGGGATACGGAAGAAAACCGCAAGCGGCGGCAAGAGTACCTGGAAACGATCCGCGCCATCGCGCCGGAGAGGTTGATTTTCCTGGACGAAAGCGGGGTCATGGTGGGCATGACGCCGCGCTATGCGCGCTGTAGGGGCGGGGGCCGCATCCCGGAGGGCACGCCGCAGGGCCACTGGAAAATCCTAACCATGCTGGGTGCCATGAGTGCCCGCGGCATGCTGGCCATGATGACCGTCGAAGCGGCCACCGACACGGACATTTTCCTGGCGTATCTCGACCATGTTTTATGTCCCAAGCTGCGGACCGGCGACGTCGTGGTGATGGATAACCTCAGCACCCACAAGGTCGATGGTGTGCGCCAGCGCATCCAGCAGTGCGGGGCCGAACTGCTCTACCTGCCGCCTTATTCGCCGGACTTGAATCCGATCGAAAAAGCCTGGGCCAAGCTCAAGCAACTGCTCCGTGCCGCCAAAGCCTCCACCGCCCAGGCCCTCGACCAAACCATCACCGATCTGCTGCCCCAGATCACCGCCGACAACGCCGACGCATGGTTCAGACTCCGCCTCGGCCCTATACAGAAATAGGAGAAATGCTCTAAGACTACAGTTGCACTTAATGGATTCCACCTGATTTCCATCGCGACCCACTCGCGCACTCTCTCGAAAAATCAATGGTTTACAGTCCAGCTACCCCAAACGATTCGCTATCTGCAACTGTAGTACTAGGCAGAGCGGGGAGTCAACGAAGGTAGTCCTTCAGCTTCGCATTCCAGGGAGCAAGGCGCTCGGCATCTTTTTCAAAGCTGTACGTCGACTCCGGACTGTTCGATCTCACCACGATATCTTGCGTCCACGGCTTTCCCTGCTGTAATGCGCGTTC
>NFUO01000392.1 GCA_002197545.1 Acidobacteria subdivision 2 bacterium RH1 MAG20 | reverse complement strand
GCCATCCTCAACTTGAAGCTGAAAAACCTCAAGACGGGCGCGCTCACGCCGAAGCGCTTTCGGCCCGAAGATAAGTGTGAGTTGGCGTACCTCGACAAACGGCCGATGCAGTATCTTTACAAGGAAGGCACCGGCTACGTTTTCATGGACAAGGAAACCTACGACCAGATCACCCTCAGCGACGAACTGGCCGGGGAAATGATTCTCTATCTCAAGGAGAACGAGGACGCCCAGGTGACCTTTTATGAGGACAAGCCGATCAGCGTGGAACTGTCGGCCACGGTCGAACTGAAAGTGATGGAGACGGAGCCATCGGTCAAGGGCGCCACCGCGGCGGCGCAGTTCAAACCGGCGACGTTGGAAACGGGCCTGAAAATCACGGTGCCGCCGTTCATCGGCATCGGCGAAGTGGTTCAAGTGGACACCCGCACGGGCGAATATCTCAGCCGTGCCAAGTAACCCAAAGAGGCATAGGGAATCGTGGCGTCGATCGCATACAGTGAACTCCGCAGGGGCATGATTATCACCGAGGACGGGCAACTCTTTCAGGTTCTCGATCGAGACTTGAAAACGCCCGGCAACCTGCCGTCCAAGTTGCGCTTAAAACTCAAGAATCTCAAAACGGGCCTCGTCAACGACAAGCGCGTTCATCCCGAAGACAAGGTCGAGCAAGCCTACCTCGAAACGCGCGCCATGCAGTATCTCTACATGGAAGGCGACGGATTCGTCTTCATGGACAATGAAAACTACGATCAGATTCACTTGAGCAAAGAGTGGGTCGGCGAGCAGATGCTGTACTTGAAGGAGAACGACGAAGTAAAAGTCACCTTGTACGAAGGCAAGCCTATCAGTCTCGAATTGCCCAATACGGTCGATCTGAAGGTGACGGAAACCGATCCGGCCTTGAAGGGCGCGACGGCGGCCGCTCAGTACAAGCCGGCCACGCTGGAAACCGGCTTGAAGATCGCCGTGCCACCGTTCATCAGCATCGGCGACATGGTCGCCATCGACACGCGCACCGGCGAATACCTCAGCCGCGCCAAGTAACGACTAAGGAGCCCTAACATTATGGCGAGCCGGGAGCGTGAGCGACCGGAGCTTTCCTCCGG
>NFUO01000391.1 GCA_002197545.1 Acidobacteria subdivision 2 bacterium RH1 MAG20 | reverse complement strand
GCAGATGGCGCCAACGCTCCGACGACAGTCAGACTATGGATAGGGCGTTTTCCCGTCAACTCGATCGCCCTGACCAACTTCCGGTTGGCGCGTTATTCGACGGCAATTCGACAATTGGGGGTCTCGTCCACAGTGGCCTCCTGGACCGCTCCCTGGGTGGGAAGGCGATGAAGCGCTCATGGAGAGTTCGGTCGCCGATCACCTAAGCGAAAGGCGTTTACGGGGAGTAATCCATCGAGAGCGCCGGAAATCCCGGCGGACCGGCTGTATGGGCGCGATCCGCGCATAGCGCCACAGAGGGAGCGCGGCTCAGGCGGCATCGAGATCAACGCGCACGCGGCACCCTAGCGCCGTCGCGATGTTGACCAGCGCGTCGAGGGAGAAGCGCGAGACCCGGCCGCGCAGCAGATCATTGATCCGCGGTTGGGTTACGCCGCAGTGGCTGGCCGCTTCGTCCTGTGTCCAGCCGTGCCGTCCCAGGCGCGCGGCGATCTTCTGCATCAACTCGGCCCGTGCCCGCAGATTGGCGGCCTGCCCCGGCGTGTCGGCGATCGCACCCCAAACACTGGCGTAGCTGTCGGGTTTCCTCATTTCTTGCCTCCCAATAGTTCCCCAAATCGTGTCTTCGCGATCTTCAGATCCTTCCCCGGCGTCGCTCGTGTTTTCTTGTGGAAGGCGTGCAGGACGTAAACAGCGTCCGCGCGTCTGGCGAAGTAAATTACACGGTAGGCGCCACTTGAATCCACAGCGCGTATCTCATCCACACCCTTGGAAGCGGATCGGCCGTGCGGCTCCATTATATCCAAACGGATATAAGGCTGTGCGTCCGCGGCTCAATCAAAGACCGGGCTGGCGTTCCTGAGAGTGCCGGCGCGGTGGCTGGGTTTCCGATTTGGCGCACGGTTGCTTCGCGCTGTTTCGAGGGGCCCATCCGCGTGTCTTCGCTAGGTATTCCCGGTTCGGAAGTTCAATACGTAGCGGGTGGCGCCAACACCTCGACGACAATCAAACTACGGATAGCGCGTGACGCTGAACCGGGGCCGCGGGGATCGCT
>NFUO01000390.1 GCA_002197545.1 Acidobacteria subdivision 2 bacterium RH1 MAG20 | reverse complement strand
GTGGGATTTGATGACCGGGCTGATTAAGCCGATCAGTTTCGGCGCCGCCATCGCCGTCATCTGCTGTCATCGCGGTTTCTACAGCGAAGCCGGCGCGGAGGGCGTCGGCCGGGCCGCCACGCGCGCTTTCGTCTTGTCCTTCATCGCCGTCCTCGTCCTCGATTTCTTCCTCGCCCTGTGGCTCAACAGCCTTTACGATTACCTGTGGCCGCAAGCGAGCCACCTCTTTTAATTAATGACCATGAGTGAGGCAGCCGCCGTTCTGGATCCGTTGATCTCCTTACAGCAGGTGACGATGCAGTTCGGCGCCCAGCGCGTGCTGCACGCCATCGATCTCTATGTTGAGCGCGGCCAAACGCTGGGGATCATCGGCGAGAGCGGCTGCGGCAAGACGGTGTTGCTCAAACTCATCATCGGCCTGTTGCGGCCCACGGTAGGCCGGGTTATTTTCGACGGCAGAAACCTGGAAAAACTTTCCGAACCTCAGCTGACGCAACAACGGCTGCGCTTCGGGTTTCTGTTCCAGGGAGCGGCTTTGTTCGACAGCCTATCGGTTTTCGATAACGTCGCCTTCGGATTGCGCGCCCAGGGCCGCAAGTCGGAGTCGGATATCACAGACATCGTGCGGAATCGGCTGCAAGAAGTCGGTTTGTCGCCCGGCGTTCTGAACAAGAAGCCGGCTGAGTTGTCGGGTGGTATGAAAAAACGGGTTGGATTGGCCCGCGCCCTCGCCCTCGATCCGGAGGTCATGCTTTACGACGAACCGACTACGGGACTTGATCCGATTATGACTGATGTGATTAACGAGTTGATCCTGCAAACGCGGCGACAGCGGACGGTTACCAGCATCCTCGTCACGCATGAGATGAAGACGATTAACAAAGTGGCCGACCGCGTTGTCATGCTCTATCCGCTGAGCCGTTTGAAGGCGGGTGAGCCGCAGGTGTTGTTCGACGGCACACCGGATCAGCTCCGCAACTGTGCCGACTCGCGAGTCCGCCAGTTC
>NFUO01000039.1 GCA_002197545.1 Acidobacteria subdivision 2 bacterium RH1 MAG20 | reverse complement strand
GTTTTTGCATGTCGGCGCAGAGCTTTTCGAGAGTCTTCGCTTCGGTATTGGGGCTGGGATCGTTGGGGTAGCCGTCGCTGTGCAGGGTGACGCAGGTTAACTCCTCGTCCTTGCACAAGGAGGCGGCCAGCTGGAGCGCTTGCGAGATGCACGTCAAGCCGGTGACGTGGATTTTCTTGATCTCTTTCATCTCTTTGGAATCGCGCTTCATGATGTCCTGGATCGGCCGGCGCTGGAAGTGGACCTGGCAATCGCCCTGCGACGAATAGGAAATCAGCGTCACCAGCAGATCGTACTGGCCGTATTCGTCCAGCGTCAGCAGCTTGATGAGCGTGTCCTTCAAGTCTTCGAGATAGGAGTACATCGAGCCGGAGCGGTCGATGATGAGGATGCTGTGGGCGAGCGTTTTCTTTTTGCTCGGCTTGCTCGGCTTCTCGACTTCGACGCGATCGACCTGATAGAAAGCGCGTTCCTTGCCGAGCAGATTGTAGAGGACGAACTTGGAGCGTGTGTCGCTGCGCAGTCCAGCGGGCCGAGTCGCCGGAGATGCGCCGCCGGGCGCGCTTTCCTTCGTCCGCGCCGGTGCCTTGGTGGTTTTGGTTTTCGTCGCGGCTTTGCCGCTGGTGGTTGAGGTGCGTTGCCGTGCCATAAGGAAGTCTCACGAGGTTGACGGAATCGAAACCTTGCCCATTCGCTCTCGAGCCGGGGGCGTGGCTCGCGCCGATGATTTTGAGATTATCGAGTCGTCCGAGGCGGAGAGCAAGGATATTTTGCGCGAAAGACGGGAGCGATCCCAGGTCGGTAGGCCGCTGGCGGTGCTGGAGATTGGTTGTCCGTCGGTGGCGTAATACTGGAAACGGTCGGTGCCGGTCCAAGCGGCGTTGGGGGTATAAACGAAATTGCTGTTGCAGCTAAGCGCGACGTTGCCTTGCTGGCGTTGTTGACCAGGACGGCGGTTCGGATGCGGACGATCCTCGCCGACAGAAAGCGCACATTACGTCGAAACTTGAGGACAACAATGCACTAACGTAAAACGTCACGTCACCATTTTCCTACCATCGCGTTTGACCGCCCATCTGGATAAACGCTAAGGCCGTCTGACATCCATTGACAGACGGCCATTTTGTTACCCTATTCTTGCCTGTTCAACGTTTGTCGCGGTGCAAGGTAATGAGGACGGCGCGAATGCGTCCGTGGATAGCGAGAGTGTTCGGTCGTTGGCCTGGAGGTGCCAACAACAGTTTCAACTGTTGACCATTCAGTTCGTAAAGTCCGTCTGGCAAATCGCGCAAGCGGGAGGAGAACAAATCCTTTTCGTCCTCCCCCTTCTCCCATTTGATCTTGATCGACTTCAACTCTTCAGAATGACCAAGTTCGTATTGACCCCGTAGGTGAGTCTTGCCTTCTGGTTTCTTCGAGGTTTTCGCGGTTACGGTTCCTTCCTTGAACTCGAAAAATAACTCCTTCGGAAGGCCAAGTATCCGTTGCTCGGCATCGGTCGATGCTACCCGCCAAAGCCCCTCAATGGCTTTCTTTTCTT
>NFUO01000389.1 GCA_002197545.1 Acidobacteria subdivision 2 bacterium RH1 MAG20 | reverse complement strand
TCGCGGGTGGGCAGAAATATATCTGCAGCGTGAAATCGGACGGTGTCTCCCTCATGTACCAAATTTCCTCCTCGCAGGTTGCGGATCGCTGCGCCTGTCACACCGCTATATGCACGGTAGAGTCCAAAAACCTGCTTGTTTGGAAATGAATCGCGCAAGAAGGAGAAATGAGTGCATAAAGTTGTCCCGATTGAGTTGTTTGCGTTGTGCAAATGAATTGATACAGAGGATAAGTTAGGAAGATGCGGCTGTGCATCAACTACGCTGATAGCGCAACTTATGGCAGCGCACAAATCATCTCGAATCAGGCACGCAACGTCAAACTTTCAAAGATGGGATGGATTTCTGAACAATATGGAGCGCGAAGTGCAATCATCCGAGAGATTTAGGTGGAAGCTGGAGGCGGGCTGACGATCGCTGCAGTGTCTCTGCAGCTTTTTGCAGATACAGGCCGCGCGTTCGGGCGGCAGTGCAGGGAATCCTGGCGTTGCTGGTCGCATAGAGAGAACAGCAAAGGAAGGAAATTAGCGAAGGCGAGCAGTAATGCCGCAGGCTCGCATCTTGTAATACAGCGCCCTCTCGCTGATATTGAGTTGTTGGGCAATTTTACGCCGGGTCGATCCAGGGACAGAGATGGCCGCCTGGAGGACTCGCTTCTCCAACTGTTGGAGGGCCCGATCATAGCCCACACCGTCAGTCGAGATGGTGTGCCAGACCGCATTGGCCGATTCGACGAGCAGATCTACTTCATGCGGGCTCACGTCGGACTCCAGTTGCCTCATCCAGTCCTCGATACCAAGCGAAGCGCCCTCGCTCTTAAGAAAAAGCATGCGCCGCACCGCATTTTCAAGCTCACGGACATTCCCATCGAGAGGCTGAGATTCGAGGAAACGTAGCAGGCCAGACTCGACGCTCGCGATAGGAGCGTAAAGGCTGCGGTGGCGATGCGCAAAGGCCATGATCAGGCAGTCAAGCTCGGTGCGCCGCGCACGCAAGGGAGGAAGTGTCAGACGGACCACGTTGAGCCGATGGTAAAGGTCCGACCGGAAGCGGCCTTCCCGCACGAGCGGCTCAAGAGGCCGATTGGCTGCGGCAACGATGCGAACATCGATCGAGAGCTCGGCATCCGCCCCCACGGGACGGAGGATTCCACGCTGCAGTACGTCGAGCAGTTTTGGCTGGAGAGCGAGCGGGAGGTCGTTCACGTCGTCGAGAAATAGAGTTCCGCGCTGCGCCGACTGGAAGAGTCCTTTGCGATTGGATACAGCTCCGGAGAAGGCTCCGCGCTGATGCCCGAATAATTCACTTTCAGCCAGAGCTTCGCTCACAGTGCTGCAGTGGATGGTAATAAAGGGAAACGCCTGGCGTTTGCGATCAAGTAGATGAATGGCCTGGGCGAGCACCTGCTTGCCGGTCCCGGTCTCTCCCTCGATCAACACCGTGACGTCGCTTACGTCAGCCGCCTTGTGCGCGCGACGGAGCAGAGGCAATAGCTCGCCTGAACCGGACACGAAGCCTAATTGACAGAAAATGCGCTGTATTTCGTAGTCGGAAGGATAGCCTTGCATATACCCCCCTCTCCGTAACACCCATGAGCGGAATGTGGAACCGCGTCCAGAACTCCAGAGTCTGGATGGCTATTTTCTTTCTCGAAGCAAACTTTCCATAGAATCAGTGGTGCGTGGGTGCCTTTCTTCTGAGTCACAGCCGATTGTCGAAAAGTCCTTAATTATGGTGAATTTCCATGGTCCGCCGGTTTACTGCGAGTGGGGGAGTCCAAGTATGGATTTTAGGGGGCCTGGGTATTTAGAACAATGCATCGAGTCGTAAGTTTTTTTACTTCACCCGATGACTATGTACCGCAATCTAGCGATCCTTGAAACTATAACTCACGGAATCTTCCCCAGGCTGGCTTTCTTCATAAATATATTGCGCCTCTTCTGTCTGATTCCGGTGCGAAGCAGATCAACGAGATCTACAACCACCTCTTGAAGAGCTATTTGTAAAGGCTAGAGGCTCAGGTTGTGGAGGCCGAGCAGAGAAAACTCTGTCTCCGAAGTTCTAATGCTTCCGGATATTGTTCGGCCAAATGAATCGCACTATGATAGTGGCCGCCCTGTCTAAGATTCGTGACCACCATCTATATAGGATCGACTTGGGGTCACAGTGGGCTTATGGCATATCTCACTATAGTCACAACAGCTTCACAAGTTTCGATGGGTTACATCCTAATGCTGCTTCTACCGCGGAATACGCCGCGGCAGTAACCGCTGCTATTGTGCGGGTCCATTCGCCTTGGTTTCGCGGGGTATAATTACGAACGAAGCGGGAGTAGCTCAATGGTAGAGTAGCGGCTTCCCAAGCCGTTGGTTGCGGGTTCGATCCCCGTCTCCCGCTCCAGAGTTCGACATTCCAACATGCTGGCGAACGTTTGGACCTGGAGAGACTTTTTCAGGCCGAACCCTCAACAAAAAATCTTTCAAGTAATCGCGCTACGTCCGCTGATTGCATTTTGGTGTGGCTGTACTAACGAGCGGCAACCGTCGTTTTCTGCGCGGCGGCGAGATGATCTTCCAGCGCCTGGGCCGCAGGCAGAAAAGTGACTGCCTTGGCGATCTGCGGGTCCCACTCAGCGCGAACTTTCAGACCCTCCAGTTGCCCAAACTGCGACGTGAAGAGTTCGCTCTTGATGCTTGTCTTCAGCCAGTCGGAGACGCCGGCGATCTCGGCATCGGTGTAGTCGATCTGCTGAGATTTGAGGAAATTTTTGAAGTCCTGGAGGACCGCGTCATCGACGACGAAGTCTTTGTTGACGGTATGGGTGGCGAGATAGTGCTTGCTGAAGTTGAAGAAGGCGTAATGCTGGAGAAGGCTGCCCTGAAAGTCGTTGGCCTTCATCTCCGGGATAACTTCGTCCGGCGTGATGCCGCCGCCGCCGTAAACAGTGCGTCCGGCGTCCGTCAGTTTGACCTCGAGATTGCTCTTGTCGGGTTTGGCCGCGTCATCGCGCACATAGTAGTAGTCGTAGAGCGAGACGCCGTTGTAATTGCGCTGAATCAGGCGACCGGACGGCGTGTAGTAGTGGTAGGTCGTGAGCGCGAGGCCGGTATTTTCGCTGAGTTGGAAGACGGTCTGGACGAGGCCCTTGCCGAAGGTAGTTTCGCCGACGATCAGAGCGCGATCATGGTCCTGCAGCGCGCCGGAGACGATCTCAGCCGCGGAGGCGGTGTTGCGGTTTACAAGGACGACGATGGGATACTTTTTGCCCTCTTCGCCATGTGAGACGCGATAGACCTGGTCGGGGAAGGCGCGCCCCTTCTGCGAGACGACGATCTGGCCCTTTTCCAGGAACTTATCTGCCATGCCGACGGCTTCATTCAGCAGTCCGCCGGGGTTACCGCGGAGGTCGATAACAAGGCCGGTGATGTCGCCGAATTTATCCAGGGCATCGCCCACTTCACGACTGGTCGTCTCCATGAAGTTGGTGACGTGAATGTAACCGACGCCGGGGCGGATCAAAAAGGCAAGATCGACGGATGGGCGAGAGACCTCATCGCGGACAAGGTCGAAGACGAGGGGCTTAGAAGAGCCTTCACGGCTCATCGTGACTGAGACATGGGTGTTGCGGGGGCCTTTAAGGAGGGAGGCGACGGCAGCCGAATCCATGCCGTCAGTGGATTTGCCATCGACAGCCATAATGACGTCGCCGGGACGAATGCCTGCTTTATAAGAGGGAGTTCCTTCAAAGGGAGTAAGGACGACGATCTTCAGGCCATTCTTGGCGGTCGGATCGGGTTGCGGTTGGATGCTCATGCCTACGCCGTAGTATTTGCCATGCTGGTCTTCGCGCATCTGGGCGAAGGCCTTTGGATCGTAGAAGCTGGAGTGAGGATCGAGCGAGTGCAGCATTCCCGGAATGGCGCCGTCGTAAATGGCCTTGTCGGTCTTGTCGGAGTCGAGGTGTTCGGCATAGTTCTGCTCCACCAGAGCATAGACATTGGTAAAGGAATGGAGCGAGTCGCGGAGGGTGGATTCATCCGTTGCTGACTGCGCGGCAACCTTCTGGTTGATGAATGTGCCGAGCACGGCACAACTGGCCAGGAACAGGGTGACGATGAACAGTGCGCGACGGGTACGGGGAGCCATTAGCTTTGAATAACCTCGGAAAAAAGGGAAAACAGTGCTCGATGTTACGCACGGGGATGCATGATATCGACGCGCCCTCTTTGGACGGAGTATAGCATCGGCGGGTGAGCGGCTGCCGGACAGAAAGGAGATTCGCTAGATGGGTTCGGGACAGTTAGAATGGTGAATCGGATACCGCCCAATGCCGCTATGCGTCAAAAGAAGCAGCGAGGGATCTATACGACCGATATTAAGTAGTCGATGTTGATTGAAGATACGAGTGACGATGACCTTTAGAATTTCGCAGTTTGCGGTGGCGTTTGGGCTAAGCGTGCTGGTGTTACCGGGAGTGGCGCAGGCGCCGCGGTATCAGAGCCCTTTGAATGTACCGGCCCCTGAGCCCCAACTGACGCTGCCTGCTCCAGCGCCGATTACGCCGAATGGGACAGTGGTCGAGAATGTGGTCGTTCGCGTGAACGACCAGATCATCACCCGCAGCGACGTCGAACGAGCCGCGCAGGAACTTGCCCGGGAAGACCAGCAGTCCGGCGCCAGTCCGGCTGAGATTGCACAGCGGCAAAAAGACATGTTGCGCGACATGATCGACAAGCAACTGCTGCTGTCCAAAGGCAAGGAACTGGGTCTGAACGCCGACGCCGAGGTGATCCGACGGTTGGATGAGATCCGCAAGCAGAACCACCTCGATTCGATGGAAGCTCTTGAAAAGGCTGTGGCGTCCCAGAACATCTCGTTTGAGGATTTCAAGGCGAACATCCGCGACAGCATTATTACCCAGCAGGTTGTGCGGGATGAAGTAGGACGCCACCTGGAGATGACGCAGGGGAAGGAGCAGGCCTATTATGACGCACATAAGCAGGACTTTGCCCAGCCGGAGCAGGTGCGGCTGAGTGAAATTCTGATTCCCACAGCAGCCGACGCGAATGATGCCGCAGTCGCCCAGGCAAAGGCAAAAGCCGACGATTTGGAAGCGAAGATAAAGGCTGGCGGTAAGTTTGACGAACTGGCCAAAACCTACTCCGGCGGCTCGACCGCAGCTCAGGGCGGCGATCTGGGCACGTACAAACGGGGTGGACTGGCAAAGGTGCTGGAGGACCAGACCTTCGATCTGCAACCTGGACAGAATACAGCGCCGATCCGGACACGTCAGGGTTACGTCATCCTGAAGGTGACGGAACATCAGGCTGCCGGTACTCCGCCGCTCAAGGACATCGAGCCTCAGATTCAGGAAGCGATGTATATGGAGCAGTTGCAGCCTAAACTGCGCGAATATCTCACAAAACTGCGAGAAGATGCGTCCATCGACATGCAAGCGGGATTTGTGGACTCCGGTGCCAGTCCAAATGAGACGAAGCCGATATTTACGGCATATGCTCCGCCTACGGTAAAGAAGAAAAAAGTTCAACAGAAGCAGCGGTTTGACCGTAGTAGTAGCAATGGCCGATTTGCGTCGAGCAAAAAATCACCGATAACTCCGGCTGCAACTGCAGCTCCGGCTACAACTTCAGCGGCTCTGGTTGCAACGCCAGTGGCAGCCACAAGCAACGGCAAGCGGAAGAAACCGAAGAAGATCAAACGTGAGAAGATCCGCTACGGGCAGGCTCCTCGCAATGCGCTGCCTGCCGGTCCACAGGAGACGGCAGTGGGCAGCGACGTCGGGGCAGGAGCTTCTTCTGCCAGCGTCATTCCGGGTCGACCGGATGTTGCTCCTGGAGCGGCGATGGCGGATGAAGAAGTGAGCAGTTCCCAGGAGCCCGATACTAATCCGCTGACGCCCGCAGCGCCTGCGGCCAAGAAGACGCGGTATGCATCGCGCGAGAAGGTCGTATTGGCAGATAAAAAAGCAGCCAAGGCCAGGAAGGCCAAGGAGAAGGCTGCCTCGGCGCCTGCTCCGGTAACCGCTGAGGACAATGCCTCGCAAAAGACCCAGGCCGCTCCCCTCGGGCTTAACGGAGATACGGCAAAGAAGAAGAAAAAAGTGAAGGTGAAGGGCGCAAAGAAGGAACGCTTGCAGGACAAGGCAAAGCCGGCGCCGGCACCGCCCCCACCGTCGCCTACGGTAAATCCGTCGCTGGGACAGGGCGCGTTGGGACCTGCTCCTGTGCCCGCTCCGACTCCGACTCCGACTCCAACGGCACCCGCAACAAAATAGCCATACTTCTACCTGTAATCGACGCGAGGGCCCCGGCTCTCGCGTTTCTCTCTCTGCGTATGATGATCTGTGCCGGGCGGGGTATCCTGAGGTGCATGAAAGACTTTTTTATTGCAGACGCCGCGAAGTTCGATAACGCAATGGTGACCTCTTACTTCGCACTGTCTTCGTTGTCGGTGCGGGAGAAGAAGCAGGGAGGCCAGTATCTTGCGCTCACCCTGACCGACAAGACGGGAACAATGGAAGCGCGCATGTGGGACGAGATTGCCGATGCGCTGGCGAGTTGCTCCGAGGGCTGCTATGTGAAGGCACAGGGGCAGATCAGCAAATATCAGGGAAAATTTCAGATCACCTTGCAGAAGATGCGCAACGCCGCGGAGAGCGAGATTGACCCTTCCGATTATCTTCCCGCGACCCGCTTCGACATCGATGAGATGTGGGCTGAGCTGCGCGGCTACGTTTCGAAATTTACGAATCCAGATCTCAAGCGGCTGGTATTTTCCTTCCTGGACGACGAGGCCATCGCTGCGGCGTACCGAAGCGCCCCAGCGGCGAAGCGGCTGCACCACGCATGGCTGGGCGGCCTCCTCGAACATGTCGTAACGCTGGTGCGCGTATGCCTTGCAACTGTCCCGTTTTATCCTGAGGTAGATCCCGACCTGCTCGTCACCGGAGCAATCCTGCACGACATCGGCAAGACCCGCGAACTCCACTGGAAGAACAGCTTCGGCTACACAATTGAGGGCCAGATGATCGGGCACATCAGCATCGCCCAGGGAATGCTGGTCGAAAAAGTGAAGGATCTGGCACCGTTTCCCGAAAAGCTGCGTGTACTGGTGGAGCACATGATCCTCAGCCACCACGGCAAGTACGAGTTCGGCTCGCCCAAGCTGCCGATGACTCCCGAGGCGCTGCTGCTGAACGTGCTCGACGACCTTGAAGCGAAGATGCAGGTGCTGAGAAACGAGTTTGCCGCCGCCGCCGCCAGCGGAAAAGATAGCGACGAGATGACGGAGTGGGTCCGCAGCATGGAACGCCCGCTGCTGGATTCGCGCGGCTACTTGAAAGATTGAAATTGACTTCATGCATCGGATGGAATTAAATCGACATCGAAATAATTGTCATAGGGATCTGGAAGTCGATCATTCGGGAGAAGCCATGCCGACGGTCACCAAAGCTGACGCCCTTTCTCACAAACTTTATGCCGGATTGACCCACGAACTCGAGGCCTACCACGGCCCATCCTTCGAGTTGCGATTATGGGATGATACCGGTGCCAACTACGGCTCCGGCCTTCCACGGTTCACCATCACCGTCAAGTCGCTCGATGTGCTCAAAGCCCTCCTGTGGGATCCCAACGAACTTTCCCTCGGAGACGCCTTTGTGAAAGGCGATCTCGAAGTCGAAGGCGACATCTTCGCGATGTTCCAGTTCGCGGATTTCGTCTTCAGCCAGGCCCATGGGGTCGAAAGTCCTTCCTTAGCGCGGCGCATCGTAATCTCCGCGACGAAAGCCTTCCGGCACCTTCAATACGCGATCGACGACATATTCGTTCACAGCTTGCGCCGGGACAGGCAAGCCATCTCCTACCACTATGACAAGCCACCCGAATTTTTCGCGCCTTGGCTTGGCCCCACGATGGTCTACTCCTGCGCCTACTTCTGCCGCAACTCAGAGAGCCTCGAAGAAGCCCAGCGAAACAAGCTCGACCTCATCTGCAAAAAACTCCATCTCCAGCCTGGCGACCACATGCTCGACATAGGCTGCGGCTGGGGAAGCCTCATCCTCCACGCCGCAAAGTATTATGGCGTCCACGCCACCGGCGTCACCTTAAGCCAGGAGCAGTTCGCCTTCGCGCAACAGCGCATCTCCCAGGAAGGTCTCGCCACCGAATGCGAGGTGCGCCTCTGCGACTACCGGCAGCTCGACCACAAGGTCCCGTCCTTCGATAAGATCGCCAGCGTCGGCATGTTCGAACACGTCGGTTGGCAGAACCTCGGCGCGTACTTCGATACCGTCAAAAAGCTGCTGAAACCAGGCGGGGCTTTCCTCAACCACGGAATCGTGTCCTCGCTCGACGAGTATAAAAAGCAGGGCCCCTCCTTCATCCGCAAGTACGTCTTTCCCGACACGGCCCTGGCGACGCTCCCAATCGTCACCACCGAGGCCGAGCACGCAGGCTTCGAGCTTCGCGACGTCGAGTGTCTCCGCGAGCACTACGAGCGCACCCTGCACGACTGGGTCGACCGGCTCGAACGCTGCAAGCGCGACCTGCTCAACTACGTCGACCCCGAGACCTATCGCATCTGGCGGCTCTACATGGCGGGTTCCGCCGAAGCCTTCCGAAAAGCGAAGATCAGCATCTATCAAATCCTGCTCTCCAACCCCGGCAGCGAAGAGCATTCCCAGCCCAGCACACGCGAGGACTGGCTCTTGCATTCGCAGGGGAGATTTGCCGACGTAAACTGAGCCTCCAGCCCAGCGTACAAGCATTAAGAAATAGACCTCGCCAATGCTGCGTGCCGGATTGTTACAATCAGGTCTGCAGCGTTTGCGCGCCTTTTGCGCCGATTAAGTGAGGGAAATGCTTCGATTTTCGACAGCGGGAGAGAGTCACGGCGAAAGCCTTGTAGCCATGGTAAGCGGAATGCCTGCGGGCGTCCCCGTCGATCTTGAGTTTGTGAACCGCGAACTATGGCGCCGGCAAAAAGGCTATGGCCGCGGCGGCCGCATGCGCATCGAGCGCGATACGGCGCACGTTCTCAGCGGTGTTCGCCACGGCAAGACTATTGGTTCGCCCATCGCTATGACGTTGGCAAACAACGACTGGAAGAACTGGACCGAGATCCTTCCGGTGGAAGAAGGCGACCCGGCAAAGCACAAGGCCGTCGCTTCACCAAGACCGGGACACGCAGATCTCGCTGGTGCTCTCAAATACGACTTCAAAGACGCTCGTTATGTACTGGAGCGTGCCAGCGCCCGCGAGAGCGCAGCCCGCGTAGCCTCGGGAGCGTTTGCCAAGCTGCTGCTCAAAGAGTTGGGCGTTGGCGTTGCCAGCCACGTCATCCGCGTAGGCAAGGCCGAGCTTTCGCGCCCAGCCACATGGGATGAGATTGTGGCGCTGCAAGCCAAGGATGAGGTTCTCCTCAACTGTGTCGATGCCGAAAGCGAAGCCGCCATGAAGGCCGAGGTAGACGCCGTTCTGCGCACAGGCGACACCATCGGCGGCGTGTTTGAGGTAATCGTCCACGGCTTGCCCCCCGGCGTTGGCACTCACGCCAACTGGGACGAGCGCATGGACGGTCTACTGGCCCAGGCGGTGATGAGCCTGCAAGCCGTGAAGGCAGTTGAAATTGGCCGCGGCGTAACAGCAGCGGAGTCCTTGGGCTCTGCGGTCCACGATGCGATTGGCTATGAAGGCGATGGCTTTACAAAGTTTTCTCGTGAGCAGAATAACGCTGGCGGCATCGAGGGCGGCATCTCTAACGGCGAAGACATTGTGGTGCGCGGATACCTGAAGCCCATCTCGACGCTGCGCCGCCCTCTGGCTTCGGTGAGCTTCGAGACGCGCGAACCGGTCAAAGCCGCCTACGAGCGCAGCGATGTCTGCGTCGTCCCCGCGGCTGGCGTGGCGGCGGAGGCGATGGTGGCGCTGGCTATCGCTCGCCTTGTGATAGAAAAGTTTGGCGGCGATTCGCTGCGTGAGATGCAGCGAAATTTCAATGGCTATTGTGAGCAGATTCGAGAATATTAAGTGAGCCAATCCGTAGACAAATCAGTGGGAAAGATACATGAAGTCGTAAAATGGCCCGACCCCGTGCTGGCAAAGCGCGGCGAAGATGTAACAGTATTCGACGCCAGGCTCAAAAAGCTGGTCGAAGAGATGTTCGAGTCGATGTACGCGGCGCAGGGCATCGGGCTGGCCGCGCCGCAGATCAGCATCTCGCAGCGCATCACCGTGATCGATTGCAGCTTCAAAAAGAATCCTGACGAGAAGGTTGTCCTCATTAACCCGGAGATCATCGAACGCAAGGGCAAGCAAATCGAGGAAGAAGGCTGCCTGAGCCTTCCGGAGATCCGCGAGAAGGTCAGCCGCGCCGCGTGGGTCAAGGTGCGGGCTCAGGACGTAAACGGAGACCCCATCGAGGTTGAAGGCGAAGAACTGCTGGCCCGCGCCATGCAGCACGAGATCGACCATCTTGACGGTATCTTATTCATTGACAGGCTAAGCCGTCTGAAGCGCGACCTCGTCATCCGCAAGATCAAGAAGCTGCAAAAGAACGGCGAGTGGTAGGGGTTGTCTGTTTCGATCGGTGCTTATCGGTAAAGATCGGTGTTAAGCCTTCAGCCAGAAGAGAGAAGCCAACTTGAAGCTCGTATTTTGTGGCACTCCCCAATTCGCCGTTCCCACGCTCGAAGCCGTCATCGCAGCCGGTCACGATGTAGCTCTTGTGGTGACACAGCCTGATCGCGCCGCGGGCCGTGGCATGGAGATGCAGCCTCCTCCGGTAAAGCGCATCGCACTGGAGCATGGAATCCCGGTAGTCCAACCGGAGAAGATCAAGAATAACTTCGAATTTCGCACGCAACTGGAAGACATCCATCCCGAAGCAATCCTCGTGGTGGCTTATGGCCGCATCATCCCGCAATGGATGCTCGATCTGCCCCCGCTCGGCTGCATCAACCTGCACGGCTCGCTGCTGCCGAAGTATCGCGGCGCGGCGCCGATTCAATGGGCCGTTGCTCATGGCGAAAACCTGACCGGCGTAACTACCATGCGGCTCGATGCGGGACTCGACACCGGCGACATGCTGCTGGCAAAGGTCGTCCCTATCGGACAGGAAGAGACGGCAATCGACGTCTATGAGTGCCTTGCCGCGGTGGGAGCGGAGTTGATGGTCGAGACGTTGTGCGGCCTTGCCGACAAGTCGCTCTTCTGCCAGCCGCAGGACCACTCGCTGGCGACGTTAGCGCCGATTTTGACGAGAGAAGATGGCCGCATCGATCGCACGAGAACGGCACAGAATATCTACGACCGCTGGCGCGGCTTCCAGCCATGGCCTGGAGCGTACACGACGCTGCGCGGCAAAAAGCTGATCGTCCACAAAATGCATGTGTCAACTCATCCAGCCAGCGGCGAACCCGGAACGCTGATCGTGCAGGACAATGCAATGCTGGTTGCCTGCGCCAACGGAACCGCCGTCTGCCTGGACGAGGTGCAGACCGAAGGCAAGCGGCGAATGAGCGCAGCCGAATTTATGAACGGCTACCAGATAAAGACCGGCGAACGACTGGGAATATGAAGAACAAACCAGCCCCGTCGAAGAACCCACAAACAAAGCGGCCCCCGGCAATGAAACGGCCAGCCTCGGCAGGCCCAACCGCTTCCTCCGAAGCCGCAACTGCCAAAATCGCACCCGCAAGGCTGGCAGCGTTCGAGATTCTGACGCTGGTTGGCGAAGGCAAAGGCCACAGCGACGAGCTACTTCACTCCGCCCGAATGGAGGCGCTTTCACCCGAAGACCGAAACCTCACGACGACATTGGTGATGGGTGTCCTGCGCTGGCAGATTGCCCTCGACGCGCGCCTGCGCGGCCTGCTGCAACGGCCGGAGCAAAGGCTGGAAGAGCCGGTCTCGCTGGCCTTGAGGATGGGCGCATTTCAACTGCTTCATCTTGACCGCATCCCTGCCCATGCCGCACTCGGTGAGAGTGTCGAGCTATGCCGCGCCGCGGGCCAGCCCCATGCCACTGGAATGGTCAACGCAGTGCTGCGTAAGCTGGCAATGGCACAGAAACCGGGCCAGCGTGTCTTCGAGTCTATCGCCGCATTCTCCGAGCGTCTCGGGCATCCGCAATGGATGGTGGAGCGATGGGTCGCGGCATATGGCCGTGAGGCCGCGCTGAAGATATGTGAAGCCGACCAGAAGGAGCCAGCGGAAGGAGTATTGTTCAGCGAGAACGGTGGAGATCTGCCGCAAATGGACGACGGTTCACGCCTGGTGGCGGAACTTGCGGCAGTCGCCGCGCCCACGGCAAAGGCCGTCTGGGATTGCTGCGCCGCTCCCGGCGGCAAGACGCTGATCTTGGCGCGTCGGTTGGCAGCAGCGGAGATTACGGCAACGGACATAAGCGCAAAGCGGCTGGCCCAGACTGAAGCCCGCTTCCGCCGTTACGCCTACGCCGAACGAATACGCTGTGCGGTCGCAGACGCCACGGCAGCAGGAGACGAGCAGTTCGACCTCATCCTCTGCGATGTCCCCTGCAGCGGCACCGGCACGCTGGCCGGAAACCCCGAAATTCGCCACCGCCTCAAACCGGAAGAGTTCACGCGTCAGGCAGCCCGCCAGCACGCAATCCTGAGCGCGGCACTCAAGCGGCTCGCCCCCAGAGGACGGTTAGTCTATTCCACCTGTTCGCTGGAGCCGGAGGAGTGTGAGCGGGTCGTACAGGACGTAATCGGAGGCGCGAACATTTATCAAATTCCGGTAGAAGGCCTGCTCCTTAAACTGTCTGAGTCCGGAACGCTAAGGGAAGGTGCAAATCTGGTATCAGCCGTGCGCGGCGGAGCATTAAGAACGCTGCCCGGAGTTCAAAACTGCGACGGCTTTTTCGCAACCGTCCTCGAACCCCGAAAATAGTGCTGTTTTCCAATCAGTTTTTTCCCACACAAAAGTCCAATAAAACGTAGTTTGCTCCGCGACAAAAGCGCAAAATCCGTTCAATGAGTCAGCGTAATGTGGACCGCATCGCCCTTGACGACGCGGTATCCCGCGGGCGGAGTCTGGCCAACGACCGTACCCGGAGGGACCGCCACCGTCGCAGGGGACGGCGCGACGGGTGTGGGCGCGGCGAGTGCTGGTGGAGTTCCGGGTGTTGAGGTGGTGGGCAGGTTGATGTCCTCTATACTGGCAATATGTACTCCCGCCGCCGCTGCGCGGGCTGCGGCGCTGGCAAGGGTGAGGCCGGTGAGCGAGGGCATCACAAAGGCTGTTGCAGCAGGGTCTTCAGGCGCGCTGAGCAGCAGGCTTACGCGCGGCCGGTCAATGCCGGAGGCGTTAGGAGTGGGGGTCTGCGCCAGGACAATGCCGGTTTCGTTGGTTGTAGGCAGTTGCGCGACTGTACCCAGGTCAAGCGAAAGTCGTCGCAGCAGGATGGAAGCGGGCCGCTGTGTCTGGCCGATAAGATCCGGTACGGATACCTTCTGCGCGCCCAGACTCTCGGTAACGCGGACCGTCCATTCGCGCCTGACGGTCACTCCGGCGGCGGGCGATTGGGCAAGGACGTGGCCCGGAGCAACATTGGCCGCGTAGAAGCGATTTTCCACATTCAGATTCAGTCCCTTTGCCCCTGCCGCTTGACTGGCTTCGGATACTGTGAGGCCAGCGAGGTTGGGAACCTCGACTTCGCGGCCATGAATGGCGAGGCGCATGGATAAGAATGCGGAGATAAGCGCGACCGCAATCATCGCCAGGCCACTGAGGAGGATGTTAAAAAAACGCTTCATGCTCAGGTTCAGGATACAGGCTTCGAGCGTTGGTCAACCTCGGTTATCGGTTGCGGGTTCCGGATGAATCAGCAGACGACTGACTTCGGGGGCATCCAGTTTGAAGGCGCCTTCGAGGGCGGTGATGACGGCGTGGACCTCGGACATGGGCAGATCGTCGGGCAGGGTGCAGTGGCAACTGACCTGGAGACGGTCGGCGTCATTGGTGTGGGCGCGGGTGACGAAGACCTCGTGGATGTCCAGTATCTCGGGGAAGGCGGCTGCAGCGCGGCGCAGGCGGACTTCGAGCTGGCGATCGCGTTCGAGCGAGGCTGGCCGTTCGATGGTGGCAGGTTCGCTCTCGATATGGGTGAGGATGGTGACGATGGCGGGGATCTCACGGCGCATGTCGGATTCGAGCCGCGTGGCCAGTGCGTGAGCTTCACGCAGCGGCATGGTCTCGTCGACCTCCAGGTGCTGTTCGACGTGGAGTTGGTGGTTATACTCCTGCACGCTGACATCGTGGATGGTGAGATTGGAGCGGGCGGCGACGGCGCGGATGCGGTCGTGGACGCTCTCGGCGACCGACGCGGTAGGGACGGAGTGAACAACGACGTCGGCATCGGGTAGATGGCGCTGGACGGCTGCGGTGGCAGCTGCGGTGATCTGCTCGGAGCGCTGGAAGGTGAGTTTACGCGGCATCCCAAGCGTGACATCGGCGAAGTAGCTGGAGCCGGAGCGGCGGGTGCGGACGCGGTCGACGGAGAGGACGCCGTCGATGGCGGCGAGATCGCGGATGAGGTCGCGGCGGGTCTGGGCTCGGGTCTCGGCGGGCGTGGCGTCGAGCAGGGCGTCGATGGTGCGGTGGGCGAGCTTCCAGCTGACACGGAGGATGATGCCGGAGACGATGATGGCTGCGATGGGGTCGGCGAGTTCGAGGAGGGGAAGGTGCCAGCGTCCTCCTGCGTAGGTTGCGGCGAGGCCGACGAGGACGGCGAAGGAGGACCAGATGTCAGTGCGGAAGTGGATGGCATCGGCTTCGAGGGCTTCGCTGTTGTGCTGGACGGCTACACGATGGAGCGTGCGGGAGCGGGAGTAGTCAACGGTGATCGAGAGCAGGAGGACGGCGAAGGGCCAGAGGGAGAAGGTGAGCGATAGATGGTGGTGGAAGAGGATGCGGCGGACGGCCTCGGTGAGAATCCAGATGCAGGAGGCGAGCATGAGGAAGGTTTCGACGAAGGCGGAGAGGCTTTCAATCTTTCCGTGGCCGTAGTTGTGTTCTTCGTCGGCGGGGCGATCGGAGACCTGCACGGAGAAAAAAGTGATGGTTGCAGCGCCGAGGTCGATACCGGAGTGGGCTGCTTCGGAGAGCATGCCCAGCGAGCCGGTGAAGATGCCGGTCAGCAGCTTAAGCAGCGTGATGATGAGCGCGGCGAAGACGGACAGGAGCGCGGCGGAACGCTTGGCGGCGTGCGTATGCGCGGCTTCTTCGGGCGTCGTAACAGGAGACATGGAAAAGATGCTACATGGTGCCTTGTTGTTTTGGAGGGTGCCCCTCTGTGAGGGGGGTACCCCCCTGGGGGTTACCTGCGCGTAAGCTTATTTGATTCAATAACTTACGGTAGATAGTGGTCAGCAAAATAGTCATTCTAAATGGGTTACGGCTAAAATCGTCTTTCTAAAAGAGTTAGGCCCGGCTGGTCGCCGGGCCTTTGGTTTGTTTCTTCTTTTTCTAGTTTAGCGAATGGAGTGGAACTCATATGCAGTTTTGCGAAGTTTATTTTTGGGGATGGAAGTTGTTTCTTTTATTCGGTTTATGGGGTTTTGGGGTGACGATTTTGAGGGGGATGGGGCTTGACAGGCGTTTTTACTGGGGTTTTGAGGGTTTGCGGTGAGAACAGGCAAAGACAACGGCAATGGATCAGTCGCTTCACTCCGGCCCCTCGACATTGCTCGGGGCAGAGCGGAGGCCGCTTCGCGGCGTTCTTTTAGACGCGAAGCTGAAGCCTCGCTGTACCTAGCTGCACAAGCAAGAGCAACGACAACGACAACTGCAACTGCAAATGCAAGGACAAATGCAAATGCAACGACAAATGCGGGGGTCTCTCCACTACATCCCGCGATGAGGCTGCGGGACTTCGGTCGAGATGACACTTGTTTAGGTGGCTTCTATCGTGTTTAGGTGGTTTCTATAGTTCGGGTGTTCGTGTTGGGGTTAGATCAGGGTTTGGTGGCTCGGTAGAGGCCTGCTGTGCCGAAGGTGTAGCTGGTCCAGGTGGCGTTGGTGAAGCCTGCCTGTTGGATAAGTTCGATCATGCGGGATGGGCTGGGGAAGCGGGCCACAGAGTCGGGGAGATAGGTATAGGCTGCAGGATCTCCGGAGATGAGGCCGCCGAAGCGAGGCAGGATCTGTTTGAAGTAGAGGTTGTAGAGGGCGCCGGTGAGGCCGGTGGGTTGGTTGAAGTCGAGGATGCCGATCTGGCCGCCGGCGCGGAGGATGCGGTGGAGTTCGGCGAGGCCTGCCTCGTAGTTCGAGAGATTGCGGAAGCCAAAGGCCGAGGTGACGAGGTCAATGGAGTTGTCGGCGATGGGGAGATGGAGGGCGTCGGCTTCGATGGGGATGATGTTGTGCGGAGCGAACTTTTCGGCTCCGCGGGAGAGCATCTGGTGGGAGAAGTCTACGGCGAGGATGGGGGCGGGTTGGACGGTTTCGTCTCCCACCCTTCGCGATGAAGCTGCGAAGGATGGGGCACCCGAGCTTTGTGAGGCGGGGGAAGTGGCTTCATTTGAGTTTTGTGGAGCTTCGATCCCAGGTCTCAGAATCGAGACCTGGGGCACCCGGTTTTGTGTTGATTTGGGGCGGTGTTTGAGGAGGGCCAGGGTCATGTCGCCGGTGCCGCAGCAGAGGTCGACGGCTACGGACTCGGGGCGCTGGAGGATGGGGCGGAAGGTGCGTGCGGCGCGTGACCACCACCAGCGGTCGATGCCAACGGAGAGGAGGTGGTTGAGCAGATCGTACTTCGGCGCGATGGTGTCGAACATCTGCTGGACGTTCGCGGCGGCGTCCTGATCGGTGTGGGTGCCGGTGGGACGGGCTCCGGTGGTTTGCTCGTGTTCGGGTTGGGCTTTGTGTGGCATGGCTTGGAGTAGGCCTAATCACTATCTAGTGATGGCTTATGGCGTGATCCCTCTTGTGTAATTTGCGTTCCAGTTGGCTTCTGCCGTACTGAAGTATCAGTATCTCGAGGATCATCGGATAAAACCAAATGAATTTCCAGGTTTTTGTATGGATAAGAATGATTGCCCATGCCGTGCAGTGGACTATTAGAAAAAGAGTGGATAGAAGCCAAAATGGACTTTTGCTTAGTAATGCGCGTGAACTCTCAATGAATACTCCAAACAACAATGCTGTCATGATGGCAAAACATATCCATTTGACGAAGAAGTCCCAGCTCATGCCAGCGTAGAACATCGCGGACACAACTCCGATGATTAAAGTGCTCACCGCGACACATAGGGAAAGGTCTTTCAGCTTTGACTTCTTGGTCTTCAAGACTGCCCTCCGATTCACGACGCGTGAACAGTTCGCATCAAGGCGAGCATGGATTCGGTGGCGGCGAGGAGTTCGGGTTGAGTCACATCGCGGACGATCTTCACGGTGCCGATGCCGGTGGGCAGGATGAAGGATAGGGTGCCGCTGCGGTTCTTCTTGTCGCCGGAGGTGAGGGCTACTAGTTTTGCGGCTGTGGCTTTGAAAGGCGAGAGCGGGCTGTAGCGGAGGATGAGGGCGATGATGCGGTCGGACTGCGCCTGCGTGATGAGTTTACGCGACAGGCCGAGGTGGGTGGCGGCGATGGAGCCCCAGCCTACGGCTTCGCCGTGGAGGAGCTGCTTGTAGCGGGTGGCGGCCTCGATGGCGTGGCCAATGGTGTGGCCGTAGTTGAGGATCATGCGCAGGCCGGATTCGCGCTCGTCGTTGGCGACGACGTCGGCCTTGACGCGGACGCTGGCGGTGACGACGTGGGTGAGGGCTTTGGCGTCTCCTTTGAGGACGGCTTCGGCGTTTTGCTCGAGGTAGCGGAAGAGTTTTGGATCGCGGATGATTCCGGCTTTGATGGACTCCTGCAGCCCGGCGCGGAGCTGGGCGGGCGGCAGAGTGGCGAGAAGGTCAGTGTCGGCGAGGACAGCGAGGGGATGGTTGAAGCTGCCGACGAGGTTTTTCCCGGTGGCGAGGTTGACTCCGGTTTTGCCGCCGATGGAGGAGTCGACCTGGGCGAGCAGGGTGGTGGGGATCTGGACGTAGGGGATGCCGCGCATGTAGATGGCGGCGAGGAAGCCGGTGACATCTCCGATGACGCCGCCACCGAAGGCGATGAGCAGCGAGTCGCGGTCGGCCCCGGCGGTGGCCAGTTGCTGGGCGAGCGATTCGACGCTGGAGAGACGCTTGTGCGCTTCGCCGCTGGGAAGGAAGAGGACGGTGGGTGGCTGCTTGAAGGAGGCGAGGACTCGTTTGTGCCAGAGGCCCCAGATCTCGGGCGAGGTGACGATGAAGGGGCGGAAGGGTTTGCCTTTGGCCAGTTTATTGAGGCGTGGCGCGAGGGTGCGCAGCAGGCCGGAGGCGATGGTGATGTCGTAAGCGGCGGAGGGCGTCTTAAGTGAGATGACGGGCACGGTATCTCCATCGTATCGCGTATGGCGATGATTCTGGAGTAGTAGCATCGATGGATGGAACAAGTTGATTTTCTTGTAGTGGGTGCGGGAATTGCGGGTCTGAGTGCGGCGATTTGCCTGGCAGAGCTGGGCATGGTGATGGTCGTCACCAAGGAAGAGCTTGCAGAGTCGAACACGGCGTATGCGCAGGGTGGCATTGCGGTGGCGATGGGTGGGGATGAGGACGTCGCGCTGCATCTGGAAGACACGATGAGCGCGGGCGATGGGTTGGTGAATCGCGAGGCGGCGGCGGTGCTGGTGGAGCAGGGGCCGCGACGGGTGGAGGAATTGCTGGCGTGGGGCACGAAGTTCGATCGCGAGAATGGCGAGCTGATGCGGACGCGCGAGGGGGCGCATAGCCGGTCGCGGATTCTTCATGCGAATGGAGATGCCACGGGAAAAGAGATTGCCGTATCGCTGCTGCGGCATGTGCGGGAGATGGATTCGATTGAGTTGATGGAGTGGACGACGGGCGTCGATCTGCTGGTGGAGGATGGGCGCGTGGTGGGGGCTACGCTGCTGGATGGTGAGGGTGGTGTGCGCGTGGTGTGGGCGAAGGCGGTGCTGCTGGCGAGTGGCGGAGCGGGGCAGGTTTATAGCGATACGACGAATCCGGCGGTGGCGACGGGCGACGGGATTGCGATGGCTTACCGGGCGGGCGCCGAGGTGAGCGATATGGAGTTTTACCAGTTTCATCCGACGGCGTTTAGTGTGCCTGGAGCGCCGAGATTTTTGATGAGTGAGGCGCTGCGGGGTGAGGGCGCGTATCTTGTCAATGCGAAGGGGGAGCGGTTTATGGAGCGGTATCATCCGCTGCTGGAACTGGCTCCGAGGGACGTGGTGGCGCGGGCGATTACGCGCGAGGGAATAGATGGTCCGGTGTATCTGGACATGCGTGACGTCGGAATCAAGAAAGACCTGCAGGCGCGGTTTCCAGGGATCTCGCGGTTTCTGGCGAAGTATCGGCTGGAGTTGGGACGGGATCTGATTCCGGTGCGTCCGGCGGCGCACTACCTGATGGGCGGAGTGCGGACGGATGTGCATGGGCGGACTTCGCTGCCGGGACTATATGCCGCAGGAGAGGTGGCTTGTACGGGAGTGCATGGAGCGAACCGGCTGGCTAGTAATTCGTTGCTGGAGGGGTTGGTGTTTGGGGTGCTGGCGGCGGAGGCGGTGAAGCAGGGACTAGGGACTAGGGAACAGGGACTAGGAACCAGAGAACAGGCGGCGGGAGTGCCAGAGGCAGGTGGGGCAACAGGCGAGGCGGCTACAGAGCGGTGGATTGGGGAGTTGCGGGATTTGATGTGGAAGGATGCGGGTTTGCTGCGGGATGCGGAGGGATTGCAGCAGGCTCGGCGGGGGCTGGATGCGCTGACGGTGACGATGCCGAGGGGGATGTTCCGGCGGGCGCTGGAGGCTCGCAATCTGCATGTAGTGGCTGGGCTGATTGTGGCTGCGGCGCTGGGGCGAGAGGAGAGCCGGGGAGCGCATTATCGGAATGATTTTCCGGAAAAGGATGCAGTGGCGCGGCACTCGGTGATGTCGGCAGGATGGTTGGCGTTTGTGAGGTAAAGATTTCATCCCAGTGAACGGGTGCGTTCGCTGGGATGAGAGTGCCGGTGGAGATGAGTTAGAAGCGGAAGTAGAAGCCGATTCCGGGTTCGAAGGTTGAGGTGCGGTGCTTGATGGTCAGGTAGTTCTGGCCGAAGTCGGGCGCCATGAAGAAGGCTTGCCGGAACTGGGCGCGGAGGCCGAAGTGGGGGCCGAATGTGCTCTCTGCACCAATGGAGTAGTAGTACGTCATGCGGGCCTGGGTGTTGAGTTGCTGGCCGCCCTGGGGGGTGGGTCGAAATGCGGTGGTTCCGAGGCCCCCTGCGAGGAATGGCTCAACATTGAACAACTTTGGCGTATGGGCTACATAACCGACTGTGTATTCCGAGGCGTTGGTCTGGATGCCGCCGGTCGCGGTACCGCCGGAGTTGGGATTGCCCAGGGGAGTGAAGTTCTCTGTGTAGCGGGCGTAGCTGTAGTTGCCTTCAAAACCCAGCAGCGGAGACTTGATGTAACGCAGGGTGAGTAAAGCTCCCACGGTATTGCTGGTTTGCAGCTTTACCGTCTGAGTGACGGGGCCGCTGGGGGGGACGCCGCTGCCGCTGCCGTTGAACAAGCCAATGCCGCTGATGCCGAAGTCGATGCGGGAGAGCTGGTTGGCGAGCGCCGGGGACTGGGCTTTTGCGGTTGGTGCTGCCAGGGTTGCGAACAGGCAAAACAGGACACTCCAGACACAGGACAGGCGGGACACATTCAACATCGAGACGAGACTCCCTTGGGCAATACTTTTGAGCAAGAACTGACGCTGGTTTCAGTTTACCCCGGTTGAGGAGATGGCGGGCTTCAGGAGGGGGTGGAATCTCCGGCGGATTCAACGATGAGGGTGAGGCCTTCGACGCTGCGCACGAGCACGGAGGATCCTGCCGGCAGGGAGGCGTGGCCTCGCAGGGAGGCCTGCCAGAGCTCGCCGCGAATCTCTATTTGGCCATTTGGGGTGAGCGGCGTTTGCGCGATGGCGATGGCTCCGAGCATGGCTTGCGGACCAGTGAGGACTTTGCCGCGGCGGGCGCGGAGGGCTATCCAGGCGAGGCCGAACGAGATAGCTCCGAAGCCGATGCCTGCGCCGAGGGCAGTGCCGGTGTGTACCTGCATCTCGGCGATGGGCGCATTGACCAGGGTTGCTAGTCCGAAGACAAGCGAGATGGTGCCGGCGAGAGCGAGTATGCCGTGGCTGGCAAATTTGGTCTCAAGCACCATGAGCACGACGGCTGCGATGAGTAGCAGGACAGCTGTGTGCCGGATAGGAAGGAGGTTCAGGCCGAAGAGGCTGAGCAGGACGAGGAGCGTTCCGAGAGAGCCGGGAACGACGGTGCCGGGTACGTTGAATTCGAGATAGATGAGCAGGCCGCCGAGGACGAGGAGGAGGACGGCGAGGTTGGGGTCGGTCAGTCGGGTGAGGAGGCGTTCGCGCAGGGAGGGCGGGACTGCGGTGATGGTCGCTCCGTGGAGATGCAGGGTTTCAGTGCTGCCGTCGAAGCGCTTGATCTGGCGGCCGTCGAGGGCGGCCAGAAGCGCCTGGTCGCTAGGGGAGACGAGGTCGATCAGCTTGAGATTGAGGGCTTCTTCGTCGCTGTAGGACTTGGAGTTGCGAACGGCGTCTTCGGCGGCCTGCACGTTGCGCCCGCGGCGCGAGACGAAGGAGCGAATGAAGGCTGCGGCGTCGTTTTCTATCTTCTGTTTGAGGATGGCGTCGGGCTGTGCGCCCTCGGTGACGGGGTGGGAGGCTCCGGCGTTGGTTCCGGGGGCCATGGCTGCTATGTCTGCCGCTTCGAGCAAGAAGAATCCGGCTGAACCGGCGCGGCTGCCCGCGGGAGAGATATAGACGATGACGGGCACGGGGGATCTTTCGATGGCTTCGACCATGACGCGGGTCGATTCGAGAAGTCCGCCGGGGGTGCCCAGAGAGATGAGGACTGCGCTGGCGTGAAGGCGCCCTGCTTCATCGAGGCCGCGTTGCAGGTAGTCAGCGGTGATGGGCTGGACAGTGTCGTGGATGGTGAGTTTGACGACGATGGGCTTTGCGGTATCGGCGAATGCGGCTTTGGGCAGCAGGCAGGGGAGCGCATTGAAGAGAAGGAAGAGTGCGAAGACGAATTTCGACGAGGTCTTCATGGGATGCGCTGTCCGCGGGCTTGCAGGGCTTGCTTCATGGCGAGGGCCGCCGGGTTTTTGGGGTCGAGCTTGAGGGCGTTGCTTATATCGGAGGCTGAGGCATCCATCTGTTTTGCCTCTAGTTCAATTTTGGCGAGGACGAGGTAGGCGTTGGCGTTGGGGTGCAGCTTGAGAGAGGTCTGCGCCTCGGTGCGTGCGTCTTCGATGTTGCCGGTGTGTTCGCGCACCTGTGCGAGACCGGTGTGGGCGTCGGCGCTGGAGGTGTCGGCGGTGATGGCGGCCTGGAACTCCTGCTCGGCTTCGGGGATGAGGCCACGGGTGAGGTAATCGTTGCCGGATCGGGTGTACTCGGCGGCCTGTTGAGCGGGAGGGAGCTTGGCGAGGCGCATGGCGCGCATCTGGTCGAGCTGGAAGGCTGCCTGCCGGAAGGAAGCCTCGGAGTAAGTTCTGCGGATGCGTTCGAGCGGATCGAAGTCGGAGTCGTCGGCTGTGGTTGCTGGCTTGGTGGCCGCGCCCGTCTTCGTGGAGCTCGTGGACGCTGTGGCTGCGCTCGTTGCCGCAATGGCTGTGAGATGCCGACCGGAGTTGATGCGCGCCTTTAGTTGAACTGCTTCATTATCTGTGGGCCGGAGTTTCAGGGTCTGATCGACCTCTCGCCTCGCTCCCGCGAAGTCGCCCTGGCGCAGCAGGGAGACAGCGAGGTTGTAGTGGTAGTCGGGGTCGTTGGGGTCGGCGGTGGATGCCTGTTGAAACAGGGGAACGGCGTTGCGGCCCTGTCGGCTGGCGGCGACACCCTGATTGTTGACGACCTCGGGCAGAGGAAGTCGGCTGGCGACAAAGGCAAAGGCTGCCTCTGCTTCGGCATATTTGCCGGAGTTGAATCGCGCAAGGCCGAGGTAGAAACCGGCCTCAAGCGCGCGACGGTCGGTGTGAGGGATTTTGGCGAGGGTCGCGGCGGCGCGGTCGTAATCACGCTGGGTGTACTGCGCTTTTCCCAGGGCAAGCAGAGCGGCAGGATAGTTGGGCGCGAGAGCGACCGCCATCTGCAGGCGTTTGGCCTGCTCCTGCGGCGAGGCGGTGCTGATGCCGCGAATGTAGTTTTCAAATGCGCTGAGGGGAACGCCTCCGGCGGCGGCGAGAAAGGTCTGCTGGGCCACGTTGAAGCGGGGATCGATGTACTTTGCAATCTTCCATGCGATGGAGTTTTCCACATCGAAGAGCCGAGGCAGATCGCTGGAGTCGGTCAGCGGTGGCGACAGGCTCAGCTTGTCGACATTCAGGACCTGGGTCTGCACCGAGATGCGACCCTGGTTGATGGTGTAGCTGCCTATGATGACGAAGTTGGCGTCGAGGGTCTGGGCGATATGGATCGTTGTTGCACGGGTGGGTTTGAAGTCTATCGGGAGGCCGAGATGATCGAGCGCGAACTGGCGGTCGTCGCTGGAGAGGGTGAGGAAGCCGGAGGAAGCTAGACGCTGATTCAGTGTGTCCGGGAAAGAGTCGCCGATCCACTCGAGGTTTGGCTGCCCTGAGCGGTTGTCGAAGGGAAGGACGAGGACGACTCTTCCGACGGGCTCAGGCGTAGTTGGTGCGGTTTGCGCGAAGCTGTGGATGCCCTGAAGGCAGCACAGGATAAGTGCTACGGACAGCCATTGTTTGCAAAGGATCGAGCGCAGGTTTAACGGTCTCAGCACAGCTACGAGTATAGAGCTTGAGCGTTAGCGGGGAAGCGTGAGTGAGGCATCGACGATGCGAGAGAAGCGGAGGACGGCGATCCACTCGCCTTTGCGGTGCGCCTGCCATACGACCTCTCCGTGTAAGAGGGCTGCGGCGGCTGCGGGATGCATGTCGTGATGGAAGTCGAAGAATTTTGTATCTTCGGATTCGTTTTGCCTGCCGAGATTGACGGTGCCCGGTGGCGGCTCCCACTTGGTAGAGAAGATAAGCGCGGTGTCGTAGGCCCCGGGATCAGCGGCGGCTTTCTCCATCTGCTCCGTGGAGAAATTTGGGATGGCTACGGTCTTGATGGGGTGGTGGGTGTAGCCGATCTCGGGCCGGGCCAATTCCGACGTTGCGGGCCATGCGGTGAGGACGGTGGCCTGAGGGTAGTTTTGTTCGATGAAGTGGACGGCCTGCTGGTGCAGGACGATCATGTCGCGGTAGGTGAGGTTGTCTTCTGGAGCGAAGGCGTAGGGCGGGTTGATCCAGATAGCGGAGAGGAAAGCTGCGGCGCTGAGCGCGGCGATGAGCCACCACTGGCGAAGGTGGCGACGCCATAGAGAGACGCAGAGGAGCAGCACCAGTGGATACATCGGCAGCAGGTAGCGGGTGAGGAGCGCTCCGCCGAGGATGGAGAAGGCTATCCAGTTGGCGAGAAGGATGACGGCGATGGCTTTGAGCGCCGGCTTGTGAATGTTCTTAGGAGCGGTGGCGGAGATTACGGGGATCAGGACGACGGCGATGGTGGCGACGACGGGAACGAACATGTTCATGTGGGTCGTCAGATGAAGGAAGCGGTGCCACAGGCAGAGGGCGATGCGGTAGGCGCTGAGGTTTGCGGTTGCGTTGTAGCGGAGGAACTCGGGGTTGCCGAAGACAAAGCCGGTGCGGTGATAGTGATAGGCGTACCAGGCGACGAGAGGTGCGAGGGGGAAGAGAAGCGCTGTCAGCCAGCTTATAGAGGGTTGTTTGTGACGGGCTTCGTCACTACTTTGGAGGAAGAGGATTGCTTCCCACAGCGCGAGGGCTACGGGTGTGATGATTGCCGTCTCCTTGGAGAGGACGGAGAGAGAGAACATGATTGCTGCGAGGATTTGGTTCTTTGTAGTCGTCTGGTTTGCTTCGTCGCGGTCGAAGTAGAAGGTGAGGCCCCAGAGCGTGAAGGCGGCAGCGAAGATGTCGGCATGGGCGAGGGTGCTTTGCGCGAACCAGATAGGGTAGACCGCGGTGAGCAAGGTGACGACTGCTGCTGTGGCGGTGCCGGCGAGGGTTCTTGCGAGTTTGTAGACGCCGAGAAGCGCCGAGGCGCTGACGATGCAGATGAGGGTGCGAGTGCCGCTGACGACGAATCCCGAGAGGTGCCACCATGCTGCGAGGAGGATGGAAGGCAGCGGCGGGTGGGCGTTGGTGATGGTGGACTGCGGAATGAGGCTGCCGGTGCGGAAGAAGTCCCACGCGGCAGGGATGTAGTAGCCGCCTTCGTCCCAGAAGTAGGGGAGGCGGAGGAGAGTGAGATGCGAGAGGTAAATGGCGGCGAAGAAGAGAGGGAAGAGCATCCAGAGGGAGATGTCGCCGGGTGCGGAGTTGCTGGGTTTGGCGTTGTCGGGCTTCCCTGGGGTTTGCACTCTCTTAGTGGACGGGGCCGTTGGGTTGAGGGGGTACCTGCTCCAGCGTGATCTGACCGAAGGCCTGTTCGTACTGGGCGAGGTTGTGGCCGAGGACGTTCCATAGGGCTTTGGCCTGCTGCGGGCTAAGGTAGATGCCTTCGAAGTTCTTGACGTGGAGTTCCTCGGGGGTATCCTGGGTCATCGTGCCGAAGACGAGGAAGAAGTCCCAGACGCTCATGCGGACCTGGACGCTGTTGGCGTAGTCTTCGCGGTAGTTCTCAGTCGTGGTGAGCTTAAGTGCGGGCTGGTCGGGCGTCTGGTTTGGCTGGCTCATTCAATCGCTTTCTGGAACTGCTTTTACTACTTTGTCGTGCGGATGGAAAAGTTTTTGGTGCGAAAGGGGGGACTTGAACCCCCACGGATTGCTCCGCCAGATCCTAAGTCTGGTGCGTCTGCCAATTTCGCCACTTTCGCGTGTTGTAGGGCTTATTCATTTTGGATGCTTCTAGTGTCTGGACATGATTGCATGGGTAGCATCGTTGTCGGCCCAGCCATCACCAGCCTACTGGTTAAGGCAGGGCTAATGCAATGGGAACGGCATGTGGGTAGCGTTGCAGGAGATGCGGGGCTTGTCGGTCTGGCAAGTATTTTTTGACCGAGCTTGTGAGAAAATGGCCGAACCTGAATGTGCCTGAGGAAGGTGCAATGTTATGGTCCAACAAATCGTGGTGGCGGCTCTGATTCTCTCGGCTTGTGGGATGCCCGCGCAGCCTCCGGCTCCTCGCCCGACATTCGACACATTTGAAGTGGCGACCATCAAGCCGGTCGAGCCTGATAAAAAGGCGAGCCGGTACATCACCATGCAGGGTAACAATCGGTTTATCGAGAAGGATTACACCTTGAAGTTGCTGATTGCGGCCGCTTATGATCTCAATCCTCAGACCATCTCCGGCGGTCCGGCATGGATCGGGTCGGATCACTATGACATCGCTGCCGTGACGCCCGGCGATGTCCGGCCCAACCGCGATCAGCAGATGTCGATGCTTCGCAGTCTTTTGGCTGACCGGTTCAAACTGACGTTTCATCGCGAACAAAAGAAGTTCTCGATCTATGTGCTCAGTGTCGCAAAGAATGGACCAAAGCTGAAAAAAAGCATGGCGGCTGCGGATGATCCTGCGGCGCTTATCAGTACGGTCTACCCGCAGCGCATTTTGCTGCCGGCACGCAATGCGAGCATGGGCGAGTTTGCTTCATTGATGCAGCGAGCTATCCTCGATCGCCCAGTTGTGAATAAAACCGGACTTTCCGGAAAGTACGACTTCGATCTGGAGTGGGCTCCCGATGAGTCTCAGTTCGGCGGAGACGTGCCGGCGGCGTCAGACGATGCGCCCAGTCCGCCGTTCTTTACCGCGATCCAGCAGCAGCTTGGGCTCAGGCTGGAAGCGACCAAAGGGCCAGTGGAAGCTCTCGTTGTCGATACTGTGGAACGGCCTTCACCGAATTGATCGATTCTTGATCTATTCATCTATGCGACTAATCAATGCGATTCATTTGCCAGAGCTCCGTTGTCAGGAGACCGGCGAGGGAGTGGTGGTGGGCTATGCGGGTTAGCCCTGCTTCATTAAGGGGCGTTGCGTAGTCGGGGAGGTGGGCGGTGCGGAGGCCGGTGAGGATGCGGAAGGCAAAGTAGAGGCCTCGCACGATGATTTGCGCGGGCAGGCGCATGGAGCCGGGTGGGATGCGGAAATCGGAGACGAGCCAGAGTGCTCCGGGTGCGAGGGCGGGGGTGATGCGGGTGATGAGGATTTCGAGGTCAGTCTGGGTGAGGCAATCGAGGAAGAAATGGGTGACGACGAGGTCGTAGGGGCCGGTCGGTGCAAAGGTGAGAGCAGTGGTGTGGTGGGTTTGCAGACGGGAGACGCTGGCTTCGCAACGTTTTTTTAGAAGATGGAGCATGACAGCGCTGGTGTCTACGGCATCAGCCTGGAGATGGGGATTGGCGGCCATGAGAGCGGCGAGGAAACGGCCGTCTCCGTCACCGTAAACCAGGGATCGTTTTTGTTGGAGAAGGAGCGGGAGGAAGTGCAGGCGGCAGCGTTCGAGGGCGCGGCCCAGGGTGAGGTATTCGAGCCAGCGGTAGGGGCGGGCTATGGAGTTGAAGTTGGCTTCTGACTTCATCGGTGGAAGAAGGGGATGAGGAGGATGGGAGTGAGGAGTGCGAGGTCCGCGGCGGCTCGCAGGGTGAGGGCTGGGATGCGATGGCGTCGATGGTGGAGAAGGAGCAGGAGGGCAGCGGAGAGTGCTGGGACTGCGGAGATTATCCAGGGCGCGTGAGGATCGAGAAAGGCGAGGGCGGCTCCGACGACGGCGATGGTGATTGCCAGGAAGAGTAGATGGCGGAGAGCGAAACGGGTGCTGGCATGGATTGTGTGCTCGGCAACGACGGCAGGGCGTTCGGGGTCATGCTCCCAGGCATAGATGAAGAGGCAGTTCAGACTGCAGAGGGTAGCCAACAGGAGTGCCGATGGAAGCAGGGCCAGGCGTAGCCCAGGCTGGCGGGCGACGGTAGGGATGAAGGTGGCGGCGGCGAAGAAGATGCCGACGGCAATCTCCTTGGGGAAGCGATGGGCGTTGCGGGTGGCGTGGATGAGGATGAAGTAGCCGAAGAGAAGGCCGCCGAGGATGAGATAGAGGTGGATGGCCTCGGTCGAGAGCCGGAGCAGGAGCGGAGCCAGGGCGGCTGAGGACAGCAGGATTCCTGCAAGGAAGGCGGTGCGGTGGCGGTGATGGAAGTAGTGGCGGGCTTCGAGGTGTTGCTCCTGCCGGGATTGGCTGTCGAGCAGGCGAGCGTCGAGGAGACGGTCGGCGGCGTAGAGCATCCAGACGGCGATGAAGATGGCAAGGACGGAGGAGATCGGAAGACAGATGTGGTTGGCGGCGGCGATGAACCAGACCCAGAGAGAGGCTACGGTGGGGGCGTCGAGCGAAAGGAGATGCCAGAGATCGAGAGGCGAGCGGTGGTTTTTGGAACGAGGTTTTTGAGCTGGGGTCAGCGTCGGGTGGGTCGAGGTTGGCGATGCTAGGGCCACATCTTTATTTTAGGCGCCAGGATTTTGGCACCAGGAAGAGCAAGTCCTGGAACGAGGCTACTCCTTACCGCTTCATCAGGCACTTGATTGTGCGGTGGCGACGTCTATGGCCGAGACTTTCGTTGCTTCGGCAGGAATTTTTGCTTGAGATGCTCCGGGAACCTGGTGGGCTCCGGCAACCCATAGGCCGGGATCGATGTCGGGGAAGACGCTGTCGCGGCGTTCGATTTCGGCCAGACGCGCTTCCTGCGCTGTGGTGATGGAGCCGGTGGAATCGAAGGTCTGCCAGATGGCTTTGACTTCGTTGAACTGGTCGTTGTGGGTGAGGAAGCGAATCTCGGCGTAGTCGCGGGCGGCCCCGGTGGTGATGAGGAACTGCCAGTCGGAGGATTCGAGCAGGAGAAGCTCGCGGCAAAGCTGCTGCATGATGCGTTTGGCCAGAGGGGTGTTGCGCCAGTGACCGGCGGTGCAGACCTCGCGGGTGTAGATCTCGGCGGGATAGATGTGGGTGTAGGTCCAGGAGGTCTCCGGATTCATCCAGACGTGGTTGTTGCCCTCCGCTCCCCAGGAGCCTTCGTGCATGGCGATGAAGCCGGCGCGGGGAAAGCGGTCAAGATATTCGGTGCCGCTGATGAGCTCAATTCCGGTTTCGTGATCGTGGAGGGTTCGGGCTACGGCTTCAAGCCACAGTATCCCTTCGAACCACCAATGGCCGAAGAGCTCGGCGTCGAAGGGGGAGCAGAGAATGGGCGGGATAGAGTCGTTGAAGCCGGACTGGAGGGCCTCCCACACCAGATGAACATAGTTGGCGGCGTGTGCCTTGACGCGCTCGGCGGCCTCCCTGGGGTAGTAGGGCTGTTTGTCGCCCATGTCGACCTTGGAGCCGGTGACGCGCCAGTAGCGATGACCGCCGGGCCAGCGCTTTTTGTGGAAGTCGAGGTAGGTACCGTCGCCAGGGTAGCCACTGTCGCCAGACCATACCTGAACGCCTGTGCGAGGGTCGCGGGGAAAAATCGTAGCCGCGTGGCCTTTGTCGTAGGGGCCATCGACATAGTAGGGCTGGTAAAGACGGCGATAATCGCGGTGCGTCATCTGCTCGGTCTGCTCGTCGGTGGGGACGGCGCCGTTGAGCAGCTCGTAGGGCGAAGGCACGCGATGCGACTCTTCGACAAGATGGGTATCGACGAAGAAAAACTCGATGTCGGATTCAGAGAGCGCCTGCTCGACGCCGATGCGGTCGAAGCCGGGAGGCGTGGGTGTGCCGTCGGCGTTGGGGACGGGATAGTTCCAGAAGCCTGCGGGACGGTAGCCGCATTCAGGGGCCCAGATGCCTTTTGGATGTTTGCCGATATGGCGAATGTGCGTATCGACAGCGGTGCGTATCTGGGCGCGGACGCTCTCGTCTGTTCCTAAGAGCGGCATATACCCGTGGGTCGCGCCACAGGTGATGATGTCGATGAGACCGATGTCGTTGAAGTGACGGAAGGCCCTGATGATGTTCTGGTCGAAGCGCTTGAAGTCTTCGAGGGCCTGCGAAAAGAAGCGGTGCCAGAAGCGCGCGGTCTCGGCGTAGTGGGCTTCACCGGACTGGGTGAAGAATGCCTCATCCTCTTGGGCAGCGACGATTTTGCGGCCGAGATACTTGGGAAACTCCGCGATGAAGACGGGGTGCGAGAGCTGCTCGAGCAGGATAGGGGAAAGATTGAGATTGCAGTTGAAGCGGATGTTATCGCGCTCGAGATTCTTGAGGACGCGGAGCAGCGGCAGATAAGTCTCGGCGGCAGCTTCGTGGAGCCACTCCATGCCATGCGGCCAGGTGCCGTGATTGACGACATAGGGCAGATGGGCATGCAGGGTAAAGGTGAGAAAGCCTGCTGGTCTTTCCTTGGCGGCCACGATTTTGGGAGATGCCTTCGTCAAGACGGAGTACCTCAAAAGAAACATTTTCTTCTGGTAAAAGCAGCATCGTACGCGGGTTTTTTGCTGGCCTGCTGATACCAAGTCTACATGAGTGACGACAGGAAAATTCCGCCTGTGAGGTGGCGGCGATCGCCACAATTCGCCGCCACGTAGCGTTTGATGCTGCCGGTCCAGCTATTGCGGCTGAGCGCCGGTCCGCTGCTGGAGGTTGGGGTTGGTGGGAGTGCTTCGCGTGTTGCTGGTGGAAGCGCGGAGCGAGAGAGAGTTCGTGAGATGGAAGCGGACGAGAGTCTCCGAGGGTATCTGGACCTGCTCGCCTTTGGTGATGGCATTGGCACCGGCACCGAGGCCGCCGCCTGTAGCCGCTCCAATGGCCGCGCCTTTGCCGCCACCGAAGATGCCGCCAAGAATTGCGCCGATGGCTGCGCCGCCACCTACCTTTTCTGCCGTGTTCTTGCCGCGTCCCTTCCCGGCTACGCTGTAGGGCTGCGTGGCGATGGCGACATCTTCGCCATGACGTTTGAGGCCCGTGAGTTCGATTGTGAGCAGGGAGTTGCCTTTGAAGTGGGCGGCTTCCTGCACGGCATCGACCCGGCCCGAGACGGCCGATCCCTGGGGAATGACGACAAGGCCATCGATGATGATGTCGGTGGCGACCGTGCCGCTGAAGCTCTCACCCTGCTGGGTGGTGGCGCTGTCGAGCGTCTGGGTCATGCGAATAGGGATCGTGGTGCCTGCGGGAACGGTTACATCGCGAAAGGCAGGTGGCGCCGGTGGAGCAGGCGGGGGCGGTGGCGCCTGTTGAGGCGGTGAGGGTGGCTCGTTCCGGGCCTGTTGAACGGGGGAAACGCGCTCGATGGGAGCAGGCGAATGTTTGACCCGCTCTGGGCGGACTCGATCTGCAGGTTTCTTTGTGGCCATGCGGGCTGGAGCCGGGGCTGGCGCGACGGCTGCCTGGGTGGGCGGCGGAGTCGGTTGCTGGACTGGCTGCTGAACGGTGAGGTTGTTGACCACGGTCTTGAGGCCGGCGACCTGGGCGGCGTCCGCAGAGGCGAGCGAACGCGCTGCATCGCTGCTGACCGTACCGTTGAGGGTAGCAACGCCGTTCTCGACGGAGGTCTGGATGGCCTCCGTCTTGAGGGCGCTGTCGCTGGCGATACGGGTTTGCAGCGCTGAACTTAGAGCTGCATCATCGGGTGGAGGCGCGGCCCTTTTGCAGCCGGCGAAGCTGAGAGTGAGAGCGAGAAGGGTCGCCGACGCGATGGCGCGCGGTGCGGAGAGTGTTCGATAGGCGTGCACGTGCATTTGACCTCGTTGTGGACTAGAACTTATGAAAAATACTGTAACTCACTCTATTAGTATCGGATGCTTTGGCTTGGTTGAAAGGTGTATCGCGATCCCGATCACGCTGGAAGTCTGCTGTTGAATAGGACGGATGTGATTGCGCGAGGTGAGTTTGCCATAGGGAAGGGCGAATGGCTGGCTGGGGAGAACGCGCAACCTATTCCATGGGGAGGGCATCTTTCCCTAGAAGCTACCCGGCATCGCGCGAGCTTCTTCCAGGCGAGGAAAAGGTATGCTTGAGGTTCGGCAGCGGCTGCGAGTTTAGCTGCCGATTGAGTTATAAAGGCGGAGAGCAGATTTCGCATTTCTGGGAAGACAGGAGAAAGAATATGTCAGATAACGACAACAGTGTAGGCGGATTGGGATGGTTCTTGGCGGGTCTCGGCGTAGGTGCCCTTGTCGGAGTGCTGTATGCGCCAAAGGCTGGCAAGGAAACGCGCGAGGACCTCGTAGCAAGCGCGCTGGATGCAAAGGAAAGAGCAGCCGTTCTGGCCCAGCAGAGTAAAGAGCGGGCCGCCGATCTGGCAGCGCAGGGCAAACAACAGGTTGGCGAATATGTCGATCGCGGTAAAGAGTATTATGACCGTGGCCGCACGCAGTGGGCAGAGTATGTTGAAAAAGGCAAGGGGTTGGTGAAGGAGCAGCAGAATAAAGTTGCCTCCGCGATCGATGCCGGTAAAGAAGCTTATTCAAGCACTACGCAGGATATTGGCAAGGCGTAACTGCGGGACCGGCATCTGGTCGTCCACGGATACGATGGAAGGTCAGGCTCGTAATTTCTGAAGTGATGCGGTACTGAAAGAGAGGCTGCATGGTAGCGGCGCAATTTGTTCTGTCGGGGATGTGGCTGCAGGATGCGGACTCGATTTCATCGGGCAACTCCAGGTTGTTGATGATCTTCGTTGGCATGGTGGCTGTGGCGCTGGTAGCGCAGGCGATCGCTCTCATTGCCATGGCAATAGGCGCAGCCAAGGCACGCCATCGTGTATTGGCGATTGTGGAGGAGGTTCGAGCGAAGGCAATACCGGCACTCGATAGCACGCAGGACTTCATTCAGAACTATGCTCCAAAGATGATGGCCCTCGCGGAGAATCTGGTTGAGACGAGCAATGTGGTTCGCAGCAAGGCGGCGGAGTTTGACGCTACATTGAGCGATGTCAACAACAAAGCTCGTGTGCAGACAGCAAGGCTCGACGATATTGTGACCACGATCCTGACCGGGACCGCAGAGGCCGTCAATGCAGTGCAGCATGGAATCCGCGTTCCCGTGCGCGAGTTCAATGGGCTGATGAATGGGCTGAAGGCTGGTATCGATGTTCTGGTAGGACGGGCAAGAGGCTTTGGCCGCGGTCGGACCAACCGGAGTTACCGCGACAGCAACGATGTTGATTTGTAAGTAAGGCCTTAAAAAATCCAACCACCCCCGACTACCTCGTCTTGCTGATAGAAGACGGCGGCCTGGCCGGGGGTGATGGCTCGTTGGGGCTCGTCGAAGATGGCCGTGACGGTGTTATCGCTGGCTCGGCTCAGAGTGGCTGCGGCGGGAGTGTGGCGATGGCGGACCTTGATGGTGACGCGGATGTCATCGGTCAGCTCGGGGATGGAGATCCAGTTGAGGCGGTTGGCTCGGAGGTGAATGGACATGAGTTCTTCGTCGGCGCCGACAGTGACCTGATGACTGTCAGGGTGGATAGCGAGGACGTAGAGCGGGTTGACCGAGGTCAGACCGAGGCCCTTGCGCTGGCCGACGGTGAAGCTCTGGATGCCGTTGTGGTGGCCGATGACTTCGCCTGAGGTGGTGACCAGTTCGCCGGAGGAGTCGGGGAGTTCTTCGCCCTGCTCGTCGAGGTAGGCCTTAAGGAAGGCGCTGTAGTCGCCGCCGGGGATGAAGCAGATCTCCTGCGAATCGGGTTTGGTGGCTACGTTGAGGCCGGCTTCGGAGGCCATCTCGCGGACGGCCGGCTTCTGCATCTCGCCGAGAGGGAAGAGCGTGCGGGAGAGTTGCTCCTGCGTGAGGCCGAAGAGGAAGTAGGTTTGGTCCTTCGAGTGGTCGGCGGGGCGTGAGAGGATCCAGCGCTGGCGGGCTTCGTCGAAGCGGTTGCGGGCGTAGTGACCAGTGGCGATGCGGTCGGCGCCGATCTGGCGAGCGGTGACGAGGAGTTGATCGAACTTTAAGTGGTTGTTGCAGAGGGTGCAGGGAATAGGTGTGCGTCCGGCCAGGTACTCGGCTACGAAGGGCTTGACGACATCGGCCTCGAAGCGGTCCTGCTGGTTGACGACGTAGTAGGGAATGTCGAGCTGCTCGGCTACGTGTCGGGCGTCATACACATCATCAATAGAACAGCAGCGACCCTGGACTGCTTCGGGCATTCCCTCGTGGCCGCTGAGGCGGCGCTGGTTCCAGAGCTGGAGGGTGAGGCCGACGAGCGTGTGGCCTTGCGCGCGCAGGAGCGCCGCGACGGCGGAGGAGTCGACTCCTCCGGACATGGCTACGGCGATGGTCTGGTCACTGCTCTGGTGCTCCGGCATACTGCTTCTATTTTCGCAGATATGACGGAGTTAAGGGGTTATGACCGCTGTGCCAGGTCCTTGCGGAAGAACTCGTTCAGTTCCGCGTAGGGAACGATGTTATCCAGTCCTGCCATGCTGTTCTCGTTCGCGATTTCGCGGGCGGCGCGGATGAATCCGGTCCAGGCGGCCCGTGCCAGCGCGGAGCCGACACTGATGCGCCTTACCCCAATTTCCGCGAGCTCGGGAATCTTGAGTCCGGCGCTGGAGGTGAGCAGGATGTTGACGGGTTTGGGGTGGACTGCTTTTACGATGGCCTCGATATCGGCGCGTTTTGCTGCGCCGGGAGCGTAGAGCATGTCCGCGCCTGCATTGGCGTAGGCCTCGAGACGGCGGATTGCTTCGGCTAACGGATCAGGATGGCCGACGAGATAGCACTCTGCTCTGGCAACGAGGAGGACATCCGCGCCGGAGGCTTTGATGGCCGCCTTTGCCGCCTTGATTCTTTCGACGGCGACGGGCAGATCGTAGAGCGGCCCCTCACGGTCGCCGGTGGCGTCCTCGATGGAGAGCCCGGCGACACCGGTCTGCACACAGAGACGGACGCTCTCGGCTACACCCTCCGGCTCGTTGGCGTAGCCGGATTCGAAGTCGGCGTTGACGGGAAGATCGACCGAGGCGACGATCTCCGCGATGTGCTCGAGCACCATGTCGCGTGGAACGGCCCAGTCGGCATCGGGCAGGCCATGTGAGAAGGCGAGACCGGCGCTCGTTGTTGCGAGTGCTTTGAAGCCGAGTCCGCGGAGGTAGCGCGCTGAGCCTACGTCCCAGGGGTTAGGAATGACGAAGCAGCCGCTCTCATGCAGCTTTCGGAAGGCGGCTCGGCGTGCGGTGAAGTCGGTCATGGTCGCTCCTTTGGAGGTGTCCCCTCCCCTATACTTAATTACGTAAAGTCTTCATTTCAGGTGCTTTACAGTGTAAAGTCTTCATTCCAGATAGTTTACGGTCAAAGTATTCTTTCTAAAAGAGTTAAGCCAAGTATTGATGCGGGATGTCTTTTCTTTTTTTCTACTATGTTTATTTTAGCGGGTTGAGCGGAACTAAATGGCAATCTCTATTTGGTTTGTTTTGTTTGAGTTAGGAGGTCTTGGGGCTTGACAAGTGATTTTGCTGGTGCTTTTTGGGGATTTGTTTTACCCAAAAAGCAGCGGAAGGGTAAAAAAGCAAAATGCAGGGGTTCTTCGCTGCGCTCAGAATGACACCGAGGCAGTATCGACATATAGAAACGAGAGGGCTGGATAGAATGTGGTGAAAAATAGCGAGAAAATCTCGGCATCGTAAGAAACCGCAGGTCCTTCGACTCGCCTCTCGCGATGAAACTGCGAGAGGGCTTCGCTCAGGATGACAATTTCTCTATCGATTAACTACTTACATAACTACTTACAATTCCACTATAGGTCGATACTGCCTGGAGGTGTAGGCAACGGCTATAGCAGGGTTGGTGAGAAAATAATCGGACTTGCGGCGCGGCAGGGGGAAACGATGTCGTTTGGGGTGCTTCGTTACCGGGGAAGGTCGCAGAATTTTCGCAGAGGCGGTGGGCTGGCGATGCTGTTGCTGTTCGATGGGGCGATGGCGTTTGCGGGGCCGCCGTTTCAGACGGACGATCCCGATCCGGTGGCTTACCGGCACTTTGAGATGTATGCCTTCGAGCTGTCGGATGGAACGGTCCCGGGTGGGACGACGCTGGAGGTCCCGAGCTATGAGATGAACTGGGGCGTTGTGCCCAATGTTCAACTGCACCTGGTGGTCCCGCTGGGGGCAAACTTTGCGCCGAATGGCGGGCCGGTGAATTATGGGATCGGCGATACGGAGCTTGGAGCCAAGGTGCGGTTTGTGAAGGAGACGAAGCGACTGCCTGAGGTGGGGATCTTTCCCTTTGTCGAGTTGCCCAGCGGGAGCGCCGCGAAGGGCCTGGGGGTTGGGGCGACCTGGTATCGCGTGCCGCTTTGGATACAGAAGAGCTGGGGGCCGTGGACGAGCTATGGCGGCGGTGGCGAGGGGGTCGTGCTGCAGAGTGGGTATAAGAACTATCCCTTTGCCGGATGGCTGGTGCAGCGGCAGATGAACAAGAAGCTGATGCTGGGCGTGGAACTGTTTGGGCACGGCGCGGGAGGCGAGGCCGCTACCACTACACGGTCGGCGATGATGGCCGATCTGGGCGGGACGTATGAGTTCAAGCCGGGGTTCGATCTGCTGTTTGCGGCGGGGCGGAGTGTCGCCGGGCAGGCGGAGACGTATACCTATCTGGCGCTCTACTGGACGTGGGGACCGAAGGGCGAGAGCGGCGGCGCTCCGGGTGGGATGTTGCAGAAGATACACTTGCGCTAGATGGTATCGATTTGCCCAGAGGATGTTTCCAGCATGTATAGGGCGGGCTTTCAGCCCTCGTTTCATCGCGTGACCGAGTTCATGGGGCGATGCCCCATGCTGGTATGAAGCGCGCCGTTGGCGCTGCAATTAAGCAGGGTGGTTATTGTCGTTGCATCGTGGATGTGAACGGCAGATAACGCCGGGGACACGGTTTATGGAGATGAGAGTATGGAGAGCCTGACGGACCGTTATGCAAAAGCCACCGTATTGCTCCGCGTCCTTGTTGGCTGGGTATTGCCTGGTTCAATAAGCCCGGGTCCATTGGTTTTTGTAGATGAACTTTGCCCAGGACCGCAAGCCTCGCTCCGGCTTTTCAGGGAGAGATGCTGAAAGCCACTCGCGAACAGGCACCCCGAAGCCAGTCTTCTTTCGGTGGAGAATCGCGGCAGGCAAAGGCTTATCCAAGGTTCCTGCCATTGCCAACTTGGTGGGAGGACGATGGGAGCAGATGAGCGGCGATAGCTGCTTAAGCAGAAAGTAGTCCACGAAAGGTGTTCTGATCTCAACGGAATGAGCCATGCCGGCCCAATCGGCATCCCTCAGAAGCTGGTTGCGCATGTATCGCGTGCTTTCGAGAAAACTGACCTGGGCATGCAATGGAAGTTTATTCACTGTCGCCAGTTCTTCCCTCTCAAGCTGAGAGTGTTCGAGTTCCTCCAGACCGGCGGCAGCCAGGTCCGCATCTATAACATCGGGAAGCTCCCAAGGCATAAACAAGCTGCGTCGAAGGAGATAAGCGCCTTCGACGGTCCCTCCATATTCAAAAACGCCCGCATATTTAGGAGACGTGAGTTTCTTCAATACGCTCTCCGTGCCTCTCCTGATGCTCCCGCCGAATCTGCGAGAGACTCCCAGCGCACGGACCAGGTTCACCGTTCGTGGAATCTGCCGAAAACTTCCATATCCACCAAACAGTTCGTCTCCTCCAATTCCTGAAAGAGCAACCTTGAATCCAGTATCCCTGGCCATTTTGGCGATGAAGTAGGTATTGATTCCATCAATGGAAGGTTGGTCCATGGCGTGAAGAAAGCGAGATGATTCGGCCTCAAAGTCAGCTCTCGTGATCATCTTGATTTGCTGCGGGACCCCGTAATAGTTCGCGATCTGTTTGGCTTCCATGGTTTCATCGCTCGACGTATTTTGGTAGGCGTCGAAACCGAGAGTGAGGGCGCTTAGGTCGCGGGGACAAAATTTACTGGCGGCAGTGCCCAGAATTGTGGAGGAATCGAGTCCTGCCGAGAGGAAGATCGCCACCGGCACGTCCGAGACAAAGTGCGATTTGAGGCTGTCGGCAAGGGACTCCTGAAGCCGAGCGTGGCTTGATTCCTCTTTCGGTAGAGACGTGTCTCCGGCCAAGGACCTGGCGATGGAAGAAAACTGGGTATATCTGGGCCTGCTGTCCCTTTGCAACCAAAGCGAGTAACCGCTTCGGAGAGAGCGAATTCCTTTATAAAGCGTATGCGGCTCGGGGACGCTTCCCCACAAAAAGAACCCTGCATGTCCTGCCGGGTCAGGAGAGAGATCGACTCCAGGAACGTCCAAGAGAGACTTCACCTGGGACGAAAACCAGACGCCCTCCGAGGTCTCCGCGAGATAGAGAGGTTTGATGCCGTATGGGTCGCGAGCCAGAAATAATCCCTGCCGGCGCTCATCCCAGATTGCAAACGCGAACATCCCGCGCAAGAAATCAAGCATTTCATGCCCGAATCTTTCATACAGCGCCAGAATGACTTCGGTGTCGGAAGTCCCCTTAAAGGGATAGTTCGGAACCCAGCGCCGCAATTCATCGACGTTATATATTTCGCCATTGAATGTGATTGCCAGACGCGCATCGGCGGATTGCATCGGCTGCGCGCCAGTCTCGCTCAAATCCTGAATCGATAAACGGCGATGCAGAAGAACATCTTTATCGCGCGGATGCTTCCAGGCTCCTGAACCATCCGGACCTCTCGTCCTGAGTGAGTCAAGGACTTTCTGTTGCACTGCTGCATCGGGGAAAAAACCTTCTCTGGAACTGAAGCAACCGGCTATGCCGCACATAAATCCCTGTATCCTACATGCCTCCGGCCTCAGGGCAATACCTGATTGCTCTACTGGGTATCTGTCTGGGACATGCAGGATCGTCTTGTAGCTATAACTATCAAAGCTTATAGCTACAGCCTATCAAAGCGGCAGTTTAATTTAATCCAGGGGATACGGTATGTTGAGGAAGAGCACTCATAAGTCCGAAAAGCACCAATAAGGGTTTCCGCAGATCTATAAAGCACCAACAAAGTTTTCGGGTAAATATATACTTGACGAATCAGAACCGATGGGAGATGATGGGTCTGCGGGCAAGACTGTTTGGAATTTCGACCCTTGGCCCACCACAGGAGGCGAGGTAGTGGAATTCCGACTTGTCTACTCAGGCCGCCTCCCGGCTGCGAGTGGTTCCGATACCCGTTCCGTTGACAAGCACAATATCCGTAAGGTGCTCCACAGGCAACTCAAAGAGCTTTGGAGCGTTCAGGCACCCATGTCAGAATGGACCACTCAAATGGTCCATGCGGCAAACTCGGCCACTGGCAAGGAGTGTACGGTTGTTGATGCCATCGCGCACGGATATTCGCGCTGCGGATTTAGGTTTGTTCCTCTCGTAACGGAGGATCGCGCCCTTAGTTGCGAGCTAGATATTCTCTTTCTTCGCAGGGATGCCCCCGGTCGTATCGTCAAAAGTGGGGGCGATATAGACAACCGAGTAAAGGTGCTATTCGATGCGCTCCGTCTTCCAAGTAACTGTTCCGAACTAGGCCATTCAACACCCGACGAAGGTGAAGACCCTTTTTACGTTTTGCTTCAAGACGATTCGCTCATAACTAAAATCAGTGTGACCACAGACAGACTCCTGACCGCCGTCGGAGAGGGAGAGCATCAAAATGACGTGCATCTCATAATCGCAGTGAAGGTGCGAGTTGTGAAGGTTAGCCGTCACCTAAGCAATCTGCAATTCTTGGACTAAAACGATGAAGCCAAATTCAGAATACGAAACGTTCAAAGGCGCGATGAGTTCCATTCTCCGCGCCGATCCGAAGGCTGTGAAGGCCGCAATGGAAGCGGAGAAGCGTCAGCGCGCATTGGAAGCGGAGCGAACGGGGAAGCGAGGACGGGGGAGACCGTCTAAGTCTTCGGCTTCCTCCCGCGCTTCTTCCGAAACGGATTAGAACGCCGTTTCTCCCACCTTGCCGGTGACGTCGGCATAAGTAAGACGGCGATTCACTACCTGCGACAGAGCCTTAGAGAAGCGGTCTGCATCACTTTTATTCAGGCGGTTATTGAAACGAAACATCTGTTCATCGAGATAGCGATCCAAATGAAATGGCTCAACTGCGACATAGGTTCCAGAAAGATTCCGCTTCAATAGACTCCAAAAGTTTTCAAGACTGTTGGTATGAACTTGGCCTTTGACGTAGCATTCGGCATGATTCACGGCTTCATGAATATAGTGCCATCCGGTGCGGTTATAACTCACGGCTGAATCGGTATAGACCTTCGACCCGTATTTCACGTTCTTGAGGATTTCGTTTTGCAAAGTCTCGCGCTTCACATTCGGGATGACCTTAGCCCGCACCTGACGGGATTCGCGGTCGAACATACCCATTACGACGGTCTTGTTCGCGTACCGCTGAAAGTATTCGTTGGGGTCAACCTCCGCACGAGTCTCCTGCATCTTCTTCGCACGGCCTTTGTGCATGTTTGCCAGTTTGCCACCAACAAAAGATTCATCTACTTCGACAGGGCCGCTGTCCGATCCGCCCAGTTTGCCGACGTAGCCGAATGGGTTGGCTTTCATCGCATAACGAATGCGGTGAAGCATGAACCACGCAGTCTTCTGAGTGACACCCAGCGATCGTGCAATCTCACAGGAAGAGACACCGTTTTTGGAATTGGTAATGAGCCACACGGCGGGAAGCCACTTTTCCAATCCAAGCGGGGAGTCCTCGAAGATGGTTCCAACCTTCGCAGAGAACTGCCGCTTGGCGTGAGCACTCTTGCACTGCCATTTCTTCTGTTTCGCAAGGAAGGAAACATCCTTGCGACCGCAGGTCGGACAGGTGACAACCCCATCCGGCCAACGGTGCATAACCATGAACTCAAGGCAGTTATCGGCATCGGAAAAGTGAATGATGGCTTCTTGAAGAGTCTTAGGGGCTTTCATGTAATTTATACTAAGACAATCAAGTTGATTTGTCAACTATATAATTACCAGTTTTCGCAGATCTATAAGCGTGCTGACTTAGTAAAATCAGGGGGATGGCAGCTCGTTGGCTGGTGGGGTTGAAGTGGTGGAGAGCGCACGCGCACGAATCGATGCTGGAAGAACCAGAAGATTTGTAAACAGAATGAGGGCGAAGGTCAAGGACGGGAAGTAGGAGAGGCCTGCAGGCTGCGACTGGATGACTTCGAGGGCAAGGACAGCGGTGATGAGGCCGCGGGGAATCAACAGGGTGGCGAACTCGCGCTCGCGGTAGGACGTTCCCCGCCATACGATCCGGCTACACAGCACGGCAATGAGGCGCGCGGTGACGATGCAGTCGAGATGGGCGTGGAGGGTGGTGACTCCGGCGGGGATGGTGAGGTGGAATTCGTAGAGGTTGGTGTCGTCGCGGCGCCAGGGCAGGGTTTGGCCGTTGGCGGTGAAGGCTACGCCGGTGATGTCTGCGACAGGGCCGGTGGGGCGATGGTTGCCGGGGATCCACTCCGGCGTGATGAGAGTGAGCGGGCCGGGGGTGACGGGAATTTCGACTTCGGCGTGATAGAGCTTGCGCGGGGCTTCGGAGAGATCGGCGGTGATCTGGATGGGGGGCTTTTGGGCGATGGCGGGGAGGACCAGAGGAAGAAGTGTTTTTAGAATGCGCATGAGGTGAATGTTCCTCTCGAAATGTGAGGCCATGATGGAGGAAAGCGCATCGCTGCGCGATTGCCCACCTTAGGCGCGATAAAACCGCGCCGAAGATGGGCACCCGCATTTGAAAGTCAGGGCTTGGCGAGAGCGGATTCGATGGCGACCATGACGGCTGGGTCGTCGGGCAGGACTTCGGGGGAGAAGCGGGCGACGACGTTGCCTTGGCGGTCAATGAGAAATTTCTCGAAGTTCCAGAGGATGCCTGGCTCCGCGTTCGTGGTGGAGTTGTGCTTCTTGCTGAGGAAGCCGTTGAGATTCTCGCGCATGGCTGCGCGGCCGTCGCCGGAGGCTTTGGGTTGGGCCTCGATGAGGGCTTTGTAGAGCGGGTGGGTTTCGGGGCCGGTGACGGCGATCTTGGAGAACATGGGGAAGTTGACGCCGAAGTTGCTGCGGCAGAAGGTCTGGATCTCCTCATTGGTGCCGGGCTCTTGGGCGCCGAAGTCGTTGGCGGGGAAGCCGAGGACGGCGAGGCCGGAGTCTTTGAAGCGGGTGTAGAGCTTTTCGAGGGCGTCGTACTGCGGGGTGAGGCCGCACTGCGAGGCGACGTTAACGACGAGCAGGACTTTGCCTTGGTAGTCGGCGAGCGATGCGCCTTCGCCTGTGATGCGGTGGACGGGAATGTCGTAGAGGTTCGCGGGCATGGAGACTCCTGATTTTCGATATTGGCTTTAGCTCGATCAATTATAGGAGTTCGCTGAGAGGGAGGATGAGGCATGCCCGGGAGAGCATTATAAATACGCAAAAAGACGTATACGCTCATCTTGACAGAGGCGTTACCATACAAAAACGATGTCTTTTGTAGACTCCCTTCTGGGGAGACCGTTAGCAACAAGTGAAGAGCGGGCCGAACATATCGGTGTCGCTGCGGGAATTCCGATTTTTGGCCTGGATGCGCTGACGAGCGCGGCATATGGACCAGAGGCGGCGATGACGCTGCTGATTCCGCTGGGGCTGGCGGGACTCCACTACATTGTTCCCATTATTTCGGCGATTCTGATTTTGCTGGGGATAGTGTTCTTCAGCTACCGGCAGACGATTGCGGCCTATCCGAATGGCGGCGGGTCGTACACCGTGGCGACCGAGAATCTGGGCGATGGGCCTGGTCTGCTTGCCGCTGCGGCGTTGATGATCGACTACATTCTGACAGCCGCGGTGGGCATATCAGCCGGCGTAACTGCACTGACCTCCGCTGTGCCGGCCCTGCAATCAGATACCCTGGTGCTCTGTTTAGGGATTCTGGTGATTCTCGCGGTTGTGAATATGCGCGGGGTGAAAGACACAGGCGCGGCGTTCATGGCGCCGACTTTTTTGTTTGTAGGAACGCTCATGATTGTCATTGGCGTGGGAGTGTACCGGACCATGGTCAGCGGCGGCCATCCGGTGCCGGTGATGGCTCCTCCACCGGCTCTGCCAGCCACCGTAAAGTATCTCGGAATCTGGCTGCTGATGAAGGCGTTCTCCAGTGGATGCGCTGCGATGACTGGCGTTGAGGCAGTATCGAATGGCGTGACAGCGTTCAGCGAGCCGCGGGCGAAGAAGGCCCAGAGGGCCCTGACCGTCATTATCGGAATACTGGTTGTGCTGCTGTTTGGGACGACTTATCTAGCGCGGGCCTATGGCGTGACAGCCATGGAACCGGATGCGTATCATTATCAGAGCGTACTCAGTATTTTAGTGTCGGTGGTTTTTGGGCGGGGATGGTTCTACTTCCTGACCATGGGATCTGTGTTTGGGGCACTGGCGCTGAGCGCAAACACTCCATTCGCCGATTTTCCACGGTTGGCGCGGGCGATTGCCACGCATGACTATCTTCCGCATGTGTTTCTTCTTCGCGGACGCCGTCTTCTGTTTTCCCATGGAATCTATGCGTTGACCGGATTTACCGCGCTGCTTCTTATCCTCTTTGATGGCGTGACGGACAGGCTGATTCCGCTGTATGCGATTGGCGCGTTCCTTGCCTTTACGCTGTCGCAGGCAGGCATGGTGGTGCACTGGAAGAAAGAGGAAGGCGGCTACCGGAAGCACTGGTGGCATATGTTCGTGAATGGCTTTGGCGCTGTGGCGACGGGTCTGACCACGATTGTGGTGTTGGTGGCGAAGTTCATGTCCGGCGCGTGGGTGACGGCATTGTTGGTGCCGTTGCTGATCCTGATCATGCTTGGAGTGAAGCGGCACTACACGAGAGTGAAGCGGGAGATGAAGGACATGACTCCGCTGAACCTGGTGAATCTGGAGCAGCCTATTGTCGTCATTCCGATGGCGCGGTGGGACCGGATTACGGAAAAGGCGTTGCGGTTCGGGCTGCTGCTGTCGAAAGATATCAAGGTAGTGCACGTCCACTCTGACAATGAGGGGGATGAGGGGTTGGAGGGGGTGTGGGATGAGAAGGTGCTGGCGCCGATCAGAAAAGAAGGGTTGCAGGCGCCGGAACTGGTAACGATACCTTCCAATTTCAGGTTTGTGCTTACGCCGCTGATGGATTACATCCTGAAGCTGGAAGATGACAATCCGGGGCGAAAGGTTGCGGTGATCCTGCCGGAGATGGTCGTGCGGCACTGGTGGGAGAATGCGCTGCATGGGCAGCGGGTGCAGTTGTTGAAGCTGCTGCTGTTGTTGAAAGGGAACCAGAGGATTGTGGTGGTGAATATTCCCTGGTATCTATGAGGGAGCCTGACGCTTGCAGGGACCGCGACGGGTTTCGCTCACTTTATTTCATTCTCGGGTCAGGGAAGCCGAAAGACGATACCTGTGCTGATGGACTGTACGGGATAATTCGCACCTGAGATGCGTAGCCCGCCACCGCCGTACTCGATGATCCTCCAATCCAGGCGTGGCAGGAAAGTGTAATCGAGCCCGCCGAAGAACTGGTATTGCAGGCCGCTGTGCGTGGCGCTATTGGCTCCATAGTTCGTGCTGCCGCCGCCGACAGAGGCTTGTAGATAAGGCCTCAAGGGCAGTACGGGTGGTTTGAAGGCGAAACGGACACCGACGAGTCCGCTATTCAGCTTGCGGCCTTTGGAATTCAGAATGGTGCCGCGTATGTCCGCGCCGACGTGGACAGGACCTAGGTGAGTGAAATCGTCATAAATGCCGAACCCTCCTCCAGCTACCCAATAGCCGGAGGTGCCTGTATATGGATAAGGAGCCTTAATGCTGCTGAGATGGCCACCAGTAAAGGTTCCGTAGACACCGATCTGTGCCTTTGCTTGTGCGGTTACAGCGAGGGCCAGGACAAGGAGAAGACTGCGAAGGCGCATGAACACTTTCCTGTTGTTAGAATTTTGAAATAGCGCGGTGCAAGTGGAAGTATACCTTCTGTTACGGTCTGGGCGGTGCTCTGACCTTTGCTGACGTCGCGAAGGCGACGGTGCCTAGACTCCTACCGCGATGCTTTTATGCCAGGTGGGAGATAAGTCGCGGAGGTGGGCCACGGCGGTGGGGACGAGCGTGAGGGCTTGATCGACTTCTTCTTCGGTGGTCAGCTTGGAGAGAGAGAAGCGGATGCTGGCACGGGCGCGTGCTGGAGTCAGACCCATCGCTGTCAGGACGTGTGAGGGCTCGGTGGCGCCGGACTGGCAGGCGGAGCCTCCGCTGACGGAGAGGCCTTTCAGGTCGAGCGCGATGACGAGGGCTTCGGCCTCTACATGGTCGAAGAAGAGGTTGGCGGTGTTGGAGACGCGGGGAGCGCCTTCGCCGTTGATGCCACACTCTTCTACCTGGGCGAGGATGCCTTGTTCGAGGCGGTCGCGGAGCGCGGCGAGGTGGTTTGGGCCATTCGCTGGGTCGAGATGGGCAGGAGCGGTCTGGCGTTCGCCCGATGCCCATATCTCAGAATCGAGATATGGGGCACCCGGATTTGTGGTGGCGCTGTCGTTAGTTAGCCAGTGCTGTGCGAGTTCGGCAGCTTTGCCGAGGCCTACGACTCCGGTGACATTTTCTGTTCCGGCGCGGCGCTGGCGTTCGTGAGTGCCGCCGTGGAGCATGGGCGCGAGACGGACGCTGCGACGGACGAAGAGGACGCCGACGCCTTTGGGCGCGTAGATCTTGTGGCCGGAGAGGGTGAGGAGGTCGACGTCCTTGAGCGGGCCGCGCGGGCCCAGATCGAGCGGCAGCTTGCCAGCGGCCTGAACGGCGTCGGTGTGGAAGAGCGCTGCTTCGGAATGGGCGTGGGTGATGCGGGCGAGTTCGGCGATGGGTTGAATGACGCCGGTCTCATTGTTCGCAAACATGATGCTGACGAGCTTGGTGTTGGGGCGGAGAGCGGCTTCGAGTGCGGCTGGCTCGATGAGGCCCTGGGGAGTGCAGGGCAGAAAGGTGACGTCGATCTTTCGTGCGGCCAGAGATTCCGCTGCGTGGAGTACGGCATGATGCTCGATGGCAGTGGTGATGAGGTGGGTGCCAGCGGAGAGCGTTCCGAAGAGGGCGAGGTTGTCGCTCTCGGTGCCGCCGGAGGTGAAGACGATCTCGGAGGCGCGGCAGTGGAGGAGTCTGGCGATGGATTCGCGGGCATGATCGACAGCGGCGCGGGCGTACTGGCCCTGTTGATGGATGGAGCTGGCGTTGCCGAAGTGCTCGATCCAGAAGGGACGCATCGCCTCGAAGACTTCGGGGAGAAGGGGGGTGGTGGCGTTCGCGTCCATGTAGATATGGCGCATGGATCTATTTTACTTCCGGCGAGGCATGGATGGACTGTCGCGCCGGGAACGGGTGAAATCTGGTAGGCTGGGCGCAAGCGCGCTGCCGCTTGCGGCCGCAACGATCAAAGAGAGTAAGAAGAGGGTAATTGGAGAGAGACGATGATGAGACAAATAGTAGTGGCATTGGCTCTGGCGGTCTGTTGTTCGATGGGCACACAGGCCCAGATGGGCGGCAAGGCTCCGGCGATGGCTGCGGGGACGATGATCTCACCGGCGAAGTCGTTCAATGCGATGCTGAGCGGGTTCGAGTCGGAGATGATGGGCGTAGCCAGGGCGATGCCTGCGGAGAAGTACAGCTTTGCCCCGAGCGCGGCGATCTTCAAAGAAGGCCAGGGGACAGACTATCTGTCGCCGAACAATAAGGGCGTGCGGTCGTTTGGCGCGATGGTGGCGCACGTGGCGCAGGCAAACTACATGCTTGCCGGCCAGCTGAGCGGGATGAAACCGGATGTCGATGTAAAGGCGATCGGCAGCATGACGGACAAGGACAAGCTAGTGGCAGCTCTCGATGCGTCGTTTGCGTTTGCACATAAGGCGATTGACACATTGACGCCGCAGAATGCTTTCGAGGGTGTCCGCGGAGATCAGACGCGGGCGAGCCTTGCGGGCTACGTGGTGGCGCACGGCTTCGACCACTATGGCCAACTGGTTGAGTATCTGCGCATGAATGGGATAGTGCCGCCGGCAAGCCGAAGGTAGGCAATATGAAATTTAAGTGAAAAGAGCAGCCATGAATGGCTGCTCTTTTTGTCGTCCGGCAGTAAAAACAGTCAGCGCTCTGAGATAGGGATGTAAGGAGACGGGTAGGCCGGTCCAACATAGTCGGCGCGTGGGCGGATGAGGCGGTTGTCGTCGTGCTGCTCGATGACGTGGGCGGCCCAGCCGGCGATGCGGCTGACGGCGAAGATCGGAGTGAAGAGGTCGATGTCGATGCCGAGCGTGGTGTAGGTGGAGGCGGAATAGAAGTCCACGTTGGCGTTGAGCTTCTTTTGCTCCTTGACGAAGAGCTCGATCTTGCGGGACATATCGAACCACTTGGTGCTACCTGCGACCTTGCCCAGCTCTTCGGACATGCGGCGGAGATGGGTGGCCCGTGGGTCTTCTGTGTGGTAGACGCGATGGCCGAAGCCGGAGATCTTTTTCTTCTCGGCGAACATCTGCTTCACGTACTCGACGGGGTCGGCACCGGTTTCGTCGATGGCGTAGAGGAGGCGCATGGTGGCCTCGTTGGCTCCGCCGTGGAGCGGGCCTTTTAATGCGCCGATGGCGCCGGTGATGGCTGAGTGGATATCGGCGAGGGTTGCGGCGATGACGCGGGCGGCAAAGGTGCTGGCGTTAAGCTCGTGGTCGGCGTGGAGGATGAGCGCGATATCGAAGGCGCGGGTGGCGGTCTCGGAGGGGCGCTCACCGTTAAGCATCGAGAGGAAGTTGCCAGCGTGCGAGAGCTTGTGGTCGGGCTCGACGACGGGTTTGCTTTTGCGGATGCGGTCGAAGATGGCGACGATCATCGGGATCTGCGCGGTGAGGCGGAAGGACTTGCGGACGTTGGCGTCATGGCTGCTATCGGCCTCGTCGGCGTCGTAGACGCTGAGCAGCGAGACGGCGGTGCGGAGCACCTCCATCGGCGTGGCGCTGGTGGGGACGCTGCGGAGAAAATCGATGACCTTGGGATCGAGATGGCGCGCGGCGGCGAGTTGTGTGGCGAAGCCGGCCAGCTCGGAGGTCGTGGGAAGTTTGCCGAACCAGAGGAGATAGGCGCACTCTTCAAAGGTGGAACGCTCTGCCAGCTCGTGGATGTCGATGCCCCGGTAGGAGAGGACGCCGGCATTGCCGTCGATAAAGCAAATGGAAGAGCTGGTGGCGACAATGCCTTCCAGGCCTTTAGGTGCAACAGTGGACATGAGCGACTTCTCCCCAATATTACAAAGTTACATCGTTTATAGCGCAGCGGCGAAAGGGTTGTCACGGCGGGGTGCGCGAATATCGGCTTCAATGGCCGATGGTCGCGGTTGCCAGGGAACGCGCTGGAGAGAAGCTGGTGAGATCGATGAAAGGAGGCTCTCCGGTGAGAAGTTGCGCCATGACCTGCGCGGTTGCCGGAGCGAGGAGGATGCCGTTGCGATAGTGTCCGGCGGCCACGAATTGATGGTCGCGGTCCGGCAGGGCGCCGAGGAAAGGAAGACCGTCCACGGTTGCTGGACGGAGGCCAGCCCAGGCTTCGAGCTGAGTCGCTTCGGCAAGCGCGGGCAGGAGAGATGCGGCGAGAGATCGCAGGTGGGCGATGTCGGAGGAGTGGATGGTTTTATCGAAGGCGGCGTCTTCGATGGTTGCTCCGATGATGGCCCGGCCTGCAAGCGGACCGGTGGTGCGCGGAACTATATAGATGTCATGGGTGCGTACTACGAGATGCAGAGGCAGAGAAGAGGGTAGAGAGACGGCGAGCATCTGTCCCTTTTTGGGAACGACGGCGATGTCGGGTGTCAGTGAGGAGTGTGTCGCCCAGGCTCCGGCGCAGTTGATGAACTGCGCGGCATGGAGAATACCGGAGACGGTGTGGACTTCTACGGCTTTGTCGACGGACTGAGCGGCGAGTACCTTCGTGTTGGCGCGGAGGTCGATAGTGGTAGCTTGAACGGCGGCAAGAAGTGCTGCGGCGAGATTGCGCGGATCGAGGCTGTGCTCGTCGATGAGGGTGAAGTGCCGGTCGTTGGGAGTAAGTTGCGGCAGGATCTGTGTAAGCGCTTCAGGAGAAAGTGTGTCTGCCGAAGCGGTGAGGTGGGACTGGAGCGTTTTGCCGGTATGGAAGGGAATGCGGATACCGGAGAGCTCATGGAGCCGATCAAGGAAGGCCGGATAGAGCGAGAGGCTGAGGTCGGAGAGCTGGCGCAGAGGCGCGGGATTTTCCGGATCACCGGCGGCGAGCATTCCGGCGGCGGCGGTGGAGGCCTCGGAGAGTGGTTGTCCTCGATCGAGAATGGTGACGCTGAGGCCGCGGCGATGAAGTTCGAGAGCAAGCGAGAGGCCGATGATGCCGCCTCCGGCGATGCAGATGTCGGAGTGATGCATAAGACTAGTTTAGTGCGCTTCAGAAAATCTATGGTCATGGGGGTGTAAGTTTGAGAGACTGACGAGCAGCCTGTTTCGGAAAACCGGAGCAGGCGAACGGAAGAGCGGTGTAGAGGAGAGTGCGATGAGCGACGAAGAGTACGTAGCAGAGCGATCGATGTCGGGAGTATTTCTTGCTGTTCTTGTGGTGGCGTTACTGGCTGCGCTGGGCTCGCTAGTATGGTGCTACGGCTTGCAGAACCATCTTGCCGATACCCAGAAACAGTTGGCGGCTGCAACTCAGAAGAACGCTGACCTGGCGGAGAAGTTGGATGCGACCAATGCCCGTCTGCGGGCGACGAGCGAGACGCTGGGGCAGAGCGTCGGCATCGCGCAGAAACAGATCGAGGTCAGGGCGCAGACCATCCTTCGGGCGCAGCAGGCTGCGACGACGAAGCTGGAGCAGGAGCAGGCGGCGACGAAGCAGCAGATCGGCGCGGTGTCGAGCGATGTGGCAACCGTGAAGACCGATGTTGGCGGCGTGAAGACGGATGTAGCGACGACGAGGTCTGATCTTGAGGCGACGAAGACGCAGTTGAACCGGGTGGTGGGCGACGCAGGCGTGATGAGCGGCCTGATTGCGACCAACCATAGCGAGCTTGAGGTCCTGAAGCATAAGGGCGACCGGAACTACTTCGAGTTCACGTTGAAGAAGGGCCAGAAGCCGCTGTTGCTCTCGACCATCAAGGTGCAATTGAAGAAGGTGGACACGAAGCACTCGCGGTACACGCTGAATGTGAGCGCGGACGACCGCAACATCGAGAAGAAGGACAAGAACCTCGATGAGCCGCTGCAGTTCTATACGGGCAAGACGCCGGTGCTGTACGAGCTGGTGGTGAACGACATCGAGAAGAACACGGTGTCGGGATATCTGTCCACACCGAAGGGTACGCCGGGACAGTAGCTAAGGTTATCTGCAGACGCAGAACGGGGGACGCTCATTGCGTCCCCCGTTCTGTTTGCCTGGTTGGTGTTACTTCTTTTTTGCGGCTTTCTTCGCCGATTTCTTTACTGCTTTTTTGGCTGCCTTTTTCGTTGCCATTTGTCTATTCTCCCTATTGATTAGACATCGATGCTGCAACATGCTGCATTGCAGCTAACGAAGGTATAGATTCCTGAAATTTCAGTGTCAAGAAAAATCGATACGTTTGTGAAAATTTTTTTTGGGCGCAAGGTACGGTATCTGACAAAAGAAGACGCAAAAGAAGGGATGGGTTCGCCTCCAAAGCGCCGGAAGAATGCGAACGGCAGTCGTCGCGCCGTATACTTTTGCGTTCCGGATGCATTGCGGAGTTGACGTTGGTGAATGGTTTTTGTGATGAGGTGTTGCGATGAAGGACGTTGTGATTGTGTCCGCGGTGCGGACTCCAGTGGGAAAGTTTCAAGGGGCGTTGAGCGAGATGAGCGCTGTGGAACTTGGTGCGGTGGTAGTGCACGAAGCCGCGCGTAGAGCGGGGATTGACGTTTCGAGTGTTGACGAGTGCCTGATGGGATGCGTGCTGCCGGCGGGGCTGGGACAGAACCCTGCGCGGCAGGCAGCGTTGCAAGGCGGACTTGCGGACACGGTCGCAGCAATGACGATCAACATGGTTTGCGGCTCCGGTTTGAAGGCGATTGCCCTGGCGGCGCAGAGCGTCATGACGGGAGCGGCGGAGATCGTCGTCGCGGGTGGGATGGAGTCGATGACCAACGCGCCGTATCTTTTGCCGCAGGGGCGGAAGGGTTTTCGCATGGGCGACTCGACGGTGGTGGACTCGATGGTGAGGGACGGGTTGTGGTGTGCGTGCGAGGACTGGCACATGGGCATGACCGGCGAACTGGTCGCGGACAAACATGGCATCACGCGTGAGCAACAGGATGCTTATGCGCTGGAGTCGCATCGGCGGGCGAGTGCGGCGTGGCGGGAGGGGCGGTTCGATGCGGAGGTGATTCCGGTCTCGCTGCTGCCGCCGAAGAAGAAGGGCGGCGAGTTGGTGATCTTCTCGCGCGATGAGAGCGTGCGCGAGGATGCTTCGCTGGAGGGGCTTCGGGCCTTGAAGCCGGCGTTTAAAAAAGATGGAACGGTGACGGCGGGGAACGCTCCGGGGGTGAACGATGCGGCGGCGGCGGTTGTGGTGATGTCGGCTGCGAAGGCTGCGGCGCTGGGGCTGAAGCCGATGGTGACGATTAAGGCTCAGGCAATGAGCGGGGTTGCTCCGCGATGGGTGATGCTCGCCCCGGTGATTGGTGTGCAACGGGTGCTGGAACGCGCTGGGTGGAAGATAGGCGACGTGGATCTATTTGAGCTGAACGAGGCGTTCAGCGTGCAGGCTCTCGGGGTGATGAAGGAACTGAGGCTGGATGCGGGGAGGGTGAATGTAAATGGCGGGGCGGTGGCGATTGGACATCCGATTGGAGCGAGCGGGGCACGGGTCTTGGTGACGCTGATTCACGAGATGATCCGGCGGGATGTGAAGAAGGGTGTAGCGGCGTTGTGTTTAGGAGGAGGGAATTCGGTGGCGCTGGCGGTGGAGCGGTGATGGCGCAAATCTTTCTCAAGAAATTAAGAGAGTTCAGCACTCGATGATGTTGAGGGCCAGTCCGGCGAGCGAGGTTTCCTTGTAGCGGGATTGCATGTCGAGGCCGGTCTGGTACATGGTGGCGATGACCTGGTCGAGCGAGAGTTTGTGGTCGCCGGTCTCGTGCATGGCCATGCGGGCGGCATTGATGGCCTTGACCGCGCCCATGCCGTTGCGCTCGATGCAGGGTATCTGGACGAGGCCGCCGATGGGGTCGCAGGTCATGCCGAGGTTGTGTTCCATGGCGATCTCGGCGGCGTGTTCTATCTGGGCGTTGGTACCGTTGAGGGCCGCGACCAACCCTCCGGCGGCCATGGAGCAGGCCACGCCGACCTCGCCCTGGCAGCCGACTTCGGCTCCCGAGATGCTGGCGTTCTCTTTGTAGAGGATGCCGATGGCGGCGGCGGTGAGGAAGTAGCGGATGAGGCCTTCCTCGTTTGTCCCGTCTACAAAATGCATGTAGTAGTGGGCGAGGGCGGGGATGACTCCGGCGGCTCCGTTGGTGGGCGCGGTGACGACCCTTCCTCCGGCAGCGTTCTCTTCGTTGACGGCCATGGCGTAGACGGTGACCCAGTCGAGTGGGGCGAGCGGATCTTTGGAACCTTCAGTCTCCAGCCGGTGGGCTAGGCGCGGAGCGCGGCGGCGGACGTTGAGGCCGCCGGGAAGGATGCCTTCGGTGGCGATGCCGCGAGCGGTACACGATTGCATGGCGCGCCAGAGAGTGAGGATGCTGGCTTTTATCTCCTGTTCGGGAGTGGCTTCGCTCGGCAACGGCTCGGCGGGAGCGGGACGGTTGATGGAGACGTTGGGATCGCTAAGCAGCGCAACTTCGTTGGCGAGCAGAAGGTTCGCGACGGTCAGGTGGTTAGCGGCTGCGCTGGCGAGAAGTTCGGCTGCGCTGCGAAAAGAATAAGGAACGGAACGAGAGCTGGTACCGCCGCCGGTTGCGCGTTCGGTCTGGAGTTCGCTGTCGGAGAGGATGAAGCCGCCGCCTATGGAGTAGAAGACGTCTTCGGAGAGGAGAAAGCCGGCATCGTCGAAGGCGGAGAAGTGCATTCCGTTAGGGTGAGTGGGAACGGCGGGATCGGGATACATCTGATTGCGGTGGAAGAGGAGATGCCTGCTCTCTGTAAAGGGAATCTCGTGAACGTCGAGGAGGTAGAGGGTTCCGGTAGCGCGGATGGCGCTAAGCAATGTATCGATGAGTTCGGGATCGACGGTGTCGGGCGCTTCGCCAAGAAGGCCGAGCAGGATGGCGCGGTCGGTGCCGTGACCATGACCGGTGAGCGCGAGTGAGCCGTAGAGGTCGGCGCGGACGGTTGCGGTGCTGGTGAGGAGGCCCGAAGTGTCGAGCAAGCGGGCGAAGCGGAGAGCGGCGCGCATAGGGCCGACCGTGTGCGAGCTGGAGGGGCCGATGCCGATTTTGAAGAGTTCAAAGAGGCTGGTGTTCACGGCTGTCTTATTGTAGGCGCGAGGAGGGCGATCCATGCGAGCGTCCCTCTGCATCGATCTCCTCTCCTATCGTCTTTTGCGGGCCGGAGCTAAATGTGTGGCCCGGATGTAAGCGGCAGCAGCGGTGAGGCGGACGGGCGTTTTGGTGTCATCGAAGAGAGGCAGGAGTGCGTTGGGGATGGAACTGTCGTGATAGCTGCCGAGCGCGATGGCCGCGGCTGCGCGGACTGCGGGGTCTTTGTCGGTGAGGGCGGCGATGAGTTCGTCGCGTATGGGCGCGGTCTTCTCCTGCGAGAGCTGCTCGATGGCGGAGACGCGGGCGTTGTCGCCGCCGTTTTTGCGCATGTATTCGATGGCGGTAATGCCGAAGCCGAAGGGGCCAAGCAGCAGGGAGGCGCCTTGAAGGGCGCCGAGGCGGGCCAGCGATGCGGGGTTGTGGAGTTCCTTGTTGACGTTGTGCATGGTGCCGTTCACCACGCCGGGCCTTGTGCTGCGCTCGCCGTTGACTACGGCCACGAGGATATCTTCGCCGGAGCGGTCATTCATCTTCCATAGCGTGGAGGCTGCAACGAAGGCGACCTGCGGGTCCTTGTCGTCGAGCAGGGCCCGGATATCGGTGGTAAGGTTACGGCTTTTGGTCTGGCCGGCGGCAAGAACGGCAGCGGTGCGCACGTCAACGTCAGAGTCCTTCATGGCGTCGGAGATCATTTTTTCGGTGCGTGGACTCGGTACGAGTGTGCCAAGGGCGGCGAGGGCCTGGATGCGGAGATCGGCGTGCTTTGCATCTCCCAGAGCGTCGGTGAGCATGGACCAGGCTTCGTCGTTGTTCTGTGCGATCGTATTTTTGGTGCGGTCACGAGGAGCTTGCTCCGGGGATTGATCTTGAGGCTGCTGCGTGGTGGTTACGATTTTTCCGTCGACGGATTGATTGTCAGCAGTTGTGGAGTTGCGCTGTGCCGCGAAGTTTTGAAGGGGCAGTAACAGAAAGGCAACCAGCAGAGGGGACACCTTGCTGAGGCGAAGGACACAGGTGCGTGTTGGCATGAGATGTCGCTCCATCGTAGTCGTGCCTTAGTTATAGCGGTTGGATGCTATACTCGGCGAAAATTAACTGCCTCAAGGATTGACCAGGCCCACCCATGCTCTTTACGGCTCGCAGTGCAGCAGTCTATGGAATTGATGCACACATTATCGATGTAGAGGTGGACTTTTCCGGCGTCAAGCTGGATAAAGAACAGTTCAATACGGTGGGGCTGCCGGATGCGGCGGTGCGGGAGAGCCGCGACCGGGTGCGGTCGGCAATCAAGAACTCCGGGTTCGATATTCCGCCGACCCGGATCACGATCAATCTCGCTCCGGCTGATCTGAAGAAGGAGGGTTCGGGGTTCGATCTTCCGATTGCGATTGGGATACTTGGCGCTTATGGCGCGCTCCACATTAAGGACCTGAGTGATTTTCTGCTGGTGGGGGAGTTGGGGCTGGACGGAAGCCTGCGGGCAGTGCAGGGAATGTTGCCGATTGCGGTTGCCGCACGAGCCAAAGGGATTCCGAACCTGATTATTCCTGCGAGCAATGCGCGTGAGGCGGCAGTGGTACAGGGAGTGAACGTCTATCCGGTGAAGAGTTTGCTGGAGGTGCGGGAGTTATTGAATTCCGCTGCTTTCGGGACGATGACAGCGATGCCACTGAAGGTAGAGACGGCAAATCTACTGAGCGAGATGCAGCACTTTCCATTTGATTTTAAAGATGTACGTGGACAGCATGTGGCGAAGCGGGCGCTGGAGGTAGCGGCTGCGGGTGGACACAATATTTTGATGATTGGGCCGCCGGGATCGGGCAAGACGATGCTGGCCAAGCGGCTGCCTTCGATCCTTGCTCCGCTGCGGTTCGAGGAGGCGCTGGAGACGACGAAGATCCATTCGGTGGCTGGGGTGTTGGATGCGGAGCAGGGGCTGGTGACGCACAGGCCGTTCCGGTCGCCGCACCATACGATCTCGGATGCGGGGTTGATTGGCGGCGGGATGATGCCGCGGCCGGGCGAGGTTTCGCTGGCGCACAACGGGCTGCTGTTTCTGGATGAGCTGCCGGAGTTTCCCCGGAACGTTCTGGAGGTGATGCGGCAGCCGCTTGAGGACGGAATGGTGACGATTGCGCGGGCGGCGATGAGCTTAAGCTTTCCGGCGCGGTTCATGCTGGCGGCGGCGATGAACCCTTGTCCGTGCGGATATTTCAACGATAAGTCGCGGGAGTGTATGTGTACGCCGCCGATGATTCAGCGATATGTGTCGAAGGTTTCGGGACCGTTGCTGGACCGGATCGATATTCATATTGAGGTCCCGGCGGTGCAGTATAAGGAGCTTCGGGGCGGCTCCGCGGCGGAGGGTTCGGAAGAGATACGCAATCGGGTGCTGGCCGCCAGGGAGCGGCAACATGAGCGGTTCAGCCAGGCTGGAGAGCGAACAAAGGGGTCGGCGAAGGGGGCTTCGCGGCAGATCTTCTCTAACTCGCAGATGAGCACGCAGCAGATACGAACTTATTGTGAGCTGTCGTCGGATGCTGAGCGATTGCTGGAGCGCGCGATGCAGCAACAGGGCTTAAGCGCCCGGGCACATGACCGGATCTTGAAGGTGGCGCGGACCATCGCCGATTTAGGCGGAGAGCAGGACATCGCGGTGAAGCATATTGCCGAGGCGATCCAGTACCGGACCCTGGATAGAAGTTATTGGTCGTAAATGGGACGGGCTTCATCTAATAGCGGAAGGAGACGGCAGTGAACGAACCGGAAATGATCCGCGCCATGCTCGGCGACCCCAAGCTGAAGCCGATTACTATCGTCGTCGTGGGCCTTTCTGCCGATCCCGGCAAGCCCAGCCACTATGTTCCTGCCTATATGCAGCAGCATGGCTACCGTATTCTGCCTGTCAACCCGATGGTAGAGACTGTGCTTGGTGAGAAGTCCTACGCTACCCTCGCTGACCTTCCCCTCAAACCCGACATCGTCAATGTCTTCAGGCTACCTAAGTACATTCCTGTCATTGTCGACGAGATGCTCCAGCTTGGCTTCAAGAACCTCTGGGTCCAGCAGGGGATCATCCATCTCGAAGCTGCCGCTCGCGCTGAGGCGGGTGGTATCCACGTCGTCATGGACCGATGCATCATGGTTGAGCATCGCCGCCTTGTTCACAGCTAAATTTTCTGGGGAAATCTATTGCGGCCGACGTCTAATGAAATGGAGGTAGCATTTTTGACCACGCTTTCCTTGCAAAAAGCCATGCTATGTCCGTCAAAAATCACGTAAAACTCAATCATTTCAAGTTCCCGGCCTACAATTAAATTCAAATGAAAATTCGCCATCCTCTGTTCGTTGCAGCCTGCGCCCTCTTCGCCACCTTGACCGCTCCCGCGCAGCTTACGGTGGCAGGTGACGGAGGCCCTGGCCCTGTAAAAACCCAGCATTTGACGGCAGAACTGGTCGCAGCGTCGCCCAATATCGCCCCCGGTGGAACTCTTCAGGCCGGTCTCGTGCTTACCCTTGAACCGCACTGGCACGTCTACTGGATTAACGCCGGAGACTCCGGCGAACCGCCCCGCATCAACTGGACGCTCCCGCCCGGCATTACCGCCGGTTCGATGCAATTTCCTGTTCCCAGCCGCCTTCCGCTTGGCCCGTTGATGGACTTCGGCTACGAGAACGTAGCTGCCTTTCCTGTTCAGATTACTGCCGCAAAAGGAGCTAAAACCGGTCCCGTCCATCTCGATGCGAAGGTAAGCTGGCTGGTCTGCCGCGAGGTCTGCATCCCCGGCAAAGCGCACCTGGGCCTCAACCTCACCGTAACTCCCGGCGCTGCTTCGGCGCAGTCCACAGGTGCGGTAGCGGATGCTCTCAACCTCATTCCCAAGCCAGCTCCATCTGATGTGAAGTTCACCGTCATGGGAGGCAAGACAGACTTTGTTCTCACGCTGATTACCGGACATAAGGAGGCCAACGCCGAATTCTATCCCTTCGATCAGGACCAGATTGCCAACGCCGCGCCTCAGATAGTAGAGCTTTTGCCGAACGGCGTTCGTCTGCGCGTTAAGCGGGCAGAAGACCTTACTAAACTTCCAGCGCAGTTTCATGGCGTTTTCAAGCTAAGCGTTACACAGGCCTATGATGTCACCGCCTCTGTTACTCCGGGCGAAGTGGCCACTGCTGCGGGAACTAAACCGGCGAACAGCGCCAGTGGCATTACTACGATAACTGCTATCGGCCTTGCTTTTCTTGGCGGCATCATTCTCAACCTGATGCCCTGTGTCTTTCCCGTGCTCTTTCTCAAGGGGCTTGCGTTGGTGCAGTCTTCGGGAGAGGAACGCAGCCGTCTGCGCAGCCATGGTCTTGTCTATACGCTTGGCATCCTGGTGTCTTTTTGGATTATCGTTGCCGTTCTGCTTGGGCTTCGAGCGGGTGGAGCGCAGGCTGGATGGGGATTTCAGCTTCAGTCGCCGACCTTTCTTGCTATCCTCGCCTCCGGCATCTTCTTCTTCGCCCTCTCTCTCGCAGGGCAGTTCGATGTCGGTCTTTCGTTTACCAGCGTCGGTGGAGAACTGGCGCAGAAGCAGGGCTTAACGGGCAGCTTCTTTACTGGCGTGCTCGCAACGATCGTCGCTACTCCCTGCACAGCTCCACTCATGGGAGCAGCCATCGGCTTTGCTCTCGCGCAACCGGCGGGAATCACGTTCGCTGTCTTTACTGCGCTTGGGCTGGGTCTCGCAACGCCTTATCTGCTGCTCAGTTTTCAACCTGCCTGGACTCGCATTCTCCCGCGACCGGGCGCATGGATGGAGATCTTCAAGCAACTCACCGCTGTCGTGTTCTTCGCCACCGTCATCTGGCTAACGTATGTTTACGGGAGCCTTTTCGCTACAGGCACCGGCGGCGGACAAGGCGTATATCGGGTCGCACTCCTGCTTGGCTGCTTCCTGTTGATTGCCGTAGCCGGCTGGGTCCTCGGCAGATGGCCAGCTCGCTGGCCCAGTACCATCGCTGCGGTACTTGTCGCTGCCATTGGCCTTACCATTCCGCTGTATCAACCGAAGGACACTACGCTGGTCTGGCAGCCGTACTCTCAGCAGACTCTGGATCAGGCCCGCGCCAGCGGCCATCCTGTGTTTATCGATTTCACGGCTGCGTGGTGTTTGAGTTGCCAGGTCAACGAGCGACTTGTGCTTCGCTCGGCTGAGGTGCAGCGGCAGTTTGCCGATCACAAACTCACTCTGCTGAAGGCCGACTGGACGCAGTACGATCCGGAGATCACCAAGGAGCTCGCTTCGCTGAACCGGAGCGGAGTTCCTACTTATGTCATTTATCCGGCAACACCGAATGCTCCTGCTGATGTTTTGCCTGAGTTGCTGACGAAAGATGTTGTTCTTGCTGCGATCACTCGGGATACGCGCTAGGCTTTTTTGAGGGCGATGTGGGCGGCGCGAACATCGGAGGCGGTGAAGACGGAGAGGAAAGGTGCTCCGGCTGCCGCGGCTTCGATGTTGGCCCGGCCACCTTGTTCGCGGTCTACGAGGCAGAGGACTCCGGCTACGTTCATTCCGGCTTCGCGGGTGGCTTCGATGGCGGTGATGGTGCTACCGCCGGTGGTGCAGACGTCGTCCACGATAACAACGGAAGCTCCTTTTTTCAGGAAGCCTTCGATGCGGCGTCCGGTGCCGTGGGTCTTTTCGGCTTTGCGGACGAGGAAGCCGTGGATGAGGGTGGGTGCCGGTTCGGGGTCGGGATCGAGTTCAAGCTCGCTGGAGAGTTCCAGTATTTCGGTGTAGTCGGCGAGAGCCCAGGCGCTGGCGCTGGCGGTGTTGGAGACGAGGGGATCGGCGCCCATGGTGAGGCCGCCTACGGCTTCGGCCTGGGGAATGTGCTGGCGGATGAGGTCGTAGAGAACGAGGCCGGAGAGGCGGCCGCCTTCGGCGTGGAGCGTCGTGGTGCGGCAGTCGATGTAGTAATCGGACTTCTGACCGCTGGCGAGGGTGAAATCCCCTAGTTTGAAGGAGTAGGTGGCGATGAGGTTGAGGAGAGCTGTGCGGTGGTCGATTGGCATGTCTTGTTGATTGTAGAGCAGTGCGCGAAGTGGGTGTTAGGGACTAAAGTGATGGGAGAAACGACTGCTCAAAGATGGTGGGGAAGAATTTTAAGGAGAATGATTATGCCTGCTAACGTTGCTTTGATACCGCCCTTTACACATGAGATTGCAATCCAGAAAGTACGTGCGGCCGAAGATGGCTGGAATTCACGTGACCCGGAGCGGGTTGCGCTGGCCTATACCGTCGACAGCCGGTGGCGTAATCGCTCGGAGTTCGTTACCGGAAGAGTGCAGATTGTTGAGTTTCTGAAACGGAAATGGGCAAAGGAGCTTGAGTATCGGCTCATCAAAGAATTGTGGGCGTTCGATGTGGACCGAATCGCCGCGCGGTTTGCGTATGAGTCGCATGACGCTTCGGGACAGTGGTTCCGTTCGTATGGGAATGAGAACTGGGAGTTCGATGAAAAGGGGGTGATGAAAGTTCGCCATGCCTGCATCAATGATCTGTCGATCAAAGAGTCGGAGCGGCTCTATCACTGGCCGATTGGGCGGCGTCCCGACGATCATCCGGGATTGAGCGAGTTGGGGCTTTAACGGCTGCGGTGGCGGAAGAAAGGTTACTGGACGTTGTAGTAACGGAGAATGAAAGCGATGTGGTAAGCGAGGCTGGCAGCCATGATCGCGAGTTGCAGACGGCGATTGGGGAAGAACATAGCCACGGTGCAGAAGATGAGATTGATGGCCAGTCGAATGGGGTATTCGATGCCGAAGGAGTGGAGATAGGCTGCGCCTTTGAGCGCGGTGTCGATATAGTCGGCGATGAAAGTTGCCGCGAGAAGGCCGAAGAACCAGCGGCGGCGGGAGAGGAAGTACTGCTCGTAGCCTGAGTACTCGGCGATGTCGTCGGGGAAGAGAAGCTTCGAGAGCAGGTAGTAGAGCGTCGCGTAGAAGACAATGAAGAGGTAGGCTTCGAAGGTCCATTGCTGAATCGTCGCCAGGCGAAACTCCCACCACCAGAAATGAACGACCCAGAGGAGGATAGAGGCGGCCCATCCGAGATGGAGCAACGAAGCGTGCTCACGGCGGGGATGCTGGACGAAGCGCGCAAAGCCTGCGAGCAGCGTGGTGATGCACAGGCCGACGATGATCGAGATGACGACGCGAACGTGGAGGTAGATGTCCGAGTTGGGGAGAGGTGCGGTCATTTCGGCTTGGATGATTCTAGTTCGATTCAGGGCAAATGCAGTTAGTGGAGCATGGCAGTTTTGATTATGTCCTGCGTGGCTTTGAGGTAGTTACCGTAGCCTACGACTACGGTGGAACCGATCAGGAGGAAGAGTCCGGCGGCGACGAGCCATTTTGTGCGGCGGCTGGTGCCACGCCACTCTTTCAGCGCCAGGCCCCATAGCGTGGCGAAGATGATGATCGAGGCCATGTGCAGGGTCCAACTGGAGAAGTCGTATTTGCCCATTTTGGTCTGGCCCATGGAGTAGAAGAAGAACTGAAAGTACCAGATGATGCCGGCGAGGGAGGCGAAGAAATAATTGAAGAAGAGGGTGCGCGGTGAGAGGCGGTCTGGATAGAGATTGCCGGATTCGTCGAGCGGGTCGAAGTCGACGAGGGTATCGCCTGAGGCATGGGAGGCGCGCATGGGGTTGTGGCCGGGTGCGCCGGCGAACTGGTTGACCGAGCGGTTTTTGATGATGAGGATGACGGACCAGATCAAGTTAGTGAGGAAGCCTCCCCAGAGGACGACGATGAGGATGGGGAGGTTCTGCCAGAGATCGAGGCGGTGGTTGGCGAGAAGTTCGGTTTTGGCGATGTCGCCGATGGGTTTGCCGGCGGCGAGGCCGAAGGCGAAGAAGCTGCTCATGATGCCTGCGAAGATGGCTACGCCGAGGCCCTTGCCAAAGGAGAAATCGGATTCTCCTGCCTCTGCTTTTTCTTCAGGGGTCGTCTCTTTTTCCTTTGACCAGCCTGCGGCCCCGTTAACCGCTACAGCAACGAGGCAGAGCGCCACGCCCGCGAGGATGACCTGGCCGGAGGTTTCATGCATGATGGTTCCCATCTGACCGGAGTAGATAGGGGGGATGAGGGTTCCGAAGGCGGTGCAGAGGCCGAGAGCGACGGCGTAGCCGAGGGCGATGCCAAGATAGCGGATGGCGAGGCCGAAGGTGAGGCCGCCTACTCCCCAGAGTGCTCCGTAGAGTAGGGCGTAACCGATGCTGGAGTGGGGCGAGATGAGGAGGATATGGAAGAGGTGGGGGACGAAGATGGAGGCGAGGACGACGGGCGCGACGATCCAGGCGGCGAAGCCCTGGATGAGCCAGTAGATCTCCCATGACCAGCGCTTGATAGCGCGGAAGGGAATGAAGTTCGTGGCGGAAGCGAGGCCGCCGATCCAGTGATAAATGACGCCGATAAACGGATTAGGTCCCACTCAGGCCTCGTTGGTGGTGCAATGATACTAGTGGTGCTTGGCGGGTACTATCCTACCTGACGGAATTGCGTTGGGGAAATATACTCTCTATTGAATTTAGGGGCTGGGTCAGCCTGCTGGAGGTTTGGTTCTGCGAGTTTCATTATTCATTACCTGCTACAACGACACACTGTTTCCCGATACGGGCAAGGCCGTGGTGAAGGTGCTGGAACGGTTGGGGCATACGGTGGAGTTTCCTGCCGGACAGACTTGCTGCGGGCAGATGCATTACAACACCGGCTATCAGGCGGAGGCGATGCCGCTGGTGCAGCGGTTTGTCGATCAGTTCAGAGACGCGGAGGCGGTGGTGGTGCCATCGTCAAGCTGCGTGGCAATGATGAAGGACCACTATCCGAAGATGGCTGCGGAGATTGGCAATGCGAAGCTGATGGCGGATGTGGATGCTCTGCTGCTGCGAGTGTTTGAGTTCTCAGAGTTTTTAACGCGGGGGCTTGGGTTGGAGGATGTGGGAGCTTACTATCCGCATCGGGTGACGTATCACGCGAGTTGCCATGGATTGCGGAATCTAGGACTGGGTGATGGGCCGCTTCGCCTGTTGAAGGCTGTGAGAGGCATTGACCTAGTTCCACTGGAAGGGCTAGAGCAGTGCTGCGGGTTCGGTGGGACATTTGCCGTGAAGAATGCCGAGGTTTCGAGCGCGATGCTCGCGGAGAAGACGACGGCAGTGCTGAATACAGGCGCGGAGGCTTGTACGGCTTGCGACAATAGCTGCCTGATGCATATTCAGGGAGCGTTGCACCGGCAGAGGACGGGAGTGAAGACGGTGCATCTGGCGGAGATTCTGGCTGGGGATGAGGGTTGAGAATACGGATGAGCTGCGCGGAACAATGGAACCACTACAGATCTCTTCGTTGGCAGGCGTTCTTCGGCTGGGTGATTGCGAGCTATATGGGCCGCTTTCCCACAGACCTAGCCCGGCTAATCTATTTTTGCTTTGGGTACAAAATGCCGCAAGCAGTTTTCTGGGGAGTAACTGGCATTTCGTTGCTTATTGGATTCGGACTCTTGTTTTATACCTGGACGCGATGGGGATCTTGGCCGTGTCCCCGATGTCGACGCCCCTTTTTCGCATGGGGTCCGAGACTCTTTGGACGTGACTTGGGGATGAACCCATTTGTTCGGAAATGCAGAAATTGTGGTTTGCAGGTTTGGAAATGCGATACAGAGTGAGGGACCAAGGATGAGCGGAGTTGCATTGGACCCGAAGACGGCACCGGTGTTTCCGATGGCAGCGAGGGCTGCGCTGGGCGATACGCAGATGCGGAAGAATGTTCGTCATGCTACCGACGTAATTCAGGCCAAGCGCGCTCGGGTGGTTGCGGAGATGCCGGACTGGCAGCAGTTGCGCGAGGCGGGAAAGCAGATTCGTCAACACACGATGGAGCATCTGGATTTCTATCTGGAGCAATTTGAGGCCAACTGCACGCGGGTGGGTGGCGTTGTGCATTGGGCTCGCGATGCCGAGGAGGCGCGGCGGATTGTGACCGGGCTGGTGAAGGCAAGCGGGGCCGGGGCGCCGCAAGGTGCGACCGAGGTCATCAAGGTCAAATCGATGACCACCGAGGAGATTCATCTGAATACCGCGCTGGAGGCGGCGGGGATTCATGCGTATGAGACTGATCTGGCGGAGCTGATTATTCAGCTTGGCGAAGACCAGCCTTCGCATATCGTGGTTCCGGCGCTGCATAAGAACCGGCAGCAGATTCGCGAGATCTTTCAGCGGAAGATGAATCTGCCGGAGTTGGGTGAGAGTCCGCAGGACCTCGCCGATGCGGCGCGGATGTTTCTGCGGGAGAAATTTCTGCGGGTGAAGACTGGGGTGAGCGGCGCGAACTTTTTGATTGCAGAGACGGGTGGCGTCTGCATCGTCGAGAGCGAGGGCAATGGGCGCATGTGCCTGACGCTCCCCGAGACGCTGATTACGATTGCGGGGATTGATAAGGTTGTGCCTCGGTTTCAGGACCTTGAGGTGTTGTTGCAGTTGCTGCCGCGCTCGGCCACCGGCGAGAGGATGAATCCGTATAACTCGATCTGGACCGGGGTGCGGGAGGGCGATGGGCCGCAGACATTTCATGTGGTCCTGATGGACAATGCGCGGACGGAGATTCTGGCGGACAAGGAAGGGCGGCAGACGCTGAACTGCATCCGCTGCGGGGCTTGCCAGAATGCCTGCCCGGTCTATCGGCAGACGGGCGGGCAGGCTTATGGAAGCGTGTATGCCGGGCCGATTGGCGCGATTCTGACGCCGCAGTTGCAGGAGATGCACCATGCGCAGAGCCTGCCGTTTGCTTCGTCGCTGTGCGGGGCCTGCTATGAGGTTTGTCCGGTGAAGATCAATATTCCTGAAGTTCTGATTCACCTGCGGAACAAGGTCGTGAATCAAAATACCGCTGGGATTGCGGGCTTGTTCAATTTTGAGGCCGCCGCGATGAGCGCGATGGCGATGATCTTCAAGAGCGAGCGGCGATTCAGAGCGGCACAGCGGCTGGGGCGCATGGCTGAGACTCCTCTGGTGCACAAGGATGGGCAAGGTGTGGGCTGGATTGGCTGGCTGCCGGGAATGCTCGGCGGTTGGACGCAGGTGAGGGACTTGCAGGAGATGCCGAAGCAGACCTTTCGTGACTGGTGGGAGAAGCGGGGGACGAATGGGAACTGAGATGACGACGACTGCTTCTTCAACTTCGGCCAGGGCTGAGATTTTGCGACGGATTCGTGCGGCCAAAGGTGGAACTTCGGACGCGGCTGCGACGGAGGCTGCGTGGAGTCATGTGGATCGGGAGTATCGGCGGGAGGCTGTGCTGGAGTCTGCGGCTGTGCTGGAGTTGCTCGAAGATCGACTGCGGGACTATGACGCTCATGTGGTGCGAGTCAGGCTTGGGGATGTGGCAGAAACCGTGGCAAAGATGCTTGCGGCACGTGGGAAACGGCGAATGGTAGTGCCCGTGGGGATTGCGACGGAATGGCTGCCATCCGGGTTTGAGTTTGTAGTGGATGAGGGGATGACCGCGACAGCACTGGATGAATTTGATGGGGTGATGACTGGCTCGACCGTGGCGATTGCCGAGACGGGGACAATCGTGTTGCAGAATGTGGCGGGGCAGGGACGGCGTGCCGTGACGCTGGTGCCGGACTATCACTTGTGTCTTGTGAATGCCGCGGATGTGGTGGAGACGGTGCCGGAGGCGATGGACCGGCTACACGGGACTGCTGAGTTGGCGACGACGTTTTTCTCGGGGCCTTCAGCTACGGCGGACATTGAAATGACTCGGATCAAGGGAGTGCATGGACCGCGGCATCTCGATGTCATTGTGATTGCGTAAAGACGCAGGAGATTTTTTGACAAATAGTTGGGGGACCATGCACTCTTGGAATATTTCAATAGGGAGTATATTTCTATGTTATAACATGCTGAATTGAGGGCCTTGGGGATGACGGCAAACGGTGCAGATGCGATAGGGCGCGATAGGGAAAAGGTGTGGAGCGCGCTGGATAGCTTTCGGATTGAAGTGCCGTCGTGGGGGTTCTCCAACACCGGGACGCGGTTTGGGAAGTTCGTGCAGGGTGGGGCGGCTACTACGGTGGAAGAGAGGTTTGCTGACGCGGCGCAGGTGAATGCACTGACCGGGGCGAGTCCTTCGGTTGCGTTGCATGTATTGTGGGACCTTCCGGGTGGGAAAGCGGACGTTCCGGCGATTCAGGGGCTGGAGAAGAGGTATGGCGTGAAGGCTGGCGCCATCAATCCCAACCTGTTTCAGGATGCGGAGTATAAGTTCGGGTCGATTGCGAATCCGAGCGCGGAGATTCGCGGGATGGCGCTGAAGCACCTGTTGGATTCGGTAGAGATCGGCAAAGCGCTTGGGTCGAAGGACGTTTCCCTGTGGCTTGCCGATGGGTCCAACTATCCTGGGACGCAGAGTGTGCGGCGGCGCATCGAGTGGATGGACGAAGTGCTGGGCGCAACCTATGAGGCGCTGAACGACGAGCAGCGAATGCTGGTGGAGTACAAGCCATTTGAGCCTGCTTTTTATCACACCGACATTGCAGACTGGGGCATGGCGTTGGAACTGGCGCGGCGCGCGGGACCGAAGGCCAAAGTGCTGGTGGATACCGGACACCATTATCAAGGGACGAATATTGAGCAGATTGTGGCGTGGCTGCTGCATCTGGGAGCCTTGGGTGGATTTCATTTCAATGACCGAAAGTATGCGGATGACGATCTGACGCTGGGCTCGATCGATCCCTATCAGCTATTTCGGATCTTTCATGAGATCGTGAGCGCCAGCACGGAGGAGCGCGCCGGGATCGCTTTCATGATCGATCAAAGCCATAACCTGAAGGGCAAGATGGAAGCGATGGTGCAGTCGGTGGTGACGGCACAGGAGCTTTACGCGAAGGCTTCGCTGATCGACCAGGAGAAGCTGGCGGAGTTGCAGGATGCGTGCCGCCTGGTGGAAGCGGAGGAGTGTTTCCGGACTGCTTTCTGGCAGGACGTGCGACCGGTGGTCCGGGAATGGCGGGCCGCTCGCGGTTTGCCTGGGGAGCCGCTCAAGGCCCTGGCGGAGAGCGGATATGTAGAGAAAGTGACTCGGGAGCGGGCAAGCAAGAATGCAACCACTGTCTCTTCTTATGCGTAGATTGATTGAGAGTCCATGACACCGATGGACCGGTAGTGGGCCGGTTTCCGGATTGCCGACTAACCGGAAGGGGAAAGAATGGTCTAATCATCAATCAACTACGCAATGAAGACGAGGAAGAGACTTATGCGCAGGATTCTGCTATTTTCTTTGCTCTTGGGGCCTGTTCTCGCAGCGCAACAGCTTAAACCGGGAATGGAAGCGCCTCCCATCGTAGCGGCCTCTCTCGATGCCGCCAAACCGTTTCCCGGCTGGCAGGCATTTCGCGGCAACTTTGTGGTGATCGATTTCTGGGCGACGTGGTGTGCGCCTTGTCTTCCCGGCCTGGCTCGGACCGCGGCCATGGAAAAGGAATTCAATGGACAGCCGATCCGCTTTCTGACCGTCGCCAGCGATGATATGGCCCGCGTAAAGAAATACTTCGCGGAAAAAGGCCTCACGTTACAAACCTATGTGGAAGGTGAGGAACATCCCACAGAGACAGCTTACGGCATAAACTCGGTTCCTGGGGCCGCCATTATCGACCGTGAAGGGCGTATCGTGACCGTCACTTCAGGGGAAAACGTGACCTCTGCCGTGCTTCATAAACTCCTGAGTGGGGAAAAGGTCGACATTCCTCCATATAAGCGCCCAAACAATATCACCTGGGACCGAGATGAGATTACTTGGCAGGATGGTGTGCAGCCGACCTTCGAGGTTCTCATTAAACCCATCGAAGTGAGTGGCGGTGGATATTTCCATGAGCCTGGATCGAACCGGATCAGCGGCGACGGCGCGCCAGTCGACGCGATGATCCAGGCAGCCTGGCAGACGGATCACTTTCACATGGACCTCCGAGAACCAGTGCCGAAGGGTACGTATCGATTTGCCGTCGTGGTTCCCAAGGGAGACGAGGCGGATCTGCTGCCGACGTTTCAAGACGCATTGCAGCGGAACTTCGACTTTCAGGCTCACTGGGAAGAACAGGAGCGCGACGTACTGGTATTAAGCAGCGACGGGACAAAAACATTAGCTGAGTCAAAGAGCGAGCCGCTGTTTCAGTTTGGACGTGGCAGGATCACGATGACGAAGCAGTCCACGGCTAAGCTGGCAGAGACTCTACCCAACTGGATGCGCAAAATAGTGGTGGATGAAACTGGGTTGAATGGCCTTTACGATTTTGATCTGCAATATCGCCCCGGAGATACGAAGATGCTGACTGATGCGCTACAGCAGAAGTATGGGCTGGTTTTGACTCCTGCCAAACGGAAAGTACGGGCATTGGTCGTGGAGAAACGTCTGAAGGAGACTGAAGAAAAGCGAAAATTGCCTGGATACAGATGTTCTGCGACCGAGGCTCCTGTGTGACGGGCAAGCCGGAAACTGACCCACTACCGATGGACCGGAACAAGGCAGAGATTCCGTGATATTTCATTAGAGAAAAGACACCGGATTGACGCATAATAAAGCGGCTGAGTGGTTGCACCTCAGCCGGAGATTATGGCGGAACGCAAAACGACGAAGAGACTTTATTTGATTCCTGTGCTATCGAAAGCTCTGGATATTCTTGAGCTTCTGCAGGAAGAGAACCAGCCGGTGACGCTTGAGTCGATCCATCGGAAGACGCGAATTTCAAAGACGACGGTCTATCGGATTCTGAAGACGTTCGTGCATCGCGGATACCTGTCCCAGTCTCAGGATGGGTTGTACCGGCAGGTGACCCGGCCGAAGAAGATGCGGTTCGGTTTTGCCGGACAGAGCGCGGACATGCCTTTCTCCAACGAGGTGACGGAGAGTCTGAAGGATGCGGCGGCTTCGGTGGGCGTGGACCTGATGGTTCTGGATAACAAGTACGATGGGGCAACCGCGCTGAAGAATGCGGAGGAGTTCGTGCGCAGCAAGGTTGATCTGGTGATTGAATTCCAGGTGGAGCAGGAGGTCGCGCCGATGATTGGAGACAAGATCGCCGGGGCGAATATTCCGCTGATTGCTATCGATATTCCTCATCCTCATGCGACCTATTTTGGAGTGGATAACTATCGGGTCGGCATTGAAGCCGGGGAGATGTTAGCGACACACGCGCTCGAAAACTGGGCTGGCAAGGTCGAGTGGGTGCTGGGGCTGGACCTGGTTGAGGCTGGCCCATTGGTGCAGAGCAGAATTACGGGAGCGTTCGAGGGAGTGCGGAGCGGTATTCCTGATCTTCCAGTGGAGTTGTTTGTCAGGATGGATGGACGCGGGATGCGGGAGCGCAGCAAGAAGCTGATCGCAGATTTTTTGCAGCGACATCCGAAGGACAAGCACATTCTGGTTGCCGCAGCGACGGATTCGAGCGCGCTGGGTGCGGTGGATGCTGTGAGAGAGCTTAAGCGAGAGAGACATGTGGTGGTTGTGGGGCAGGACTGCATTGCCGATGCGATCGCTGAGATGCGAAGGATTCACTCGCCGCTGATTGGGTCTGTTTCGCATGAGGCGAGTTCGTATGGACCGAGCCTGGTTCACCTTGGACTGCAATTGCTGCGAGGCCAGACGGTGCCTCCATATAACTACGTTGCCCACAAGATGGTGACCCGGGAGACGCTGGAATAGGCGTTTGCGGGCTTACTGCTCTTAATTTTTTTCAGATAGGTTGCTGGAGGACGTTTAACGCGATTTCGTATTAGAAATAGTTGCCGTATTGGTGTTGGAGTGTGAAATGATAGACAGGGAACAGATTGAGCAAAGAGGTCAGCACATATGGCGGCGAAGAGTGGTCTGCGGTTTCTTGAGGATCGTTGGGATGATGCAGTGGCAGCGAAGCTGGATGGGCCGGAGCTGTTGCGGTACCGGTCGAACCTGCTGGGATCGGACCTGCGGATTACGAACTTTGGCGGGGGAAATACCAGCTCGAAGCTGGATCAGGTCGATCCGCTGGATGGGAAGACGAAGCAGGTTCTCTGGGTGAAGGGCAGCGGTGGCGACCTGGGGAGCATCAAGCGGACGGGATTTGCGACGTTGTATCTCGATAAATTGCTGGCGCTGGAAGATGCCTATCGCGGCGTGGACCTTGAAGACGAGATGGTGGAGATGTATCCCTTGTGCACGTTCGGAAATAATCCTGTGGCGGCTTCGATCGATACGCCGCTGCATGGATTTCTGCCGTTTCCGCATGTGGACCATCTGCACCCGGACTGGGGAATTGCGCTGGCGGCCTCGGCGAACGGGAAGATCAAGATGGAGGAGTTCAACAAGGAGTTTGGCCACAAGCTGGCCTGGCTGCCGTGGCAGAGACCTGGATTTGAACTGGGGATGATGCTGCGCAGGATCGTCGAAGACACGCCTGGATGCGATGGTGTGGTGCTCGGCGGCCATGGACTGTTTACGTGGGGAAACACACAACGCGAAAGCTACCTGAATACGATTACGATCATCGACCAGCTTGGACAGTTTATTGAGCGGCATGGCGCGATTGCGGGACACAAGCACTTTGGCGGCAGCCAAGTGAAGAGCCGCGAAGACCGGGCTGAGATTGCATTGCAAATCATGCCGCATCTGCGTGGAGTGGTTTCGCGCAAGCAGCGCTGGATTGGAGGCTACTCGGACCTGCCGCAGGTTCTGGAGTTTGTGAACTCGGCGCAGGCAGAGAAGCTGGCGCATCTGGGCACGAGTTGCCCGGACCACTTTATCCGCACCAAGATTCGTCCGATGTTCATCCGGTGGAATCCAGCGGGCAATCCTGCGGAGTTGAAGAAGTTGGTGGAGACTGCGCTCGAGACCTATCGCGCGGAGTATGCGGAGTATTACAAAAAGCACGCGCTGAAGGACTCGCCTGCGTTGCGCGATGCCAGTCCGACCGTGGTGCTGATTCCAGGCGTTGGCATGTTCAGCTTCGGCAAGAACAAGACCGAGTCGCGGATCACCGGCGAGTTCTACATCAATGCAATTGGTGTGATGCAGGGCGCAGGCGCGTTGGGTGCGGGCGTGGAGTGCAGAGAGATTCCGCAGGCCGGACCAGCGGCAACGGCTGACCAGTTCACGGTGTACTCGAACTATGTGGCGTTGCCGCCGAGCGAGGCCTTCCGCATCGAGTATTGGAAGCTCGAAGAGGCAAAGATTCGCCGTCAGCCTGCGGAGAAGGAGTTGAGCCGCAGGGTTGCTCTGATTGTCGGTGGAGGCAGCGGCATTGGGCGTGAGGTTGCTTTGCTGGCGGCGGAACGCGGCGCGCATGTTGTGATCGCCGACCGCGATGTAAAGGGCGCTGAAGCGGTTGCGGAAGAGACGAAGGCAATTGCGGGCAAGGAAGCGGTGAACTGGGTGAGCATTGATATCCGCGACCGCAAGGCGATCAAGGTAGCGCTGGACGCGACGGTCAAGCAGTTCGGTGGAATCGATATTCTGATCAATACGGCTGCGCTGTTTCCATCGTCGCCGGATGGAATCATCAGCGATGCGCAGTGGGCGCTGACGTTGGAGGTCAACGTTACGGCGAACTATCTGCTGGCGGATGAGGCTGCCAAGATATTTGCGGAGCAGGGAATCGATGCCAGCGTGGTGCTGACGAGTTCGGCGAATGCAGTTGTGGCCAAGCGCGGCAGCGAGGCCTATGACGTCAGCAAGGCGGCGCTGAGCCATCTGGTGCGGGAGCTTGCGGTTTCGCTCTCGCCGAAGGTGCGCGTGAATGGAATTTCGCCGGCTACCGTGGTGAAAGGCTCGACGATGTTTCCGCGTGACCGCGTGATTGCTTCGCTGAAGAAGTACAAACTTCCGTTCGATGAAAAAGACACGGATGATGGTCTGCGCAATGAGCTGGCGAAGTTCTATGCGACACGCACGCTGACGCATCAGCCCATCGATCCAAAAGACTGCGCGCAGGCGATCATGTTTCTTGCCGGGCCGCTGGCGCGCTGCACGACAGGACATCTCATCCCCGTTGATGGAGGCTTGACCGAGGCGTATCTGCGATGAGGCGAAGGGCAGATATGGTGCTGCCATCGGACACACGGGCTTCGATTGCAGTGGACCTGGGAGCGGAGAGTTGCCGGGTCTCGCTGCTGCGATGGCTGGGCGGCAAGGCTGCGATCACGCTGGTGCACCGCTTTGCGAATGCTCCGCGTGAGGTGAACGGTGGCTTGCACTGGGACCTCGCGACGATTGAGGCTGGTCTCGATGAGGGACTGCGACGTTGTGCGGAGATTGCGCGCGAAGGCGTGCGCTCGATTGCCGTCGATGGGTGGGCGGTCGATTACGTGCGTGTGGATGCGGAGGGGAAGGCATTGGCCGATCCTTTCTGCTATCGCGATGAGCGCACGGTGAAGGCGGAGCGGTCGCTGCACCGGAAGATCAGTCCGGAGAAGCTGCGAGAGCTGACGGGAGTTCAACTGCTGCGCATCAATACGCTGTATCAACTTCATGCGGACGCTTTGCAGGGGCTTCCTGAAGGGCGGCATTGGCTGAACCTGCCCGAGTATATTCTGGCGCGTTGGGGCGGGGCGCGTGTCGCGGAGTATACGAATGCCACGCATACGGAGATGGTGGAACTCGACCGAAGGCAGTGGTGTCGCGAGATATTCAACGCGGCGCAGCTCGACCTGGCGAGCGCTCCGAAGATCGTTCCTCCGGGGACTGAGGTGGGCAAGCTGCGAGGGCCGCTGGCGGAGTTGCCGGCGTTTCGCGATACGGTGCTGATTGCTCCGGCCTGTCACGATACGGCTTCGGCGATTGCAGGGATTCCGGCGCCGGAAGACGATTGGGCTTATATCAGCTCGGGGACCTGGTCGCTGGTGGGAACGCTGGTGGAGCAGCCACGCAATGGGAAGGATGCGGCGGAGGAGAACTTCACCAATCTTGGCGCGGTGGGCGGCAAAATATGTTTTCACAAAAATGTGAATGGGATGTGGCTCATCAAGCAGTGCATCGATACGTGGGCCGCGGACGGTAAGGTTTGGAGCGTGCCCGAGCTTGTGGCTGCGGCAGAAGGGGTTGCGAAGCCGCATGGTTTGCTGGATGTGGACGATCCTGAACTGTTGCTGGCGGGACGAATGCCCGAGCGCATCAATGCTCAGCGGGTGCAGAAGGGCTTTGGGGTTTTGGATGAGAGTCCTGAGAATGCTCCGGTGGTTGCTAGTCTGATTTTCCATAGTTTGGCGGCTCGATATGCGGAAGTGCTCGATCATGTGGCGTTTCATAGTGGGAAGAAGTTGAAGCGGTTGTTTGTGGTGGGTGGAGGCAGCCAGAATGAGTTTCTCAATCGACTGACGGCAGAGGCCACCGGGTTGGAGGTGATTCGCGGCCCGGCTGAGAGCTCTACGGTGGGAAACTTTGCCGTGCAGATGGCGGTGCTTGAGGGTAGTCGCGATGCTGTTACCGGGGTTGATGCGGAGGAGGTTTCGCGGTGGGCTGGGCTGTTTGTTGCAGCTATGGAGCGGGCTGAAAGGCTTGCGTGATAGCCTTCCCTTGCATGTCTACACATCCATTCGATCTTGCTGCTTCTGCGTCGGCGGAGATGATCCGCGAGGGGTTTCAACCGGGCTTTCCAACAGGAAGTGAAGAGCAGGTCGAGGAGATTCGCGCCGATGGCCATGCGGCGCGGCCCGGTGGAGACGTGCGCGATCTGCGGGCGCAGTTGTGGTCTTCGATCGACAACGACACGTCGCGTGACCTCGATCAGATTGAAGCGGCCGAGCGCGTGGATGGCGGCATTCGCGTGAGGGTTGGAGTTGCCGACGTGTCGGCTTCGGTGCTGAAGGACACGCCGATTGACGATCATGCGGCGGAGCAGACGCAGACCGTGTACACAGCGGTGCGGAACTTTCCCATGCTGCCGAATGAGTTGTCCACCGATTTGACTTCGTTGAATGAAGACGAAGACCGCTCGGCGATGGTGGTCGAGTTTGTGGTGGACGCGCAGGGGGCAGTGGGGCAGACGAGCATCTATCGTGCGGTCGTAAAGAACAAGGCGCAACTGGCGTACAGCAAGGTTGGGCCGTGGCTCGAAGGAACAGCGGGGCCAGATGCCAAGGTTTCGGCCTCGGCAGATTTGCAGGCGCAGTTGAAGCTGCAGGACGAGGCGGCGGTGGCGCTGCGGGCGGAGCGGGTGCGGCAAGGGGCGCTGGAGTTCAATCGGGTTGAGGCTGATCCTGTGGTGATTGACGGCACGGTGCATGAGATTCGGACGGCGGCGCACAACCGCGCGACGGACCTGATTGAAGAGTTCATGATCGCCGCGAATGGAACGATGGCGCGGACGCTGCGCGAGGCGAAGCGGTCGTGCATCCGGCGCGTGGTGCGAACTCCGAAGCGGTGGGACCGCATTGTGGAGCTGGTGGGACGGCATGGGACGAAGCTGCCGATGCAGCCTGATTCCGGCGCGTTGAATGCTTTTTTGCAAGGGAAGCGGGCGAGCGATCCGATCCACTATCCCGATCTGGCGCTGGCGGTCATCAAGCTGATGGGGCCGGGCGAGTATGTGTTGACCAAGGGCGATGAGGCGGAGCCGCTGGGACACTTTGGGCTGGCGGCGGAGGACTATGCGCATTCGACCGCCCCGAACCGGCGGTTTGCCGACCTGGTGACGCAGCGGGTGGTGAAGGCGATGCTGGACAACGAGGCTCCGCCGTATACCGATGAGGAGTTGGCGGCGATTGCGCAGCGATGCAACCTGCAGGAGGCGGCAGCGCGCAAGGTAGAGCGGGCGATGGAGAAACGAGTGGCGGCGGTGGCGCTGGCCGATAGCGTCGGCAAGACCTTCCATGGCGTGATTACCGGTTCCGGCGATAAGGGCGTGTATGTGCGGGTCTTCCATCCTCCGGTCGAGGGCAAGGTGATTCGCGGAGAGCAGGGGCTGGATGTGGGAGATACGGTGGATGTGACTTTGCTGCATACCGATCCGCAACATGCATTTATTGATTTTGGCCGGGCTTGATGGTTGTTTTGACCATTCCTCTTCGTGCGCCGGAAGGTTTGGTATCGACGGCGGAGGTGCGCGATGGAAGTGCTGGCGTGGAGGTTGGGGAGGGTGGTGGGTTGTGGTGCTTCGGGATGGGTTTGTGGTGGTGAGACCCATGTCCCAGAGTCGGGACCCTTCGGCAAGCTCAGGGCAGGCGATGGGACACCCTGCTGTTCGGGGAGGGAGGCGATGTCGCTGGGTGGCGCTTCTTTTTCGAGGATCTCGGCGACGGGGGCGAGATCTCCGAAGCGGGGGTCGGCGATGACCTCTTCGACGGGTTGGGCGTCCTGGTCCTCGGGTTTGACTTCGCTGGTTTTGGGGAGGTTGCTGCCGGCGATCTGGAGGCCGTAGAGGAGCAGGCCGGCTTGTTTGGCGTTGATTCCGCCGCAGGCAATGCGCTGCAGGACCTCGGCGATGGCGGCCAGGACGGAGCTGCGGTCTTCGAGCGGAGGAAGCTCGAATTCCGTCCAAGTCCGGCGGTATCGTTTCTCGTCGGCGTAGCCGCGGGTGGTGTGGTGGTAGTAGCAGAACGGTTCGCGGCGCAGGGATGGGCTGCCGCAGCGGCGGCCGTCGATGAAGATGTGGCGGCAGCGGTAGCGCTTGGGTGTTGCTTCGGCGGTGGCGATAGTGGTCTCTGTGGCGGTCTCGACGATCTGGTCCGGCATGGTGGTATCCCCCCTGTACTTGAAGTCCTAAAGTCTTCAAAAGAAAGGGCCTGCCTGTGGACTTCGGGCAGACCCCGGTTGATCCTGGTTAATTGATTCGGGTTTAAATGCGAAAGCCCGGCGCGAGGCCAGGCTGGTTTGTTTTTACTCCATTAAGTTAATGGTAGCAGGTGGAGGACAACTGAATGGCAATTTTATGTTGTTGATGGTGAATGGGTTATGCGATTTGGGGCTTGACAGGGTTTTCCACAGG
>NFUO01000388.1 GCA_002197545.1 Acidobacteria subdivision 2 bacterium RH1 MAG20 | reverse complement strand
CTATTGAGTATTGAATAATATACTGACCGTATGTGCTTTCCATGATATTGTCAGCACATGGGATTTCCAGCGGGAGTACGCAGAGATTTCGGGGCGTTGGAACGACGGCGGATGCAGGCGGCGCGTCTGCTGGAGAAGGGATACAGCCAGTCCGAGGTGGCCCGGCGAGTGAAGGCGCACCGGCAGTCCGTAAGTCAGTGGGCGGCTGAGTTACGCGAGAAAGGGCGCGCCGGGCTGAAGAAGGCGGGCCGTGCGGGTCGCAAGCCGCGCCTCAGCACGACCGACCTTGGCAAAATCGAGCGGGGGTTGAAACGGGGACCGGAGGCTCTGGGCTACGAGACGAATTTGTGGACCACCAGCCGTGTGGCTCACCTGATCGAACAGGAATGCGGGGTGGTCTACCATCCCTCCCAGGCCTGGCGCATCCTGCGGCAGTTGGGCTGGAGTTGTCAACGTCCCACGGGGCGAGCCCTGGAACGGAACGAAGAGAAGATCCGGCGGTGGAAGCAGAAACGCTGGCCGGAGATTAAAAAAAAGCCCGGAAAGAAGGGCGAACCATCGTCTTCATCGATGAAAGCGGGTTGAGTGAGCGCCCGCATCGCTGTCGCACCTGGGCGCCGCGCGGCCAGACGCCCGTACTGCAATATCACTTTAATTGGAAGATGCTGTCGGCGATGGCCGGAGTGACCTGGTGGAACTTTTACTTTCGGCTGTTTCCAGGCGCCATCCGCAGCCCGCAGATCATCGAGTTCCTCTCGCATCTGCTGCGCCACATTCCGGGCAAGTTGCTGATCGTCTGGGACGGACTGCCGGGCCATCGCAGCCGAGCGGTGTGGGATTTTGTCCAGCAGCAGAGAGGGCTTCTGTGGTTAGAGTTTCTGCCCGCCTATGCGCCGGAACTGAATCCGGTCGAGTATCTCTGGTCGCACTGGAAACAGCACGAGTTGCCGAACTTTTGCCCTACGACCTTTGGGCAGTTGAGCCATTACGCCCGCAAATCGCTTCGCCGCATGCGACGGCGTCGCGCCTTAGTCTGCGCTTTCTGGGAGCAGGCGGAACTGTTT
>NFUO01000387.1 GCA_002197545.1 Acidobacteria subdivision 2 bacterium RH1 MAG20 | reverse complement strand
CGAGATCACCGCGGCCGGCCTGCGCCATCTGGAGCGGGAGATTTCCAGTTTCGAACGCATGTTCGAGGGCATTTCGCTTGTGCTCAATCCGGGTAAAACTTCTGCCACGTAGCGGGAGGTTCCAATGAACTGGTTTCGCCGCCGCAAGCTGTTTGACGATCTCTCAGAAGAGCTGCGCCTTCATGTGGACGAGCGCGTGGAACAGCTGATTGGGGAGGGCCTGAGCCGGGAAGAGGCGCGGCGGCAGGCTCGCATCGCCTTCGGAAACCTGGCGACGGTTGAAGAGCGCAGCCGCGAGGTTTGGCAGTGGCCCACCCTGGAGCAAACGTGGGCCGACCTTCGCCTCGCGCTGCGACAACTTCGCAAATCGCCCGGATTTTTGCTGGCGGCGGTGGCAACGCTGGCTCTGGCGATCGGGGCCAATGCCGTGGTCTTCAGCATGCTCAACGGCATCCTGATTCGACCGCTCAACGTGCCTCATCCAGAGGACCTCTACGCGCTGCAGCGCGGAAACGACACGTACGTCGTGCAGTCATATCCGGATTATCTCGATCTGCGTGACCGCAACCGCAGCTTTGAGAACCTGGCCGCATACAGCATCAATCAGGCTGCACTGAGCGAGGGCAGAAATCCGTCGAGCCCGTGGTTCTATGAAGTTAGCGGCAACTACTTTGACGCGTTGGGGATCCGGCCCCGGCTGGGGCGGTTCTTCCATGCGGCGGACGAGCACGGCGCGAACAGCGCCCCGTACATTGTGCTGACGTGGGGGTACTGGCACAGCCACTTCCATGGCGATCCGGAAATTGTGGGGCGCGTCGTGCAGCTCAACAAGCACACCTTCAGCGTGGTGGGCGTGGCCCCGCGAACGTTTTACGGGACGCTGTTGTTTTTCACGCCGGACTTCTTCGTGCCGTTTGTGGATCAGCCGGAGATCGCCGGCTCGAGTTGCCTGAACGATCGCGGAAACCGCTGTGTCTTCCAGGTGCTCGGACACCTGAAGCCGGGTGTAACGCCGCTGCAGGCATCTGCGGATCTCTCGTCTATCGCCGTGTGGATGAACAAGACTTTCCCGAAAGACGATGACCAGAAGAGCTTCTCGCTGGTGCGACCGGCT
>NFUO01000386.1 GCA_002197545.1 Acidobacteria subdivision 2 bacterium RH1 MAG20 | reverse complement strand
GCGCAACGTTGAATTCGCGGTCGGAAGCGTGGATGGAATTCCTCGCGACGCTAACTCGTTCGACAAAGTGATTTCGGTCGAATCGTCTTACTACTGGCCGGATCCGATGGCAGGTATTCGCGAGATTTTCCGCGTGCTGCGCCCGGGCGGCTCGGCGTGGAGTCTGATCAACTACTACCGCGACAATTTGTATTGCCACCAGTGGAGCAAGCGCTTCGCAATTCCCACGCACCTTTTATCGGCGGACGAGTGGGCGGGACTTTTTCGCCAAACAGGATTTTCGGCCGTGGCGCATCTCCGCATCGCCGATCCCACGCCCACGCCGGAGCCATACACGGGCCGATGGTTCCGCGACGCCGCCGAACTTGCCGCCTTCCGCCGCGAAGGCGCCCTGCTCATCCACGGTGCGAGACCTTAATTTTCCGTCGGTAGCGCACGTTCGATTTGATTTGCCCCCGCAGCATGGCTATACTCTCCGCCCCGGCCTTGCTGCATACGGCTGGCTCATCGCAAGCGAATAGGGTGACGCGAACCAATGGCATTCGAACACGCGGCCAAAATCGACGAAATCCCGGCCGGGCAGATCCGCGAATTCAACATAGCCGGGAAGTCCGTCGCCGTCGCGAATATCGACGGTAAATTCTTTGCCATCAATAGCATATGTCTGCACCACGGAGGCCCTCTCGGCGAGGGCGATCTCGAGGGCACACTCGTCAGTTGCCCCTGGCATGGGTGGCAATACGACGTCACGACCGGCAAGCTGGCCCAGCAGCCCACCGACGGGGTCCAATGCTATGCAGTGGAGCTTCGTGGCGACGGCGTTTTCGTTGACGTTGGGTGACACCGACGCCGCTGGCTGGGCATTTTATTCGGCAGTTTCAACTTTTTCATTGTTTCTCGCGCACATCCATGTATAGTTCGCCAGTTACAGCCAGGCTATGACTCGCCCTGTTACCAGACCTCATCAGTGGCTGCTGGCCGTTGACCCGCGCATCTACCACTGGGACACCCTTTTCGTAAAAGGGAAGGAGATGTGGCGG
>NFUO01000385.1 GCA_002197545.1 Acidobacteria subdivision 2 bacterium RH1 MAG20 | reverse complement strand
TCAATAACGCAAGATCGCCGTGAATCGCTTGCCACACAATCGCAAGATCAACGCCGAAATAGCCGTGAGACAGCGCGTTGCGCATGTCGTATGCCGATCGGATGGGCAATTCAGGATGGGCCGCGACAAAATCAGGAAAACATTTCTCGATGTTGCGGCTGGCCTCCCCAATGACTTCAAAGTTTCTGATCACGGCATCCTGATCACACGTGCTTTGACAGAACTCTTCGTAGGTAAGTCTGCTCGTGTACTCTTCGATCCGCTGATGGCTTCAAGGATGTGACTCAGAAAGTCGTACAACTCGAAAGCTCTTTTCTGGTCACTCATATGGGCTGGGCCTCGGAAACCACCTCATCCCGCAATCGGGTGTGCAGCGCCCGGGGCGTGAGTACGTCTACCGGCACGCCGAGTAGCGTACGCAACTGGTATCGAATCTCTCCGATATCGAAGATGGACGTCTCCGGCATGGGGTCCACGAGGATATCAAGATCGCTTTGCTCGGTGTCCTCTCCGTGGAGGACCGACCCGAAGACTCGCGGGTTCTTCGCACGGCGGGATTCCACAATGCGGCGGATCTCGTCCCGATGTAAATGCAGAGCCTCAGACCGTCGCATGGAATCCTCCTGCTTCTATTATTACCCGGCTATCTCCAGTTCGCATTCTCAAAGCCGCTGTCCACGCAGCCGCGCCATTCCAGAAACGACGTAGAATGTCGCGCGGACTTAATCACTCGGCTCGGTCCAGTTTTCGATATTGAGTCCCTGGACACGGCCAAATTCCCGAGTGTTGTTGGTCACAAGCGTGAGTCCAAGACAACGGGCATGGGCTGCGATGAAAAGATCGTTGGCGCCGATCATGGTCCCGTGCAGTTTGAGACCGGCGCGAATCTGGGCATAGTGGAGGGCAGCTTCGTCGGGAAAGTCCAAAACCTCGACATATCGCAGATATGCGTCGAGCGCGGCCTGGTTCTGTTGCCTTCGCGGAGATACCTCGACGCCATACAGGAGTTCGGACTTGGTGATGACGGAGATACAGACATCGCCGACAGGGACGCCTGGAAGTCTTTGCAGAACAGCGGCGTCGGAACGCTTCATGATGTACGACGATATGTCGGTATCGAGCATGTAGACGGCCATTAGAGTTCGCGCTCCTGGACCGGCAGTTCCTCAAGCTCTTCCATGAACTCTTCCGAGGCCACCGGACCCGAAGTCAGATAGGCGGACCAGTCCCTGGGGCGAGCGGAAAGGATCACCTCGTCTCCCTGTTTACGAATGAACACCTCAGAGGTAGTGAATTGAAACTCCTTCGGGAGCCGGACCGCCTGGCTCCGGTTATTCATGAAGATCTTGGCTGTACGTTGCATTGCGTCCTCCCGACGAGCGTGGCATATACGTTAGTATATGCCATAAAACCGAGTCAGCTACAAGGACTCAAGCTCAGATGTACGCTTCTGCGAGCTCTGAGGGTCGGCCGAGGCGGGTCAAAGGCGGTTCGCAAAGATGTTTACAGACTCCTCGCTAATGAGGCGCAACTTCAAAATCTTCTATGTTGATGACGTAATGATCGGGTCCACCATCGTGGATCGCACGAAGAAGGGCCTTCTGTTCGGCGCTGGCGACCCATCCCTCCAGATCGCGTCCACTCCAGCTGCGGCCTTCCGTGAGGTCCGCGAGAAGTACCGCACCATCCTTCACGGGGAAATCGACCTTCTTGCCCGCAAGCATGATGGTCAGCAGCAGAATACGGGCATTGCGATCGGGCAGCGGCACGACCATCCGTTCCTGGAAACGGCTTCGGACCGCCGCATCGATCCGTTCGAGATGGTTGGTTGCGGCCAGCAGAAACAGCTGGTTCGCCTGCGCACGGATTCCATCGATCTCCTGCAGAAGCTGGCCCACGATCTCATCGGTGAGGGGGTCGCTTCCGCCCATGACCGCTCTGTCGGGGGCGATGATGTCGAGTTCATCGAGGAAAAGGATCGCCGGAGAATTGGTACGAGCGCGCTCAAAGAGTTGTTTGACGCGATTTCCGCTCTGGCCGAGAAAATTGGCCTTTACATCCGCCGTGGTTGCCGCAAGAAACGTAAGGCCGCTTTCATTGGCAAGCGTGCGGGCAATTTGAGTCTTACCGGTGCCGGAAGGCCCAACCATTAGCAGCGACCGGGGAATGGCGACGCCTTGGGCGCGCCACTTCTCTGCGTCGCGAAGCAGTGTGCAGGTGAGTTTCAGCCGGTCAAGGCTTGCAGAGTCGAGCACCAGCGTCTCCCAGCTTGCAGCCTGATCGACTCGCGTGTTGTGCGTCTTTCTCGCTGCACCAATCGCTTCCAGGAAATGCTCGTGGGAAGGTTCTGCGGGGTAGGCAATCGCGCGAACCGCCTTCGCAAGTTGCTGTAGATCGCGGCCACTCATTCCTTGCGTCAGCGCGGTCATCTCTTCCGGCACCGCTGTGGTGATCCCCAGAGCCTGGATCTCCTGAATCAGGATGTTCCGCCGATCCTCAGCCGAGGGAAGCGCTAGTTCCATCTCCCAACCAAAGCGAGAGAGGATTGCGTCATCCAGCATGTCGCGTCGATTGGTCGCGCCAATCACCCAGACACCCGAACCTCTGCGGATGCCGTCCCACTCGGGCAAGAACGCCTGCACGATGTCCGTCGCGATTACGTCGGTTTCCGCTGCGCCGCGCCGGCCGAGAACGCCCTCACATTCGTCGAGGAAGATGATCGCTGGCCGATGATCCCTGGCGCGATTCCACACCTGCTGCACGCGTTTTCCGCTC
>NFUO01000384.1 GCA_002197545.1 Acidobacteria subdivision 2 bacterium RH1 MAG20 | reverse complement strand
GCCGACCGAGTACGGACACCGCGAGGTGATGGTGAAGGGCTATGTGCAGGAGGTGGTGATCGCGTGCCAGAGTGAAATCATTGCTCGGCACGGTCGCAGTTATGAACGTGAGGACCTGGTTTTTGACCCACTGCATTATCTGGCGCTGCTGGAGCAGAAGACTGGCGCACTGGACCAGGCGGCGCCGCTGGTGGGCTGGGAGTTGCCGGTATGCTTTTCCGAACTGCGCCGGTTGATGGAAGTGCGGCTAAACAAGGGCGGCCGTCGAGAGTATGTACAAGTGCTGCGGCTTTTGGAGACCTTCCGGTTGGAAGAGGTCACGCAAGCGATCGAGCAGGCTTTGCATCTGGGAACGATCTCCTTCGATGCGGTGAAGCATTTGCTGTTGTGCCGAATCGAGCAGCGTCCGCCGCGGCTGGACTTGGAGAACTATCCGCACCTGCCGCTGGCGCAGGTGCGTACCACGCAGGCATCGGAGTACATGGCGCTGCTGGGCGGGGTGAACCCGTGAGCGACGCGGCGAACCCGGCACCGATGGACACACCACAGGTGTTGCTGGAACATCACCTGAAGATGCTGCGGCTGCCGACGTTTCTACGCGAGTACGACAAGGTGGCGCGGCAGTGCTCGGACGAGAGTGCGGATTACCCGCGTTATCTGCTGCGCATGACGGAGTTGGAACTGTTGGACCGTGAGCGGCGCGCCACCGAGCGGCGCATTCAGCAGGCACGCTTCCCGGTGGTCAAGAGCCTGGACACGTTCGAGTTCCTGAGCATCCCTTCCGTGAACAAGGCACTGGTGCTGGAACTGGCGCGGTGCGAATTTCTCCAGCGTCGCGAGAACGTGCTGCTGTTGGGTAATTCGGGCACGGGCAAGACACATCTGGCACTGGCGCTCGGTCTCGCCGCCTGCCAGAGGGGCCATCGCGTGCGCTTTACGACAGCCGCGGCAATGGTCCACGAACTGATGGAGGCACGGGACGAGAAGCGGCTACTGCGCTTCCAGAAACAGATGGCCAGCTACGAACTTTTGATCGTCGATGAGTTGGGGTTCGTACCGCTGTCGAAGAGTGGGGCGGAGTTGCTGTTCGAGGTGTTCAGCCAGCGTTACGAGCGCGGCTCGACGCTGGTGACCAGCAACCTGCCTTTTCAGGAGTGGACCGAAGTACTGGGGTCGGAACGGCTGACCGGTGCGCTTCTGGACCGACTCACCCACCACGTGCACATCCTGGAGATGAACGGCGAGAGCTACCGCCTCAAGCAGAGCAAACACAAACGCAGTCGATAACCCTGCCGCTAAATCACCACTACATCTCTCGCGGAGTGTGGCGTCTTCCGCTCCGGCGTAAACGCGGTC
>NFUO01000383.1 GCA_002197545.1 Acidobacteria subdivision 2 bacterium RH1 MAG20 | reverse complement strand
GCGGCCCAGCGCAACATAGAGCGCCGGCGCTTTATGGCCCGCCGACCAAAAAACGCGGTCGCGCTCCGGCCACGTCGGCATGTCTGGATCATGGTTCAACACGTTCAGATACATCGCAGCGGCGATGTCCATAATGGAAAGAGACCCACCGGGATGTCCTGAACCTGCGGCATAGATGTCGGTTAACGCGATCGCCCGCATCTCCTTCGCGGCCTGCGTAAGCCCTTCTACACTCAAGCGAGGCCCGCGATACCTGTTTGTCGAATCCATGATTTGCCTCCAAGTCCACCTTGTCTCAGGTTGCATTGTGGTGGTCACGGTTTGCAGTGATCGTGGTCACCCCGCCCTGTGACCTTCTCCGCTCTTGACATTACTGGCAGCGTGCTAAATCCTGATTGTCCGCGGGCTGGAGGCGAATCGATTCATGGCAGACGGGCGCAAGATCGGAGTGCTGACCGGTGGCGGAGACGTGCCGGGCCTGAATTCGGTGATCAAGTCGGTGGTCTATCGCGCGAGCGAGATGGGCCGTTCGGTGCTCGGGATTCGGAGGGGGTGGGAAGGACTGACACACCTCGATTCTTCCCAGGAATCCGATCCGCGCTACGTCCGGCCGCTGACACGCGAAAACACACGCGCTATCGACCGCAGCGGAGGAACGGTGCTGCATACCTCGCGCACGAATCCTCTGCACATCAAGAAAGCCAATCTGCCGAAACATCTCTCACCATCTGAGTTGGAGCGGCTTTCCAACGACGGGCAGACCTTCAATTTCACGCCGATCGTTCTTAGCAATCTCGAACGCTTGGGGATTGGCTGTTTGGTTGTGATCGGCGGCGACGACACGCTGGGTTTTGCCACCACGTTGCACCGCGCCGGCTTTCCGTTAATCGCCATTCCCAAGACGATGGACAACGACGTGCGCGGCACCGAGTACTGCGTCGGATTTTCGACGGCCATCACGCGCGCCAAGGAACTGGTGTCGCGGCAGCGCACCACGCTCGGCTCGCACGAACGCAT
>NFUO01000382.1 GCA_002197545.1 Acidobacteria subdivision 2 bacterium RH1 MAG20 | reverse complement strand
TTATTTTGCGGCCCGCAAAAGGTAGGTCGATCACTGGCTCATCAGCACGCGGATGGCAATTGACCCAACGCCGGATCACAGCTGTCAGTTCGGCGCGCTGCTCCGGAGTTAGCGATGGGAATCTAGGAGACTTCGGCATGCCACTAGACTTCCAAGCGCGCGCCGAGTAGTTTCCGAAGGTCTTTCCCTTTAACCGCGATCTGCTCCATCTCTGCGAATGCATTGAGGTAGGCGGATACATCTCTTGGTGAATTAAGCGTCAGCTCCGCAGTCAAGGTCTCGGTGAAGACAACTCGATCATCGTGAATCACGAATCCGTTGGGCGCGAGTACTGGAGTCACCGTCCCCAGTGGAATTACTCCCAGCGATACCTGACGTATCGCCGACGCGGTGAGCAAGCGGTCGATCTGCTCGGCCATCACGTCTTTGGACGCGACCCCACCGTGCAACACCGACTCCATAAATACGAAGCGAAAAGTTTTGCGCGCGTCGTACAGGATCTCTTGCCGGCGCATCCTCGCATCGACCGCATCGTCCAGGGTTTCGGGAGCTTGACCTGTAACCGCCGATAGCACTGCGCGGGCGTAGCTCGGAGTCTGTATCAGGCCGGGAATTACCGCGAGATGGAAAATCCGGATTTCTTTGGCCTTCTGTTCCAGGCCGCCAAATTCGTCCTGGCTGCGATCGATGCCCGCGCGATGCGCCAGACGCCAGTTGACGAGGTCGGCGCGAATGTCAGATGCCAGACCCTTGAGTTCTACCTCAACGTTTTTGGGCGCCTTAAGTGCGCGCGCAATCAGCTCAACGTCGTCCAGCTTTGGGGCGAAACGCCCATTCTCCAATCGCGATAATCCAGCCTGCGACACCCCGGCAAGCTCCGCGAGTTGTGGGCCGGTGAGCTGTGCATCCTTACGCAACGCACGCAAACGGGAACCTAGCTCACGACGAGCCGCTTCGTGAGCTGAAAGCTCCGTTGATGGCACGGCTGCCATCTTTCCTCCTAGAGATCTATTGCTATGGCGTTCTGTTGTTGCATGAATTCTTGAAATGGAACTGAATGCTCCCAGGCCGCGTCGCGGATGTCCCGGTAGCGGGCGATTGTCTTCTTGTCGACGATTATTCCGCCGCCGAGGAAGCGCCCCTGGCGGTCGTAATGCAGCTTCACCGCATCCGCATTGTCAAACAGCAAGAAGTCATCCAAGCCACGACCCTTGTTAGGCATGTCATGCCGAGCGATCATCTTGATGATCTCGCCTGCGCCCGCGTCTAGTGGATAGCCCCAGTCCGTCTCAAAGCGCACATATTCTGGAACCGGGACGCTTGTTACCCGCAGACGTTGCACGGTCCTCCCGGAACGTGCGTTCATAGACACCAGATCGGTCCACTCGGAGTTGAATCCGGCGGGCCGAGGCCCGCCGGACTTGAATGCATCGAAGTCGGCTTTCTCGGAGTCGACGAGGTACTTGTCGAGGCTTTCCAAGCGAAAGACGTTGTCTCGGAACGAGACAAAGAGCTTGTCGAACTCCTCCGGCTTCAGAAAATCGGCCACTATCCGAGCGCCTTTATCTGCTCAACCAGCGCCGCCGAGATCTCAACCGCGGTTTCGCCATTTGGCAGCTCGATAGCTTTCAACACGTCTTGCTTAACATAGCCTTGAACCACGTAGGTCCGACGGTTGGTCTTGAACAACGTCGGGCAAGACTTCCCCTGGCATCCCTGGCCAGGGCCCCCAGCCATCATCTTCAACTTGAGCGCTTTCTTTGCCATGTCTTTCCCCTCTCTTCGCGCCCGCTTGGTTGCGAGCCCTTGAGGGTAAGGATTGAATATTCACTTTGTCAAGAATATTCACTGATTGTCCGTGTGCCTGTCCGGGTGGGGGAAATATCATCGCATTAATGAACGGAATTGCCCTCGGGGCCGCCGCCAAAAGTTTCGTGCACCGGACACTGCGCGTTGCCACCAAGCCGAAAGCGCTGATCGTAGGGACCTTCGCCGGAGTCGGCCTTGTGCTTTTGGGTAGCGCGACCATCCATTCCGTGCCCCAGTCAGAGTTCCAATGCCCCCATCCCGTGATCGACAACACATGTGTGCTCGGCCCCGGCGAGCTGAAACCGGCTTCGCCGGCGGTGCAGGCCCAACTCAATCTCGGGGTTGGCGAAGTGATAGGTGGCGGCGCGCTCTATTTGATAAGTAGCTTGACGCTGGTGGATTCGATCGCGCGCAAGCAATACGAGCGGCGACGCCAGGCCACTGCCACGGCAGAGCCTTCAATCAACGACTGACGGATCTTCTGGAGCCTGTGCGGATTTTCGACCGGACCGCCTTATTGACCGGCTAGCGCTGCCTCGTATTGGGCGCAAGTCGTCCCAGTCGGGGTTATAACCCCACCACCGTAGTTTTGGTCGTTGATGTAGAGAGCCTGGCCGGTGATGTCGTCGCAAATCACGGAAATCGTCTCTTGATTGCCATTGTTGCCGATGCTGTAGCTGGACGTCAGAGTGCGGAAG
>NFUO01000381.1 GCA_002197545.1 Acidobacteria subdivision 2 bacterium RH1 MAG20 | reverse complement strand
CACGCGCTGAGCCTGAAATTCGGCATCTATGAAGATGCCGGCTATGCAACCTGCGGCAGGTTTGCGGGCAGCGGCCAGCCGGAGGGTGACGGCAAAGATCACTTTGTCCAGGATGCCAGGCTCTTCGCGTCTTGGGACGTGGATTATCTGAAGTTGGATGGCTGCAATGTTTACGTGCCGAACGGCAGCAGCGAGGAGGCTGCCTACCGCAGGGCCTATGCCGCCGAGCGCGCGGCGCTGAAATCCACGGGCCGTCCCATCGTTTTCTCAGAATCGGCTCCCGCGTACTTCCAGGGTACCCCGGAGTGGTACGACGTGCTGAGTTGGGTTGGCATTTACGGCCAGCTTTGGCGTGAAGGCTCAGACATCTCCACCTTCCATGCGAATAGGCCCGCCCCCCCGCATTTCCATGCGAGGTTTCCCCGCCGCACACGTTTCGATAGCGTCCTCTGGAACTACTCTTATAACCTTCCGCTCGGCCGGTTCCAGAAACCCGGCAACTGGAACGACGCGGATTTTATCATCGGCGGGGATAGCGGCCTGAGCCTGGCAGAAAGCCGCAGCCAGATGGCCCTGTGGTCAATGATGTCAGCGCCGCTTATCCTCAGTTCTGACATCGGGAAGCTCAGCCCACAGGCGATTGCCATCCTCAGCAACCGAGCGGTCATCTCGGTCGACCAGGACCCTCTGGGCCGGATGGCCACGCTGGTGCGGCGGAGTCCGGAGTTCGACGTTCTGTTCAAACCGCTCTCCGGCGGCGAGGATGCGGTTGCGGTACTGAACCGCGGTGCTGCGCCGATCCAGATTGACCTGCACCCGTCCGATTTCGGCTTCACGGCGAATTCCGAATGCCGCTTGGACGCGCAGGACCTCTGGAGCGGAACGCGGGAGTCCCCAATGTCCGCTCTGCAGGCCGAGGTCGCGCCTCACGACACCGCCATCTGGCGCATTCGCCCATCCGCTTCCTGCGGCAGGCCGGCGCGCACAGGCACGATCACACTGACCACCGCCATGAGGCGTTTTCATCGTGACATCGAGAATTACAGCCGCTGCCTGGCTGCCCCAGGAAGCGTTGAAGCCTGCGCCGGCGCTGCCGGGGAGAGCTGGACGATCACCTCAGGCGGCACCCTACGTTCTTCCGGCGGACGTTGCCTGGCAGTTGCCAAAGGCAAGCCGGTCATGCAAGCCT
>NFUO01000380.1 GCA_002197545.1 Acidobacteria subdivision 2 bacterium RH1 MAG20 | reverse complement strand
GTATGCTCGGGGACTTAGGCGCAGGTTTCCTTAGGACGCTCGCTTCTTTTGCCTCGCCTCGAGTGCTGCTTGCCAGCCCGGGCGAAGCTGGCCGCGCGGCACCGACCAGTATGGACTCCGGCAACGGGCACAGCGCTTGGGGGGCACCTCCCGGCGAGGATGCCAGGAGGCGCCGCAGCGCAGGCAATCGAACGGTAGGTTGTGCCTAATCTTTGAGCATATCGAATCTGTAGAGGAGAGAGACAGAATGTCACGGCCGAAGGGCCTTCCGAAAACTGGGGGTCGCGCACCCGGCGTCCAAAACAAGGTAACGCGGGAACTCAAAGACATGATCCTGGGCGCGCTCGCCGGAGTAGGAGGGATGGATTATTTGCAACGTCAAGCCGAAGAGAACCCAAGCGCCTTTCTGACGCTGATCGGCAAGGTGCTTCCGACCACCTTGGCCGGCGACAAGAATAATCCTCTGAAGATCGAAGGCGCGATCAAGCTTGTCCGTCCAGACTGAGTGGGAGTTTCCCGAGAAGGCGGGAATTCTTTTTAAGCCAGCACGTTTTAAGGTTCTGTACGGGGGTCGCGATTCTGCAAAGTCCTGGAGCATCGCACGAGCCCTGTTGCTCGAAGGTGCTGAACATCCCTTAGCGGTTGGTTGCTTCCGCGAAGTGCAGAAGTCAATCAAGGATTCGGTGTATCTGCTGCTGACGAATCAGATCAAGGGCCTCGGCCTCGTAAGTTTCTACACTCCCATGCGCGATGAGATCAGGGGCGCGAATGGGACGAACTTCCGATTCGCCGGATTGAGTGCCGAAACCCGCGACTCGATCAAGTCCCTCGAAGGCTTAAATCGCGCTTGGGTCGAGGAAGCTCAACGTGTATCGAAACGCAGTTGGGACATTCTAGAGCCTACGATCCGCGCTCCGGGCTCTGAGATCTGGGTGAGCTTCAATCCAGAACTTGAGACAGATGAGACGTATCAGCGGTTCGTCGTCAAGCCGTCCCCAGAAGTCGTCGCCGTCAACATGAACTGGCGCGACAACCCTTGGCGATCCACCGTTTTGGACGCCGCACGCGAACGGATGCGCCTGGAGCGTCCCGACGACTACTCGCACATCTACGAGGGCCAGTGTCGTCCTGCCGTAGACGGTGCGATCTATTATCAGGAAGTCACCGCGCTTAAATCGAGCAATCGCGTGGCGAACGTTCCGTACGATCCCATGCTCAAGGTCCATGTCGTGGTGGATCTGGGATTCAACGACTTCATGTCGTTGCTGTTGGTGCAACGACTGGGATCGGAAATCCGCATCATCCGCTACATCGAGGATCGGATGCGGCACATCCCGAGCTACCACCAAGAGCTGCTGGATCTCCACCTCAATTACGGCACCGTTTATCTGCCGCATGACGGGAGAGCCAAGACCGTCACATCGGCGAGTAATCCCCTTGGAGCAAGCGCCGAGGAACAGTTCAAGAAGCTCGGCTGGACGGTCGAGATCGTGCCGGATGTCGGGGTGGAGCAAGGAATTCGCCGGGCGCGTGAGATTTTCTCCAGGGTCATCATTGACAAGTCCCACGCCATGGAGCTGGTCAGTCGATTAGGACGTTACCGTCGTCGTGTCAATGCCGAAGGACAGGCGTCCACACCCTTGCACGACGATGAAAGCCACGGAGCAGATGGATTCCGCTATCTCGCGTTGGTAGCAGACCAGATGAGCAACGAGGCGGGATTCAGTAAATCATTCAAGCAACCGACATTTGCTATTGTGTGAGGAGCCATGCCTAAAGGCGTCTATAACCGCAAGCCTATTGAAGCTGAGCGTGTCCGGAAGATGAAGGTGCATATGGAAATCAGGCGCGGTCGGCATCTCCTCGAGGAACGGGATGTCATCGTGCCTGCCTTGACGGTCGAGGAAGCGGAAAAGGCTGCTCGTGCGACGGTGGCTCCGTTCCCAGGTGAAGTCCTCGTTAAAGGGATTTATCCGGCGTGAAGATGGATGTTGGCACCCTGCGGGCGATCTTGCAGGACAAGATTACCAACAGCCTAGGTTATTTTGGAGGGGCCATTGCCAAGGATCGGCTCAAAGCCATGGAATATTACTACGGCCAGCCGTTCGGCAATGAAGTTGCGGGATCGAGTCAGGTAATCTCGCGGGATGTTGCCGAAGTCGTTGAAGCGGCCTTACCGGCACTGCTCAAGATCTTCGCGTCTGGGGATGATGTGGTCCGATTCATGCCTAACAAGCCCGATGACGAACAGAAGGCCAAACAGGCGACGGATTATGCCAACTGGGTATGGAACACACAGAATCCGGGATTCCGCATCTTTCACGACTGGTTCAAGGATGCGCTGCTCCAGAAGCTCGGCGTGATTAAGATTTGGTGGGACACGGAGACCTCCGTGAAGACGGAGCATTACCGTGGGCTAGATCCGATTCAGGTGCAGATCCTCCAGTCTGATCCAGATATCGAGATCGTCGATCTCACGGAGACGATTGACGAAGCCTCAGGTGTGACGTTAACCGACGCGAAGGTCAGGCGTACGAAGAAAGCCGGACGGATTCACATCGTCCCCATTCCTCCCGAAGAATTCCTGGTCGAGCACCGCGCCGTTGACCTCGATCATTCGTATTTTTGCGGCCATCGCGTCCGTAAGACCGTTACCGATCTCATTGAGATGGGCTATGACCCGGAGATCGTCAAGAGCCTTCCATCAGAGGAGGGTGAGTACAACATGGAACGTTTGGAGCGGTTTTACAAGGAAGACCAGCTCCCGTATCGCAATGAAAACACCCTTGACCAGACGATGCGGGAAATCTGGATCACGGAATGTTACATCCACGTTGACTACGACGGAGATGGTATCGCGGAGTATCGCAAGATCACCGTGGGTGGGGTGGATAACTACACCATCTTGGACAACGAGGAGATCGACGACCATCCTTTTGCTGCTCTCACGCCGTTCCTGATGCCGCATAAGCTCTTTGGCATGGACTTGGCGGATTTCACAGAAGACATCCAGCTCATCAAGTCCACGCTCTGGAGACAGGCGCTCGACAACATGTATCTGTCCAACAACCCGAGACTTGGGGTGGTGGATGGGCAGGTCAACCTCGATGATCTGTTGACCTCTCGGGTAGGCGGCATCGTCCGAATGAAGGCGCCCGGAATGTTAGAGCCCGTCGTAGTTCCGAACACCGCTGCCAATGCGCTACAGATGGTGGAGTATGTCGATTCTGTCAGAGACAAGCGCACAGGTATCGGATCTGCGTATAACCAGGGACTCGACTCGGATGTCCTGAATAAGACTGCGACTGGCGTTGCGATGCTTCAGGACGCCGGCAATCAGCGCCTTGAGCTTATTGCTCGCGTGTTTGCTGAGACCGGCGTTAAAAGAGCCTTCCGGCGCATTCTTGCATTGGCCTGCCAGCATCACACCGAGGCCGTGCAGATGAGGGTGGCTGGCTCGTGGGTCGATATAGACCCTCGTGAATGGTCGGACGAATACGACATCACCATTGAAGTAGGGCTAGGCTCCGGCAACAAGCGCGCTGACTTTGCCCAGGCTATGCAGGTGCTCCAAGTGATGCAGCAAATCGTCGGCATGCAGGGTGGTCTCAATGGCCCCTTTGTCGTGCCGGAGAATGTCTACAACACCCTCAAGATGCTTGTAGAGGCGATGGGTAGGAAGAACGTCGATAGCTTCTTCACTGATCCTCACAGCGTACAAATGCCACCGAGACCCCCTCCGGTCGATCCGAAGACGCAAGCCGCTCTTCAGAAGCAGTTGATGGAGAACCAACAGGCTCAGTTAAAAGCGATGTCGGAGCAGGAGATCGCCAGGATCAAGGCGAATGCCGACATCATTGTCCAGTCCATGAAGGCGCAGCATGAAAAGGACTTGGCGGCGTTTCAGTCGTTGACACGATGAGCGACGAAGAAATCCGACGAGGCAACGAAGCCGAGCGGCTTCTGAAGGAGCCGTTGCTTTGTGAGGCATTCGAGATGATCGAGGCCGAATGCATAAAGCAGTGGAAAGATGCCCCGGCACGCGATACGGACGGGAGGGAACGAATCTGGATGATGCTCAAGCTTCTCGACAAGCTCAAAGCGCACATCGTTAGCATTGCCGATACGGGCAAATTGGCCTCGGCGAAAGTTGCCGAGGAAGCAAAGGCACGAAAGATTTTTAACTTGATGAGGTAACGATGATCGACGACGCGGCCACGCCTGAGGCAACCGACGCAGATCTGAATGAGCGGATTTTGGCCACCCTGGAACCGCAAGGCGACCCAGCAACCGAATCCGAGGGCACGGAGCCCGAGCAAAACACGGAAGACGCTAAACCTGATAATCCGGACAACCCTGAAGAGCAGGAAACCGAGCAACCGCTTTACACCGTCAAGGTGCGCGGGGAAGAGGTGCAAGTTCCCCTCGACGAGCTGTTGAAAGGCTACTCCGCAACCCAGGATTACACGCTTAAGACCGCTGAGGCTGCCGAGATACGGCGCCAAGCGGAGTCCGAGAAGCAGGCGGCAGCGCAGGAGAGAGCGAAGTATCTGGAGGGTCTTAATCGCACCATCGAGATGATGCGAACCATGGACCCGGTGCTAGCCGAAGCGGCACAAACCGACTGGATCAAGCTGTCGAAGGAAGATCCAACGGCCTATGTGCAGAAGCTCGCCGAGGTGCAGGCCCGACAAGGACAACTTGCCTACCTCGAACAGCAGCGCAATCAGGTCGCGGCGCAGCACCAGCAGGCCCTCTTGTCCACCGAGCATCAACGGCTCGTGGAGAAGATGCCGGAGTGGGGGAGTGAGTCTGAACGACCTAAAGTCGTTTCGCAGATCACCCAGTACCTCGAAGGCTTGGGGTATACCAAGGACGAGATCAACGCCGTTTCCGATCATCGAGCATTTATCGTGGCTCGTGAGGCGGCAATGTATCGCGCCATGAAGGCAGCGCAGAAGGGAATCCCGCAGAAGAAAGCTGCGCCACTTCCCCAGAAGGTGCAGACACCGAATGCCGCTACCCAGTCCAGACCTAATCCGAATATGGCCGCTCTCAGGAAGAAAGCACATTCAGGTCGCATCGACGACAAGGTTGACGCGATCTTGAGTATCGTTGGAGACAATTAAATGGCCATTCTTACAAACGAGTTCCTCACGTTCTCCGCCATCGGCAATCGTGAAGACCTCATCGACATGATTTACGATATCAGCCCGACCGACACGCCGTTCATGGCGCGGGCCGCGAAGACGAAAGCGACCGCTGTAAAGCATGAATGGCAGACCGACAGTCTTGCCGCGGCTGCTGCCAATGCGCAATTGGAAGGCGATGACATCACGAGCTTTACCGCCGTTACCGCGACCTCGCGTATCAACAACACCTGCCAGATCAGCTACAAGAATGTGTCGGTGTCTGGTACGCAGGACACGGTGAAGAAGGCCGGTCGCAACCGAGAAATCGTCTACCAGCTCACCAAGCGTTCGAAGGAGCTGAAGCGCGACATGGAGTACGTGCTGACGACCAATCAGGCGTCGGCTGCTGGTAACTCCACGACCGCCCGTCAGCTTCGTTCGTTGACGGCTTGGTATACGACCAACACACAGTTCGGTTCGGGTGGCTCGGCAGGTTCGCCTACGGCGGCTGCCACGGATGGGACGCAGCGCGCCCTTACGGAAAGTCTGCTCAAGACGGGTCTTCAGGATGCGTGGACCGAGGGTGGCGATCCCGACATGATTATGGTCGGGCCGTTCAACAAGACGGTCATTTCCGGGTTCACCGGTAACGCGACCCCCATGATCGACGCCGAGAAGGCTGAGCGTGTGGCAACGGTGGACATTTACCGGTCCGACTTTGGTACGCACAAGGTTGTCGCTAACCGCTTCAGCCGTGATCGGGACTGTCACATCCTGACTTCCGATCTGTGGGCCGTGGCTTATCTTCGCCCGATGCGTACCATCGACCTCGCGAAGACCGGCGACTCGGAAAAGGGCATGGTCCTGTCCGAGTACACGCTTGAGGCGCGTAACGAGGCCGGTTCTGCTCTCGTTGCGGATCTGACGACCTCCTGATAACCAAGCAGTAACAGCTTAAGAAGGGCGCTTCGGCGCCCTTTTCTTTTGGAGAACAGAAATGCCGAATATCAAGCAGAACGATGACGGATCTTTGGGTATTCAGGGGACGGATGAGGACGATGGGGCCTTTATTCCCGTTTCATCGGAATACAACGCGTCCAGCGTTAGCAAGGTCTTCTTCGTTGCTTCGAGGGCGATGCGGGTCAAAGACGTTCGTGTCCGTGTCGAGGTCAAGGGCACCGATTCCAGCGCGGTCACTGTGGAGGTCGCGAAAGTCCCGGATGGGACGGCTGTAGCCTCTGGGACTGCCCTGCATTCCGGAACCGCGAACCTCAAGGGCACGGATGCCACCGAGCAGGTCTTGACGCTTAGTACGACTTCGAGCGATCTCGATCTTGCGGCCGGAGATGCGTTGGGTCTCATCTTCGCCGGCACCCTGACGGCTGCGACGGGCGTGGCGACTGTGACCTTGGCGCCGAAGTAATGAAATTCGACGCGATTTCGGTCAACGGGACCGGCAAGAAGGTCACGACGGCTTCCAGCTCTGCCAACGTGGCGATGCCCACGATGGCGGACGGCACGAATGCGCGTTATGTCCGCTGTTCCGCGACGGCGACGTGTTACGTCAAGCCTGTAACGACCAACTCCGGCACAGCAGCGAATACCGATGTCATGGTGACCCCCTATGAGTCTGTGATCTTGAACGTGAGAGGCTTTGACTTCCTCGCGTACATCTACGACTCCGCCGCTGGGACTCTCAACGTGGTGCCTATCGAGGCATGAGGCTACTCGATCAGTACGGTGGCATCGTCGAGTACCTGCATTACGACGAAGCCACAGGGACCGCCGCGATTCAGCAAGTTTCGGACGTGGAATCCGTCATCGAGCGCAACAAATATCTTCAGGCCCATTCGGACGGCTATTCACAATCAAGGGAGTGGCAGAAGGTCGCCTCAATCCCGCTGTCTGTCATCGAGATCTGGAAGAAGGCGCACGGTGCGGACCCTCTTGAAAAGGGTAACGAGGATTTGCTTAAACGCCTTTTGAACGACCCCGCGTTAAAGTTCTTCCGTACGACAGCGGATAAGATATGAGCCTCGCAAACTATTCCGATCTTCAGTCGGCATTGGCTGACTGGCTCGTCCGCTCTGATCTCACATCCAGGATCGTAGATTTCATCGCATTATCCGAAGCCGTGATGGCGTATGGATTCGGCAAGCCTGGAGATCCCACTTACTGCGCGCCGCTTCGGGTTGCGGCGATGGAAACGAAGATTTCCACTACTACAACGTCTGGGACGAACACTGTTGCATTGCCTTCTGACTATCTGGCCATGCGTGGCGAGCCTTATCTTGATGGAAGCCCTACGCAGCCATTGAGATATTCAAGTCCGTCTCAGGTCTATGAGATGTGGACCGAAGGAACCACCGAAAAGCCTCGGTTCTACACGATCAAGAGCACGAACCTCGTTTTGTCGCCAACGCCGGATAGTGCCTATAACCTCTACTATTGGTACTACGCCAAGGTACCAGCTCTTTCCGATTCGAACACAACGAATTGGATACTGACGAATGTTCCGGGCCTTTATCTCTATGGGTCATTGCTCCAGGCCGCACCTTACATTGGCGACGATCAGAATGCTCAGCTTTGGCAGGCGGCGTATACGGGGCTCGTGAATTCGCTCCAGGCGCAGGATGAGGACGCGCAACATTCTGGTGGTCCGTTGCAGATGCGTTCTCGGACTGGTAATCCCTGATGTTCGTCCCAGTCGGTGAATGGCTCCCGGATCAGCCGGACTTCAACAATCCGGGATCGAGCTACGTCCTGAATGTGTTGCCGATCACAGAGAAGTCCTATGGGCCAATGCCGGGTCTCAATACGTTTTCGAGCGCATTGGATAATCGCTGTCAAGGAGCGTTCTTCGGGCAGGATGCGGACGGAAACGCGAATGTGTTTGCCGGCGATTCCTCCAAGCTCTATCGGTTGACGGTTTCCTCTTCCAGCCCGACAGATATCAGTAAGTCGGGAGGGTATACGACATCGGCGGATGCGACCTGGAATATGGCCATGTATGGCCAAAGGATCATCGCCACCAATTTCTACGATCCCATGCAGTCATACGTCATTGGGACGGATAGCGCATTCTCCGATCTGTCGGCAGATGCGCCAAAGGCAAGATACATTGCCGTGGTTAAGGACTGGGTTGCGGTTGCGAATACTCACGATGC
>NFUO01000038.1 GCA_002197545.1 Acidobacteria subdivision 2 bacterium RH1 MAG20 | reverse complement strand
GATCGTGCGTATGGTCCGGCACGGCGGCCAGCTCATCGACGGAGCGCCACACGGCCACAGCGCGGAGGACAACCAACATTAACAGAGTGATGCCGCCAAGCAGCACCCAAAGGAAAAACTTCGGATGCAGCAAGAGTCTGAGCGTGCCGTTCCACCACAGCATGACGGCCACGCCGCCGAGCGCGCCGCAGACGGCGATAGTGAAAAGTTGATTCAGATAATAGGCGTTGCGATCGCCGTGGCTATGATCGTGAGCCATAAGACAACCTCCTCGATTTACGGAGTCTTCGGTGCTGCGGACAACACCGCCGATTCTCCCGGAGTCGATTTTGCAGCGGGCAAAGACATGAATTGGGGAGCATAATGTTCCCACAATACGTGCGTCACGTAACAATAGGCGAACACCTGGACCGTAACGCTCAGGAAAATGGTGTAAATCAAGCGCGGCCGAAAGACGCGCGTGTACATCATGTACAGTTTGATGTCAAGCATGGGGCCGAGAACGAGAAAGGAGAGCTTGGCGGCCGGCCGCAACATGCTGAAGCTGGCGGCCACAAAGGCATCGGCCTCGCTGCACAAACACAACAGCACCGCCAACAACATCATCAAGGCGATGGACAGCACCGCATGGTTGCGCGACAGATCGGTAATCATGTCGGGAGTAATCATCTGCCGCACGAAGGCAGCCAAGAGCGCCCCCAGTATGAGGAAAACGGTGATGTCGATAAAGTCGTGCAGCGCCGTATCGGTGATGTTGCTGAGGCGCTGCCAGGCCGAGCGCTTTACCTCCGGCTCGTCGGCGTCATCATTGGCGTCCATCTTGGGCGGGATGGCCAGGGGCATGAGCAGCTTGCTGCCGTATTTGCGATATTGCCACTCGACAATGTGGGCGGTGACGACAGAGACGACGAAGCCCCATCCGACGCGCAAACTCGTCATCCACCAGCTGCCCATCTGATACGACAGAGCGCCGTTTGGCTCGCGGGTGTCCTCCATGCCGGAGAAGGCGACGAAGGTGCTGAGCATGACGACGACGTTGATGATGGGTCCGGCCAGGAGATAGGCGACGCAGCAGCTGAGCGGGAACCCTTTGCGGATGAGGCGGCGCATCACCGGAATAATGCCGCACTCGCACATGGGGAAGACCAGACCGAGCAGAGCGCCGAT
>NFUO01000379.1 GCA_002197545.1 Acidobacteria subdivision 2 bacterium RH1 MAG20 | reverse complement strand
TAGCGGACACATAGAAGTTTGTTGTGATGAAGATCGCAACGCGTTTCAAGCAAGGTCCCGCGCTCCGCATACTTGCCGCGAGAGAAGCAGCGCACCCTTCGCCACAGCACTCAGGGCAGGGAGGAAGGAAGGAAGGAAGGGGTTCGCGCCCGTCTGATCTCCCAGGCTCGACTAGCCGTCAACCTGGGAGCCCTGTTTGTGTGGCAGGGCTGAAGCCCTGCCCTTCCACCGCCGGCTCGAAAAAAATCAGCGACCCTCTATGACGTTGTCGGCTCTGTCAAGAGACACCTCGAGTGTGCGAGCCGCGATGGACTCTTTTTTCTTTAACCAGGGCCTTTGCTCTTTCCTTCTTTTCGACCAAGGCTCGCACTATGAATCCAGCGGTGGAAGCTGGTTCCACCAACCATCTATTCGGTCACTGGACTTCCGACCATGATTCGTTCTTCAGACGCCGCGATCGCTCGCGGGAGCAAGGCGCCCAATCAGCCTAGCGATGGACGTGCGTCCACCAGGGTCGCTGCCGGGCTGCCTTGCCTGCGAACCAGCTGTGCGTACTCTGCCCCACTGCGCAGCATCCAGTACATACGCACAGCCAATTTGCGCGCGATAGCCACCTTCGCTACCGCGTGTCCTCTGCGGAATTTCAACCGCTGATAGTCCTGCCGCAGTTCGGGATCCTGCCGCACGGCATGATGCACCGTTTCGATCAGCAGCCAGCGCACCATGCTGTTGCCTTGCTTGCTGATCGCTCCCAGCCGCCGCTTCCCGCCCGAAGAATGCTCGCTGGGATTCAGCCCCAGATAACTGGCGATCTTTTTGCTGCGATGAAAACGAGTTACCGGACCGATGGCCAGAACAAAGGCCAGGGAGGTGACCGGGCCAATACCGGGATGGGTCATCAAGCGAACCGCATCTTCGCGGCGTTTTGCCTCTTCCAGAACTGCGCGGTCCAACTCCGCGATGGGAGGATCGAGTTGGTCGAGCAGTTGCAGAAGTTCTCCGCGCCGCCGGCTGGCCCACGGATCAAGGCCCAGGCGGGCCAGTTCCGCGCGGCCCTTCCTGGTGAACAGCTTTTCCTTGCGGCAGAGCCCCTGGCTCATCGCCAGCGCGTGCAGTTGGTTGCCCAGCATCGTACGCATGCGAACCAGCTTGTGACGATGCCAGAGCAGTTGCCGGAGATCCCGTTCGGCCGCTGTGGGAACCCAGATGCGAGGAAAGCGATTGGTCAGCAGCAACTCCAGAATCAGCTGAGCGTCTCGCTCATCGGTCTTCTGCTTGCGCACTTCACTGGCGCGAATCTTGGCGGAGTCTCCGATCCACAGTTCGTGACCCGATTCCGCCAGCAGCCGCTCGAACCAGTGCAGAGGGCCCGTCGCTTCCATGCCCACCCGAACCGGTTTTGGCAAATTGCGGTAGAAGCGATCGGCCTCCCCACTTTCGTGGTCCAACCGCCGCTCGATCAACTCCCCGGTGGCTTCATCCATCATCGCGATCTGCTGATAGCGCGTGTGAAAATCACATCCTATAATGATCATCGCTCGGCTCCTTTTTCCGAGCCTTGGTCTCCAACAACTACCAAGTCTACCCGGAGGAAGGAGCCGACAACGTCATCTAATCAGCCGGTACAACTGCGAAGGCAAGGCAGGTGAGGGGAATTACGGAAGCTGCACATTCAACGTTTCGCCGTTCACCACATACTCCAGGCGATATTTCGTATTTTTCTTCTGCTTGCGAAGAGAAAAGTACAGATACCCGGACACCGGCATCGCAGTCTTCGCTT
>NFUO01000378.1 GCA_002197545.1 Acidobacteria subdivision 2 bacterium RH1 MAG20 | reverse complement strand
GGCGCCGGAGCGGGTGCTGGAGTGTTTTGGGCGAACCCGGCGGCTGCGAAAGCCAGGGCAACGGAGAGAGAAACGGCGGTGGAGCGCGAAAGCATGGCGGTGGACATAACGGAGCAGTATACGCACCGGCGGGAAATGCGGTTCAAAAATCAACGAGCCAGAGATTACCGCTGAATTGTGACCGGCGGGCCTTCCCATAGAAACCCGAGGGGTGCTACGATTCCTTCCCATAGAGTTCCGAGTGGAGGGAGTGTTTTTGGTGGGCAAGGCGAAAGAGACCAACAAAGATTCGAACAAGGACCCGAATAACGACATGCTGCGCGGGACGCTGGACATGATGGTACTGCGCACCCTGATCAGCGGAGACGCCCACGGGCACACCATCGCGAAGATCATCGAGCGAACCTCGGAAGACGTGCTGGAGGTGGAACAGGGGTCGCTCTATCCGTCGCTGCATCGGCTGGAGAATCGCGGATGGGTTTCTTCGTACTGGGGACCGAGCGAGACGAATCGCAGGGCGCGGTTCTATCGGCTGACGGCGGCAGGGCGCAAACAGCTGCGCTCCGAGGTGAGCCGCTGGCAGCAGATGGCGAAGGCCATTGGCCTGGTGATGGGCGAAGTGATGGGCGAGGGAGGCGGCGAGTGAACAAACGCAGATTCTTCCGGCGGAATTACTGGGACGCGGAGCGCGTCGAGGAGATGCAGTCGTTCATCGAGCACGAGACCGAGGACAACATTGCCCGCGGGATGAGTGAGGAAGAGGCGCGTCGCCAGGCGTATCTGAAGTTCGGCAATCCGCAAAAGGTGCGCGAAGAAATCTGGCGAATGAACAGTGTGGAGCCGGTGCAGAGTTTGGTGCGGGACGTGCGCTACGCGTGGCGCTCGCTGCTGCACAATCCCGGCTACACCGTGCTGGCGATTCTGACGCTGGGACTGGGCATCGGCGCGAACACGGCGATCTTCACAGTGATCAACGGCGTTCTGCTGCGTCCGCTGCCCTATACGCAGGAGGGACGCATCGTCCATGTGATGCAGACGGAGCAGCGGACGGGAAGCGACGATCTGGGGCTGTCGGTCCAGGAGTACCAGGACTATCGCAACCAGAGCCACTCCTTTTCGAACT
>NFUO01000377.1 GCA_002197545.1 Acidobacteria subdivision 2 bacterium RH1 MAG20 | reverse complement strand
TTGTAAAGACGCGCGACATTTGTGGCGGGCAGCCGCGCATCGCCGGCACGCGTATCAAGGTCAAGCACGTCTATACCTGGGTCGAGCGAATGGGGATGACGCTGGCACAGGTCGTGGCGGAGTATCCGCACTTGACGATGGCACAGGTGCATGCCGCACTGGCGTACTACTGGTCGCATCGCGAAGAAATCCATCAGGCCATTACTTCAGCGCGATGGCCCGTGCCAGCGGACGCAGCACGTTTTCGATCACATAGCTGTCAACCATCTCGTGGCAGATTTGCGTGAGCTGCTCCAGCGCCGTCACAAAGGTGCTTTCGGGACCGAGGCTGCCATATTGCCGCGCGGTGAGGTAAACGCTGAGCTGCTCTTCGGGAAACTCGCCGGTGCGCACTTGATAAGCGTTGGTGCGGGTTTCGATGCTCAGCCGGCATTGCGTGCGGCAATCTTCGTCGAGGGCCAGCGTCATCGACGGCTCGTGATTGATGATGCTGGCCCCCGGCAGATCGGCCATCCGCTCCATGGCCGGGCTGAGGCCCAGCGCCTCGGCCACGAGCTGGTTGTGGTTGCCGCGATACGTGAAGTCGAAGCCGAACAGCAGGTCGAGCGCTTCGCAATCCAATGGGCTGACCGAGAGCATGTAGGGGGCCAGCTCCAAGACCAGCTTGTGCTGCTCCAGCGATTCCTCCACCGATTCGGGGTTGACCTGGCCCGAGCAGACGCGGCGGTTCTCGATCGTGGCCCAACGGTAATGGCCGCGGTCCTTGTCTTCTTCGAGCACGAAGTCTCCCTTGTCGCGGCAATAGAAATTGCGCATCGTGGGATATTTTTTTTGAATGCGCTCGAAATAGTGCAGTACGGTCTCGCGATTGTTGGGCAGCTCCATTTCCGTACTGAGGTTCATGTTGACGTAAAAATCGTCGCACAACGAACTGTAGTCATTCATTCAAGAAATACCTCTTGAGATCGCTCGAACCGCGGCCATGAAGGCCGTTTTTTTGGGCACGGGGCAAAGACCTCGCTACGATCCGCATGCAGTATAGAATGCGGCGGTAGGCGATGTCAAAGCCGAGCAGGAAGAAGCATAAAAGATGAAGGAT
>NFUO01000376.1 GCA_002197545.1 Acidobacteria subdivision 2 bacterium RH1 MAG20 | reverse complement strand
TTGACGCGCGCCGCCGGACAACGCACAACGCGGCCGGCAACCCTAACCGGCTTAGCGGGCGAAGCTGGAATGTGCTAACCTACGGCGGCACGCGGGCAACGGCGTTGGACGCCATAGAATGGGCGCAGCAGGTAGAGGCCCTGGGCGCAGGAGAAATTCTGCTCACTTCGATGGATGCCGATGGCACTAAAAACGGATTTGACTGTGAGTTGACGGCGGCGATATCAAACACCGTTCACATCCCCGTCATCGCCTCCGGCGGCGCGGGAAAGCCGCAACACTTCGCGGACGTTTTCCTGCGCGGAGCGGCCGACGCCGCGCTTGCCGCCTCCATCTTCCACTTTAAGCAGTACACGCTGCGCGGTCTGAAGGAATTTCTGCAGTCGCAGGGCGTGCCGGTGCGGTTGTAATGTATCCTGGGTGACGCACACATCGCGCCTTATGCGATGTGTGCGATGAACCAAGCGCGCCTATCGCATACATGACAAACACCGCCATGTATGCGCCACCCAACGAGTCTCGCGAGCGAGCGATGGAGTTCTATATGAAGCAAAAGACATTGGCGTTGGTGATGCTTGCCGGTCTATTTATTCCCGCCGGCCTTGCCTACGGGGCGCAGGCGCCTGCCGCCAGCGCCCATCGCCTGGTGACGGCGAAATCGGTTTATGTTGAGCCTATGCCGGACCATCTGGACCAATGGCTCATTCAGGATCTGCGCGCTTGGGGGAAATACCAGATCTCGGGAACCCGCCAGGGCGTTGATCTCGTCATCAGCGCGAAGAAGCCAGACAACAAGGACCTCTTTGCCCCCCACGGCGTCGTGCCCAGCATACGGCGCCCGCAAAAGGCGCTGCCTGTGCTTTCGGTAACTATTGTGAATTGGGTGACAGGCGAGCGCCTTTGGCAGGCGGACATTCTGAACACAAGCCCCAAGAAAGACCAATCGCCCGCGCCGCCCGGTCCGCGAACGGAGATTGACGCGCACCACATGAAGCCGGACCAAATCGCCGAGCGCTGCACTAATTTGTTGCGCCATTACGTCGAAGGCCTCGAACAAGCACCGGCGGCAAAACGGTAAGCGCAGACCTCCGTTTTTGAGGTCTGCGGCCTTTGACGTGGAACGGCCAGGCAAACCGCGGACCTGAACGACGCAGGTCCGCGCTACCCCCTCAAGCGTTTCCGTGGCGCTAACACTGGTGATCGCCAGCCACATGGCGAAAGCGGGTAGCGCAGACCTCCGTTTTTGAGGTCTGCGGCCTTTGACTGGCAAACCGCGGACCTGAACGGCGCAGGTCCACGCTACCCGCTTCCCTCAAATCGTTATGACTAAAATGGCTAGCATTGCTTGGGGCAACCTGGCTAAGAAGAATGCGGCGGTGGGCTACTTCGACGCGAATCTGCGAGGCGCCAGCCAGGTGTTTTTCCAGAACAACCCATTGACGGGACTGATCATTCTCGCAGCTATTTTCTGGGGCTCCCATGCCGCTGGAAACCTTAACGTCGCCTTCGGCGCCGTCGCCGGCCTTCTTGCAGGCACGTCCATGGCCATCTTGTTGAACTTGGACCGTGCTTCGCTGCAGCAGGGACTTTTCGGCTTCAATGGAATTCTGGTTGGCGCCGCCGTTCCAACTTTTTTGGCCGATCACGCGATGATGTGGGCATATCTCATCATCGGGGCAGCGGTTTCGACGGTCGTCACGCTAGCGGTCGACAAAGTCGTCAAGACCTGGGGTGTGCCGGGATCAACAGCGCCGTTCGTGTTTACATCCTGGCTACTACTACTTGGGGCCTACTCATTTACGAATGTTCCGGTTGCTATGATGGGGCCGCCGGCGCTGCCTGTTGCGGTGCACGCGGGCACCATGCCACTCCCGAGTCACGTCTTACTCAGTATTCTCAGTAAGAACATATCGCAGGTCTACTTGATCGGAAACGTCTTAACCGGAATTCTCTTTGTCATCGCTATTGCCATCAGCTCGGCGCGCAGCGCAGTGTTCGTAGTGAGCGGTTCGATAGTAAGCTTGGGCGCGGCGCTAGTGCTCGGCGCGAAAGCCACCGCGATTACCGGGGGCCTTTACGGGTTCAGCGCGGTACTGACGGCGATGGCGGTGGGAGCCGTATTTGAGCAGTTGTCGTTCCGCGTGGTGTTCTATTCGATCCTCGCCATATTTTTCACGGTTGTCGTGCAGGCTGCGCTGGAGACGGCACTGTCCCCCATCGGCATCCCGGTCCTCACATTCCCGTACGTACTTACAATGTGGTTTTTCCTGCTCCCGAAGGCGGATCTGGCGCCGTACCCGCACCATCTGCCAGCCCTGGCTGGCGTACTAACAAAGAAATGAGATCAATGCGGACACAATGGTAACGACGGCGAGTAGCGCAACCTTCGTTTTTGAGCCTGGCAAACCGCGGACCTGAACGACGCAGG
>NFUO01000375.1 GCA_002197545.1 Acidobacteria subdivision 2 bacterium RH1 MAG20 | reverse complement strand
TCGATTCCCGGTGGCTGGCTGGGCCTTGCCGGGGATGGAATTTCACCATCTGGACGAACACGGCTTCGTCTTGGCGCACTCCCTTTTACCGCGGAATGTGGGTCCCTTTCCCCCGAAAATGGGGTGGGGCTTACGCAGCCTGCTCGGGAGCCTCCACGGTTACCCGATACCCCAGTTGTTCGATACGCCGAACCGAACGCCGTACCACTGCTTGCCGGTCGTGCTCATCAAAGTAATTCGCCCCGAGGTCTTGGTAAGTCGTGCGTCGTTTGAGAAGGTAATAGCTCGTCATGAGGATGGTATGGCCCACCGCTATGGCTGCACGTTTGGCGCCGCGTTTGGCAGCGAGCCGGCGGTATTGTGCAGAGAGGTATGTGCCTCGAGTGGGCGCGGCCGCCCAGGCAGCTTCCACCAGGCTGCTTCGAAGCCACGGGTTCCCGCCGCCAGTACTCCCGCTCTTCCGTTTCCCAGCGCTTTCGTGATTTCCGGGGCACATCCTTGCCCAGGAGGCCAGATGGCCAGCAGTGGGAAAGCGTGTCATATCCGTCCCGATCTCGGCCAGGACTTCCTGTGCTCCACGGCGTCCCACACCAGGGATTGTGTCGAGCAGCTCAACGTCCTCTTCGAATGGATGCATCCGGGCCTCGACTTCGTCGTCCATCTGCTGAATCTCGCCTTCGAGAAACTCCAAATTCCGAAGTTGGCTGCGCAGCAGTGCACGCTGGTGGTCGCCCATCAATCCATACAGGGCCTGCTCCAGTGCTGGGCGCTTCTTCAGCAGCCGACCCCGCGCGAGTTCAGACAGCGCGGCGGAGTCCTCGGCCCCGCTGGCCAGTGCCTTCAGCATCGCTCGTCCTGAAACGCCGACCACGTCACTCACGACTGAGCTCAGTTTGATGTTGGCCCCTTCCAAGAGTTTTTGGATGCGGTTGATCACTTGGCTCCGCCCCTGAATCAGGGTTCGCCGGTAGCGCACCAACTCGAGCCCTTGTCAAATCTTGTGGAAATTGCCTCCAGCAAGCGGACGTAATTAAGCGGCGATGTCCTCCTTCGCT
>NFUO01000374.1 GCA_002197545.1 Acidobacteria subdivision 2 bacterium RH1 MAG20 | reverse complement strand
GGCAACATGCTGTCTCTGTCCATGGAGTTTATGCCGCAGGGTTTCCTTCAGATGATCTACCTGGACACAAACGGCTTTGACAAGCAGCACTACAAATTTGACTATATTCGCCGGGAGTTTCTCGGCGAAGTACGAACCCTGGTGTTTGACGTGGAACCTCTGCCCAAGGCGGGCAAGGGACGTTTCTCCGGCCGCATCTGGGTGGAAGACCAGGACTTCCACATCGTGCGTTTCAATGGCGCGTATAGCGGCAGCTCGCGCACCAACTACTATTTCCATTTCGATAGTTGGCGCGTGAATACCGGCCCGAACCTCTGGTTGCCGGCGTTCATTTACAGCGAAGAGTCGGACCTGAACTTTGCCTTGTCCAAACGGCTCTCCTTCAAGGCCCAGACCCGGCTGTGGGGATACAACCTTGGGCACTCCGCGCAGGAACAGGAACTCAGCAAGATCCTGATCGAATCGCAGACGCCCGTGAAGGACCAGACCACCACGGCGAACGATATCAATCCCGTGATGGCGCAGCGCAATTGGGACCGCCAGGCGGAAGATAACGTCGTCGACCGCCTCGAGCGCCTCGGTTTGCTGGCTCCCGAAGGCGAAGTGGACAAGGTTCTTGAGACCGTCGTGAACAACCTCGAAGTCACCAACAATCTGGACATCCAGCCCGAAATCCGCTGCCGCGTGCTGCTGACTTCGACTCTGGAATCGTTCGCCATCGGCCACACCATCGTGTTCAGCCGCGGCTTGATCGACGTACTCCCCGATGAAGCCAGCCTGGCAACCATGGTCGCCCACGAATTGGCTCACGTCGTTCTCGGCCACCGCATCGACGGACAGTATGCCTTCTTCGATCGCCTGCTGTTCGACGAGAAAGACACCTTCCATCACTTCGGCTTCGCGCGCACGCAGGCGGAAGAAGATGCGGCCAACGCCAAGGCCAACGAGCTCTTGCAGAACTCGCCTTACAAGGAACAACTGGCCACGGCGAAGCTCTTCATGGATGCTCTCGAAACTCGCCAGAAAGACATCCCGAACCTGATCAGCCCGCACCTCGGCGATCGCGTTCCCGTGAGCATGACGATGGCCTCCTCTGCGCCCACGCCGCAGCCGCCGGCCGACCCGAACGCAAAAACCACTGCATCCGCGCAATCTCCAGTCGTCGCGCTGCCGCTCGGCGGCCGCGTGAAGATGGATCCCTGGAGCGACAAGCTCGAAATG
>NFUO01000373.1 GCA_002197545.1 Acidobacteria subdivision 2 bacterium RH1 MAG20 | reverse complement strand
TGGATGATGGCTTCTTGAAGAGTCTTAGGGGCTTTCATGAGTTTTATACTAAGACAATCAAGTTGATTTGTCAACTATATAATTACCCCCCGTCCGGTATCGCCGTCGGGCCCGATGGCGATCTTTACGTTGCCGAGCGGAAGAAGCAGCGAGTGCTGCGCTTTTCCTCCAAGGGGAAGAAAAAAGGGACGTTCATTGACGACCTTCCGGACATGCCGGAGTTCCTGGTCTATATCCCCTGAGATCCCAAAGCGGTTACATCCTCTTCAACCCTCATTTTCGAGATGGATAAAGTCATGGGGTTTCCCCACCCCAGCGGGCAAAAACGCCCGCCGGGACCGGTTCGGCACTAGTTGGGGATTGTGGTCAGTACAAGCACGGTGGCGATAGGATCGAGTGGCTTGGCGGGGAGTTGGACGTCCAGCGATAATCCGTTTTTGGTTAGTTTGAGTGGGGTTTGCGAGGGGTCAGCGAGCAGATAGGCGCTGGTGACGTTGCGGGAGAGCTTGTCGAGATGGAAGGTTCCGCTGGTGGGCCAGTTAAAGATGGAGATGTAGATCTTGTCCGGCGTTGTGGTGGAGCGCCAGTCCCATGCGGCGATGAATTTGGGTTTGCCCTGCTTGTCTTTTTCGGCGGGGCTGAAGGCGCCGGCCTCGTCTCCGAAGAGGGTGGGTTGGGTGTTGTAGATGGCTTCGCCATTGACGGCGATCCACTTGCCGACCTGCTGGAGACGTTCGACCTCGGGGGCAGGGACGACGCCGTAGGAGTCGGGGCCGATGTTGAGGAGGTAGTTGCCGCCTTTACTGGCGATGTCGATGAGATTGCGGATGAGGGTCTCGGTGGATTTGAAGTTGGTGTCGTAGGACTTGTAACCCCAGGTGTCGTTCATGGTCATGCAGGACTCCCAGTCTTCGCCGGGGTAGCCCTGGGCGGGGATGTACTGCTCGGGGGTTTCGGTGTCGCCCTTGTAGCCTCCGCCGAGGCGGTTGTTCCAGATGAGGTTGGGATGCTGGTTGAGGAGGGCGACGATCTCTCCGGCGAGGGCGGGCGTCATGTCCTTGGTGGGGGTGTCGAACCAGATGACGACGGGGAAGTCGCCATAGTTGGTGAGGAGCTCTTTGAGCTGAGGAATGGCTTTGGTGTGGAGGTAGGTGGCGAAGTCGCCATTCTGCGCGGGGTCCCAGTGGAAGGTTGGAGGCTGATGATGGTCGGTCTTGTAGGCGGCGCCTCCGGGAGCGGTCCAGTCCTGATCCTGCGAGTAGTAGAAGCCGAGTTTGATGCCTTGCTGTTTGCACTCTTCGGCGAGTTCGCGGAGAGGGTCACGGTGGAAGGGGGTGGCGGCGACGATGTTGAAGGGATCGGCCTTGGAGTCGAACATGGCGAAGCCGTCGTGGTGCTTGGCGGTGATGACGATGTACTTCTGGCCGGCGGATTTAGCGAGGGCGACGATGTCGTGCGCGTTGAAGCCGGTGGGATTGAATTTGGGCGCGAGGGCGTTGTAGTCGGCGACAGGGATGGAGGCGTCGTTCATAATCCACTCGCCAATGCCGGGGATGCGCTTGCCGTTCCAGGTACCTGCGGGGATGGAGTAGAGGCCCCAGTGAATGAACATGCCGAAGCGGGCGGCGCGCCACCAATCCATGCGGGCGTTGCGCTCGGTTGGGGTTTCGGTGTCCTGAATGGCTTGCACCGGATGCGCGGGAGAGGTGGCGATATGCTCGCCTTCGATCTGAGCGAGTGCGGAGGGGGCGATCAGAAGGCTGGAGAGTCCGGCAGTAAAGGTGCGTCTGTTCAGGTTCACGGGGCGTCCTTGGGGTGGAATTGTGATGGGTGAATTGTATGTGAAATAACTGTGGCGTATTTGAAAACTGTGGACGGGCAAAAGTTTAACACCGATTTACACCGAGGATCCCGATTGAAAGCGCATCGGATTTGGACCGGGTTGAACGGTATCATCGCTGATGTGAGTGAATCGGGCAGCGTCGAGGGGATGATCGAGCGGATGCGCGGCGGCGAGGTGCGGGCGCTGGCTCGGGCTGTGTCGTTGGTGGAAGACGGAGCAACTGAGGGGGTGGAACTGGTGCGGGCTTGCCGGAGATATGCCGGCGGTGCTTTGCGGGTGGGTGTTACCGGGCCTCCGGGGGCGGGGAAGAGCACGCTGGTCGATCAGATGGCGCGATGGCTGCGGCAGGATGGGAAGACGGTGGGAGTGGTGGCGGTCGATCCGTCGAGTCCTTATACCGGGGGCGCGCTGCTGGGCGACCGGATACGGATGCAGGAGTTCAGCGGGGATGAGGGGGTGTATATCCGCAGCATGGCTTCGCGAGGGGCAAAGGGAGGGCTGGCCGAAGCTGTCGCGGATGTGTGCGTCGTGATGGCGGCGGCGGGGCGGCAGGTGATTTTGATTGAGACGATGGGAGTGGGGCAGGATGAGGTCGAGGTGGCCGGGCTGGCCGATGTGACGGTGCTGGTGCTGATACCGGGGATGGGCGATGAGGTGCAGAGCCTGAAGGCCGGGGTAATGGAGGTTGCGGACATCTTTGTAGTGAACAAGAGTGATCGTGACGGAGCGAAGCGCGTGGAGGCAGAGATTTTGGCGATGCAGGAGCTGGGGGAGAATTGTGATGAGTGGGTTTCGCCGGTAGTGCGGACGGTGGCGACCAGCGGGGCTGGGGTGAGTGAGTTGATGGAGGCGGTGCGGCGATGTGTCGCGCGCAAACGGGGAGAGAAGCGGCGGGTAGGGTTTAATGCTCGGGAGCTTCGGCTGGATCATCTTGGGGTGGCGGTGAAGAGTATTGCAGCGGCGCGGGGATTTTATGAAACGCTGGGGCTGGTGGTGAGCCACGAGGAGACGGTGGAGCATGAGAAGGTAAGAACGGCGATGCTGCCGCTGGGTGAGAGCCGGATTGAACTGCTGGAAGCGACGGAGGAAGACTCGACGATTGGGAGATTTCTGGCGAAGCGGGGTGAGGGGTTGCACCATGTTGCGGTGCGGGTAGATGGGGTGGATACGATGTTTGTGAGATTGAAAGCGCAGGGCGTGAGGCTGGCGAGCCAGACAGTGCGTGTGGGGGCGGGTGGGCACCGGTATTTTTTTGTGCATCCGGCAAGTACCGGGGGAGTTCTGCTGGAGATTGTGGGCGATGCGGCTGATTCAAAGAGAGGGGAAGGAAAGTAATGCGGTTTTTGTTGATCGATACGTGCGGGAGTGAAGGCAGCGTTGCTTTGGCGGATACAGAGTTGGCTGCGGCGGTTGTTGCAACGGAGGTGTTGCCGGGGCGAACGGCATCGGAGCGGTTGGTTGCGGCGGTGCGGCGGGTGATGGAGGCTTGTGGGTGGAGGCTGGGGGATCTGACGGCTGTGGTGGTGGTGCATGGGCCGGGATCGTTTACCGGCGTGCGTGTGGGGTTGAGTGCGGCGAAGGGTTTGAGTGAAGCGGGAGCCGTGCCACTGATTGCGGTGTCGCGGCTGGCGTTACTGGCCGCTGGTGGTGGCGATGGGATTGTTCACGCTGTGCTGGATGCCGGACGCGGGGAGTTTTATTACGGGGAATACCGGGGACACGAATGCTTGCGAGAGGCTTTGCTGACGGGTGAGGAGGTGTCGGCTGCTGCGGCTGGAGGGATGGTTGTGGTTTGCGAGGCCAAGGTTGCGGAGGCCTTGGCGGAGTTGAGGCCTGGAGTTGTCGCTGAACCTTGTGCTGCAGACGCGTTGCCGTTTGTTGTGGAGCGAGCGGCGGCGGGGGATTTTGACGATGGCGCTTTGCTGGATGCGAATTATCTGCGGCGGACGGATGCTGAGATCTTTGCCAAGCCGAAGAGTGCGGTGCGATGAAGGAATTCTGTGTTCGGGCTGGTCTGGTAGGGGATCTGGCTGGAGTGGTTGCGCTGGAACGGGCTACGGTGGAGGCTCCGCATTGGGCTGAGGCAGAGTATGCTGCGGCGGTTAATGGGGGCGAAGACTCTGTTCGGCGTTGCTTGTTTGTGGCCGAGGCGGAAGGGTCGCTGATTGGATTTGCTGTGGGTAAGGTTGTGGGGGATGTGGCGGAGTTGGAGAGCGTTGCAGTGGATTTGGGTGCGCGGCGCGAGGGTGTTGGGCGGGCGCTTTGTAGGGCTGTCATTGCGTGGTGTGAGCGGCAGGGGGCGACGGCGGTGGAGCTGGAGGTTCGGGCGGCGAGTGAGGGCGCGATTAGCCTGTATCGAGGATTGGGGTTTGTTTTGGTGGGGCGGCGGCCTGGGTACTACCAGGGGCCGGTGGACGATGCGGTGCTGATGAGACTGGACTTATAAAAAGTGCAAAAGTAGCTTTGCCTGCGCCGGAGAGGCTGTGATAGCTTGTAGGCCAATCGGTGAGCTGTCGTCTGATGCTGGAGGTATTTATTCATGCAGACCGCCAAGTTTACGGAGCTACCTGAGTCCACGTCGATTCCATCCATTTACAGGCTTGAGCAGGAACATAGTTTGTATGCGCGGAGATTGGAGACGCTGCGCGCCAAATTGTTTCTGACTGAAGCCGAAAAGCTGGAAGAGGTACGGCTGAAGAAGTTGAAACTGAGTTTGAAGGATGAGATGGAGCGGCTTCGGCGTCCGGGCGCTAAAGTTTCTGAGCATTAAGAGCGATTCGCTGGCGCACCGTGGGGTGAGGATATGCGCTGGGTGAAGGTGTGCGTGGTCTTATAATCGAGTCACTTATGGTTCGAGATGGATTCTTTTATGCGTTAGGACTCGGCGTAGTGGCGGCGGTGCTCTGGTATCTAAAGATGCCGCTTGTGCTGGTGGCATTGCCGATTGTTCTGGCGGCATTCTTTTTATGGTTTTTTCGTGATCCGAATCGAACGATTCCGCAGGGTGCGGGGCAGATTGTCTCTCCCGGTGACGGCCTTGTGACTGAAGCAGAGTGGATTGAAACGACGAATGGGAACCGCTTGCGCCTCAGCATCTTCCTAAATGTCTTCGATGTGCATGTGAACCGTTCGCCGGTGAGCGGGACGGTCAAGGTCGTCGAATATCGTGAGGGCGTGTTTTTGAATGCGATGAAACCGGAATCGGTGCTGCATAACGAGCAGACGCTGATTGTGATTGATGCTGGTGGTTACACGGTTAGTTTCAAGCAGATTGCGGGACTGCTGGCGCGCCGGATTATGTGCAGTGTAAAGCCGGGCGATCGCGTGGAGCGCGGGCAGCGAGTCGGGTTGATCAAGTTTGGTTCGCGAGTGGATGTGCTGCTGCCGGCTGAGGCGGAGTTGAAGGTGAAGACAGGAGTGCGTGTTCGGGGCGGCTCGTCTGTTCTGGCTGTGATGCCTCAAAATGGTGGCGGATCGAATGGTTCGACGGCGGTGGGGGCCTGATGGAATTCGAAGCGTCCGAGGGGACGCAGATAGGTGCAGAGGGTAAGGTGAGACGCCACCCCAGCCGCGGGATGTATGTGCTGCCGTCGCTGTTTACCGCAGGCAATATTGCCGCTGGATATTATGCGATTATTCAGAGTATTCAGGGGTCGGTGACGGAGCCGGAGCACTTTGACCGGGCAGCACTGGCGATTGGGTTTGCCATACTTTTCGATGGCCTCGATGGGCGCATCGCGCGGATGACGAATACGACGAGCGACTTTGGGAAAGAGCTCGACTCTCTGGCCGATGTGATTACGTTTGGCATTGCTCCGAGCCTACTGGCGTACATCTGGGGAATGCAGATGCTGCCGGAGATGGCCCATGCCGCGTTGCGCGGACAGATCGTGCATATTGGCGTGTTTGTCTGTTTTATTTTTCTTATCTGCGGCGCGAGCCGACTGGCGCGTTTCAATATCAGCATCAATCCGCAGCCACGTAATCCGGGACCTCCGGGGCACAAGTATTTTGTCGGGATGCCGATTCCGGCGGGGGCTGGCGTTATTTGTTCGGTGATTCATTGCTTCGGAGGCAGCCCGATTGTGAGTCCTTGGATGGCAGCGCTGTGGCTTTGCCTGATTGCGTTTACGAGTTTTCTGATGGTGAGTAGTTGGCGGTTCTGGAGCGGCAAGGAGATCAGCCTGGGCAGTCGGCATCCCTTCCAGCTTGTTGCAGTCCTAGCTGTGGTGGGCGCGTTGATCGTGCTGTATTCGCAGTACCTGCTGATTGCTCTTGCGCTGGGATATTTGGTGTCTGGTGTGGTGGCGCGGTTAGCTTATTCGTGGAGCAGGGAACGGCGGCACCACCACTCTGCTGAAGTACGGTAATTGATGCGCGGATTGCAGAGAAAGAAGATTGCAGAGCTGATATGGCAAATGGAATTTATCGAATAGGAATTGTCGGGGCTTCGTCGCTGGTGGGAAAAGAGCTGAGCGACGAGCTGAGTGAGTCTTTGCTTGGGGCCTCGGATTTTGTGCTGCTGGATGATGACGAAGCGGCCGGGCAGATTGCCGCGACGGGCGATGAGGCTTCGTTTATCCAGCGGCTGGAGCCGTCTTCGTTCGAGAAGATGGACTTTGTGTTTTTCGCAGGTAGCGCGGAGGCGACGAAGAAACATTGGCAGAATGCACGTCGGGCTGAGGCCAGTATTGTCGATCTGACCTATGCGCTGGAGGGCGAGAAAGATGTTCTGGCGCGGGCTCCGTGGGTAGCGGAGGCTTTGGCATCGAAGACGCTGCAGAGTGGTCGGGAGTTGAACCTTAATACTCCAGCGGTCGTTGCGGGGCATCCTGCGGCGGTGATGCTTGCGCTGGTTGCGGCGAGGCTGCAGACTAAGCTGCCGTTGAAGAGTGTTGCGGCTACGGTGATGGAACCTGCGTCGGAGAATGGCCGGCTTGCGATGGATGAGTTGCATCAGCAAACGGTGAATCTGCTGTCGTTTCAGACCTTGCCCCAGGAACAGTATGACGCTCAGGTAGCGTTCAATCTGCTGCCTTCGCTTGGTGAGGCGGCAAAGATAAAACTGGCGGTGACGGAGAAGCGCATTCGCGAGCAGTATGCGGAGTTTTCGGGCGGTTTGCTGCCTGCGCTGGCTTTGCAGGTTGTGCAGGCGCCGGTGTTTCATGGGTATGTCGTGTCGATGCTGGTGGAGGTTGCGCAGCTCGCAACGATTGAGCTGATAGAAGCTGCGTTGGTGGGCGAGCATGTGGATGTGGTGAGTGGGGAGTCCGATCCACCGAGCAACTTGAGCGCTGCAGGGCAGGAAGACATCATGGTTCGCGTGAGTGAGGATGTTGGTGGCAACGGGGTGGCGCGGTTCTGGCTTTGGATGGCTGTGGATAATCTGAAGCTGGCGGCTTTGAATGCGATTGCTTGTGCGGGGGAACTGCGCCGGTTGCGTCCGTTGGGTAAGGTGCAGTAGGGAACGCTCGAGTTAAGACTTAACACCGATGAACACCGATTTTGGTTCTTTCAGGAATGGGCGGTCTCAATTTTTGAATGGATTTAATGTCTTGTAGCGTCTTTTTTTGGAGTGAGTGAGCAGGTCGCTCATTTGTAGATAGACGCCGTTGGTCCAGCCGAAGCCTACGGCGTTGCTCTTGTAGCCTGCGGCGATGTCTATGTTTGCTGAGCCGCTGACTACGTTGTACTTTTCACGGATGGTGCCGTCGCGCAGAAAGTTCTGGAGGACGGTCTGCGAAAATTCGGTTGCTGTCCGTGATGCGTCGCTGGTGAAGCCGTACTGCGCGAGGCCTTTGGTTGCCAGCCAGTTTGTGGGCGCCCACCCGAAGGGAAGATCCCATTGAACGCCGGAGTTGGTGTCGCTCATGGCGAGGCCCCCGGGATGTTCGAAGAGAGAGAGGTGGTGGTCCATCGCCGTCGCTTGCTGGGGGCTGGCGAGCCCTGCCCATAGGGGATAGAACGCGCTGATGTAGTTGTAGGTCGAGTGCTGGTGCGTGGTGAAGTCGTAGTCGTAGAACATGCTCGTGGTGGGGTCCCAGAGATATTTGTTGATGGCGCTGCGTCGGGCGGTGGCTCGTTGTTCCCACTCGGCGGCTTCCTTCGTGCGGCCTAGCAGAGTGGCGAAGTGGGCCATGTCGCGCTCGTATTTATAGAGCAGACTGTTGAGGCAGACGGGGGCGTAGTGATCGGTCGAGCCGCTGAATGGGCCGAAGCGGAAGCTGGTGTCGAAGCCCGACTCGCGCATGGCACGGTCGCCGCTGTAGAAGGCGCGGGTGAGACGGTGGCCGTTGACGTGAGCGCGTGCGCAGACTTTGGATGCGGTGATGTCGCAACTGGTCTTTGCAAGCGTAGCGGCCTCGGCCTGAGTTGGATGCTCGGGTGCGTCGATGAGATAGCCGGTGCGGATGTCGGGGTGTGCGAGCAGCCATCGAATGACGTTGGGGTAGTAGTCGCTGTCGTCGGCCATCTCGGGTACGGGACCTTCGCCGATGTCTTTGTAGCGGGCGAGGCCGGTGTCGCCTGCGCGATGGATGGGTGATGTCCACAGGGCGTAATCACGCTGGGCGTAGCTATATGCTTTGGCGAGCCATGCCTTCGAAAGAGGCGTGCCGTCCGGGTGCTCGTAGACCTCGCGGATCATGGAGGTGAGGAATGGAGGCTGCGATCGGGTGAAGAAATAGGTGCGGTTGGCATTGAGCACGGCACCATAGTTTTCGATCTCATAGAAAAAGTTTTTGACCATGCCACGGGCAAGGTCCGAGCGATGATCGTGTACGAGGCCGAGGATGATGAAGTAGCTGTCCCATCCGTACATCTCGTTGAAGCGTCCGCCAGGGACGATGTAGCGGTTGGGTAGATAGAGTAGCCCTTCTTTTGGAATCTCGCTGACCTTTACATCGCCCATGTGAGCTATCTTTCGCGGTAGTCTGCGAACCTCTACGTTGCAGAGCTTCTGCATGGCGGTGACGGGTGCTGGCGTGGCTAGGTCTGCGGGAAGATAGAGAATTGGAGTTGTCGTCACTTTGGGATCGACCAGCGATTTGCAGTCGGTCATGGAGCGAGAGAGGCTGTCCCAGCCGTTGTCGATGTAGCTGAGTATCTTTGCGTTTGAAGCTGCGTCAATGGTCGTCGATTGCGGGTTTGCGCTGCCGGTGAGGAAGGTGGTTGCCGTCAGCAGTAAAGTACAGACACGAGCGCAATATTTCATAGTGGCCCTTTATCGTTTGACAGCTAGAGCAGCTTTGGACTAGGAGAAGAGGATCAAAGAACAGATAACAGCAAAAGCAAGGACAAAATACCGGGGTTCTTCGCTACGCTCAGAATGACAACGTTTTTGATGACTCTATAGCATTTACGAACCCGCCCTAACAGGAATATAGGACAGGGGAGACCATGAGGTCTCCTCGTTTTTTCGTGTTGCGCCAGAACTATTGGATGCTGCCTACCCACGAAGCGTATGGCGGCAGTGTGATGTTGGAGATGCTGGATGTTTGTTGAAGCGATGGCGCATTGGTGATGAGCGTCTTTACTGAGCTGCCTGAAATATTGACCGGCTTTAGATCGAGGGAGATGGTTTGTGGTCGGGCGGTGAAGTTGAGTACGACGACGACTGCGGGATGGCCAGTGACACCCTCTCTGATATAGGACAGTACCGACGGATTATCGCGGTCCAGCATCACCATCTTGCCATCGCGCAGGGTAGGGTCACTTTTGCGCATGGCGATCAACTGTTTGTGCCAGTTCAAGAGAGAGGCGGGTTCAGTCGTTTCGGTTTTTACGTTGACGGTTACATAATCGGGAGCGACGGGAAGCCAGGTGGAGGCGGCGGTGCTGAACCCGCTGTCCTTGCTGGTGTTCCATTGCATGGGGGTGCGCTCGCCGTCGCGGCCTTTCTCCTTTGGCCAGCCGGTGATGCCAATGGGGTCCTTTACATCCTGCTTGCGCGTGGGGGTGGTGGTAACCATGCCTAGTTCTTCGCCGTAGTACATCAATGCGGTGGAGCGAGAGGTGAACAGCATCGTTGCGAGAAGTTTTGCTATGGCTAGGTCATGGACGCCATCGCCGTAGCGGTTCCAACTGCGGATGTTGTCATGGTTGTCGAAGACGAAGAGTGGTTGATTGCCGTCGATCTTCGTCTCTGCGTCGTTGATGCGCTGGCGGAAGAGGGAGGCGTCCAGCTTGTTGGTGAAGCCGACCTGCATATCCATGGGAAGCTGCAGTTCGTCATGCTTTGTGCCGCCGTACCAGTTGTCCAGCTCCTGCACGTTGGGCAGATAAGTTTCGCCGACGAGCACCCTGTTTCCGGGATACTTGTCGACCAGGGCGCGGAGGCGGCGCATGACGTCATGCACCTCCGGCAGGTTATTTGTGTAGATGTCGCTGAGGATGGGATCGCCCTGCGCATTGGTGCCGCCGAGTACAGGCTCGTTGCGGAGCTGCGGATCTTCAAACAAGGTGAGAACGGCATCGAGGCGGAAGCCGGCTACACCGCGGTCCAGCCAGAAGCGTACAGCATCGAACATCGCTTTTTCGACCGCGGGGTTGCGCCAGTTGAGATCGGGTTGCTGCTTGTAGAACTCGTGATAGTAGAACTGCTTTGTCTTGGGGTCGTATTGCCACGCCGAGCCGCCGAAGAGGCTGACCCAGTTGTTCGGAGGAATGGGTTTGCCGTTCGCATCGATACCCTTGCCGTCGCGCCAGATGTACCAGTCGCGCTTCGGGTTGGTCTTTGAACTCTCGGATTCGATGAACCATTTGTGCTTGTCGGAGGTGTGGTTCATCACCATGTCCATGAGGATGTGGATGTGGTGTTTTTTTGCCTGGGCGATGAGGTTGTCAAAGTCAGCGAGGGTGCCATATTGCGGGTCGATGTTCTCGTAGTCGGAGATGTCGTAGCCGAAGTCGACCTGCGGCGAAGGGTAGATGGGACTGAGCCAGACGGCATCGACGCCGAGCGATTGCAGGTAGCCGAGCCGCTGGATGATGCCGTTGAGGTCGCCGATGCCGTCGTCGTTGGAGTCCTGAAAGCTGCGTGGATAGATCTCATAGATGACGGCGTGTTTCCACCAGGGGCCGTTGCTTGGTTGTGTGGCGATGGCTGCGGGGGAGGATGCGGCGACGGGCTTTGCTGCCTGGACCCATGCGCTGCTGCCGATGCATCCGGCGAGAAGAAGAGAGGCAATGCTGAAGGCGATTCGATGAGAATAATGTTTGCGGTCAGCGCTGCTGCTTGCAATCAATTCCTGCCTCCAGAAGTTGGTATCACTTTAGCATTCTGACGCGAGGGTTAACGGTAAGGGAACAAACTGCAAGGTTGTTACGTATCTTGTTTGGAGCATCGTTACAGTATTGGGACGCTTTTATTGCTATTGCAAGCTTTTCCGTAAGCGCTGACGATTGAAACTCACGCATGCTTGATAGCAGCCGCTATGTACGAGGCTTCTATTCGCAGGGTAATGTTAAGTTGCGGTGTTTGAACAAGTATCAGAAAAGAGTGTACGTGGCAGATAAGAGTGCGATGACAAAGACGGAGATGCGTATCGGCATCGATCTGGGCGGCACAAAGATTGAGGCGCTTGCGATCGACAGCAAAGGGATGGAGTTGGTGAGGCATCGGGTCGATACTCCGCGAGAAGACTACGACGCGACGATTGCAGCGATGGTTGAACTGGTTCGACGCATTGAGCGGGAGACGGGAAGCACGGGGACGGTGGGCGCGGGGATTCCGGGCTGCGTTTCGAGTGTGACCGGACTGGTGAAGAATGCCAATTCGACATGGTTGAACGGAAGGCCGATGGACCGGGACCTGAGCGCGGCGCTGGAGCGGGAGGTGCGCGTGGCCAATGATGCGAACTGCCTCGCTGTTTCGGAGGCTACGGATGGTGCGGCTGCCGGGAAGCGTGTTGTATTTGGTGTGATTCTGGGGACGGGATGCGGAGGCGGTGTTGCCATCGATGGACATGTCCATGCCGGGCCGAACGGGGTGGGAGGCGAGTGGGGACATAATCCGCTGCCGTGGGCGCAGCCGGGTGAACTTCCCGGGCCTGAATGCTATTGCGGCAAACGGGGATGCCTGGAGATGTGGATCTCGGGTACAGGAGTGGCGCGGGACTACAAAGAGATGACAGGAAGGGAGCGGACGACTCGCGAGATCATGGAAGACTACGATGCCAGCGACGTGGATGCGGCGATGATCGTAGAGCGGTTTGAAGACCGTCTGGCGCGAGGACTGGCAGAAGTCATCAATATGCTCGATCCCGATGTGCTGGTGTTTGGCGGAGGTCTGTCAAAGGCGGAGTATCTGTATCGAGACATTCCCAAGCTGCTGCCAAAGTACGTTTTTGGCGGCGAGGTGGCGACGCCGGTTTTGCAGGCCAGGTATGGGGATTCGAGCGGCGTTCGGGGAGCGGCGTGGCTTTGGCCTCAGAAATGACGATGGGCGGTTCACGTAATTGCCTGTCCACCGTATTTTGGCGTTAGGGGTCTATTCCGAGTTGCGACAATAGAAACGCGTAGTCGAACGCAATCTCCTTCAGATAGTCGTATCGCCCGGAGGCCCCGCCGTGGCCTGCGTCCATGTTGATGTGCAGCAGGAGGGGCGCGTCGTTCTGCTTTAGCGTTCGCAGCTTGGCGACGTACTTTGCCGGCTCCCAACACATCACCTGCGAATCGTTCAGGCTGGTCTTCACCAGCATCGCCGGGTAGTCGCCGGGTTTCAAATTGTCATAGGGCGAATACGACCGCATGTAGTGGAAGGCTTCGGCTTCATTCGGGTTGCCCCACTCTTCGTACTCGGCAACGGTCAGCGGCAGGCTGGCGTCGAGCATCGTGTTCATCACGTCTACGAAGGGCACATGCGACAGAACCACGCGGAAGAGATCAGGGCATTGGTTGACGACCGCTCCCATCAGCAAGCCTCCGGCGCTTCCACCTTCAATGGCGACTCGGTCCGATGCTCCATATCCCTGGGCGAGTAACTGCTCGGTCACGGCGATGAAGTCTGAAAAGGTGTTGCGCTTCACCATCATTTTTCCGGCATCGTGCCAGGGATCGCCCATCTCGCCGCCGCCGCGGATGTGCGCGTATGCCATGACCAGGCCTCGATCGAGTAGTGACAGACGCGCCGGGCTGAACCCCACTGGAAGCGGATAGCCATACGAGCCGTATCCGTAGAGGTAGAGAGCGTTCTTCGAGTCGTGCTTGAAGGAATCGCGACGGTAGACGACTGAGACCGGGATTCGAACGCCATCCGCCGTCGTAGCCCAGACTCGCTCGGACGCATAGCGTGTTGAATCAAATCCTCCGGGAACTTCCTGCTGCTTTAAAAGTGTGGAGGTCCCTGTACTCACGTCATAGTCGTAGACCGAAGCCGGCGAAACCAGCGACTGATAACTATAGTGGAAAGCATCAGTGACAAACTCGCGATTCACGTGACTCTGTGCAGTATAGGTAGGTTCGGGGAAGCTGATCTTCTTTGCCTCGCCTAAATTCCCGTCCGCATCAAAGCGTGTGACCTCTAAGGTGGTGAGTCCAAGATCTCTCCTTGAACTTACACAGAATGAATCAAATACATCAAAATCTTCAAGTGGTGCTTCCTTATTTTCCGAGATCAATTCCGCCCAGGATTCCCGGCCGCCGCCATCTACCGGCACTGTGACTACCCTGAAGTTTTTCCCGGTATCGTTAGTCCGTATGTAGAAGAGTCCGTTGCGATGGTCGACGTAATACTCCTGCTCATCTAGCCGAGGAGCAATCACTAGAAACACGCCGCCGGGTGTGTTCGTCGGCAGATAGCTGCACTCGTTCGTCGTGTGGCTGCCCGATTCCATGAGGAGATACTCGCCGTCCCGCGTCTTGCCAACTCCGAGATTAAAGCGCTCGTCCTTTTCTTCATAAATGAGTGCGGCTTCTTCTGTCGTATCTCCCAGACGATGCCGATAGAGTTTGTCCTGACGCTTGGTCACCTCATCTTCCGTCGTGTAGAAGAGTGTTTGCGAATCTGATGCCCATGCCATTGAGCCGGTACGCTCGACGGTGTCAGGGAGATCGGTTCCGGTCTTCAGGTCTCGGATGTGCAGCGTGTATTGACGGAAGCCGGTGTTGTCGGTCGAGTAGGCGAGCTTATAGCCATCCGGGCTTACGCTCATGGCGCCTACTGCCATGAATGGCTGACCCTCCGCCAGGCGATTTACGTCCAGAAGAATTTCTTCAGGCTGGCTCTCATAGAACTTTACCCCGGTCGCGAGCCTGCGGCAGTGAATCGGATACTGGCTTCCCTCGACGGTGCGGGTGTAGTAGAACCAGCCGCGGTCGCGATAGGGGACTGACACATCCGTCTCCTTGATGTGCGAGAGCATCTCTGCGTATAACCGCGCCTGCAATTCTTTAGTAGGCGCCATGACGGAGAGCGTATATTGGTTTTCCGCTTGCAGATGAGCGATTACTTCTGGCGAGTCCTTGTCCCTCATCCAGCGGTAATTATCTTCGAGCGTTTGTCCATGCAGTGTTGTAGGTGTCGGTTCCTGGCGTGCAATTGGCGGCGTGATGATACTTTGCGTCATTCAATAAACTCCAGCCGACAGGATACAGTGTCAGTTCACTTGAGAGAGGCAACCCTAACCCGTACCTGTACACCAAACCAAAGGAATCAAGACGGCGCGTGATCGATACAACAGCCGCCAGAGGAGCGAAGCAATGAATTTCAAGCCAGTGCAAATCATCACTCTCGGGACAGCACTCATGCTCTGTCCGGTTGCCATCTTTGCCCAAAACGAGCCCGGAGGCATGCCGGAGACGATGCCTCAAGGGAACTCCTCGCCGTCAAGCCAGCCGCGGCCAGGGCCGGGGCAGCAACGTACTCAGCCTCCTTCCATGCAGGATTCAAGCGATAGCGGACAGACGGCCCAGATGACAAAGGACAGAATGTTTCTTCGCGCAGCTGCGGAAGGCGGTATTGCCGAAGTGCAATTTGGACAGCTCGCCGCACAGAAAGGCGGCAGCGAAGAGGTAAAGACTTTCGGTCAAAAGATGGTTGACGACCATACCGCGCTCAACAAGGACATGGAGTCTGTGGGCGACTCCGTAGGCGTCAAGTTGCCAACGCACATGAACAAGACGGACCAGGCTGAGTATGACAAACTCAATGGGCTTTCCGGCGACGATTTCGATACGGAGTACCTCACTCTTATGGTGAAGGACCACCACAAGAACCTGCGAGAGTTCCGCCTGGAGGCCGCCAGCACCCAGGACCAGACATTGAAGGATGCGGTGATCAAAGCTCAGAGGGTCATCCATGAACATATGGTCATGGTGGATGGTCTGGCAAGGAATAAAGGTATTGCCATACCGCCTCATCGTGGTGGCAGGCCGTCTCCTCCGCCTACACAGTAAGATTGCAGCATGACGTATAGAAAGGGGCGTCTGGGTGCCCTTTTCTTTTCGAGATTCGCCTTAGATTGAAAAGCCATATCTCTGAAAATTGACGTTTTATTCCGCAACAGACTGGTATGTCTCTCAGCGCACAGGGCGTAGAATGACCTTCAATGAAATGCATCTCACGATGGCTGGTAATCGTTCTTCTGGTTCTTTCGCCAGCCGCGGTTCTGACTGCCGAAACAGTAAACTCGTTACCGCCGCCCACGGGCTATGTCAATGATTTCGCCGGGGTTTTGTCTCCTTCCACGATCCAGAGCGTCGATGCTCTATGCGCCCAGGTTGACCGCCAGGCGCACGCTCAGATCGCCGTCGTCACCATAAAGACCATTGATGGCGATCAGTCGATAGAAGAGTTTGCCACCGCGCTTGAGGACAAGTGGAAGGTGGGTGCAAAGGGAACTGACCGCGGCGTTCTAATGCTGCTGATCATGAAACCCAGACGCGGCCGCATTGAGGTGGGTTACGGCCTCGAAGGCATCCTGAATGACGCCAAGGTGGGCGACATTGGCCGCTCCATGGTGCCTGCCGCGCAGCAGGGAGATTACAACCGCGCTGTGCCGCTTGGCGTTTCACAGATTGCGCAGGTTATCGCGACCGATGCAGGCGTTACTCTTACGCAGCCGATGCGTCAGTACCGCCAGCAGCAGCCGGTGCCCGTCCATTTGAGCCTCTGGCAGGTGCTTCTTGGTGGCGGGGCCATCCTCTTCGTGCTTTTCATCCTCATCAGGACGGGGAATGTAGGATTAATCTTCTTCCTTCTTGGAAACCTGATGGGCGGAGGATTTGGTGGAGGTAGAGGCGGTCGTGGCGGAGGCGACGATGGCGGAGGAGGCTTCGGCGGTTTTGGAGGCGGCAGTTCCGGTGGCGGTGGCGCAAGTGGAGACTTTTAATGATGCAAATATAGAAAATGATTGATCCAAAGAGAAGGGCAGAACAATCCGGGAGTGATAAAGTACAGCCGGATATACCTGCCGTGAAGAACATTGAAATTACACAAATGGAATCGAGGCGCGAATGAAATCATTATGGGTTGGGCTTGGCGTATTGGGTGTCATTGTTCTCATACTGCTGTTTGGGTTTGGCAGCTATGTGAGCACAAAGAATACTCTGGTGCAGAAAAATGAGGCCATCAATCAGGCTTATTCGCAGGTAAACGTGGTGCAACAGCGCCGCCTTGACCTGATTCCGAACCTGGTCGCATCGGTAAAGGGCTACGTCAGTGAAGAATCCACCGTCCTGACCAACATTGCGAATGCCCGCGCAGCCATCACCAGCGCTCCCGATCGCGCGAGCAGCATCGCGGCTAACTCTAAGCTCGATGTCGCACTAGGGCCGTTCTTCCGCTTACAGGAGCAGTATCCGAACCTGAAGGGGAATGAGCAATTCACGCGATTGACGGATGAACTGGCAGGCACGGAAAACAGGATTGCTGTGGAACGTAGCCGGTACAACAGGGCGCTTGAAGATTACAACGTCTACGTTCGGCAATTTCCCAACAGCATATGGGCCAATATCGCGGGCTTCCATTACAGGGATGAATACTTCAAGGGCAACCCGGAAAACAGTGCGGCCCCGAAGGTGGATTTTTCGAAATAGTCCACCGCAACAATAGAAAAAGCCGTCGCTCATGCGACGGCCTTTCTTGTTGAAAGAAATTATTTGGTGAAGGAAGAGATCGCGGAAGCTTCGTCATCCTTGACGTCGAAGACCGTATAGAGCTTCGTGATCTGCAGAAGATCGTGCACCTTCTTGGTGAGATTGAGCAGCTTTAGTTCTCCGCCGCTGTTCTTCACAGTGGTAAAGGCGCTGACCAGTTCGCCAATTCCCGAACTGTCGATGTAATTAATCTCCCCAAGGTTCAGCAGAATCTTGTTTGAGCCCTTGGCCAGCACATCGCGAACTGCATCGCGAATTGTAACGCTGCCTTCGCCGAGCGTGATTCGGCCGCTGAGATCCAAAATTGTAACGCCGTCCACTTGGCGAGTCTGTACTTTCATGCTCATGAGTAATCGTCTCCTTAGTTCCCCGGCTGAGCGGGTTTGCGATGCTTGATTAATGTCAGTTCCGTGCCGGGATGTAGCTGGCGAAAGTGTACCTCATCCATGAAGGCCCTGATAAGGAAGATCCCCCGGCCTGAACCGCGAAGAATATTTTCCGGTGCCAGCGGATCGGGAATAGTGTCCGGGTTGAGCCCGGGGCCCTGGTCGGCGACGCGAATGGTCAGAGCGTCCGATGTAGTCTCGAAAGAGGCGGTAATGTGTTTGGAGGGATCGTAGGCATTGCCATGCAGCACGGCATTGACTGCCGCTTCGCGCACAGCCATCGCCACATGCGTTGCTGTGTCTTCATCGAATCCGGCGCGCTGCGCTGTCTGTTCGGCGGTCAACTCAACCTTGTTGACGCTCTCAAGGGACGAGTCAAGTGTGAAGCTGACACGGCTTGTGGTTGAATCGGCCAATGCTGTCCTTGAACCCGCGTCCCAATGGTCAACCGCGGACGATAGCGATGATGGCAGTGTGCTTGTGGATTTCCCGAATGTCAAGGTTGCCTCTCGGTCTTCTTTGCCAAAGTCTTCTCCCACACATGCGGCCTGGTGATTGGGCAGGGATTATCTGCACCTATCAACGGTGCGGCCCCTTCAGGTGAGCTACCATGCGGATAAGAGGAGTATACGGATGCGACCCGCCGTAGTCTCCTCTCTCATGCAATTTTGTTGGATGCAGACTGCTGCGCACATGCCTCGTTGCAGTAAATTTACAAGTACCCGGGTCTGGGGGAATGGGTCGCCCGTTTGCCAAAGAACCCATAAAATCTGATATATCAGCACTTGAAGATTTTTATGACGATGAGGAATGAAAGAACGAGCGTCTCCGCGCTGATGGGTACAAGCGTGATGGATACGCAGGGAACCGTCTTCGGACGGGTGCGCGAGTTTGTCGTTGCCCCTGATGTCGATACTTCCCACGTTCATGGTCTTGTCCTCAAGCTGGCTGCTGAAAAGCGAGGCGACCAGCCTTCTTTCGTTCTCATCGCAGATATCAAACTTACCCGGCGGAAGGAGTTGCATCTCCGCGAAGGCGCCTCCCCCGTTGTTTTGCCCAGGAATGACAGCTATCTGATGCTGGAACACGATCTGCTCGATCAGCAGATTATTGATGTCCACGGACGAAAGGTCGTTCGCGTCAACGATGTAGATCTCGTATGGGAGACAGCACAGGAAGGCGCTTCCGAACTGTCGCTGCGTATCGCCGAGGTCGAGGTGGGGCTGCGCGGTGCGGTGCGGCGACTCCTGAAAGGCATGCATGCCGCGACCGCCGATCGCATCGCATCCCGTTTCAGCCCCAGCCTCATCCCGTGGGATTTTGTCGACCTCATCGACCGGGACCCGGCCCGTCGCGTCAAGCTCAAGATCGAGCAGAATCGCCTTGCGCAGATGCATCCCTCTGATATCGCCGACATCCTCGAAGAACTTGCTCCCGCCGAACGCCAGGCCCTCTTCATCAGCCTCAATGAGGAGATTGCTGCTGAGGCTCTGGAGGAGGTCAAGCCGAAGATGCAGCAGGCCCTCATTGAGTCGATGGACTCGGGTCAGGTTGCGGACATCGTCGAGGAGATGGACCCCGGAGCCGCTGCTGACCTCCTCTCGGAACTGCCCGAGGAACGATCCGAAGCGATTCTCGGAGAGATGGAGCCCGAGGAGCGGCAGGAGGTAGAGGACCTCCTTGAATTTTCCGGAGACTCGGCCGCTGGCCGTATGACTACCGACTACATCGCTTTGCCGGCCACCGCTACGCTTGCTCAGGCTATTGAAGCTCTGCGCGATTTCGAGGGCGACATCGAGATCATTACCGATATCTACCTGCTCGATGAAGAGGGCAGAATTGCCAGTCTTGTGCCTCTCGTCCAGCTTCTGCTGGCAACGCCGGGCGCACCGCTTGCCGATCTGCCTCACAGTCATGTCGTGACCTGCGAGATCGATGCTAATGGCCGTAAAGTGGCTGAGCTTTTTGACAAATACAACCTGCGCTCCCTGCCGGTGCTCGACCAGGAGAAGCGCCTGATAGGTGTTATCCATGCCGAACAGGTCATCGCTCTGCTTCGTGCAAATCACTAAAATATAGAAAAGCCAATATCAGGAAACCCTGTTTTCAATGAAGATTCTCTATGTCGCCGGTCTCACGCCCAACGATACCTCGCTCCATCGCCTGTGGGCGCTGGAACGACTCGGCCATCAGGTCATTCCCTTCAATTCTTATTCCTATATGTTCCAGAACTCGCTGGTCAACAAAGTGGCTTTGCGCCTTGTTGCCGGTCCCATGGTCAACCGCCTCAACCGTGACCTTCTGCAGATTGCTGCCGCCGAGAAGCCTGATCTTCTATGGACGGACAAGCTACTGTCGGTGCGTCCAGAGACGCTCGATCGCATGAGAGCTATGGGCATTGCAACCGTCAGCTATATGATCGACAACCCTTTCGGCACGCGGCAGGACCCCGGCTGGCGCCTCTACATGAGGGACATTCCGCATTACGATCTCCACGTTGTGCAGCGCGACAAAAATATCCTCGACTACCGCCAGCGTGGCGCGCGCGACGTTATTAAGATCCAGACCGCCTACGAACCTACGATCCACTTTCCTCCGCCAGCCATCTGGTCGGATGCGAATCGCGACCGCGGCGTCTCCTTTATTGGAACGCCTTACGATCAACGCGCAGAGTTTCTCAAGCGGCTTTGGAAAGAGTTTGGGCTTCCGGTCAGCGTCTCCGGCGGCCTCGTCTGGAAGCCTGCTCTGGGCGCAGAGGCTGTCGCGGCTATCTATCGCGGCAATGGTGAGCTATACCGGGACGAATACAGGGAGGGTATCTGGAAGTCTCAAATCAATCTCAGCTTCATCACTCACTCTAATCAGGATGAGTTTGTTCACAAGAGTTTTGAGATCGCTGGCTGTGGTGGCTTCCTGCTCGCTGAGCGGTCCGAGGGCCACATGCAGCGTTTCCTTGAAGACGAGGAAGCTGTTTTCTTTTCGACCATGGAAGAGTGCGTCGAAAAAATCCGCCGCTACCTGCCGGACGAAGCTGCGCGCACGCGCATCGCCGCCGCCGGCCGCGCGCGGGCAGTCCGGGATGGATACCACAATGATCGCCAGGTAAGCCTCGTCATCGAACGTGCCCAGCATATCGTCCAGAGAATGCGGAAAGGCATGGAGGGCACTCTATGATCCGTGATCTGCTCCAGTCCCAACCCGAAGCTGCCACTGTCGCGGATATCTGTATTGTCGGCGCGGGCGCCGCGGGCATCGTGCTTGCAGTAGACCTGGCGCGCCGCGGTAAAAGCGTTCTTCTTCTCGAAGGCGGCGGAAGTGAGATCGAGAAGGAGTCGCAAGATCCATACCTCAGTGAACTTACAGGCCTCCAGCATCGTGGCATTCACACGGGACGCTTCCGCGCGAAGGGAGGCACGACAAACAAATGGGGTGGGCAGATTCTTGAACTTGACGCTCTGGATTTTGAGCAGCGCCCGAGGATCGACGGCAGCGGCTGGCCTTTTCCGAAGAGCGAGCTTACGGCCTTCTACGAACGTGCCCTTGAGTTCGAGGGTCTGGCAAAAGTCATGCGTCAAGATGAGGCAGTTTGGCGCGAGATCGGCGAAACGCCGCCTGTCTTGCCCAGTCTCGAACCCTACTTCTCGCGCTGGTGCCCAGAACCCAACTTTGCCAGGCTGCATCGCAAGTCCATCGAAGAAGATGCGGGCTTCACCCTCTGGCTGCACGCCAATGCCGTTGAGCCACTGCTCGAAGGTGAAAAGATGCGCGGCGTCCGCTGCCGTACTCTCTCCGGTAGGGAGGCGGTCTTTCACGCTTCACAGTTCGTCTTTTGTCTTGGCGGGATAGAAAGCTCACGCTTTTTTCTTCAACCGAGGGAGGCTGGCCTCCCGTGGAACAACTCCGGGCTCCTTGGCAAACACTTTCAGGACCACATCGACTGCAACGCGGCAACCGTAGAGCCGATCCACGCCAAACGCTTTCACCAAATGTTCGACAACGTCTTCAGCCGAGGCTTCAAATACCATCCAAAGTTGCGCCTTGCCGCCGCCGAACAGGCTGCGCACGGTACGCTCAACGTTGCCGCCACCATGGCTTTCGTCAGCGATGCCGATGAAACCCTCGCGCAGTTGAAGACAATCGCAAAAAAACTCTTACGCGGCAACATAAGCGATCTTGGTGCAGCAGACCTTAGCTTCACCGCCCGCCATCTTCCGCTCATTGCCCGACAGGCGCTGCGCTACAAGATCCAGAACCGTGCCTACAATCCGGCCGATGCCCGCATTTTCCTTCGAGTCCACTGCGAGCAGGAGCCAACGTCGCAAAGCAGTATCACGCTGACCGATACCCGCGACGCTCTTGGTCTTCTACGTACTCGCCTCAACTGGCAGATCTCCGAAAAAGAGCTTGCCAGCATACGGCAATACGTCCGGATAGCCACAAAGTCTCTGGCAGGCGTGGCTCGTATCCATCCAGACGAGGATCTCTTCTCCAATAATCTCGATTTTATCGAGCGTTGCGACGACAGCAACCACCACATGGGAGGAATGCGCATGTCCGTCTCGCCGGCGGATGGCGTCGTCGATCCCAATCTCCGCCTTCACTGCCTCAACAATGCCTATATCTGCAGCAGCGCGGTCTTTCCAACGTCAGGTTTCTCGAACCCAACCCACACCATCCTCGCGCTGGCTGTCAGGCTTGGGCAATATTTGGGTTAGCCTGAGACACAGCATTCCGCAGGAGACAGAATGGACAAGATCGCACTGGGAAGTTCCGGCCGCCAGGCCACTCGACTCGGCTTCGGCTGCTCCACCCTGATGGGAGCGATGGGACGTCGCGACTCTCTGGCTGTCCTCGAAAGTGCCTTCGACGCTGGTATCCGGCACTTCGATGTCGCCCCGATGTATGGCTACGGCGAGGCAGAGAGTTGTCTGGGTGAATTCATGCAGCGGCATTCCGGCGATGTCACCGTTACGACAAAATACGGTATCGCTCCTCCTAAAAACTCATCTTTCATCGGCATCGCGCGCAGCTTTGCCGGCCCTTTGATTAAGCGCCTCCCCGGACTCAAGCAAAGGCTTTCTGGAGTGGCCCGCGCGGCCACGCATAACGATGAAAGGGTATCCTTCACCCCCGCTCAGGCAAAGGCTTCCCTAGAACGCAGCTTGGCTGCTCTGCGTACGAGCCATATTGACATCTGGCTCTTGCACGAGGTGGAAGCGTCGGACCTTCAGGACGACGGACTTCTTCGTCTCCTCGAAGACAAAGTCGCCGATGGCACCATCGGGACTTTCGGCATCGGCAGCGAAGCCGTCAAGCTCGGCGATCTTCTCGCTTCACGCCCAGCATATTGCCGCACGCTGCAATACGAGTGGTCGGTCCTTGACGCGCCTGTTCCGCCCGGCGGCCCTTTCCGCATTCATCACCGCGCCCTCACGGAGAATTTTCGCTCGCTGTACAATGCGCTGACGAAGGAGACCGCCATCTGCCAACGCTGGTCGGAGCAGGTTGGCGCCGACCTTAGCGACCGTGCGCAACTGGCCAACCTCATGCTCAAAGCCGCACTCGTCATGAATCCAGCCAGCGTCGTTCTCTTCTCGTCGAAAAAACCGCAGCACATTCAGGAAAATGTCCGCGTCGCCGGCGACGCAGCGCTCGAATGGCCCGCGCAAAAGTTCTACGACCTGGTGCAGTCCGAGCAGAATCTGCTTCTGCATGACGCAGGAGCAGAAACGCGATGACATCGTGGCGCAGATGGAGAACGAGCCTCATCCTCTTTTTGGCCGTGCTTGGTCCCGGCTTTATCACCGCCAATGTCGATAACGACGCAGGCGGCATTCTCACCTACTCCCAGGCAGGGGCGCAGTACGGCTACACCCTGCTCTGGACGATGATCCCCATTACCCTCGCGCTCATCATCGTGCAGGAGATGTGCGCGCGCATGGGCGTGGTCACGGGCAAGGGCCTCAGCGATCTCATCCGCGAAGAGTTTGGCCTGCGCATGACCTTTGTGATGATGGTCCTGCTGGTCATCGTCAACTTCGGCAATGTTATCGCCGAGTTCTCAGGCATCGCGGGGAGTATGCAACTCTTCCACATCAGCAAGTACGCCAGCGTTCCCGCCTGCGCCTTCCTGGTCTGGATACTCGTGGTCAAAGGAGACTATAAAAGCGTCGAAAAAGTCTTCCTTATCGCTAGCGTCTTCTACATCGCTTACATCGTGGCTGGCGTGCTCAGCGGCCCGAACTGGCATCTCGCACTGGTCGAGACCGTCAAGCTGCCTGCCCGCGGCGTGTGGCACGACAAGCTATACATCTATATGACCGTCGGCATCATTGGCACCACCATTAGTCCGTGGATGCAGTTTTATCTGCAGTCCTCCATCGTCGAAAAGGGAATTACAGTCCGCCAGTACAAGGCATCGCGGCTTGATGTCATCGTCGGGTCCTTCTTCACCGACCTGGTCGCCTGGTTCATCGTCGTGGCCTGCGCTGCCACCCTCTTTACTCATGGCATCCGCAACATCGCTGACCCAGCCGACGCCGCCGGTGCCATGAAGCCGCTTGCCGGCCAGTATGCCTTTATTCTCTTTGCCGCTGGGCTTTTCAACGCCTCGCTCTTTGCGGCGTCGATCCTTCCACTCTCGACTGCTTATACGGTTTGTGAAGGTCTCGGACTTGAGAGCGGCCTCGACAAGAGCTTCAAGGAAGCTCGCTTTTTTTACTGGTTCTATTCGCTGCTTCTTGCAGCCGCAGCTGGCATTGTCCTTATCCCGAACTTTCCGCTGGTTAAGTTCAGCATTCTGTCGCAGGTCCTGAACGGCGTCCTTCTGCCCATCGTGCTGATCTTCATGCTGCGCCTCATCAACAAGCACGAACTCATGGAGAAACACACCAATGCTCGCTGGTTTAATGTTGCTGCGTGGCTCACGACCATCATCGTGATTGTGCTATCCGCAGTGATGATCTGGAACGGTTTCCACACCTAACGAAATGTCTTTAATCGGTTTTTGATCCGTGTCATCCGCGAAGATCCATGGCCGAATGAAGTTTTAATCGGTGTCATCGGTGCAGATCGGTGTTAACTTTTAAAGTAACTTGCCTTCGGACAGGTCTCGGATCAGCCCCAGGTCCGCCGCCAGAAAGTCATACTTCGGCAAAGTTTCCAGCGGAGCCCAGCGCATGTCATTGAAGATCCGGTTCTCCAGCGGTCCATGAAACTCCTTCACCACAAAAAACTGAAGATCGACCGCACCGCCATTGCGGTATTTGTGGCGAATCTGCGCCACCCGCTGACCGATGACGGCTGAAATCCCCAACTCTTCGTTCAGCTCGCGTACCAGGGCCTCTTCCGGCCCTTCGCCGGGCTCAATCTTTCCGCCGGGGAACTCCCACTTCAGGCTCATCGGTTGGTCGGGCTTGCGCTGGCAGATAAACACTTCTGTACCGCCTGCGCCCTCACGCAGAATCAGCGCCGCCACCACAAGCCGCAAGGGCCTCTGTGCCGCCGTCTCTATACGTTCGTCCAGCTTACGAATCGGATCTTTCACCTAACTACAGTTTAGACGCCTGCGGTGCCTAAAGGCTTCGCTCGCTGTATTTAGCTGATTTTAGCCACCGAAGCGGGGTAATAAACGGGCCATCCCTCGGCTACACTTCGCTCCACGAGCGCCGGAGTTGGATTGACCGGAAATGCCCGACGCGCAATGGCCAGCATGGCTGCGTCATGCACCGAGTTGCCGAATACAGCATCGGGAGCCGTAACCCCCACGCGGGCCAGTGCCGCGACTTTGCCTTCATCAGTGGGCACATCGCAGATCATGTCGGTCACCAGCCCCTCACGCACGGTTACGCAAGCTGCCAGCACCCGATTCGCAGGAATCTCGAAGCGACGCATACCTGCTTCAATGACCCAGTCGCACGTCGAACTGACGGCCCAGATATCCACACCCTTGCGCCGGAGTTCGGCCATCAGTTCCAGCATCTCGGGAAAGATGTTCGGCTCGATCTTGCTTTCAAAAAACTTGTGTGCTGCTCTGCGCATCTCTTCCTCGCGCAGTCCCTGATAGAGCTGCACCATCTCGCCGCAGATGGCTACCTCGGACACTTCGCCCCGCTTGTAGCCGCGATATCGTCCATCGATCCAGTCGGTGGCCTCGCGTGAGACCAGCCCAGTCTCGATGGTCCAGTTCATAAACGAAGATCCGGCATCGCCAGACCACAGGGTTCCGTCGCAGTCGAAGACGGCAACAGATGGGGACAACTCATACACGGCCGCATGAAACTCGGCGGTACTGAGACGATTGGCTAAAAGGGTATTGCTCATATTGCCTAAAGGACACTCAACTTTTCCGCGCACAACATTGGCGCAAGATTGATTCAATCACTCTGAAGTTAACCTAATTTTACAATCCGGCACCGCGGCCCTGAGTCACATCAACCTGGGTAACCAGCCAACAACGCCTAAATTGGTGGAAGCCCATTCACTATGACTACTCCAGCCGGAGGATGGAATACGAATTCCTCGTTCTTCACCAGAACATTCTCTTCGATTGCGGTGAAAGCAAACTCCGTCACGGCGCCATCCACCTCTTCCAGCCGCATCCGTTCAATGGTCCCCGCAGCAGTCACTTCCAGAGTCAGCAGTTTTACGCGCTGAGCCATGCCCTTGGGAACGCCCATAATCCGGAAGCCCGTGCCCTTGGGCGTGACTGCCAGATTGTCCAGTTCTTTTTGAAGTTGCGTATGTCCTAGCAAAAACCGCAACGGAGACCGCAGATCGTCCAGCTCCTTCGCCGCAACTCGCTGGGCCTGCGTGTCTCCCGGGGTATAAAACCACGCGTACTTGCCATCGAGCACGAAGACCTTGCCCAATGGTTTTTCGTAGCTCCACCGCATTCGGCCGGGCTTCTTCAGCAGCAACGTACCCGATTCAGTCCGGTCCATTCCCATGCCGGCGTAGTGTTCGACGTAATGGGCGCGCAGCGAAGTCAGATGGTTGTAGTGGTCGTCCACCTTGCGAATCAGCTCGGCACTATTTTGGGCAAACAGGTGCGTCGCGCAGCAGGCGAAGATCAGCAGAACGGTCTTCTTCAGCATCACTGGATGGGCTGCGTGCAGTTCGTTCCACCGGTGGGGTCTTGGCGGACGGTGTTGTTTTCGTCGGAGCAGAAGCCTTTATCGCCGGTCTTCCCAACCGCATCGGGAACAGCGGTGATCTCATACGACGTATACATATCCTGATTGTTAATCGTCACCTTCGAGCAATTCGTAATCGCGAAGGAATATCCTGCTTTATGTCCGGTAGCCAGGTCAGGCGCAATCAACTGGGCAGCCTGCGGCGTAGGAGAGCCGGACTTTGTATCTCCCCCGAGGGCCGCCAGCGAACAGGCAAACCCATTGGATGGATAGGCCGAGTTGTACTGCAACTGCGCCTGTCCAATCGTTCGCACCGACTGCACGGCGGAGGTCTCGTGCGCCTGTTTCGTCAGCTTCAGCACCTGCGGAATCGCCAGCGTCATCAGGATGAGCATCACTGACATCACGATCAGCAGTTCAATCAGCGTGAAACCTTCTTCAGTCCGTCGTGCTGTCCGTATCCGTTCCAGAGCGGTCATCTTCGTCATCAATTCCTCGGCCAACCGTATTCCAACACCGAACAAAACTCTATCAGACTCAGCAGGCCAGATCTTCCCGCTTAATGTTCATCTCGCCGAGGTTTCCCAGCAGCGTCAGCGCAATCGCCTCGGGACGGAAGAGCTGCTGCGCCAGCGCCTGAATATCCGCAGGAGTCACGGCATTGATCTCCTGCGTAATTTCATCCACTCCGAAAAACCGCCCAAAATACATCTGCTGCCGGGCCAGATTCGCCATCCGGCTGCCCGAGCTCTCCAGTCCAATCACAATATTGCTCTTCAACTGGTCTTTTGCCCGCTTCAACTCGCCTTCGCTGACTGTGTCTTCTTTCAGACGCCGCAGCTCCTGCATCGTAAGCTGCAATACCTTCTCGGTCTTATCGATTGCCGTTCCCGCAAAGATGCACAGCGAACCAGTGTCCCGAAATGGGTTCATCTCCGAGTAGATGGCGTAAGCCAGTCCCTGGTCCTCGCGAATCGTCTGGAAGAGCCGCGAACTCATCCCGCCGCCCAGCATCGTATTCAGCAGGTAGACCCCATACCGGTCGGGATGGTTCACCGGCGGCGCTGGAACCCCCAGGCAGACCTGCACCTGCTCCAGCGACTTCTTCCGCTTCAGCGTAATGTGCGGAGTAGCCACCGGCGCCGCCAGCTTCGGCAAATGCCCATCGCTGCTGGCGGCCAGCGAGCTGAACTGCTGCTCCACTTGAGCCACAAACTCATCATGCTCCAGATTTCCTGCCGCCGAGAAGACCATATTCCGCGGTGTAAACCGGCTGGCATAAAAATCGAAGACAATCTGCTGATTGAAGCTCGAAACCGTCTTCTTCGTTCCCAGGATCGGCCGTCCCAGCGGGTCGTTCTTCCAGAAGTTCTGGGTAAAGACCTCGTGCACCAGATAGTCGGGATTGTCTTCGTCCATCTTGATCTCTTCCAGAATTACGCCCTGCTCGCGTGCCAGCTCTTCCGGCGTAAACGTCGGGTGCAGCACCAGGTCAGCCAGAACGTCCAGTGCCGGAGTTACGTTCTCATCCAGCACCTTGATGTTGAAGCAGACCATCTCCTTGCCGGTGAAGGCGTCCAGGTTTCCGCCGATGGTATCCACCTCGCGGGCAATCTGCTTGGCAGATCGAGAGGTCGTCCCCTTGAACACCATATGCTCCACAAAATGCGAGACGCCATTGATCGCTGCCTCTTCATCGCGCGAACCTGTCCCGATCCATGCCCCCATCGATACGCTCCGCAGATGGGGCATGGCCTCCGTCAGCACCGTCAATCCGTTCGACAAAACGGTCTTGCGAATGTTCCGGGCGGCGGCATTTCTCGTCAAACCACTATCTTCAACCAGGGTTACAGACATGAAGCTCCTTACCCTCCATTGTTTCACAGCAAGGCAGGGCATTGGTCGTCCCCCGCTGGCCGGGGTAAACTAAACAAAGCCCGCCATAAACCGCGCAATATCACTATGTTGAACAAAACAAACACCGTAGTCGAAGCCTCCGCCCAGGCCAAACCCCTCTTCGGCCAGTCTCTCGACGTCCTCACCCACCTCATGGCAGGCTTGGGCCAGCGTCCCTACCGGGCCAATCAGCTCATCGAAGCCGTCTACCGCCAGCGTGTCACGACGCTCGACGAGATCACCACTCTGCCCGCCACCCTCCGTGAGTCCCTCGCCGCCGAGGGCTATACCATCGGCCTCCCCGAGATCGTCCAGACCGCCCGTTCCATCGACGGCACCGAGCGCTACCTCGTCCGCATGGCCGATGGCGAGACCGTCGAGACCGTCTGGATGCCCGACGGCGACGGCGGCGAACGTGGTGACGGCTCCCTGGCCGCCGAAGAAGAAGAAAAAGAAGATACCACCGGCAACTCGGCCTTCCCCTACCGCCGTGCCACCATCTGCATCTCCAGCCAGGTCGGTTGCGCCGTCAACTGCCAGTTCTGCCTGACCGCCAAACTCGGCATCCGCCGCAACCTTACCCCGGGCGAGATCGCCGGACAGGTCGCCGCCGTTCTCAACCGCCATCGGGTTGACCTCGGCAGCAGCCGTGGCAATCCCACCCCGGCCCGCATCAACCTCGTCTTCATGGGCATGGGCGAGCCCTTCCTCAACTACGCCAACTTCATGGACGCCGTTCACTTGCTCGTCTACATGCGCATCCCAGAGTCGCGCATGACCGTCAGCACCTCCGGCATCCTGCCCGGCATTCTGGACTTCGCCCGCGAGACTGTGCGCCCCAAGTTAGCCGTCAGTCTCAACGCTCCCAACGACGTCATCCGCGAGTCCATCATGCCCATCACACGCAAATGGAACATCGCTGCGCTCTTCGAGGCGCTCAATACTATTCCCCTCCGCAACCGCGAATGGATCACCTTCGAGTACGTCATGCTGGGCGGCATTAATGACAGTCTCGCCCACGCCGATGAACTCATCGCGCTGGTTAGCGGCATGCGCTGCAAGATCAACCTCATCGTCTGGAACTCCGGCCCTGATATGCCCTACCACGAGCCACCCCAGGTCGGCGTCTACGCCTTCCAGAAACGCATCATCGCCGCCGGCATTCCGGCCTACATCCGCCGCCCTCGTGGCCGCGACATCTACGCCGCCTGCGGCCAGCTCAAGCGAACGGTGGAACCGCTGCCACCCGCGCCTCTAGTCGAGATTTCACCTGCGGCCAGTCTTCCCGGATAATCGAAAACCAGACGCTATGCCGCTGGCTGCCATCCGGCATGATGTAGTGATTGCGAAATGTCCCCTCTTCGATAGCGCCGATCTTCCGCATGGCCTTCTGCGACTGCACATTTTCGTGGTGCGTCTTCAGAGCTACGCGGTTCAGCTTCAACTCTTCAAACGCATAGGTGAGTTGCAGCAGCTTCGCCTCCGCATTCACCCCCGAGCCATGAAACTCCGGAGCCAGCCACGTCGCGCCCAACTCCGTCGTCCGGTGCGCCTTGTCGAACTCCAGAAACCGTGTGCTGCCAATCACACGCCCATCCGCCTTCAGCACTGTCACCCATGGCATCACCGTGCCCGCTGCCTCTAGCCGCACCGCTGCCTCTAGCCGCACCGCTGCCTCCATCCATGCCCGCAGAGCCTCTGGTGTCTTCACCGGTGTCGTCATGTACCGCCAGATGCGCTCATCAAACGCCACCTGTTCCAACGCAGGCAGATGCTCCAGCGTCATCGGCTCCAGCCTTACTTTTGTCCCGTCTAACACCGGTGTATTCATAAGAATCCTTATTTTCTTTTACGCGATGTCCCTTTTGCATTCGCAAGCGACTGCGCCGGTTCAGCGTAATATCCGCGCCTGTATCGGAGGTGGACTCCGGGCCGCGATACTCGCAGGCGGATTGTGTGGAAAGATTTATCTTCGTGAAAGTCCTTCGGGGTATAGGTCAAAAGATATCCCTCGCGAGAATCTTCCAGGGCCAGACGCATCTCCGACGGCAGATCGTTGTTGTTATAAAAGGCTTTTCCACCCGTTTGTTCGGCCAGTTCCTGCATCGTTCCAATGTTGATGTAAGCGTGCGAGTTGACGGACAGGCCACGAGCATCGACAGGGTAGATTCTTACGGAGTCGGAATTCATTTCGTCCGTGGCTTTTTTGGCCTGGTCATGAAAAGACTCGATGTCGAGTGGGCCGTGCGGCCCGGTCAGGTCAAGTGGAAAGGCGCTCGATATCCAAAGCAGGTTCTTTTGTCCGGGCGCGTTCTTTACCAGGCGGGCAATGGCTGTCATGGCCAGAAAGGTTTGCAGAATCCTGTTTCGTTGAAAAAACAGAGCTTCGTTGCTGGATCGCGCTCCCTGTAAACGTGTCTGGTTGGAAAAACGTACCAGATCGGAACCGGAAAGCTCTGCCGAAAATGGGCTGGAAGGAGATGAGGCAACGCCGCCATGAGGCATCATGACAGAAAGGTGCTGCAAGGATGCGCGAAGTTCAACAACATTCGAGGAGAAATCGTGCTGGAGATAAAGATGGTCGCCAAGGACAAAGATGGCGACCCGTTCCCCTTGAGGCAGGTAGTCGAGAAGATGTTCCACCGCGCGCCGCGCATACATCTGATCGCTCCACTCTGTGTTGAGGGCATCCAGAAGAATGATGGAGAAATGAGGATAGCCGCTGGCAACCGGTAGCGATGTGGGCGCCGAGACAGTCTTATGGGTGGTGTCTCTTGTGGATGAAGTTTCCATGGCTTCAAAGCTGGCAATCGTCTGTTCCTTCTTGTTATCAAAGACCCGAATGTCCGAAGCACGCAGATCGTTCACCGGCGAACCGTTGGAATGAGTTGCCACGATTGTTACCGCCACAATGCGGGTTGAAGTGTGGAGTGTAGGCTCAGAGACCTGGGCCTGGGCAGTGCTGACCGCAACCAGCATGGCAACACTGCACAACGCTCGGATTCCCATAAAGTCTTCGCCTCGGATTCTACATACGCTCTGGCTCGAACCGGTCCTAATGCGCCGGTTCGAGCCCCAGCAGCCTCTCCGCCACCCGGTCATAATCGTGTCTCAAAACATCGCCTTCATGCACGAAGTTCCCGGTCAGCGGCTCAACTCCCAGCGCCCGTACCCGTTCCAGATCCGCCTCGATCGGCTCCTGCCCCTCGCGTGCGTACTGCTCCAACCGTTCGCTGGAAATCGGGGCCGTATTGATCAGCGCATAGTCGAAGATCGGCGATTTTGTGGCGCCCGCGTGTTGCAGAATCTTCTCAATATGCTGCGACGCAGACAGCCCCAGAGATTCGTTCGCCTGGGTCATCAGGTTGCACACAAAGACCTTCGTCGCCCGCGAGGCTGCCAGCGCCTCTGGAATTCCACGTACCAGCAGGTTGGTAATCAGCGACGTGTATAGCGAACCCGGCCCCAGAGTGATAATGTCCGCATTAGCAATCGCATCCAGCGTCTCCGGCAGCGGATCGGCGGTCGCCGGCTCCAGCATCAACTCCACGATGCGGTGCTTGCTGGCAGTAATATTCGTCTCTCCACGCACCAGCGAGCCATCCTCCATCTGCGCTGCCAGAGTCACGTCAGTATTCGTCGCGGGAAAGATTTTTCCGCGTATCGCCAGAATCTGCGACGACATCTGCACTGCCTGGGCGAAGTCTCCGGTAATGTGCGAGAGCGCAGCGACAAAAAGATTACCGAAGCTATGCCCTTCCAACTCACCCTGATCGAAACGGAACTGAAACAGCTTTGAAAGCAGGTGCTCATCCTCCGAGAGCGCAACCATGCAGTTGCGCACATCACCCGGCGGCAGCATCTTGAAGTCCTCACGCAGCCGTCCGGACGAACCCCCGTCGTCCGTCACCGTCACCACTGCGGAAAGCTCCCGGATCACCCACTGTGCAGCCGGAGAAGGCGCTGCCTGCCTTCCCGCATGGTCTTCCGCCCTTGGCCCCCTGCGACGGTCGCGCATCGGGACATACTGCTTTAGCCCCCGCAGCAGAGTGGATAAACCCGTCCCACCACCCATTGCAACTACCTGAAGCTCTTTGGCTCCAGCTGAGCCCGGCAACGTCATGCGCAACTCCCACTAAAATCTCTGAAACTGATTTTAGCGGGTCGCCTTGATGGGCCGTTTATACCTCGGGGTAAAGCAGTTCAGTAAACCGGGGATCGTCGGCCATGTCCTGAAAGTCCGAATCGCCTCGCGCCTGAATCCGGTTCTGCGGATTCTGCCGGATCGCCTCGGTCAGGTGCTCCAGGCAGGTATGCGAGTCGCCGGTCATGCTCGCCAGCACGGCCAGCCCATAGAAGGCATAGTCGGCCTTGTTGTCATGCTTCAAGATCGTTTTGAACTCTGCCCGCGCATCTTCATAGTGCCCATCATTCAGCAGGGAGACAGCATAGTCATAGCGCTCTTCATTGCTCTTGAAGCTCGTCTTCCCTTTGCTCACCTGCATCAGGCAAGCATTGATGTACATCCGAATGCGGTCGGCCAGATCGCCGGCGCCCGCAGCCAGCATCTTGTCGAAGGCAGCATGGGCCTTGTCATACTTGCCCTCCTGCATCAGCCGCAGAGCGGCTTCATAGTGGGCAAGCACCTGTGCGCGTGCCGCATCATTCGATGGAGCAGCGATACCCGCCAAAGTGCGCGGACGTTTTGTAGAAGATGCAGCAGGTGCAGATACAGTCTTTGCTTGAGCCATTGGTAATCCTGTCGCCGGATGGCGCTCCCAAGACTCTCGACTTACGGAGAGCCAATTCCTGCAAAATATTCTCGTCTCGGTTTTATACCCACACACGGGCGCAAGGTCAACTTCCTCGCGCCCGCTAAAACCCGGTCGTCTCAACCATACACGGAGTGCAACTGGAACGCGCTGCGGCTTTGTGCTCTCTAGTCTCGCCCATAGACTGCAGGGTTCAGCTCCGGATCGTTATACATCTTCATCTGACGGTACAGCTTGAAGCGTCGTGTCCCCGCCAGCACCTCCATCCAAAGGTCATTCAGGCACCCCGCCAGGTCCTCGCGCTGTTCTTCCAGCACAGTCAGCCGCGCCGCATTTTTCTTTCGATGAGTTTCGGTAGCTGTCATTCGCTGGACCTCCTCCCGTGTGTGATAGATCTTCAACGCCAGGATCGAAAGCCGGTCAATCATCATTCCTGGAGTCTCCGAGTGCAGCGGAGCTGCGGCATTCTGTTGCCCTGCCGAAGCTAACAAAAGCCCATCCAGCTTTTCCATCAGATCATTGCGCCGCTGGTTGAGTCCGTCGATCGCGTGCTTCACCCCGGCAATCTCGGCGTCGGAAGCTTCCGTATCACGCGCCTTGTCCTCTTCATGCCATAGATCAAAGTTGGCGCGGTGCTGGGCAAGCGCAAGGCTAACCAAACCTTCAGTCTTTGCCTCTTCACCAACTCCATGCCAGGCTCGCGTCCTTTCGTCATGCATCTCCGTTATCGCAACAGCGTCAAGCATCCTGAGACCACTCCCATTCACGTCCACGAAAACTCTATCAGGCTAACCCCTTCAGGGAGTTGCTCCAATCGACCAAACCAAGCAGACTAAAAGCAGACCATGCCATCTTCGACAAAACGGGTCCTCATCTATCGTCTCGGCAGCCTTGGGGATACGCTGATCGCTCTCCCCGCTCTCCACCTCGTCGCCCGCGCCTTTCCGCAGGCCGAACGGCGCATGTTGACTAACTTCCCTGTCAATGTGAAAGCTCCGCCGGCCGCGGCCATCCTCGAAAACAGCGGCCTCGTCCAAGGTTACTTCCGCTATGCTGTAGGCACCCGCAGCCCACGCGAACTGCTTTCTCTCTGGTGGCAGCTTGTTCGCTGGCAGCCCGAGATCCTTGTGTACATCGGAGCCCGCCGGGGAGTGGCATCCGCTCGCCGCGATGCTAATTTTTTTCGACTCTGCGGCATCCGCCGCCTCATCGGGATTCCCGTCACCGAGGATATGCAGCGGAACCGCTGGCAGGAGTCCGAACAAGCCCTTGAGCCTGAAGGCGCCCGTCTCGCACGCAACATAGCCGAGCTGGGTGACGCCCGCCTTGACGACCCCGCAAGCTGGGACCTCCACCTTACTTCCGAGGAACACGCTCGCGCCGCCGATGTGCTTCTTCCTGCTTCAGGTTGCTCCATCCTCGCTGTCAGCGTCGGCACCAAAGTCCAGTCGAAGGACTGGGGCCGCGAAAACTGGCGCGCTCTTCTCGCCGAACTCGCCCCCCTCTATCCGGCCCAGGCACTCGTTCTCGCCGGTTCTCCCCAGGAGAGCGAAGCCAGCGAGTTCGCCGCAGAGGGTTGGCGTGAGGCTAGCGGAGGCCCGGTCATCAACCTCTGCGGACATCTCACCCCGCGCGAGAGCGCCGCCGTCTTTGCCCGGGCCAAACTCTTCATCGGCCACGATAGCGGCCCCATGCACCTTGCCGCAGCCGTCCAGACGCCCTGCGTCGCTATCTTTGCCGCACGCAACAAGCCCCGTGTCTGGTTCCCCTACGGCAAGCAGCACTGCGTCGTCTACCACCGGACCGACTGCTGGGGCTGCGGCCTCGAAACCTGCATCGTCGAGCGCAAGAAGTGCATTACCTCGATCACTGTCGAAGAGGTCCTCGCCGAGGTGCGCGCCATGCTCGGCTAAGCGACACCGTGCTGAAACGCTACCGCCTCACGACGAAGCCAAAAGAGAAGTTGCTGTTTTTCCGGTGTCATTGGTGTAAATCGCTGTTAAGCCGTTCTCCTGTGCGCCTCCTTTTTCAACATTTCACACAGAAAATGCGATGATGGAGATAAGGAGCCCTCCCAAGCATGTTGCCCGAACTGCATTCCGTCCTGAACCTCCTCGAAGGCGGTTTCAATCAGCTCAAAGTATTGGTAATAGGCGACATCATGCTCGACCGCTATATCCACGGCGACGTCGATCGCATCTCTCCGGAGGCCCCTGTCCCTGTCATTCGTCACGCTCAGCGCTACGAACGCGCCGGCGGAGCCGCCAACGTGGCCATGAACCTGGCTGGCCTCGGCTGCCAAACCTTCCTAAGCGGCTTCTGGGGCAACGACATAGAGCAGGCTGAGCTGAGCACTATCCTCGAACGCGCCAGTGTTGATACGGTAGGTATCGTCTCCAGCACCCTTCCCACCATCTCAAAGACCCGCATCGTAGGCCGCAACCAGCAACTCCTGCGCCTCGATATCGAGAGCCGCGATGCCCCGCCGGAGATTGAATCCAGAAGGCTTATCGACTGTGCCACAGAATTGGTCACCAAGGTTCACGCCGTCATCCTCTCGGACTATGCCAAGGGCGCGCTGACTAACCAGCTCTGCGCCGCCGTCATCAACGCTGCCCGCATCGCAAAAATTCCGATCCTTGCCGACCCTAAGACCCCTGATTTCAGCAAGTACACCGGCGCCACCACCGTCTGCCCTAACCTCGGCGAACTCTCGCTGGCCACGGGTGTATCCGTGCATCAGACTGACGCAATTCTCACCGCCGCCCAGTCCCTCGTCGCCGAACACGATTTCCAGTTCCTGACCGTCACCATGAGCGAGAAGGGGATCACGCTTCTCCGCCGCGACAGCAAATACCACTCCCCGGCCCGCGCCCGTGAAGTCTTTGACGTCTCCGGGGCAGGCGACACCGTTATTGCCACTTTGGCCGCCAGTCTTGCCGGCGGTCTCAAGGCTGAGACGGCCATCGAACTCGCCAACCTTGCCGCTGGAATCGTTGTAGGCAAAGTCGGTACAGTTCCCATCGCAAGGCATGAGCTTGTCGCTGCGCTCACCCCGAGTTCCGGCGTTACGGCTGGTGAAAAGATTCTCGACCTCGAGCACATCAAGATGCGCGTGGCCGAGTGGCGCGCTTCAGGGGAGGCCATCGTCTTCACCAATGGGTGTTTCGACCTCCTCCACGTCGGGCACATCACTCTGCTCGAAGACTGCCGCCGCTTTGGCTCTAAACTCGTCCTTGGCCTCAATGCCGACTCCTCTGTTTGCCGTCTCAAAGGCCCCAGCCGTCCCATCGTGGGTGAACGAGAGCGCGCTCGCGTCATGGCTGCTCTTGCCTCTGTCGATGCGGTGGTGCTGTTCGAAGAGGACACTCCGCTCGAACTCATCCGCGCCCTTCGGCCAAATGTTCTGGTGAAGGGTGGCGACTATACTATCGAGACCGTTGTGGGGCATGAGGATGTCATCGCTGCCGGCGGCCGCGTTGAAATCATTCCCACCGTCGAAGGCTTCTCCACTACCAATATCGTCAAGAAACTTACCGCGGCCAACGCGAACAGCGAGGAGAACTAAACGTGATTATCGTAACCGGCGGAGCAGGCTTTATCGGCAGCAACCTCGTCCACCAACTCAACCGCGCTGGCGAACGCAACATCCTCGTCGTCGATAATCTGACCCCTTCGCCTAACCTTAGTGGGCCGAAGTTTCTCAACCTTGCCGGTGCCGAATACGCCGATTACATGGACAAAAAAGAGTTCCGGTCCGCCCTCAAGAGTGGAGACTTCGAAGGGGCTAAAGTCCGCGCCATCCTGCATCAGGGCGCCTGCTCCAACACGCTCGAAGACGATGGCCGCTACATGATGGACAACAACTTCACCTACTCCAAGGAGCTGTTGCACTTCGCCGTCGAGCACAAGATTCCTTTTGTCTACGCCTCCACCGCCGCCGTCTATGGCGCCAGCACCGAGTTCAAGGAAGTCCCTGCAAACGAGCGTCCCCTCAACGTCTATGGATACTCCAAACTGGTCTTCGACAACTATCTCCGCCGCCTGCTGCCAGAGATCAAGAGCACTGTCGTCGGCCTGCGCTACTTCAACGTCTATGGTCCCCGCGAGCAGCACAAGGGCCGCATGGCCAGCGTCATCCACCACTTCACCCGCCAGCTTAAGGACACCGGAACCATCCGCATGTTCGAGGGCTCCGGCGGCTACGATAATGGGGAGCAGCGCCGCGACTTCGTCTTCGTCAAAGACCTTGCCCGCATCAACATGTTCTTCGGCGGCCTGCTGCCGGACAGTCCCCGCAAGCCTGCCCATGCCATCGTCAACGCCGGTACGGGGGAGGCCCAAACCTTCAAGGCTGTGGCAGAGGCCCTCATGCAGGTGCATGGTCCGGGCAAGATTGAGTACATCCCGTTCCCCGGCGACCTAAAGAACCGCTATCAGCACTACACTCAGGCCGATGTCACTGGCCTTCGCGCTGCCTGCTATACCGCTCCCTTCACTCCCCTCGAAGATGGCGTGAAGCAGACCTTCGCCGAAGAACCTGTTGTCTGATGCGCTCTTTCTGGTGAAGGTCCCCCACCCCCCCATACTTAAGTCCTAAAGTCTTCAAATAAAGTGGCTTAAGTCTGGACTTTGATCCAGACTTAGGTCCAAATATAAAAAGCCTCGCAGCGCATAGCCGGGGCTTTTTCTTTTTTCAATCTCTATTTCTATTCTAACAGATGAGCGGGGTAGTTTATGCAAACGTATCCTACACATTTATAAAGGGTTATTGATTTGATGACTTGACAGAAATTTGACGAAATTCCTCACGGTATGGTCACGGGATAACTGCTCGCCTTGTTATTGCGCCGCATGAGGGGCATTCACGGGATCTCTGGTATATCCGGTGGGGATTTCAAACAGCTTCGGGTCAGGATCGATTGTCTTGACATCCATGAGTTTTGTCTCAACGTCCCGTTCTTGGTCGGGATCGTGGATTTTTGTCAGCAAATTTATTCCCAGATCTGCTGATCTCCATCGCTCTATGATTTTGACGTTGCCTGAAGAATCCAGGGTTGTTTCGCGGATTCCGAAAACTACCCACCCTTGCATCGTTTGTGTCCCTAAGCTTTCCACTTTTATGCCATTCGGCAGGTTTGTTATCTCTCCTGCAGGTTTGGTGTGTTCCATAGGTTTGGTGTGTTCCATATCTGTTGCGGTTGTTTCGGTACTGATTTTCCCTTCAAGTTCAGGAAGAGGAGTCAGGCTATATCGATGTGTTCGTAGATCAAGCGTAATGGACTGTTTGTGAGGCACATCACGGATAATAATTAATGCTGGTTGGCCAGTCCGTACATCTGGAAGTTCTAAATAGGTACTTCCATCAGAGCGTCGCGCTATCGTTCCGCTTACGGAATACAACCCCGGAGATTTCGTATCATTGAACACCCTTGTGGCTACAAATGGTCGATTGAGCTACTGAGGCGCCGACTGTGCCGAGGAAGAAATGGCGGTCGCACCTGTTAGTCCTATTCCGATGATCAATGCTGTTCGGGACAAATTCACAGGCATCCTCCATTGCTCTACGAATTCAGCATCCTGAAATCGCAGCCAGTATAGGCCGTGGAGAACTGATAAGCGGTGAAGAAATTTGAAGTTGTCCTATTCGAGATGGAAGAGAACCTATCTTCACAATTGTATTCTTACCGCAAATTTATGATTTATAGGCGTTTATGGTGAGAGCGCTGGGGCTCGAACCCAGGACCAACGCCTTAAAAGGGCGATGCTCTACCAACTGAGCTACGCTCTCAAACCACATTACAAAGTTAGCACATTCAGCTGCGTAAATTGCGGTGCCGGAGAGGCCTCGGCAGACATCGTGGAGACATTTCCAAGTTTGCATTTACAGCAGTCACACTTAAGTAACCTAAGAACGGAACTGAGGCTGATTGACTTGAGATAGCGGCCACAGTAGCCTCATGCTATTACATAACGGTAAGCGCCAAATTATTTCATTGAGTTCGTAGACCCGATATGCGATCAATGGAATGTACAACGAGCAATTATGGGACCCCACGATAAAGACAGCAAGGAAGACCTCTCCGCAGCAGAAGTGTCTGAAGATGCGTCTGCGCTCTATTCCTGGGCAGATCTGCACGGAAGCAAATCTCGCGACTTCTCCGCCTCGCGGCGCGAGTACCGTATTCAGTTGAAGCGTCGCATCGCTCAGGAGGCGGGCGACCATGCATTGCCTGCCAACGCCGAAATGAAGGCGCCTGCGCCTCGCGAAGAGCGCGGGAGCGTCGAATCCCACGATTCCGCTCATGGGCAAGCCGCCGGTTACACAGGATCAGAGCGCCGCCGCAGTTCGTTGCCAGCCCCAAAGCCGGGCAGCGAACCTTCCGCTTCATCGAAGGCACAGCGCCGCGCACAGGACTATGACGCAAACCATGACGCAAATATGAGCGGAGGCGTTCGGCAGATCTACCGCGAATCTGGACATATTTCCTCCCCGCCGCCACAGGTCCTTCCCGTCAGTCCTGTGACGCCGTTCTCGGAGGCGTTTACCCATTCGGGCCCGACACGCGGCGCACGCGCGGAAGATGACTTCGACGACCGAAAAAGCCCCGCAGCGCCTCACGTCTCTTCTCAACAGCCGCTGTATGCGGCCGAACCGTCCGGCCCGGCGTGGTTTTATGCTTCTGCCGCGACGCAGGTTACTCCAAAACCGCGGCCCGCAGCGCCTCAACCTTCTGTGGCTGATACGTTGCAGCAATCCCGCGAACGCGTCGCTGCGCGCTGGTTCGCGCTCAAAGGCGCATTTGAGCAGCCCGATCTGGATGAGCCGCTACCGGTTCGCCAGAAAGAGATGCGCACACCGGTGCTGGCCGTCTTTTCCTTAGCGGGTGGCGTGGGCAAGACCAGCCTGGTCGCCACGGTTGGCCGCACGCTTTCGTCCATGGGAGAGAAGGTGCTGCTTACAGACACCACATCGCACGGACTGCTGCCTTTCTACTTTGGCGCCAATGAGCTTCGCCATGGCACGGTTCGTACCTTCTCGCCGCCGAGCGGCAGCACCGATGCTCCGATCTATCTTGTCAGCCATGACATGGACCGGAAGGGAAGCGATGAAGAGGCGAGGGAGCTTTTCATCGACGAGATTGTAAGCAACAGCCAGGGGACGCATCGGATACTGCTGGATATCACTCCGGTCTCCAGTTGGGTCATCCCACAGATGGCGCGTATGAATCCGGTTGTTCTCATTCCGGTGGCGCCGGACATGAATTCAGTCATCAGCCTGCAGTTTGTCGAAAAGTTCTTCCACGGCATCAGCGATGGCGATGGGCACCCTCTACAGCCTTTCTATGTTCTCAACCAGTTCGATGCCTCGCTTCCACTGCATCTCGATGTTCGCGAGGTGCTGCGGAGGCAGCTTGGCGACCGTCTGCTGCCCTTTGTGATTCGCCGTGCGCCTTCTGTCAGCGAAGCGCTGGCCGAGGGAATGACCGTGGTCGACTATGCGCCGGATGAGCCTATTGCCGGGGATTACATCAACGTCGCTACGTGGCTCCGCAGCATCGCCGCACCGACTATGGCTGGCTTTCGCAATGTTCGCTGGACTGAGGCGTAGCTTTTGAAAAAACTGACACTGATTTGCACCGATGAACGCCGATTTTAAAGACAGGCGACCGCGGATTTAGCGCGGAGGAGCGGATTAAAGGTGGGTGGGCTACCAGGTGTTGTAGGAGGTGCCGTCGGAGGCTGTCAGTTGAGCTCCGCTGTGTACGTCGTCGATGCCGGACTGGGTCTGGTCGATGGTGGACAGGGTATCGTCCTGGACGGGTATCCACGTGTCGCTACGTTTGGTGAAGGGATCGACCGGCATGGTTTTGAGGTAGCCAGCCTGTACCAGGTCGTCGAGCGTGTCGGGGGCCTTCTGCTTGTCTACGGTGTAGGAGTCGATGGCGGTGCGCATGGTGTGGAGATCTTCTTTGAGGACGGCCTCTTTCGCGTTGCGGACGTTATTGGTGTAGGACGGGATGGCGATGGCCGCGAGCAGACCGATCACGACCATGACGATCATGAGTTCGAGCAGGGTGAAGCCTTGCTCGGCGTGACGAGAGCCATCGATCCCACCCATCGCGATGCGGCCGCGATGGATGGGGCAACCGAGTTTTTGAGATAGGAAAGGTCGCATGGCTACCATGTGTTGTATTTTGTACCGTCGAGGGCGGTGCCGTCGCTCTTGGTGTAGACGTCGAAGACATTCTGACCACCGAAGGAGGTGGAGTCGGCATCGTCCTGGTTGGAACGCAGGCCCCATTCTGTGGAGTTGGTCATGGGATCGACGGGGATGCGGCGCAGGAATTTTACTTTCTTGTCCTGAATTTCGACGCCGTCTACCAGGGTTTGGAGGTCGGGTGGGTAGTTGAAGCTGTCGGGTTTCGTCTGCATACCACCTTTTTCGGCGGCATCTTTGTAGTGGTCGATGGCGCCGCGCATCTCCCACAGGTCGCGGCGAAGTTCGCGCTCCTTCTCGCGCTTGACCTGGAAGCGGGCGATAGGGACTGCGGCAGAGGCGAGGATGGCAATGATAGCCACGGTGATAATAAGTTCGACGAGCGTAAGGCCGGATTGGGAGTTGGTGGAACCCACGTCCTCAAATGCCGGACGTGGGGCACCCATATTGGTGGTTAAATTTGTGGCTGGGGCCGAGTTGTTGCGGGCCATCACTTCACATGCACCACGGCCTGCGAACCGACAGCCGGAAGATTGGCCTGGGCGCTATTGCGTGCCCCGACCTTGACGAGGGCGAGGTTGGAGTCTCCTGCGGCGATGGCCTTGAAGGTGAGGGTGCAGATGCTGCCCTGTCCGTTGACGCCGGCGACGTTGGGGGGACGCGAGGTGGAGATGGTGACGAGGCCATTGCCGTCATCCCGGTGCGCGAGGGCCACGGCCTGACCATCGCGGCCGAGGAAGTTGCCGGTATCGACGTTGACGAGTTCGAGGACCTTTGGATTGAACTGCATCTGCATCGGGACGGAGTAGATGTCGTGTCCGTCGCCGAGCATGACCGCTACCTGGAAGGTGCTGCCGACAGTCTGGGCCGAGGTGGGTGGAACTACGCTGAGGCTGACGGGCGGGACATTGGAAGCGGGAGCGGCGGCGGAAGGAGACGGCGGCGTGAGGGGCTCGGCCTGCTGCTGCATCTGCTGCACCATGGCGGCGGCAGCGTTGGCGGCGCTGGTTGCGGGGCCGGTGGGCTTGGGCTTCGCGGGCGCATAGTTCAGGTTGCCGAGGTCTGCGCCGGACTGCCCGGAACCCTCGACCTGACGCAGCTCGATGGACCGGCCAGTGCCGGTGTCGATGGCGCGGGTGTTGAGGCGCGAGAGGAGCGATTCGCGAACGATGTGGGGAATAAGCAAAAAGACGATTTCGTTTTGCTGAACTTCCTTGCTTCGAGAAGAGAAGAAGAACTTGAAGAAGGGCATCTCGCCCAGGCCGGGGGTGCCGGTGATGTTGAGGTTGTCCTGTTTGGTGAGAAGGCCGGCGAGGATGCTGGGTTCGCCTTCTTTGAGGGTAATGACCTGATCGCTTACGTTCTGCCCGATGATAGGCTCGGTGACGCCGGAGATGGTTTGCGAGCCCTGTTGCGAGGAGACCTCAATCTTCATCTTGAGGGTGACTTCATTGTCGTAATGGACAGTAGGGGTCATATCGATGGTGACGCCGACATCTTCAAAGGTGAATTGCGTCTGAACACCGATGCTGGCGATGCCGGTGGAGACGCCGGCATTGTAGGAGCCGGTGGCGATGGGGATCTTCTGACCTATTTTGAGATTGGCGTGTTGACCGTCGGTGGCGCGGATGCTGGGGTTCTGGAGGATGCGGGTGTCGGCATCGGTGAGAAGAGCGTTGAGCGTGCCGCCGGTGATGCCGACGGCAAAGTTGGTGGCGTTGAGATGAGCAAGCGAGTTGAGGGTGAAGTTGGAAGGCGTTGTGCTGCCTGCGGCGGGGGTACTGCCTGAGGAGTTCGCAGCCGTTGGACTGGCCTGGGGCGTGAGAGTGATCGACTGCGGCAGGGTCAGGCCGAGGTTGCGCATCTTGTCGCGATTGACTTCGAGAATGGCAACATCGACAACAACCTCTGCGCGGGCGCGGTCGAGATCGTTCAGGAGCTTCTGCGTGAGAAGAAGCTGGTCCGGCGTGGAGCGCATGACGATGGCGTTCTGGCTGGGGACGAGATAGATTTTTGTGGTGGCGGGGTCGAGCAGATTACGGATGGCTGTAAGGACTTCGTTGGCGTCGTTCTGCTGGCTGACGTTGGTGAGATAGAAGGTCTGGACAGCCTGTTCTTCGAGCTCGGCGCGTTTGGTGGGGGTGTTTTGGGCGACGAAGATGGTGTTGGTGGTAACAGGCTTATAGAAGGTCCCGGCCTGGATGCCGACGATGCGCAGGGCATCGGACAGGCTGACGTTGGTGAGATCGATGGGGATGCGCTTGGAGTTGTAATCAGGGTCGAAGATGACGTTGAGACCTGCCAGTTTGCCGATGGCTTGATAGATGGCTTTGACGTCTTCGACGGCATTGAGGGTGATGGGGTCGTTCGAAACCGGCTTGAGCTGAATGGGGCTGGCTACGGAGCTGATTTCTTTGACAATATCTGCCTGCCGGGAGTCAACAGGCGCTAGAGGGACAGCGACGACGGGTGCAGCGGGCGTGGCTGAGGCTTGATCGGGATGTTGAAGACGGTCGATCTCCTGTTGAGCGGTCTGGTTGGATGGGTCAATCTGAAGTGCCCGCAGGAATTCATTGAGGGCTCCGCTGAGATCGCCGCTCTGGCGAAGGACGCGGCCCCGGTCAACGTGGCTGACTGCCGCCTGGAACCTCATCCGCTCCAGGTGCGCCTTGTAGCGAAGATCATTGGGATCTTTGAGTGTGGCTTGACGGTAGTCTTCGTAGGCGGTGTCGTAGTCCTGCCGAACTTCGGCCTTCTGGCCGCGGTTGTTCCAGGTTTTGGCAGACTGCGCGCGCACCGTCACGGGGCTGAAGATCACGGCCCCTGACAGGAGAAAGAAGAACGGGAGCGCCTGGAGGACGTATGCCGGTAGTTTGTTGAATGAATTTTTGCCGCGACCCATGCTGCTTCCGTTTGCGTCCTTTACACCGTGAAGAGTGTGGCGTCTGCCGGAGTACACGCCTGCCCCCATGATGCACGAGGGGAGGACGCTGCCTGAGGGGGCGGTGCCTGCCAGGCTGTTGCGCTCGGGTGAGTATACCATTCGCGGTGCGGTTGACCTCAATGCTTGTAGCGGTTTTGAAGGTTAGACGCGGCAGACGGCTACGGGTGAGTTTTGGGTTGGCAGCGTGTTAAAGTAAGAGATTCATGCCTCGATCTCTTTCCAATCCGACAGTGGCCCATCAGCCGAAGCCGGTGGTGAAGGCAAAGGACCGCGATCCGGTGGCTGCGGGGATGCGGGATGCTTCTTTTAATCGGTCGGCCAGCTTCAACTACTTCTTATCGGACAAGTTTGAGGCTGGAGTCGCTTTGCGCGGGACGGAGGTCAAGTCGATCCGCGAGGGCAAGGCCAACCTGAAGGACGCATACGGTTTGCTGAAGGATGGCGAGTGTTTTTTGCTGAACGCACACATCGGGCCGTTCTCGCATGGAAATGCGATGAACCATGACTCCTTGCGGACGCGCAAGTTGCTGCTGCACAAGACTGAGGTGCGAAAACTCGAGGCACTGACAAGGCAGAAGGGTTTTACGTTGATTCCGACACGGCTCTATTTTCGCAATGGCCGTGTGAAGTGCGAGTTGGCACTGGCCAAGGGCAAGCAGGACTGGGACAAGCGCGAGACGGAACGGCGGCGCGAGGCAGACAAGGAAGCCAAAACAGCGGTGGCGCGGAGCCAGCGTCGATAAGTTATTTTCTTTGTCGATTTCGCTGAACCGCATGGACGGGAGTCGCGCTACGATAGTGTCATGGATACGAAGCTTCTCTTTCAGGATGCGGCGGGATTTGCAACACCAATGCTTGCGGTCTTTGCGGTCGATATTTCCATGGGAAAAGATGCGGATCCTCTGCCGGCATTGCTGGTGACGTCGGATGCGGTGACGGATGCGGCGGCGAAGGTGATGGCTTCGGGTGAATTCAAGGCGACGCTGGGGGAGACGCTGCTGCTTCATGCTCCCGGTGGACTGAAGGCAGAACGGTTGCTGCTCGTGGGACTGGGGAAGGCCAAGTCTTTGTCAGTCGATGAGGTTCGCAAGGGTGGAGGAGCGGCGGTACGTGCCACCAAACCGCGGGGGTTGCGGGACATGGCGCTTGCGTTTCCTGAAGACCATGCGTTGTCGGACGAGCACCTTGAGGAATTGCCTTGTCTGCTGATGTCGCGGGCGCTGCTCGAGGGCGCATTGCTGGCGGACGTGGAGTATGACACTTATAAGAGTGATCGCAAGGACACCTCGCTGCAGACGCTTGCGGTGATTGCGAAGGAAGCGGAGAAATCCACGCGCGCGGAGATCCAGGAAGGCTTTGACGAGGGTGTGATTGTTGCCGCGGCGCAGAACTTTACGCGGTCGCTGGTCAATGAGCCGGGCAATGTGCTGACGCCGACGGTGCTGGGTGAGCGCGCGGCAGCGATGTGCGCTGAGTTTGGTTTGAAGTGCGAGGTCTTTTCGACCGAGAAACTGCATGAGTTGAAGATGGGGGCCTTCTGGGCGGTTGCGCGGGGCTCGGCTGAGCCGCCGGCGCTGATTGTGATGACATATGAGCCGAAGCCGGAGAAGGGAAAGACTGCTGCGAAGGACGCTCCGGTGCTGGGGTTGGTGGGGAAGGGCATTACATTCGATACGGGCGGAATCTCGATCAAGCCGGCGGATGGCATGGAGAAGATGAAGTACGACATGGCGGGTGCAGGCGCGATGATCGGGGCGATGCGGGCGATTGCGGAGTTGAAGCCGAAGGTGAAGGTGATTGGGGTAGTCTGCTCGGCGGAGAATATGCCCGATGGAAGGGCGTTCAAGCCGGGCGATGTGGTGACGGCGATGTCCGGCAAGACGATTGAGGTAGTGAACACCGATGCCGAGGGGCGGCTGGTGCTGGCCGATGGGCTGCACTATGCGAAGACACTGGGATGCACGCACCTCATTGACGCGGCTACGTTGACTGGAGCTTGCGTTGTTGCTCTGGGTATGTTGAATGCCGGGTTATTCTCGAACGACGAAGATACATGCGAGAAATTTCAGGCGGCGATGAAGGTCTCCGGCGAGAAGTTCTGGCGGCTGCCCTGCACGGATGATTATCGCGATCAGATCAACAGCCAGATTGGGGACATCAGGAACACCGGCGCGACTCGCTGGGGCGGAGCGATTACGGCGGCCCTGTTTCTTAAGGAGTTTGCAGGAGAGACTCCGTGGCTGCATCTGGATATTGCCGGGTGCGCGTGGAATGACGAGGTGAAGCCGTGGATTCCGAAGGGACCCAGCGGGATTGCCGTGCGGACGATTGTGGAGTGGGCGCGGAGTTACTCGGCTTGAGCCGATGCAAATACAGAATCGACCGCAGTTTTGCGCTGAATTGCGTCACATGACTGGTGGAGCTTCGATGCCGAGGTAGCCGAGGGCGCGGACCATCTCGCGCTGGGCCACGGCGGCGGTGGCCAGCAGGAGCGCTTTGCGCGTGGGATTGGTCTCGTTGAGGACGTGGTGACGATGGTAGAAGTTGTTGAATTGCTGGGCCAGTTGGAAGGCGTACTTGGCTAGATAGGCCGGCTCGGCAGTGGCGATGCACTGCTCGATGAGCAGGGTTAGTTTTGAGGCGAGCAGCCATGTCTCCCAAAGACTCGTGCCCTCTTCGCTGTCGAGGATATTTGAGAGGTCGAGATTGGCTACGGCGGCAAGTGACGCCTCCGGAGTGATGTTGGCTTTGCGGAAGATGTTGGCGGCGCGCACGATGGCGTATTGAACGTAGGGTCCGGTTTCACCCTCGAAGCTGAGTGCGTCCTTGAAGTCGAAGGCGATCACAGTGTTGCGGGTGAAACGGAGCATGAAATAACGCAGCGCACCGACGCCGATTTGTGTGGCGATGGTGCGGCGATCTTCGGCTTCGAGTTCGGGATGGCGCGTGTCTACTTCAGATTGAGCAGCGGCGATGAGTTGATCGAGCAGATCGTCGGCTTTGACGCCGAAGCCTTTGCGTCCGCTGACTTCAATATAGGATTTGGCGCAGTCTTCGTCGCTGATGGTGTAGCCGAGTTCGACGGCACAGCGCGGAGTGAGGGCGACCATCTCGTAGCTGAAGTGAGTGTAGCGGTCGGCAGCATCGGTGAAGCCCATGCCGCGTAGCGCCTGCACGACATTGTTCTGCGGATCGTTCTGGCGGGAGTCGATGACGTTGTAGATGGCGTCGGCTTTGCCGAAGACAGGATGGGTGGGATCGTTCGCGTTCTCGGTGGAGATCCAGCAGGTATGGGTGGGATACTCGTGGAACTTTGCGTAGCCGAAGTCCTTGCCCGGAAGCAGACCGAACTTCCAGAGGTGGTAGGCGATGTCTTTCCCCACATAAGTGACCGTTCCGTTGGAGCGGACGATGACTTTGGCGTCTTCGTCGGTGGCGTCGGCAGCGGCTTCGGAGCTGGCGCGGCGCATGACGAGGCAACCTTTATTTTTGCCTTCGGTCTCTTCGTAGAGGATGCCTTTAGCGATCATGAGTTCGCGGGCGGCGTCCCAGAAATGGAGGTGTAGGATCTCACTCTCGCGGGGAAGAAAATCGTACTCGATGCCGAGACGCTCCATTGTTTCCAGGTGGCGGTGTAGAACGGCGGTGGAGATGAGATCGGCTATCTCTGCGATCTCGCTGCCTCCGGTTTCGAGGGCGTGAAGGGTGTCGAGACGAAGCTGTTTGCGAGCCGTCAGTTGCGCGGTGTCGGCGGTGTACCACTGCGAGACGCGGGCGTAGAGGTCCCAGCAGTAGAAGTCGATGCGTCGGTTATCTCTGGCGAGTTCGGCGAGGAGTTCGCGCGTGCTCGCCAGGGTTTTACCTTCGAGGTGGACGAGCCCGACGACAACGTCGGCAACCTGTACTCCGGTGTTGTCGATGTAGTTTTGTACGCCGACTTCGTAGCCACGCTTGTAGGCGTCGGGGCGGAGGAGACGCTGGAAGGTGTCGCCGAGGATGGCGTTACGCAGGTGGCCGATGTGGGCAGCTTTATTTGGGTTGATGCTGGTGTGTTCTACGAGACGGAAGCCGGGGCCGCCGATATCGGCGTGCTGGTCCTGTGCGATGCGGCGAACTGTTGCGGTGCGGTTGAGGTGGATGTTGAGATAGCCTGCTCCGGCTATTTCCACGCTGGCTATGCCTTCGAGTTCCGGGAGGATCGCGGTCAGTTCTGCGGCTAGTTCCGTGGCAATGGCGCGGGGAGCTTTGCGGAGGCGCTTGGCCAGTTCGAAGGCTACGGGGAGGGCCAGTTCTCCGAGGGCAATGTTCGGGGGCTGCTCAATCGCCAGGGTTGCGAGAGCGATATCGTATTTGGCGAGGAGGATGGCCTGGATGCGTGTCAGGAGAGACTGCTGGATTGTGCGATACATGCTTCGGGTTCACCGCGGGAAGAAATGTTGTGGGGCTTAAGTGAGTTTACGCGAGGCGCTTATGGCATCTCCACTGGGAGGGTCTCGATCTCTTCGAGCAAGGGCGTGCGGTTATGAGTTTTGACGCGATGGAGGAAGAAGAGCGCACCGCCTACTCCGGTGATGGCGATGAGCAGCCAGGCGTGGATGGCGAGGCTGAAGAGGGCGGCTTGCGGCTCGGGCGCGCCGTGGCTGACCAGCGAAGTTTTTACTGCCCACTCGAAGGTACCGATGCCTCCCGGCGAGCTGGGAATGAGATAGGAGAGATTGCCGACAGCGACGGCCTGCCAGCAGCCGACGCTGCCGTTGACCAGGCCGATGAGGTAGGCGGCTGAAACAAAGATCATGCCCTCGCAGGCCCAGATGACAGCCGAGATGACGAGGAGCAGCAGCGATCCGACGATGCCGATCTGCCGGATGCAATCGAGTGCGAGGAGCAGCCAGTGCTCGACTTTTTTAAGCAGGGGTTTCTGCGGGAGTCTGATGAAGAGGCGGCGGAGAACGGGTTCCAGCGTGCGCGCCCCGAGCAGAAGAACAAGTAGCCCGATGGAAGAGATGATGAGGAGCGATTCCGCGAGGATGCGGGAGTGATGATTCACCTCGCGCCCCATGAACGCTACGAAGAGAAGAACCAGAATGAAGATGTCGAGGAGTTTTTCGAGAATGACGGTGCTGAGAATGACCGAGGGCGAGGCCCCAAGATCGGGAGCGTAGGTGAAGATACGCATGACATCGCCGATACGGAAGGGAAGGATGTTGTTGGCGGCGATCGAGGTCATCAGGACACGGGCGCAGACGCCGAACCGTGCCCCCGTGGAGCGCATCATACGGGTCCAGCGGACGCAACGAAGCGTGTAGCCTGCAAGAGTGAAAGCCAGAATGCCGAGGACACCCACAGGATGTACAAGGCGCAGCGCGCGGATATGGGAGAAAGAGATTCCTTTGAAGGTGTACCAGAGGAAGAAAGCGCTGATGAAAAGGCCGGGGACGGTCTTCAGAAGATTGCGAGCGCCGGTGGATCTACTCATGCGGAACACGGGTTGGGGAGGATGTGCCGAGATGGGCGATGATGTATTCGGGCATAAGTTCTTTTATTGTATCGTTGGCTGGCTGTCTCATCCTGAAAAAATCATTCACAGGGCATCCAGGTTATCTTCTGCATCCAAGAACTTAGGGGATATCAAAGGCGATGAAAAAGAGTGGGGGAGTTTTATTATTTTCTCCGAACCCTGATTTGATTCCGCAACTATGCATCACCTCTTGGTTTTGATAGAAGATGGCTTAATAGCCATATTGGTCCGGCTTTTATTGGGGAGCGTTGAAGGCCCGGAGTTTGGTATCCATGTGGCGGGAGTGATTAGCATTTGGCGACAACAGTAACAGTACCCGCAATTTCGCAGTCTGTAGAAGTCAATCGACACAGACTGGAACTCGGTTTCGCAAGCGGGCTTGTCACCGCGCTCACTGTGCTTGCGCTGGCAGTGCATGGATACCATCCCTATGCCGAAGACGGCGGGCTGTATCTGGCGGAGATCAAGCGGCTTCTCGATCCGTCGTTGTATCCGCATGGGACAGAATTTGTGATGGGCCATCTGCGGGTCTCTCTGTTTGCGCCGCTCATTGCTGCGCTGGTTCGCGGATCGCAGATGAGTTTAGGGATGCTGCTGCTGCTGGTGCATCTTGCCAGCTTCTGGGCTACATTGTTCGCGGCATATCTGCTGGCGGCGAGATGTTTTGCCAGCAGGGAGGCAAGGACGGGAGCAGTTGGCCTGCTGGCGATGTGGATTACTCTGCCGATTGCAGGAACGTCGCTGATGCTGATGGACCCCTATGTGACGGCGCGGAGCATTTCAACGCCTTGCATTTTGCTGGCGCTGGTGGGCATGCTGGAGTTTTTGCAGCCCAGGAATGATGCACAAGTTGGACGATGTCGTGGGCTCGGACTGTGCTGCGCCGCACTGTTGGCCGCGGCATCCACGCATCTGCTGATGGCTGCCTATGGATTTGGTTGTGTGCTGGTGTTGGGCTGTGTGATGTCTCCCAGTCGGCGGGTGCGCGTGTGGGGAACGGCAGGGTTATGCGTGACGGCCCTGTGCGTGGCAGCAACGATGCAGGCGTTCGCTCCACCCGAGAGTGCGACATATTTGCGCGCGGCGATGACGCGAAGCTACTGGTTTCCAGCAGAGTGGCATTGGTATGAGCAGTTTGGGCTGCTTGCTCCCTTGATGATTCTTGCAATTGTTGGATTTGGAACGCGTCGTATGGGCGATACAGCGCGGGTCGCTCTGGCACAGATGGCGGTAGTGTGCGGCGGCGTTGCCGTGATGGTCGCGGTCCTGTTTGCACGGCAGGGATTGGCAACTCATATGGTTGCGCGATTGCAGCCGCTGCGAATATTTCAGACGGTATATGTCGTGATGATTCTGATGGTGGGCGCAGCGCTGGCAGAATGGGTTTTGCAGCGTCGACCGTTGCGATGGGTGACGGCATTTACGCTGCTGGCGGGCGTGATGCTGTTTGCGCAGCGGAAGACATTTCCTGATTCGGCGCACATTGAACTGCCATGGAAAGCGCCGCAGAACCAGTGGGAACAGGCATTTCTGTGGGTCAGCAGAAATACGCCGAAGGACGCCTTATTTGCGCTGGATGCGCATTACATCACGAATCCCGGTGAGGATGCGCAATCTTTCCGCGCGATTGCGGAGCGCAGCGCGTTGCCTGACTACTCGAAAGATGGAGGAGAGGCGTCGGTTGTGCCGGAGTTGACCTCGGCATGGAGGATGGGAGAGATAGCTCAGATGGGGCTGAACATGGACTCCGATGCGCGACGTGTCGCTGCGTTAACTCCGCTGGGAGTCGACTGGGTCGTATTGCAGCAAAGCGCCGGAACGGATTTTGTATGTCCCTATGCGAATGGTGCGGTGAAAGTTTGCCGTCTGCCATGACTACTGCTCACACCGCTTAGTCAGGCGAAGGTAACGACGTAGCGGATTCCTGCCTGGGCGGGAAAACTGATGGCGCCATCTGAATTGGAAGTGAAATCCATTTTTTTCGAGCCTTGGATGATGGTCGCAATTCGCTGACCGGTTGGCGGGGCGATGGTCTGGGTGCGAGTCAGCGTGGAGCGAAGAGTTGCCTGGGTGGCTTTACCGTTGACCCATGTAAGGTCGATCTCCATGCCTCCACGAGCGCGCAGGCCTCGGAAGATGCCGTTTGGCCACGCCTTGGGCAGCGCGGGAAGAAGCCGGGTTATGTTGGCAGGCGGCGGAATGTAGCCATCGCTTCTGACATGAGAAATATTTGTTGCTTCCGCATGGGATTGGAGAAGCATTTCGATCAGCCCGGTGGGACCGCCGAGATTGCCGTCAATCTGGAACGGGGAGTTTTCTTTTTCGCCGCAGACGTCGAGAAGATTGTGGCGGGTGGACCTGCGCAGAAGCGCAAGAACGCTCTGATAGGCGGCTTCTCCGTCTTCGAGGCGGGCCATGCAGTTGACGATCCAGGCGCGGGACCAGCCGGTGCTGCCTCCACCATTGGCGAGGCGTTTGTCGAGCGTGGCTCGACAGGCGCGGGCCAGGGTTGGAGTTCCGCGGAGAGTGATCTGGTCGTCGGGAAAGAGCGCCCAGAGATGAGAGATGTGGCGGTGACCCGGTTCGTGTTCGGCGTAGTCTTCGGGCCACTCCTGCAGGCGGTTGTCATGCGTGATCTTGAAGGGCGCAAGCTTGGCGAGCGCGGCGCGCGCCTCGGTCAGAAGATCGGCATCTGGTTTGGTTGTGGTTCCGGCGTGGCTGAGCACTTCGGTAGATTGCAGCAGACGGGTGAGGATGGCGCGGACGATCTCGGTATCCATCGTCGGGCCCATACAGAGGTTGTGAGCGGAGCCGTCTGGAAGCACATATTTGTTCTCGGGCGAGCACGATGGCCCGGTGATGAGGTGCCCGGCGTAAGGTGTTTCTTCGGGCGCGACGGTGAGATAGTCGAGGAAGAAGCGGGCATTCTCGCGAAGCCGCGGATAGGCCCGTTCGCGAAGGAAGACCACGTCGCCGGTGTAGTCGTAATGGTTCCAGAGATGGAGGGAGAGCCATGCGGCTCCCATGGGCCAGATGCCACCGCCGAGTGCATCGATGGGCGAAGAGTCGCCCCAGATATCGGTGTTGTGGTGGACGACAAAACCCCGGGCTTTGTAGTAGTCCTTGGCGGTGAGAGCGCCATTGACGCGGGTGCTGTCGATGAGATCGAAGAGAGGGAAGTGGAGATCGGAGAGATTGGCGCGTTCGGCCAGCCAATAGTTCATCTCGGTGTTGATGTTGATGGTGTACTTGCTGCCCCAGGGTGGGTCTACCGATTCGTTCCAGATGCCTTGCAGGTTGGAGGCCATGGTGCCGGGACGACTGCTCGATATGAGCAGGTAGCGTCCGAATTGAAAGTAGATGGGGAGCAGATGGATGTCTTCGCCGCCATCTTTGATGTGCTGCATGCGCTGGTCGGTTGGCGTGGGGGCGTTGGGATCGGGACCGAAGCTGATTTCAGCGCGGCGGAAGAGTCGCTGATGGCCGGCTATGTGGCGACTGCGGAGGCTGACGTAACTGCGGCGCGAGGCTGAGGTGAGGTTCTTGTTTACGGCGGATTGCATGGCTGACGGCCCGGCAGGATAGCGGTAGTTTGTGGCGCAGTCGATGAAGAGAGTTGCTGCGGTGGCGTTGGCGACGGTGAGGAGTCCGTCTTTTGTCGTGATGCTGCCGCCGGTTGAGTTGGCAAAAAGTTCGGCGTGGAATCTGATGCCTACCTGACGTTCTTTTACAGGGAAGCCGGCGTTGTCGTTGACGGGCAGAGCCTCGCCGTCGAGAGAGAGGCGGTTGAAGGCGAGCGCCTTGGTTTGGAATGGACTTGGGCCCGGGCGGTCGAGGCGTGCAGTGAACGAGAGTTTACCGGGCTGGCTCGCGGTGAGACGGACCACGATGACTTGATCTGGAAAGGAACTGAAGACTTCGCGGGTATAGCGAGTGCCATTGAAGGTAAAGGTCGTGGTGACGATGGCAGTATCGAGGTTAAGTTCAAGCTGATAATCTTCGACCTTGATTTCCGGCGTGAGGCCAGAATCGGAGAAATCGAGGTGGAGGTCGCCAAGGGTTTGATAGCAAGGCATCCGGCGCGGGAGGGACATCATGTCGGAGAGGGCGAGCGCCTCGGCTTCGGCGACCTTTCCGCTAAAGAGGAGTTCGCGGATTTTAGGGACAGCGGCTCCCGCCTTGGGATTGTTGCGGTCGCGGCGTTCGCCATCCCAGATGGACTCTTCGTTGAGTTGAATGCGTTCCAGCGATGCATTGCCGAAGACCATTGCACCGAGGCGGCCGTTGCCTACGGGAAGGGCATCGGGCCAGGTGGCTGCGGGCTGATTGAAGTGAAGTTTGTAAGGCGTCGCATCATCTTTGGGCAATGTCTCAGGGACGAAGGCCAGGGCGGGACGCTGAGTGAGAGCGGTGGCTGCGGCGGCGGAGGTCGTGAGGAAGCGGCGGCGAGTGGTGCGGCTCGGCATTTTGTGATGCTCCGTGAAGTTCTCTTGGCGCTTGAAGGAATGTACGCGCTGCAAATGAAACTGCTTCCTGCCTAGGAGAATATTTTAGTTGGGAATAGTGCTTACTTTTTACAAATGAATATTTATTTTTATATGCTTGAGAATCGATGCCGAGCTTTGGCTGTATAGAAGTGCTGAGAGAAGCGGGCAGAAGAGGAAGAACTTACCCTTTTTCGATTATCTTCTTCTCTCGCATCCGCACGATTCGCGAATCACTAATTCCACGGGAAGGACTGTCCTGATGCTGGACGATGAGGATTTATGCGCGATTCTCTGCAGAAGAAGGCGAGTGGATATGCTGCCGAGTTCAGCGGCAGGCTGGCGGATGGTTGTGACCGGAGGGGTGAGCAGCGTGTAGAAGTCGACATCGTCAAAGCCTATGAGCGCCACATCTCTGGGCACTTCAATATTGAGCTGCTTGAGTATCTTGATGACGGCGATAGTGCAGGCATTATTTGTAGTGAATAAGGCGTCAGGACGGTCGGGCGAGCTAAATAGCTTGGTCAGGACCGACTTCCCAGTCTCCTCGTCAGATAACATCAACTTCTCTGTGCGGGGCAGTTTCGCGTGCCGCAGGGTTTCTTCGTGACCTGCAATGCGCTCTCTCACTGGCCGCAAGTGGGAGTTCATAATCACGCACGTAATTTTTTTGTAGCCATGGCCAATGAGGTGTTCCACAGCCATGCGTGCTCCGATCCTGTTTTCTACCTCGACCGAGTCCGTTGCCACGACCTCGATGGGGCGGTCAATCGTGACAATCGGCCTTGAGCTGGAAGCGGCAGTTTTTAAGTGCCTGCTTCGGCTGTCCGCCGGAACCAGCAGGATGCCATCCACCGGATGGTTCAACATCTGTTCTATTTGCGCTTCCTCGATGGAGAGATCGGCATTGGAAGCGGCCAGCCATACAAGATAGCCGGCCTCGCGCGCGGTCTCCTGAACCGCATGGCTGACGACGGAAAAAAAACTGTCAGCCAAATCGGGAACGATCAGGCCAATTGATTTTGAGAGCTGACCAGTCAGAACGCGGGCGGCGTGGTTGGGCCGATATCCCAACTGACGGATGGCAGCATGAACTTTCTTTGCAGTTTCGTCCGCGACATAGGGATGGCCATTGATCGTGCGGGAGACAGTCATGGGCCCAACGCCGGCCACCCGCGCAACGTCCTCCAGAGTAGCTTTCTTTGTGGATGATGACTTGCGCACTGGCTCCGTCCGCCTCCCTTATGAGAGGCCTATCACAAATCTTTACGCAATACTCACCATAATAGTTTCTTAAATATTTGAAAAATAATGGAATTTTCGATTGACACACCCCATCTTCGGCGCGTAGACATGTTCATGCTGTGATAGCGCAACCACACCGATTACTTTGTACGCTAACTTTGGAGGCTGGGATGAAAAAAGTCGGTTCAATGTTCTTCTATACGCTGCTGTTCGCTACGATTTGTTTGTTTACGCTCGGGGCTCCGATTCTGGCTCAATCTGACAGCTCGTCTATCGCCGGCACTGTTACCGATGCATCGGGCGCATTGCTTCCAAACGCCAAGATCACGGTTCACAACAATGCAACTCGTGCCGATCGTTCCATCACGAGCAACGAAAGCGGTAACTTTACCCTTACCAATCTGCCCCCGGGCGACTACAGCATTCGTGCCGAGGTAACTGGCTTTCAGACGACGACGCTTACCGATGTGCACCTCGATCCCAGCATCGGCAGGAACATCGACATCTCCATGAAGATTGGCTCTACCGCAACCGAGGTCACTGTGGAGGCAGGCGTCAATACTGTGCAGACCGAGAGTGCTTCAGTCGGCCAGCTCGTCACTCAGGAGCAAGTCAAGGACATCCAGCTCAATGGACGCAACCCGCTCTACCTTTCCCAGCTTGAGCCTGGTGTTGTGCGCGGCAACTCGATGGCGGCCTTCAACTTCGGCCTCGACAACGGCATTAACGTCAACGGTGCGCGATCGCAGGAGAGCCTGCTCACCTTCGACGGCGTGCCTATGGTGCGCACACGGTCGAACGGCACCAGCGTCGGTGTGGCCGACGTCGACTCGACCTCGCAGGTCCAGATCCTTACCACCAGCTATCCGGCTGAGTACGGTCGCACCGCAGGCGGTCAGGTCCGCATCATCCCGAAGAGCGGTACGGACAACTTTCATGGCAGCGTCTTCGAATATTTCCGCAACACTGCGCTCAACGCCAACACCTGGCAACGCAATAACGCGGGCCTCGGGCGGCAGGCTTTCCGCTACAACCAGTTCGGCTGGAACCTGAACGGTCCAATCTATATTCCCGGTCACTTCAACAAAAATCGCTCCAAACTGTTCTTCCTGCTTGGACAGGAGTGGGTGCGCTACAACCACGACGACCTCGCTCAGCAAAAAGTTCCCACAGCGCTGATGCGCACGGGTAACTTCAGCGAACTGCTCGGCCCCAATATCTTCTATAACACGCCCGTACAGATCGTTGATCCCAACACCCATACGCCTTATGCAAACAATATCATTCCCCCAGGCCAGCTAAGCCCCAATGGTATTGCTCTGCTCAACGCTTACCCTGCAGCCAATCTATTCAATAACCCGAGTAACAACTGGATCGACTCTGCGCTCTATACCGAGAAGCAGCGCAAGGACACCATCATTATCGACTTCGTGCCGCTCCAGGCGCATCACTTCCGTTTCAGCCTGCTCAATTACAACTACAACGATTACGAGCCGCACTTCGGCAACTTCAATCGCAACCCGCGTATCTTTACTCGTCCCAACCAGGTGGCAGTCTTTCACTACACCTGGACCATCAGCCCCACCACGGTCAACGAGTTCTATGTCTCCGCTGCCGCTGACCACGTCAACATTGGAATCGACACATCCCTGGGCCTCTACGACCGCACCAAGTACGGCATCAACTACCCGTACCTGTACCCCGCCGCAACGAAGACAATCCCGAACAAGATTCCCACGATTCAACTTGCCAACTTCGGCACTCTCGATGGCGGGCCGTACCCTTCGCGGTCGGGCGGCATGGTGTATGACCTCGGCGATAACATCACCAAGGTCTGGGGAAGCCACACTGTTAAGATCGGCGGTCTATGGGAGTACGCGGGCGAAAACAACTTCGACCAGATCAGCGTCGACAACACCAGGCCGGGTACGACCAATAACCAGAACGGCCTCTTCCTCTTCACCGACCGGCGCGTAAACGGAACGCAAACTACAGGGTCCGCTGTCGCGAATGCTGCTCTCGGGCTATTTGATACCTACGGAGAGATCGGTCAGCGTTCCTACACTCTCTTTCGCGGCAATATGTTTGAAGGCTTCGCACAAGACCAATGGCGCGCCACACCGAAGCTGGTCCTTGAAATGGGTGTGCGCTACAGCGTCATGATGCCCTATCACGCTACCTGGGGTAACCAATCGTTCTTCAGTCAGAAAGACTGGAACCCGGCGCTCGCACCGACCGTTGATCCAAATACAGGCTTCGTTACCGGCGGAGATCCTCTCAACGGTGTCGTCATTCCGGGCAGCGGTTTTCCCAGTGCCGCGAAGGGTCACGTTGCGGCCGACATTCTGGCCAATGGGTATGCACGTCTGTTCCGCGGCTATAGCAGTGACTATCACCCAACCGTCTTCAGCGATATCCAGCCCCGCCTTGGATTTGCCTATCAGATTCAATCTGACACCGTCATTCGCGGCGGCGTTGGCCGTTACGTCCAGCGCCTTGGCATCAGCGACGTTGTGCAGGTCGGCGGCAACGCTCCCTTCCAGCCATCCTCCACGGTTACTCTCGGCAACGTGGATACACCGGGAGGCGTCGGCACCAACGCATCGCCGATCGCGCTGACCTCACAAAAATATCAATATCCCAGCCCGGAATCTTATGGCTGGAACCTGACTTTCGAGCATGAGTTCCCGCAGATCGCGACCTTTACCTTGAGCTATGTTGGCCGGCGCGGCATCCATGAGGAACTGCTCGGCAACGTCAACCAGCTGCAACCAGGAACGGTTCAGGCCAACCCGAGCATCAAGAATACCGATGCGCTTCGTCCTTTCCGCGGCTACTCTACCATCCTCGAAGCGGAGAACGTTGGAGGGTCCACCTATCACTCTCTGCAGGCCAACCTGAAGCGGCGCCTCTCCAAGGGCTTCCTTGCCGGAGTCGCCTATACGTGGTCAAAGAGCCTCGATTACGGCTCCTCGAATGGAACGAATGTTCCCGACGTCTACAATATCGGTCTCAACTATGGTCCAAGTGACTTTGACTACCGTCACGTTATGGTCGTGAACTACGTATGGGATATCCCATATGCGACTCACGCAACGAATCGTTTTGTCCGTTCTACTCTTGGTGATTGGCAGTTCTCGGGAGTCATTCAGGCCCAGTCCGGCCATCCACTCGGCGTGACGCTCGGTAATGATCGTGCCGGTGTTGGACCGGGTTCCGGCAACCAGTATTACGTGGAGACCCGCAACCCGAAGTTGCCCCACAGCTTCGCAGGCAATACGGGAACAGCGCAGTGGTTCGAGAGCGCCGTTTACCAGGCAGCGCCGCTTGGCACCTTCGCCCCTCGCGGCTCTCGTAACAACATCCGAGGCCCCGGCTTCAACAGCTTCAGTTCAGCACTGGAGAAGTCGCTACATGTTATTCCCGGCCACGAAAACCACGCTCTGGTATTCAAGGCAGAGGCGTTCAACTACCTGAACCATCCCAACCTCGATGATCCTAATACCAGCCCAACCAGCGGTAACTTTGGCCGCGTGACGCAAAAAGGCGGCACCTACGCCTCTGAACGTCAATTCCAATTCAGCCTCCGGTACACTTTCTAGCGCATTTAGTCTGAGGTGACTTGCCCTCTGATAGCTTGGGGCAAGTCACCTCTTCTGAACTAATTTGCTCTGCAGGCCCCAACGTTATTGGGGCAAGCCACTTTAAGTGGCCTGTGTTTGCGGCTGGGTGTTGTCGATGGGGAGGCGGACAACAAACTCTGTATTGCCGGGCTCAGAGGCGAAGCGGATGGTGCCGCCATTTTGCTCCACGATGCGATGCACGATTCCGAGGCCAATTCCCGTGCCGACGCCCATGGGCTTGGTGGTGTAGAAGGGATCGAAGATATGCGTCTGGCATTCGGCGGGGATTCCACTGCCGTTGTCGCTGATGCTGATGCAGATTTCCGTGCGTCCATCGTTAAGCGTCTTCTCGACCCACGTTCGTACAGCGATGCGGCCTTGCTGGGGAGCGGCGTCGATTGCGTTGTCGAGCAGATTGGTCCAGATCTGATTGAGGCCGGAGCACTGCGCCTGAAACACCGGAAGATCGGTGGCCAGCTCTTTCTCCACGACGATCTCCTTCTCGCGGAACTTGTGACCAAGAATCACAAGGGTGGCGTGAATGCTGTTGTTGATATCGACCGTCTGGCGCTGGCCTTTCCCTTCGTAGGCATAGGACTTCACGGCGAGAACAAGGTCGGAGACACGGCCGATACTTTCCTCAATGGTGCCCACAAGCTGCATGCTGGAGACAAGCGCGGCCAGCCAACTGAGAGCGTCGTAGAAACTCTCAGTTGGAAACGCGTTGCGGGCGCATTGCAGTTCGCCTGAATCGATTCCAATCGACACGAGCGTCGGCGCCATCTTCCAGGCGTTCTCGATGTTGGCTTGTTCCATCCACTCGGCCAGGGCCTCTTCGGCATCGCTTTGTTCGAGCGAGTTCATATGAAGGGGTTGCTTGGCCGCGAGCGCGTGCTCCTGTAGATCGAACATGCACTGCTTTTGTTCCTGACTCAAATCGATGCGACTGAATTTTGCGGTCAGCTCGTGCATTCGCATCAGATTTTCCCTGAGCTGCGAGGCGGCACGGCGGGCAGCGGCTCCAGGATTGTTCAACTCATGCATCAACCCTGCTGCGAGCGTGCCCAGCGAGGCCATCTTTTCCTGCTGAATGGCAATACTCTGCAGCTTCTGTATTCTCGATGCCATGTTCCCGAGGATTGCCTTGCGCACATCAGGGCAGGTCGTCATCAGGTTCCAGAACGCCTCTTCGTCGAACTGAAGCAGGTGGGCCGGCTCAGCGGCGCGAAGGCTGACAAGATTAGGGGTATTCGACAGCAGCGGCACCTCGCCAAAGGCGTTCCCGCGGGAGATAGGGGCGAGAACGGCCTCTTTTCCATCGGGAAGCGTCTGAAAGAGGCGTAACTCCCCCTCCAACAATATCCAGAAGTAGTGGGCGACTTCGCCTTGACGGGCCAGGAGATCGTTTTTCTGGAGATGGATCTCCTCCGCGCCTTCGAGGCAGCGCAATTCCTCGTCGTTCAACGATGACAGGATCGGCACTGTGCGCAATTTGGCGAAGAGCGCATCGCTCATGTGGAGGGTTGGTTTCGTCTGGACGGATTGTGTTTGTTCACTCATTGTTTTACTGAGGCAGATGCCTTTCAAAGTGTCGCAAGATACTGATGCACAAACTGAATTGCGATGGAGCCCTCGCCCACGGCGGAGGCGCATCGTTTTACTGAGTTGTAGCGAACGTCGCCGGCGACAAAGATGCCGGGAACGCTGGTCTCCAGCAGATAGGGCGAACGGTCGAGAGACCATGCTCCGGCCGACTTCGCTTTGAGGTCAGGCCCTGCCAGAATGAAACCTTTGCTGTCGCAGGCAAGCTCTTTCGGCAGCCAGTCCGTCTTGGGCGCCGCCCCGATGAAGATGAACAGGGAACTGGCTGGCCGTGCTTCTTCGCCGCGCGGCGTCTTCAGCATCAGACACTCAAGATGGTCATTGCCAGACATGGCAATGACTTCAGTCTGGGTTTCGACAATGATATTTGGCGTGGCCTGAATCTGGTCAATCAGATACTTCGACATGCTTTTTTCGAGCGAATCTGCGCGTACAAGCATGTGAACCTCCGCCGCATACCGGGAGAAGTGCATGGCAGCCTGGCCCGCGGAGTTGGCGCCGCCGACGATGTACACTACTTCGTCCGCGCAGGACATCGCTTCCGTGAGAGCCGCCCCGTAGTACACGCCCGCGCCGCTCAACTTGTCGGCTCCCGGAATATCCAGCTTGCAGTAGGCGACCCCGGTAGCGATCAGGCAAACGTGACACGTCACCTCGCGCCCATCCTTCATCTGGACGATGTGATATTGGTTTTCGGACCGGATGCAGGTGACCTGTTGCAGAAGGAACTCGGCTCCCAGCCTGCCCGCCTGCAGAAACGCTCTCTTCGCCAGCTCGTCGCCGCTAATGCCTGCTGGAAAGCCAAGGTAGTTTTCAATCTTCGAGCTTGAACCCGCCTGCCCTCCAACCGCATTGGGCTCCACAATCAGCGTGCGCAGCCCCTCAGAGGCTCCGTAGACGCCCGCCGCGAGTCCGGCTGGCCCCGCGCCCACCACAACGACGTCATAGAACTTCTGTTGTGCCTGGGTAGGGAGGCCAAGTTTATGCGCCAGCTCAGTCGATGAAGGTTGTACCAACGCTGTCCCGTCCCCGAAAAGCACGACTGGCAGCTTGGCGTCGTCAATTCCTTTTTCCTTCAGCAGGCTGAGAGCGTCCGGATTCTGCTCCGGATTCAGCCATTGATAGGGGATGCGGTTGCGGGAGAGGAAGTCGCGCACAGCATGGTCGGCCGCGGACCAGCGCACGCCGACCACCCGAATGCCTTCAAACGGCGGCCTGTACCCTTGCTTCCAGGCTTCGAGCAGATCGTCCAGGACGGGGTAAAGTTTCTCTTCCGGCGGGTCCCACGGCTTGTTCAGGTAATAGTGGATCTTCGCGGTGTTGATGGCGCGTATTGCCGCTTCCGTGTCGGCGTAGGCCGTCAGCAGAACTCGCTTTGCGTCAGGATAGAGCTTGAGCACTTGCTGAAGGAAGTCGACCCCGGTCATTCCAGGCATGCGCTGGTCGGAGAGAAAGAGGGCGACGATGTCCTTGCGCTCAAGAAGCTGGCGACAGATGTCGAGCGCCGCGGCGCCTGAGGCTGCGCGAACGATGCGGTAGCTTTGACCGTAGTGGCGGCGCAGGTCCTGAACGACAGCTTCCAGGACGCTGGTGTCGTCGTCGATGGCTAACAGAATAGGCTTGGGCATACCCTTGTTATACTTCGCGGGCGTGTTTTCCACATACCCGCACGTATCATTCGATTGTGTTGGAGGGCTTCAGGGTTCAGAAACATATCGCATTGATTAGAAAGGCTCTCTCTGTGAATCTATTTGCGGCTGCAATTGTCCTATTTATGGACATTCCCTTATGCCAGCCGCAATCCGCCGATGAGGCAATTACGGAACGGTAGATCCCTGGCAGGAGACAGAATTACCCATGAATCGACTCATACTCGCTGACAATCAGGCGATATTCCGGGCTGGCGCAGCACGCGTTCTGGCATTGGAAGACGATATGCGCATCGTCGCCCAATGCGAAAATATGGAGAGACTTTTTGCGGCAGTTGAGGCAAGCACAGGAGCCATCGTTCTTGCTGCTTCGAGTCTGCGTCCGGACTTTCCTGTCCTGCTTGCCCGAATCAATGCGCTGGGCAGCCGCGTCATTCTGGTTACGGAAAACACAGAGCACCTTACCGATGAGGTGGCCATCCTGCTCGACGGCATCGTGTGCCGTAACGTAGCTGGATCTGAGCTGGTCGACTGTGTCCGCCGTGTGGCCCGGGGACAGCGTTTTGTGCAGCGCGCGAACATCACCACCATGCAGGCCGCCGACAGCGTAGGGATGCGGGTTCGCGATCGGCTGACGCCGAAGGAGATGCAAATCGTCGCGTTGATCGTTCAGGGCTGCAAGAACAAGGAGATTGCCACGCAACTGGGAACGAAGGAACAGGTCATCAAGAATTATCTGCGCGGCATCTACGACAAGATCGGCGTGTCTGACCGGCTGGAGCTGGCCCTTTTTACGATCCATCACCGCGTTCTGGCCGAGGCTGCGGCGAAGGCGGGGAATCTGATCGAGATGAAAACCGCCTGAGAACTTGTCTTAAAATTACTGTGAAAGTTCTTTTGCAGTTGCCTGTTCTACTCAACCCCACCACCAAAACTATGTCATCTCGACCGAAGGCGGCGCTTTTGCCGTCGCAGTGGAGAGACCCCTGTATTTCGCCGTTGCCTGTTTTACGCCGTCGCTGTCTTGAAAGGTTGATGAACCCCTTGCATCTGAATTCCATAGTTTTTGGACAGGTTCTCAGAAAAGACACCCCCCTCTGCACATTCAAAGAAAATCTCTGGAGCATGTATCTGTGTGTACGATAGACTCCTGTATGCCAGTCAACGGACCAGTGTATGGCCGCAAGGCTGGGTGAAGGAGGACGTGTGAGCCAACGGCCAAAGCCGAATGGAGATAATCCAGTTCGCAACGCGGTACGTTTTCCGATGAGACTGGCTATCCATATCTGCACGGACCAAGGCGATATTGAGGCGGTGACAGAAAATATATCCGCAAACGGCCTGCTCTTTGTAAGCGACCGCTTGCCGGATATCGACAGCAAAATCGAGTTCACCATAGCCATGCCCTCAGCTGTAATGGGGTCTGCAACAGATGTAACCATTCACTGTAGAGGCCGCGTCGTGCGCCACTCTCTCCAGGATGGCGAGAAAAAGGCCGCTGCTGTGATTGACGAATACTTTCTAAAGGCCTGATTTATGACGGTTGTTCATTTTGACAATACCCGGACCACCGAGGACGCTCCGGAAGAGAGCGTCCACGAAGAGAACGCGTCTTCCCCTGGAATTCGTGTCATTCTCGCCGATTCGCAGGCGATCTATCGGGTTGGAATTCGCAAGATCTTTGCCTTGGAGGATGACATCCGCGTCATCGCTCAGGTTGAGACGCTGAATAATCTTTACCTTGCTCTTCAACGCTACCCCACCGATGTCGTTGTTCTCGAAGGCCAACTGATCTCAGGGACAATCGATGCGATCCCGGAGTTGGTGCGGCAGGCGCCGGATGCGAAATTGATCGTTCAGGTGACGGAGGCGGATGAGTCGAATACGGTGGAGCTTTACCGCCGTGGCGTGCGCGGAGTGGTGCCGAGGTCTATCTCCCCCGATCTCCTGGTCAAGTGCGTCCGTAAGATTGCCGACGGCGAAACCTGGATTGATAATCAGTCCATCAGTTGGGTCATCGAAGCCTACCGGTCGCAGGCAAGCTCTCTCACCGATCCCAAGGTGCAGCCAAAGCTATCGAAGAAAGAGCTGGCAATCATTAGCTGCATTACGCGCGGAATGCGCAACAAAGAGATTGCCTACCAGATTGGCACCACCGAGCAGGTCATCAAGAACTATCTTCGCAAGGTGTACGACAAGCTGGGCGTCTCCGATCGCCTCGAACTTGCGCTCTATTGCCTGCATCACGAGTTGTTGAAGAAATATACGCAGGAGATCGGCGGCGTGGGAACAGCGACTGAACCAACCCAGCCTCTTCGCTCCAAGATGTAAGTCGTTGACGACCAGGATCGCTGCAAACTTTAGCGGGAAGTATCAGGAGACCTGGGGTTTGCAGGCAATGCAGCAGTGGCAACAGAAGATGTATGCTTTGACTGGCAAATACGGCCAGTCAGGATGCTTATGGGAATCGCTGCTTCAGGTTTAAGTCTGTCACAGAGCAGGTTGGGAGTGGCGGCTCCCTATCTGATTGAGCAGATCTGGTCGGATTACACGCCCGAACAGCATAGGGTCTGGGCGGAGCTGGTCAGCCGACGAATGCCGCAACTGCACGAGCATGCCTGTCGGGAGTATCTGGATGGTTTTGCGCAGATTGGATTGCGCGAGGACCGGCTACCGGATTTAAAGGCAGTCAGTGCGCTGTTGCAACCTCGAACCGGTTGGCAGTCAACCCCGGTGAGCGGCTTTCTTCCCGCGGACGCTTTCTTCGAGATGCTCGCGGCGCGCATGTTTCCCACGACGACCTGGCTGCGGGGACGCGATTCGCTGGAATATACGCCCGAGCCCGACATTTTTCACGATGTCTTCGGCCACGTGCCGATGCACGCGCATCCGGTATTTGCGGACTTTCTCGAACACTACGGAAAGGTCTGCGCTGGCCTGATGCAGGACCCTGCGGCGCTCGAACGGATGGGACGGCTCTTCTGGTTTACCGTCGAGTTCGGTCTAATCCGGCAGGACGGCGGTATCAAGGTCTACGGAAGCGGCCTGATCTCATCCCACGGCGAATGTTCTCGCGTGCTCGCCGGTGGATGCGAGATCAAAGACTTCGATCTCGACTTGGTGCTGAACCAGAAGTTCCAGACCAGCGAGATGCAGCCGGTCCTTTATGCAGTGGAGTCGTTCGAGCAGATCTACGAAGCAGCAAAGATGGCCCAAAGCAGATTGGGCTAAATCTCAGACTCAACCAACCACAAAGCCGGGTACTCCATCTTCGCCGTAGTTTTGCCCTTAGTTATGCACTTCATGGCAAACATGCAAAATATTTCACTTCAAGAGGGAAGTCCATGGGGCATAAAGGGTAAGAGATAGTCCTCGACTGCAAAGTTTAATCACTATTCCCTAGCAAAGGAGGAGAATTCCTGTGTTTATTCACTCTGGCACTAGGATTGCAAGGTATGGCAGTGAGCGACATTTCGTTCAAGGGCCATACCAATGCGTCGAGCATTCCTATTATTACTGATGATTGTGCTTCTGGTCACCGGATCAGCGACGGGTGTGCACGCATCGACGGATTGTCAGCGGTGGTTCCTTACCTATAGAGATCAACTCGCCCATTCGCAGGCGATGAAGCGGCTGCATGCAGCAAAGCTAAGAGCACGCCGCTACGCCCAAATGAAGTTGGCCGGATACGTCAAACCAAAACCGGTAGCGAGACCGTATCATCACTATCCACGAAGACCGAGAATGACCCGTGCGGAAGCGCTGCGCCGCTTCAATATAGCTTGCGGAGTTTTGCCGGAGAGAGAACTTGACCAACCTCTGATCAGCGAGGAAACCCCGGCTGACTTTGACGGCATACTCCCACTTCCAGTGTCCGGCGATGAACAAATTGCTTCAGTCACGCCCCCTCAGTTTCCCGTGACGGGAGAGGACCCAAGCTATCCTACGCAGAACCCCCCCATCTCCACGCCGCCCATCGGCGGATTTCCCGGCATGCCAGGCGGCGGCCTTCCTCCCGGTCCGCCTCCTCCGCCAGTAACCCCCGTTCCCGAGCCCGAAAGCCTGGTGTTGTTGCTGACTGGGCTAATCGGTGGGGCAGGCGTAATAAGACGCAAGCTCAAAGCTGCACGGGCCTAGTTCAGCCAACGCCAACCTGGATGGCCTGCCCGATCAGGAGGATGACCGGGGCTGGCCCCACATCAGCATCCTCAATCGACCCCAGCGTCGCCGTATGAACCTGCTCTGCATCGGTTGATGCCTTAGAGACGGCAACACAGGGGGTGGCGGCCGGAATACCCGAGCCGATGAGATCATCGGCAAGATCTCGAAAATTTCGGCCCGGCATGTAGATGACGAGCGTAGCGTCCGGGGGAAATGCTCCAGCCCACTTTGGGGTGAGCTGCACTTTCCCGGCAGCATGATGAGCGGTAGCCAGAATCAGTTTTGACGCCGCGCTACGATCAGTCAATGGGGTTTGCAGGGCAGCGGCCACGGCAAACGCGGTCGTAATGCCAGGAACAATCTCGAAGGGAATGCCTGCCGCGCGTAGCGCCTGAATCTCTTCACCGGCACGGCCGAAGATGAGCGGATCACCTGATTTGAGGCGGAGAACCGATCTGTCTGCCAGCGCCGCCCCAATCATGAGGACGTGAATCTCTGCCTGCGTGATGCGGGGTTGGCCGCAGCGTTTTCCTACAGGGATGATCTCCGCTCCCTCGTGCGCGAAGGTAAGAATCTCTTCGGAGACAAGGTCGTCGGGGAGAATAAGGTCCGCCGTTTGGAGGAGCCGGACAGTACGCAGCGTGAGATAGTCTGGATCTCCTGGGCCGGCTCCCGCGAGATAGACATGGCCACGTTCGGCTCCAGAAGAGCCTGTTCTCTGCGGAGAGACACCGAGTGTTGAAGCAGGCGATAGATGTGTTTCGCCGTGGGCGCTCACGCTTTACCCCCGGGTGGATTGGTTTTGGCATGTTCGCGGGCCAGCAAGCGTGAAGGGCACTGATCGTAGCCGCATACCTCGCGCCGCGCGAGCTGGTGGAGCAGCCACTTGCGTTCTTCGTTGAGCGGTTCGGCAGCTACGACCTCGCGGCGCAGGTTGCCAAGGTTGGCGAGCCATTCGCCTGCATCCAGGGGGAGCTGAGCGTTGATGTCCTTGCGTATCTTTTGGGCCAAGGCAGGGCTGGCGCCTGCGGTTGAGATGGCGATTTGAAGGTCGCCACGCCGAACGACGGAAGGAAAGTAGAAGTCGCAGAAGGGTGGATCGTCGACGGCGTTACAGAGAATGCCTTTTTCGGTTGCTTCACGAAAAACAGCGCGATTGACAGCAGGAACATTCGTTGCAGCCACGACGAGGAAGTTTCCTGTCAGATCACCTTCGGCATAGGAGCGTTCATGGAATTGAATCTCACCTGCGGCAGCGAGGTTTCGGATGCGCTCGTTGGCCTCGGGAGCTATGACCGTGATCCAGGCGTTTGCGGCTTGCAGGGAGTCGATCTTGGATTCTGCCAGATGCCCCGCTCCGATGACGATGCAGGGGCGGCCCGCGAGTTTAAGGAAGATAGGGAAGAGTGACATAGGATCTTCCTCTGATGATAGCGGAGACGTAGAGGGCTTTGAGTCTAATGCTTCTATGTCATCGCTATGAGCAATGCTACTCGCCCGGAGCCAGGCGTCCGGCGCCCACGGGAGGCGCATCGCGCTCTTCGGGATCGATGATGGCACCGTTGAGCAGCGCGCGGAGTGTCTCGTCGTCGTTGCGGGCGAAGTAGGCGCGGAGGTCTTCTTCGGGCTGACGGCCGGCGAGGTAAGCGAGCAGCAGTCGCTCGATGGCGTCGGGCACGTCTTCGGCAGCAGCGCGGTACCCGAGAGGACGAGAGGTGCGTGCGTATTTGCCTACAGCTCCGCCTACGCAGAAGTGAAAGGCATCTACGAACTTGCCATCCTGCTTAATCTTTTTGCCTTCGAGGCCGATGTCGGCGATCCAGTGCTGGCCGCAACTGTTGGTGCAGCCGGTGACGTGAAGCTTGATCTGCTGATCGAAGCCGGGGAGCCGGTCCTCCATCTCGCTGACCAGCCACTTCGCGAAGCCCTTGGTCTCAGTGATGGCGAGCTTGCAGAACTCGGTGCCGGTGCAGGCGATGGCGCCGCGCCAGAAGGCCGAGACATCGACCTGGAAGCCGAGCGTGTTGAGCTCGATGACCAGGGCAGCGGTCTTCTCATTGGGTACGTTGACGATGATGATGTTCTGCATGATGGTGGTGCGGAGCTGGCCATTGCCGTACTGGTCGGCGAGATCGGCTAGCTTTTGAAGCTGGTCGCCGGAGACGCGGCCGCGAAGAACGCTGGCACCGACCGAGGAGAGACCGGGCTGGCTCTGCGGTGTGATGCCGATGTGATCGCGGTAGATGTCGTCGGCAATGTTCTCATCTTCGGCGGGAGAAGGGATCAGCTTATAGCCGAGCTTGGCTTCGAGGACTTCGAGATAAGATTCCGGGGTCCAGTCGAAGCGCATGAAGAGATACTTGGAGCGGGCACGCGTGCGGTTTTCACGGAGAACGTCGGCGTCACGGAAGATCTCGGCTGCGCCGACAACGACGGCGAGGGCCTGGTCCTGACGGACGAAGGCGGGGATGCGCACGGCGATGTGGGGCTCGGTCGAGAGGCCTCCGCCGACGCGCAGAGTGTAGCCGACCTCTTCCTTGCCATCGACGGTGTGCTTGATGGCGGTAAGGGCAACGTCGTTGATCTCCGGGTAGTTGCACCAGAGGGGGCAGCCGGAGATAGAGATCTTGAACTTGCGGGGCAGGTTGTAGAAGGCATTGTTGGCGTTGAGCGTTCTGGCTACTTCGACGGCGAGTGGTGAGGCGTCGATCAGCTCGTCGTGGTTGATGCCGGCAAGGGGGCAGCCGGTGACGTTGCGGACCACATCGCCGCAGGCTCCCTTTGGCGACAGGGCAATCTCGGTGAGGGTATCGACGACATCGACGAGGTCGGCGATGGTGAGCCAGTGAAGCTGGATGTTCTGGCGGGTGGTGATGTCGGCCAGGTTGCGGGCATACTTCTTAGTGATGCCGCCGATGACACGGAGCTGGTGACTGGTGAGCAAGCCATTGGGCAGCCCGATGCGCAGCATGAAGAACTCTGTAGCTTTGCCCTCACCATTCTTGCCGCCGGCAAGCCCTAGCCCATCACCCTGGGAATAGACACCCCACCAGCGGAAGTAAAGGGCCCATTCCTCGGGAACCGAGTCACGGCCATCCCGGGCGAACTGGCGAATTTCATCAAAGGCCTCCCACGGATTTTTGGCGAGTTTGAGACGCTCGGCCTTCTGGGCTTTGGTCTCTTTGACGACAGTTGCGACTGGAGTAGTCATGATGAGGTTTCCTCTGAATTGTGCGGAAATCTGAATGGTGCAGAAATAAAAAAGCCCACCAGGTTTGTGGGCGCTTATGACTTTGCTGAGATGTTCGGGACTTGTTTGAGCAGTCTACGAAGCGAGGCAAAGGCGAAGGCGCACGGGGTCGCAACAACACATGCGACAACGGGATGCGCGGAAAATCGCCATGAATATTAGCATAATTGGTGTCTTGTCTTGCGTCAAGTAAAAGCTCTTTCTACGCTTTCTTATTGCATTTACGCATGATAGCGGCATGGAGCCGCTCGCGAAGCTCGTCTGATACCTCGTAAACCTCATTACCGCGGTAGATTTCAATGGTTTGACGGGTCGTGTTGAGCACCACCTCACAGTGACTGCAGGCGGCGGTATGGGCACGGACTTCTTCGAGGAGATCAGGACTGATCTGTCCATCGAAGTAATCGGTAAGCTGGCTGAGGAAGTCAGTGCAGGTCATGCCGGGTGACCCTCCTTCCGGCGGAAGTACCGGCTGAGACGCTCACGCAACTGCAGGCGGGCGCGCAACAATCTCGATTTTACGGCAGGGACGCTCAAGCCGAGTGCCTCCGCAGTCTCTTCCGTAGAGAGATTTTCAATGTCGCGCAACGTAAAGACGGTGCGAAAACCGGGAGGGAGGCCCTGAATCGTCTTCCGGAGAATCTCACCAAGCTCTGCCTGATTGTAGTTCTGTTCGGGATTAGGCCGCCATTCAGCGAAGTCGCGGGGGATGGCTCCATCTTCGGTCTGGACATCTTCATCCATGGAGACGGTTTTGCTGGTTTTGCGCTTGCGCAGCCGCATGAGGCTCTCGTTGACGGCGATGCGGACGAGCCAGGTCGAGAACTTGGAGTTCCCCTGGAACTGGTCCAGTTTCTCGTAAGCCTTGAGAAATGCATCCTGCGCGATGTCTTCGGCGTCTTCACGGTTTTGCGTAATATGCTGCGCTACCCGGAAGATCTGGCGTTCGTACTGCCGCACGAGCTGCTCGAAGGCAGTCGCGTCCCCCGCTTTAGCGCGCGCTACAAGCGCTACATCGGGATGAATCTCTTCCGTCGCTGGAGATTGGATGGCAGGCATGAGCAGAAGGGTGCGAGAACCTGGGCCACTTTTTCAAAAGGCGGCACATGCACCATAGTAAATGCAGCGGAAGGGGAGAGCAACGCAGGCCCTATATTACGATTGGCCTGCGGTGCTCTTGGTTTCGCTTCAGGCCTGGGCGCCGTGGCATTTTTTGTATTTCTTGCCTGAGCCGCAGGGGCAGTCGTCGTTGCGGCCAACTTTTTCGCCGGTACGCCGGGGAGTAGCACCGTTAGTTTCGGAACCTGCACCGGCTGCGCGGGCGAGATCAAGTTCGCGCTTCTTTTTCTTCTGGAACTCGCGCTCGAGCGCATCGATAGTGGTGGACGGTGCGCGGGTTGGAATGGGGACCGGAGCATGTGCAGACGAGGCCGACAGCCCATTGGGATCTGCGTTCTGGACGGGGGGACGCTGCAACTGTGCCTGCTGCAACTGTTCGGCGGTCTCGATTGGATTGCCGTCGGGGCCGATGATCTGCATGCGGAAGAGATGGCGGGCGGTATCTTCCTGGAAACGCATCATCATGCCCTCGAACATGTCGAAGGACTCCTTTTTGTAGGCGACAAGAGGGTCCTGCTGAGCATAGCCGCGCAGTCCGATGCCTTCCTTGAGGTGGTCCATGGCTAGGAGGTGGTCCTTCCACAGTCCGTCGAGGACCGAAAGCATGACGATGCGCTCGTGATAGCGCATCTGCGGGGCGCCGAGGATCTGCTCCTTGATGTCGTATCGAGCGCGAAGCTTCTCGAAGATGGACTCGCCCAGTTCATGGCGGGTAAGCTCGGTAGCGTCGATCTCATTTTCGAGATGGGCTCCGAAGACATCGTAAAGCTGGGCGAACAGGGCATCGAGCTTCCACTCGTCGGCGTGGGCCTTTTCCGGAGCGTGCTCGTCGAGCAGGTTCGAGAGAATGGTGGAGACGTAGTCGTCGGTGATGAGCTGCTTCTGGTCGACGCCTCCCATGAGTTGTCGGCGCAGGCCGTAGACGGCTTCGCGCTGCTTATTCATGACGTCGTCGTATTCGAGGACGTGTTTGCGCGATTCGAAGTTCTGGCTCTCGACAGCCTGTTGCGCAGAGGCGATACGCTTGGAGATCATGCGGCTCTCGATGGGCACGCCTTCTTCCATCCCGAGGCGCTGAAGCAGCGTCGAGACCCACTCGCGAGCGAAGATGCGCATGAGGTCGTCTTCGAGCGAGAGGAAGAAGCGGGAGGAGCCGGGGTCGCCCTGACGACCGGCGCGGCCACGGAGCTGGTTGTCGACGCGGCGGGACTCGTGGCGCTCGGTTCCGAGGATGTGGAGGCCACCGGCGGCGATGACGGCCTCGTGTTCCTTCTGCGCGGCTGCTTCGTGGGTGGCCGTGGCTGCGTCCCAGGATTCCTGGGTGGTCTCAAACTCCTGCCCGGTGTAGTAGAAGCGGACCATGCCTGGATCGGCGACCGGTGAGATAGCGCCTTCAGCAGCGGAGACGGCGCGGGCCAGGTTCTTGCGGACGAGCTCCTGGCGGCCCATGAATTCAGCGTTGCCGCCGAGCAGAATATCTGTGCCGCGGCCCGCCATGTTGGTGGCGATGGTGACCATGCCGAGGCGTCCGGCCTGGGCGACGATCTCGGCTTCCTTCTCGTGGAACTTGGCGTTCAGCACGACGTGACGAACGCCTTTGCGCTTGAGAATCTCGCTCAGCAGCTCGGATTTTTCGATGCTGGTCGTGCCCACCAGAACGGGCTGCTTGGCCTCGTGAAGCTTGGCGATCTCGTCTGCCACGGCGAAGTATTTTTCCTTCGAGGTGCGATAGACGACATCGGAGTTTTCGATGCGCTTCAAGACGCGGTTGGTCGGGATGACCACAATCTCCAACTTGTAGATCTTCTCGAACTCGGCGGCTTCTGTCTCGGCGGTGCCGGTCATGCCGGAGAGCTTTTTGTACATGCGGAAATAATTCTGGAAGGTGATGGTCGCGAGGGTCTGGTCCTCTTTGCGGATTGCAACGCCTTCCTTGGCTTCGACCGCCTGGTGCAGACCGTCGGACCAGCGGCGGCCGGGCATGAGACGGCCGGTAAACTCGTCGACGATAACGACCTCGCCGTCTTTGACGACGTACTCGACATCGCGCTTGTAGAGGCTGTGGGCTTTGACGGCGACTTCGACGTGGTGCTTGAGGTCCCAGTTCTCCGGGTCGGCGATGTTGCCTATGCCTAGGAGCTTCTCGATCTTCTCCCAGCCTTCATCGGTGATGGTGATGGCCCGGGCCTTTTCGTCGACGACGAAGTCGCCGGTGTAGGTCTTGGTATCGAGGGTCTCGGTCATCTCGCCCTCTTCGAGCGAGGGAATGATGGTGTTGACGCGAGCGTATTTGTCGGTGGTCTGGTCGGTGGGGCCGCTGATGATGAGCGGCGTGCGCGCCTCGTCGATCAGGATGGAATCGACTTCATCGACGATGCAGTAGTAGTGGCCGCGCTGCACCTGGTCGCCCAACTCGAACTTCATGTTGTCGCGGAGATAGTCGAAGCCGAACTCATTATTGGTGCCGTAGGTGATGTCGGAGCCGTAGGCTTCGCGGCGCTGCTGGTCGTCGAGGTCGTGGACGATGACGCCGACGGTAAGGCCGAGGAAGCCGTAGATCTTGCCCATCCATTCGGCGTCGCGTTTGGCGAGGTAGTCGTTGACGGTAACGACGTGGACGCCGCGTCCGGCGAGGGCGTTGAGATAGCAGGGAAGCGTAGCGACGAGAGTCTTGCCTTCTCCGGTCTTCATCTCGGCGATCTTGCCCTGATGAAGGACCATGCCGCCGATGAGCTGAACATCGAAGTGGCGCATCTGCACCGCGCGTTTGCCTGCTTCGCGGACGACTGCGAAAGCGTCGGGCATGATTTCGTCCAGAGCTGCCTTCTCCGCCGCGCGGGTGGCGTCTTCGGCGTCTTCGTCGTCGGGATTGATCTTGGCCGCGGCGATAGAGTCGGCGATGCGCTGGCGGAACTCGACAGTTTTTGCGCGCAGTTCATCGTCGGAGAGAGCCTGCATGGAGGGCTCAAGCTCATTAATCCGCTTAACGGATGGCAGAAGGCGCTTTACGGCGCGCTCGTTGCTGGTGCCAAAGACTTTTGCGAAAGCTTTATCGATCAAAACTAGTGTCCTTTGGGGTGCATTTTTCCCCCAAGGTCTAGTGTAAATGGTCTGTACAGAATGGTGGTGGCATTAGGAGTAGATGGAGCGTAGGCTGGCGTGTGAATTCAAGGTCATTTGACAGGTGAATTGACGATGCTGAGTTACGGACAAAGCACCTTCGCTATTGTTCTTTCGCTGGTTGCCGCAATTTTAATGGTGGCGATTCTCAACCGGGTGTGGCCAGTTGAGAATCGCAAGATCATCAATGATGTCAATGCGTGGCAGATGGGGGTTCTGGGGACCACGTATGGGGTGATTCTGGGCTTTATGCTCTTTACCGTGTGGACGGATTTTCGTGCCGCAGAGATCGATGTAGCGCTTGAGACGGCATCGTTGTTGAATGTGCATCAGATCGCTGCGGGATTACCCTCGCCGCAGAGGGACGACATGCGCGGGCTTACGCTGAGATATGCGGATGCCGTGCTGAATCAGGAGTGGCCTGCAATGCAGACACAGCGAGAGAGTCATGCGGGTGAAGTGGTATTACATCGGATGTGGCAGGTTCTGATTGCGGCGCAGGCGCAGACTTCCGCGGAGTCCAACGGCATAAACCAGTTGACGGCTGCGATGGGCAATCTGGGCGAGCGTCGCAGATTGCGCGAGGAACAGCATACTAATAGGCTCCCTGGTGTTCTGTGGGTGCTGCTGATCGTGGGAGGCGCGGCGACGGTCATCTCTTCGTGCCTGCTTGGAAATGATAAAAAGTGGCTGCATTATGGTCAGGTGCTGGCGCTGACGTTTGTGGTGGCTGTGACGCTTGCAGCTATTGCCGATTTGGCGAGGCCTTTTGAGGGGGCGGTTGCCGTGGCCCCGACACCTCTGCAGCGGGCGCTGGTGATTATGCAGCAGGGTGTGGCGCCATAGTTGAAACGTTCAGTTTTTTGTGGCGTGGAAGCGGAGGCGGACGTAGTCGGCTGTCCAGTTGCCGTCCGCGTCGCAGAGGATAGATTGAAGTAGAGCTACGGTTCGATTGAGGGCTGTAGCGCGGTCGGTGGGTGTGAGCTGGTCGAGGATGCCGTTGCGGAAGGTGTTGAGCCACGATTCCATGCCGTTGGGCAGTGGGGTAGGACGGGGGATGAGATCGATGGACTGGACGGTGAAGCCAGCGAATTCCAGCAGGCGGCGATAAACGGCAGGTGAGGGGAAGAAGCTGGCGGCTGCGGCCTCGGCGTCAATATGGAAGCCGCTGAGGACGGCCTGGAGTGCGGTGCGGATGGCGGCGATATTGCCTTGACCTCCCATCTCGGCGACGAAGCGTCCGCCAGGGTGGAGTGCGCGGTGGATACAGACGAGGGACGCGGCCTGGCTTGCGGCGGGTATCCAGTGGAGGGCCGCGTTGGAGAAGATGGCGTCGAATCGGTCGATATAGGGCAACGCATCGGCGCTGTAAAGTTCGACGTTGAGGTTGCGCTTGCGGGCGGCGGCAATCATGGTGGGGGAGGCGTCGACTCCGGTGATGATGGCGCCGGTGGCGGCTAGCTGCTCGGTGAGAGCGCCATCGCCGCAACCGAGGTCCAGGATATGTTCCCCGCGTTTAGGCGCAAGGAGGGCGACGACGCCAGAGGCCAGGGTGGCCACGAAACGGCCGTTGGTGGCGTAGGCTTCGGTGTTCCATGTCTGGGCGGTGGGGCAGGTGGTCGTGGCGGATGCGGTCTGATCGCTCATCTGCTTATTGTTCACTGCCGAAGGCATCTTCGCGAAGAAGATAAGCATTTTCTGGGACCATATAAGCAGTGGCGGCGGCAACCGGCAATTTTTCCGTCCGCGGTTTTAGAATGGATGATTGAGGTGACGGACCATGGGGATGAGTGATGAGGCATTTGAGGTAACATGTCCGGATTGTGGGGCAATGCTGAAGATTGATCCGGTGACGAGGTCGATTATGGCGCATAAATCTGCTCCAAAGAAGAAGATGTTCGAGGATTTTGGAGAGGCGGCGCGTGCGCTGCGGGAGAGCGATGAGCGCCGCGACTCGATCTTCGCGCAGAGTGTAGAGGCGCAGAAGAACAAGGACGACGTGCTGGCCAAAAAATTTGCCGAAGCAGTGAAGAAGGCCAAAGAGACGCCGCTGGGGGAGCGGCCTTTGCGGGACTTTGATCTGGATTAGAAGTGCTCATCGACCACGGATTTGCACAGAGAAGCGCGGATAAAAACAACAGCCTTGCATCCGTGTTTATCCGCGTCGATCCGTGGTCGGCGTTTGTCTGGATTAGGCAAGGTAGACTGAAGAAATGCCACCAATCTTAAATGCGCAGGGGTTGAGCAAAGCCTTTGGCGCGACTGCTTTGTTTCGTGATATCTCGTTTACTGTTTCTGATGGAGACCGCATTGGGCTGATTGGGCCGAATGGCGCTGGGAAGAGCACGCTGCTGAAGGTGCTGGCTGCGGAGGAAGATGCCGATGCGGGCGATGTTGCCGTTCGCAAGCGTACTCGCGTGGGCTATGTAAAGCAGGAGTCGGAGTTTGCCGCCGGGCTGACGGTGCGTGATGTGCTGGAGGCAGCATTGAAGCGCGCCCACATCTCCGAGGGGGAACGTGAGGGACGGCTGCGGGAGACGAGTGGACGGATTGGGTTTCCGTCACTGGATGTCGAGGCGTCGAAGCTGAGCGGAGGCTGGCGAAAGCGGCTGGCCATCGCCGAGGCGGTGGTGACGCATCCCGATGTGCTGTTGCTGGATGAACCTACGAACCATTTGGACCTGGCTGGGATTTCGTGGTTGGAGGGATTGTTGAATGAGGCTGCTTTTGCTTGCGTTCTTGTTAGCCATGATCGTTATTTTCTTGAGAATGTTGCGACAGAGATAGTGGAGCTGAACCGTGTGTATGCCGATGGGCTGCTGCGGGTGAAGGGGAGCTATTCAAAGTTTCTTGAGGGCAAAGAGGCTTACATGGAGGCGCAGACGAAGCTGCAGGATGCGCTGAAGAATCGCGTGAAGATCGAGGTGGACTGGTTGCGGCGCGGGCCGAAGGCGCGGTCTACCAAGGCGAAGGCGCGGATCGACAATGCGAATGATCTGATCGGGCAGTTGAAGGAAGTGAATTCGCGCGTGCAGACAGTTACGGCAGGGATTGATTTCTCCGCCACGGAGCGGCAGACGAAGCGGCTGGTGGAGCTGGAAGATGTGAGCATTACGCTTGGCGACAGGAAGATCGTCGAAGGGCTGAACTTTCTGATTACGTCTGGAATGCGCGTGGGTTTGGTGGGACCGAATGGGAGTGGGAAGACGACGCTGCTGCGGCTGTTGACGGGAGAGCTGGAGGCTTCGGCTGGTACGGTAAAGAAGGCCCCGCTGCTGAAGATTGTGTACTTCAGCCAGATGCGGGAACTCGATGAAGATGTGACACTGAGGCGGGCGCTGGCTCCGGATTCGGACTCGGTCGTGTATCAGGGACGTGTCGTGCATGTGGCGAGTTATGCCACGAAGTTTCTCTTCACGAGCGAACAACTCAATCAGCCTGTCGAGAGGCTGAGCGGCGGCGAGCGGGCTCGTGTACTGATTGCGAAGCTGATGCTGGAGCCTGCGGATTTGTTGTTGCTCGATGAGCCGACGAACGATCTGGATATTGCGACGCTCGAAATTCTGGAAGAGAGCCTGCTGGAGTACACGGGCGCGCTGGTATTAGTGACCCATGACCGTTACATGTTGGACCGTGTGTCAACTGTGGTGCTGGGGCTGGATGGCAAGGGCGGTTCGGAGAGGTTTTCGGATTACTCGCAGTGGGAGCAGTGGCGGGGCGTGAAGGTGGAGGAGGCGATTGCTCCTGGAGCTACGGGAAAGGCGGTTGCTTCTGCGACTTCTGCTCCTCCTGTTGCTGCCGGAAAGAAGAAGCTGTCATATCTTGAGGCTCGCGAGTTTGCCGGGATCGAAGCTGCGGTTGAGGCGGCGGAGGAACGGTTGCAGTCCGCGCGGGAGATGATGGAGCGGCAGGATGTAGTGACCGATGCGACAAATCTGACGGCTGCACTGGCCGAGATGGAGACTGCGCAGACCGCCGCGGATGGCTTGTATGCGCGCTGGGCTGAGTTGACGGAGAAGGCTGGCTAGGCGCTTTTCTTGTGTGCCGGATTGCTGGTGTGCGGCTTTTTGCCCAGATCGTGCCAGCTTGTTTCGGTCATTTCTACGTCGTAATGCTTCGCGGCGGCCTTGATATTGGCAAAGGCCTGTTCGCGCTCGTGCTCGGTTACGTCTTTTACCTGATCGAAGCGGGCAATGGCGTTGCGAACGTGTGAGGCATTGGTCATCGGCTCTTTGCGCTGCGAGGGGAAGGCGTAGACAGAGTCGGGGAGATGCTTTTCCTCGGCGGCATCCAGGGATTTGTTGTCGTCGTGCGATTTCCAGGTAGATTTCATCGCATGTCTCCAATTTTTCAGGAACTTCGCAGCTTTCGGAATAGTCCTGAAGATTGGATGTCGCTTGCAGTCCAGGTGTTGGCGCTGCAAGCGACGGATGCGGTTGCTTAGAAACCCATCGAATCGTCGGCGGAGGGGCCATAGAGAGGCGGGACGGGGACGTCGTTGAGCCGAAGGTAGACGCCTAGCTGGGCGCGGTGGTGGATGAGGTGGTTGAAGAACATGCTGCGGTAGAGGGCGGAGCGTGGAGCATCGGCGATGACCTTGTCACCCCAGGCCAGCTTCCAGTTCTTCTGGAGATGTTCGTCGGTGGAGGAAACGAGGTGGCCGCGCGCCTCTGCTGCCAGGGCGTCAAAGTCGGCGAGAAGTTTTTCGCGGGACTCGAATACCAGCGTTGGGAATTGAGTGGCGGCGAGGTCGAGTACGTCGGTGGTGAGAACAGTAGTCCCGAAGCGGGGAAGGGTGGCGACATGGACGGCGAGGCGTCCCATGGGCATGGATTTGTCATGACACTTGAAGTCGGGCTTGTCGGTTGGGATGCGCTCGAGAGTGGTGCGGGTGCCTTTCATCTCGACGTCAAAGTCCTGAAGGAGAATTTCTGCGATGGTCATTTGGTGGTCCTTTCGTGGATGACTGATGCGAGAGCAAAAGCAGATTCCTCCGCTTTGCTACGGAATGACAATAAGACTGTGCGGACTACAGGCCGGTGATGTTGTAGCCGCAGTCGACGAAGGTGACTTCGCCGGTGATACCGCTGGCCAGGTCGGAGGTTAGGAACAGGGCAGTGTTGCCGACTTCGAGCGCGTCGACGTTGCGGTGGAGCGGGGCGCGCTCTTCGACGGCGTTAAGGATCTTGGTGAAGTCGCCGATGCCGCGGGCGGCAAGGGTCTTGATGGGGCCGGCGGAGATGGCGTTGACGCGGATCTTCTTTTGGCCGAGGTCGGCTGCGAGGTAGCGGACGGTGGCCTCGAGCGCGGCTTTGGCGACGCCCATGATGTTGTAGTTGGGAAAGACCTTGGTGGAACCGTAGTAGGTGAGGGTGAGGATGGAACCGCCGTCGGTCATGAGCGGCTCGGCGCCCCGGGCGAGGGCGATGAGGGAGTAGGCGCTGACGTCGTGCGCGATGCGGAAGTCTTCGCGCGCAGTGTGGAGGACGTCGTTCTTGATGTTGGGCGCGAAGCCGATGGAGTGGACGAGGATGTCGAGCTTGCCGTAAGTAGTCTTAAGCTGCTCGAAGACGTTGTCGATGTCGGCGTCGATCGAGACATCGCATTGGAAGGTCTTCGCGTTGGGGAGGTCGGCGGCGAGGGCTTCGGCATCCTGGCGGAGGCGTTCGCTCTGGTAGCAGATGGCCAGCGTTGCTCCGGCTTCGGAGAGCTTCTGGGCGATGCCCCAGGCGATGCTGCGCTTGTTGGCGAGGCCGAAGACGACGGCTACTTTGCCTTTGAGATCGATCATGTTGCGGTTCGCTCCTGTGGTGATTCCGAGGGTAAGGATAGCAGTTGTGGCGTGCAGATTTTGTGGCCGTCGCCCATGTCCGAGAATCCGGACATGGGGCACCGGTTCTGTGGCTAGGCCAGGAGCCAATCGTATTGGTCGTCTGTCAGGGGGACGACGGAGAGGCGGAACTGGCGGAAGAGGATCGAGCCTTTGAAGACGGCAGCCTCGCGGATTTGGTTGAGGGATTTTTCGTGCTTCAGGCGCTTGACCGGCTTGATGCGAACGATTGGATTTTTGGGGTCGGTGGCGTCGACCGAGACGACCTTGGCGGTGCCGATGGCGGCCTTGCCGATGTTGGAGTGATAGATGACCAGCTTCTCGCCGGGCTTCATGTTGCGGAGGTAGAGCAGGGCCTGGTTGTTGGTGATACCATCCCAGGTGGTCTCGCCGTCGCGGAGGAGATCGTCGAAGGAGTATTTGTTGGGCTCGGTCTTCAGCAGGTACGGCATTGATGGCTCCTTATTACTCTTTGGTTCGGGTTCAGGTGAAGTACCCCCTCCCCCCGTACTTAAGTCCTAAAGTCTTCGAAATAAATGAGATAGGTCTGGACTTGGTCTATACCGTTTTGCGGTCCATGAAAAAATCCCGGTGGTGGCCGGGAGTTCTTTTTTTATTACTCTCTAACTTTAGTTTACCGGAACGAGGGAAACTCATTTGCAGTTTTTCGCGACTATATTTTGTTTGTTATGTGTGGGTTATGAAATTGGGGGCTTGACAGTTTTTGGAGAACTTATAGCTGTGGAAAACAACATAGATCGGGCTTTCAGCCCTCCTGCCCGCCTGCAAGGATACATGTGGCTGTGCCCCATGCTGGTATCGGTCGCGCCGTTGGCGCTTTGAGCTAACCGCCGAGGTTGAGGAGGTGGACTTCGTTGAGGGGGTGGCCGAGGAAGGCGGAGCCCAGATGTTGGAATTTTTCTATGGAGTCGGTGGCGTAGAAGCGGCAGGTGGGAGGGGCGCCGGTGGGGTTGGCGGGGAAGTATTCGGCTACGCGGGCGGCGGTGGCGGCGGCGGAGTCGATGATGGTCATGGGGTGGTTGAGTTCGGCGAGTGTTCTCTGGATGAGGGGTTGAAGCAGCGGGTAGTGGGTGCAGCCGAGGAGAAGGGTTTGGGCTGCCGGGGCTTCGGCGAAGGCTTCGTTGAGGTAGATGCGGAGGACTTCCGCGGTGACTGGGTGGTCGATCCAGCCTTCTTCTACCAGAGGGACAAGGAGAGGGCAGGCCTTTTCGGTGGCTGCGAGGCCAAGGGTGGTAAGGGCGTGGGTGTAGGCGCGGGATTGGGTAGTGGCGGTGGTGGCGAGGACGAGGACATGGGGTGAGATTTGGGATGGGACAGTCTCCGGAGAGGCGGAGGAAGACCGCAGGTCCTTCGACTCCGCTGCGCTCCGCTCAGGATGACAATTTATTTTGGATGTGAGATTTGAGGCGGCTTCGGCTCCGGGTTGGATGACGCCTACTACGGGGATGGGGAGGGATTGTTGAATGTCTTCGAGCGAGAGGGCGCTGGCGGTGTTGCAGGCTATGACGAGGAGGTCGGCACCTTGATCTGCCAGAAATTTTGCGCTGGAGACAGCGTAGCGGGTGATGGTTTCGCGGGACTTGGAGCCGTAGGGGAGACGGGCGGTGTCGCCGAGGTAGAGGTAGCGCGCTCCGGGAATGAGAGGAAGCAGAGCGCGGAGGACGGTGAGGCCGCCGAAGCCGGAGTCGAAGACACCTATGGTGGGATTGGGGGAGAGCGTAGGGTGCTTTGAGGTCATGGATGGGTGTTGTCTGGAGTGGTTACCGGTGTAGTGTCTGGAGCGACGGGCGGGGCCGGGGTGGTCGTGGTGTCGGTGACGGGGTAGGTGCGCTGCAGGTCGGCGTGGCCGGCGAGGGTGTCGCGCGGCTGGCCGCCGACGAGGAAGCGGACCTCGGTGAGTTGAGGGAAGGCGGCGTGGAGGGTGCCGATGATGGAGAGGAGAGTAAGGTTTTCGGTCTGGATGCCGGAGGGATGATCTTCCGCGAAGGAGCCGTGGAGGTTGACGACGGCCAGTTCGCCGGTGGACCTGGCGGTGCGGGTGGAATGGGGTTTGTCTTGCTGGGGGCGGCCGGTGGTTGCGCTGAGGGTGTTGTTGGCTGCGAGGGTGGTGATGGGCAGACTGACGAAGAAGACATCGTCTACGGCGGGGCCGCTTCGGAGGATGTGGGTGGAGTCGGGGAGAGCGTATTCGCTAAGCAGATGTTCGAGGAGAGCACGGGCGCGGAGGGTGGGGTCCTGGGGCAGGGCGAATTGCTGCTGGCTGGGGGCGATGGAGCCGTCGGCGTCGTTGGCGAGGTAGAGGGTGATGTCCTGGATGCTGGCGTTGGTGGGCGCGGCGATGGGGGTGGCGTCGTTGAGTGCGGTGAGGCGCTTATGTGCCTGACGGCAGCCGTGGGTGAGGAAGGCGGCCATGAGGCAGATTCCGCCGACGAGGCTCCAGAAGAGGATGCGCTGGTAGCGGGGGATCATTGGGCGGCGTCCTCTGCTGTGTTCTCAGTCCGCCAGTTGTTGAGGGCGGATACGATGGCCTGGGCTGCGCGCTGCTGGTAGGCGGCGTCGGAGACAGGAGTGGGGGTGGAACCGGTGTCGGCGAGAGGAGCCAGTTCGATGGCGATGGCGGGGCAGGTGAGGTTATCGAGCGGAGGGACTGAACCCTGACCGAGGATAACGGGGAGTTTGGCTTGCAGGAGAGATACGCCGATTTCGTTGGCGAGGATGCGGCTGGCGGGGATGGAGGGGACCTGGGCGGTGTCCCAGTGGAGGATATGGGATGGTCGAGCGGATGGAGAGGGTGGGGTAAGGGCGGAGGTGAAGAGGTGGATGCCGAAGCCGCTGTCGGTGGCGTGGAGGATGAGGCAGACGGCGGGGTGGTTGTGGTTGGCGATCTCGGCGCGCTGGTCGGTGGTGAAGGCGGCGGCGGGGTCGGTGGTGCGGGTGGAGATGACGGCGAAGTTATTGGTGGAGAGCAGGGCGCGGAGGCGGTTGTTGAAGGCCAGGGTAATGTCTTTTTCGAGCAGATCGTTTGGGAGGTGGGCTCCGGTGTCGGGGCCTCCGTGGGCGGGGTCAATAAGGATGAGGGTGCGGGTCGGTTTCGGGGGCTGGGGAGTGAAGGGGACCATCAGCCGGGGCTTTGGGGTTTGCGGCTGGGGTTGGACTGAAGGAACGGTTTGGGCGAGGGACGCAATGCTGCTGAGGGCGAGCAGTAAGGCGGCGACGGATTGCTTGTGGGGAGGAGTCAATGGGATCGGAGTGGTGCGTGGTTGATTGTAATTAATTGGGAGGGGGCTATTGCGGAAGGGGTGGGTGAGGGTATTGATTCCCACCCTCCGCAAAAGCGCGAAGGATGGGGCACCCGATCTTTTGAAGCTGGTTGGAGAAGAACAACGACGATGTTGGGTTAGTCGAGGGCGTAGATGGCGAGGCCGCTGAGGAGCTTGGGGTAGAAGTCGGTGGACTTCTGCGGCATGACATCGAGGGAGAGAGAGATGTCCTTGAGCTGATCGAGAGTGATGGGCTTGATGAGGAAGGCGATGTCGGCTTCGTCGCTTGCTACCAGACCGACTGCCTCGTCGGCCTCACGGATGTAGCGAATGTTGCCGAGTTTGGCGATGGAGTCGCTGGTGAGGCCGAGGATGCGCTCCAACACGATGGAGTGGAGCTGGACGACGTCGAGCTGGGCCTGTCGGGCGGGGATGTTGGCTAGCTCTTTGGCGATGACTTCGGGTTTTGCTTTGAGGAGGTAGTTGCCGTCGCCGGTGGCGGCGACGATGGCCACGCCGGGAGTTTTGGAGAGGATGCTGACGTCGGGGGAGTCGAGCTCGGTGATGTCGAAGAAGGCGGATGCCTTGGTGATGAAGTCGGGCGAGCTGAACTCGGGGATGTCGTAGACGACGCGGTGGGTTGGCAGGATGGTGATGCCGGGGGCGTCCATGTTGACGAAGGTCATCATCATGGCTGCTTCGGGGAAGGCTGGTACGGGAAGATGGCCGGTGCCGAGCTTCGCCTCATCGCCCATGTATGGCTGGTTGAGGGGGAGTTTTAACTGGGCGCTGCGTTCTTTGGCGTAGGCTACCGAGGTCTCGTAGCGGTGGTGGCCATCGGCGATGATGAGCTTCTTGTCGGCCATGGCAGTGACGATGAGGTTAATGAGGCTCGGGTCGGTGAGCTTCCAGACTTTATGGATGACACCGTACTCGTCCTGAATGGAAAGATCGGGGATGGCGAGGTCGCCGGGGGCGGCGTCTTTGCCGTTTGAACCGAAAATGAGTTTTTCGGCGGTAAAGGCGGGGTCGGAGTAGAGCATGTAGATCTGCTCGCAGTAGGCACGGGTGGCCTTGAAGAGCGACATGCGGTCGGACTTGTGCTTGGGAAAGGTCTGCTCGTGGCGGTAGACGACGTGTTCGGCGTAGTCGTAGAGGTGGCCGAGGGCGATGAAGCCGCGGCGCTCGCGCACTTCGTTGGTGTGAGGCACGGTGTATGTCTGCGAATAGCCGTAGAGGGCGGGTTCGGACTCTTCGGCGAGGATGCGGTCTTTGCGCCAGGCGCGGAGGGTCTCGGCGGCGCGGGTGTAGCAGTTTTCCTCGTCGGTGTCGGTGGGGAACTGCTTGCCCAGGATGACGCGGACGAGGTTGTAGGGGCTGGCTTCGTAGTAGCGCTCCTGCATGGCCGGAGTGATCTTGTCGTAGGGCTGGGTGACGACGTCCTCCATTTTGACGCGGGAGGTGTCGTAACGAAGGGCGCGGAAGGGGTAGATGCGGGCCATGCTTTTTGTTTTCTCCAGACAGTAAGGTATGAGGTTATTGTACGGGTGCTGGGTGGATGGCGGGTTACGGAAGGCTTAACGCCGATTTGCACCGATGACACCGATTAAGAACAGACAACAGCGAAATACAGGGGTCTCTCCGCTGCGGCGGCAAAAAGCGCCGCCCGCGGTCGAGGTGACGTTTTTGAGGGAGGCAGGGAAAATGGAGCAAATGAGGTAACGAATGAAATTGAGATAGCGTCTATTCTTTTGGGGGAGCGACGGCAACGCTTCTGAGATGAAGGAGTATGGTGGGAGATTCCTTCCTGGTCGCAAGGGAGGGTATGGGTACTCTTATGCGGGATGCGAGCGATGTCCAGAGATGTCGGCGGATGGGGCGGCGGTTTGCTGTTTTGATTTTGATGGTGTGTGCGGCGTTTTTTTGCGAGGGGAGCAGGGCGCAGGAGAATCCGCTGGACCAGGTGCATACGCAGGCGCCGCCTCCGCCTAAGAAGACGCCGGAGGATGCGAAGCCGGTGATTGAGGGAGCGGCGAATGTTGCAGCCCATGCTACAGCGAATAGAAATGCCCGGATCCGGGTGGATGTGAATCTGGTGCTGGTGCCGATGACGGTGACCGATCCAATGAACCGGCTGGTGACGGGGTTGGATAAGGAGAATTTTCAGGTTTTTGATGACAATGTGGGGCAGACGATCAAGAGTTTTTCGACGGACGATGCTCCGGTGTCGATTGGGATCGTCTTTGACCTGAGCGGGAGCATGTCGTCGAAGTTCAGGCGCTCGCAGAAGGCTTTGACGGCGTTTCTGCGGACTTCAAACCCGAAAGACGAGTTTTTTGTGGTGGGGTTCAATGACCGGCCCGCGGTGATTGTGGACTATACGTCTGAGGTGGATGACGTTGAGGCGCGGATGGTGATGCTGAAGCCGGAGAAGCGGACGGCGCTGATCGATGCGGTTTACCTGGCGGTGGACAAGCTGAAGGAGGCAAAGTATGAGCGGAAGGCTTTGCTGATTATCTCGGATGGGGGGGATAACCGGAGCCGTTATACGGAAGGTGAGTTGCGGCGGGCGGTGCGGGAGAGTGATCTTCAGATCTATTCGATTGGGATATTCGACCAGTATGCGCCGACTCCTGAGGAGCAGACGGGGCCGATCCTGCTTTCTGATATGTGCGATGCGACCGGTGGACGGATGTTCCGGGTGACCGATGTGGGAGATCTGGAAGATATTGCGGCGCGGATTAGCGCGGAGCTGCGGAATGAGTATGTCATCGGGTATAGGCCCTCGGAGATGAAGACGAATGGGAACTGGCGTAAATTGAAGATACGATTGATTCCACCGCCGGGGCTTCCTCCGCTGACGGTACACAATCGCCAGGGGTACTATGCACCGTCGGAGTAAGGGATTTTGGCCGCTGGCGTTGGCGGCGGGAATGTTGATGCTGGGGGCTTGTCCGGCGGGCGCGTGGGAACAGCAGACTGGGGCTACGCAACAGCCGGCCTCAACTCAGCCGCAGACTTCAACTCAGCCGCCGGCGCTGACGGTAGACCGCGATCCGGTTCCGTCGCCGGACCCGGATGCGGTGACGCAGCCGGCTACGGGAGCGCCGGAGGGGCTTCCGCCACAGACGATTGAGAAGGGCGCGGGCGGCAGATATACGCTGCGGGAGAATGCGTACGAGGTCCGGCTGAACGCGACGGTAGTGGACAACGGTGGGCGCTCGATCCAGACGCTGAACAAAGACGCCTTTCATGTGTATGAGGATGGCGTTTCGCAGACGATTTCGTCGTTCCGGCATGAAGACCTGCCGGTATCGCTGGGGATATTGATCGACAGCTCGGGCTCGATGTATGACAAGCGGTTGGCGGTGGAAGAGGCTTCGCTGGACCTGGTGAAGCTGTCGAATCCCGAGGATGAGGCGTTTGTGGTGGACTTCTCGTGGGAGGCGTTCATCGACCAGGACTTTACCAGCGACATCAATAAGCTGCAGAAGGGGCTGGACTATATCAAGTCCAGCGGCGGGACCGCGCTCTACGATGCTCTGGTGGCGTCGGCGGACTATACGGCGAAGAATGCGAAGCATCCGAAGCAGGTGCTGCTGGTGATTACGGACGGCGAGGACAATGCTTCGACGGCGACGCTGGAACAGACGATCCGCAGGATTCAGGACATCGATGGGCCGGTGATCTACAGCATTGGGCTGCTGTTTGGAGAGGACACGGACAGACGCGAGGCCCGCCATGCGCGCCAGGTGCTGGAGGCGCTATCGCAGGAGACGGGCGGCGTGGCTTATTTTCCGAAGTCAGTGAAGGACGTGGATGAGATTGCGGCGGAGGTGGCGAAGGACATCCGCACGCAGTACACGATTGCCTATCACTCGACGAAATCGCCGGAGCTGGGTGGGTACAGAGAGGTGCATGTGGAGGCGAAAGAGAAGGGGATGGGAAGGCTGTCGGTGCGGACACGGGCGGGATACTATCCGAAGGTGGCGAATGCTAATGTTGATAGCACGAAGGCTGGCGGGACGGGTTTAACCGATCCGGGGAAGCGGCCTCAATGATGCGGATCGCGGAGACGATTACTGAACTGGTAGGCCAGACTCCGATGGTGCGGCTGGGACGGTTGAGTCCGGCTGGCGGCGCGGAGATATGGGCGAAGCTGGAGTTTCTGAATCCGGGTGGGAGTATCAAGGACCGGGCGGCGCTGGGGATCGTTCTCGATGCGGAACGGCGCGGTGTGCTGCGGGCTGGTTCGACGATCGTTGAGGCGACGGCGGGGAATACGGGTGTGGGGCTGGCGCTGATCGGCGTGAATCGCGGCTACAAGGTGATGCTGTATGTGCCGGATGGGTTTGCGGAAGAGAAGTGTATTTTGATGCGGGGGCTGGGAGCTACGGTGGTGCGGACTCCTGAAGCCGAGGGAATAGCCGGCGCGATTCGGCAGGCGCTGGAGTTTGAGTGGGAAACTGAAGGCGCGTTTGCGGCGTTGCAGTTTGAGAATCCGGCAAACCCGGATTTTCATGAACAGACGACTGCGGTGGAGATCTGGGAGCAGATGGAAGGGTGCATCGATGCGTGGGTTGCGGGGGTGGGATCGGCGGGGACGTTTACTGGCGTGGCGCGGTTCTTGAAGGCGCGGCGACCGTCCGTGATGAATGTCGCGGTGGAGACGCAGGGGAGTGTGTTGCAGGGTGGCTTGCCGGGCCCGCATAAGGTCGAGGGGATTGGGGTTTCGTTTGTGCCGGTTACGTTTGATCGGGGTGTATGCGACCGGATTATCAAGGTGATGGATGAGGATGCATTTGCGATGGTGAAGCGGCTGGCTGCGGAAGAGGGTGTCTTCGCGGGGTCGAGCGCTGGAGCGATGTTGTATGCGGCCGTGGAGATTGCTCGGGAACTGGGTGCGGGGAAGCGCGTGGTGACAGTGATTCCGGATTCGGCGGAGAGATATTTGTCGAAGGGGATTTTGGGGTGAGAGTTTGCAGCGCTGAACGAACGCAGGTCCTTCGACTGCGATGTTCACGATGAGACTGTGAACATCTTCGCTCAGGATAACAAAATTTAGGAGAGTGAAGAGATGGCGACAAAGAAGCGAGGATTTGCTACGCGGGCGATCCATGATGGGCAGGCGCCGGATGAGTTGACGGGTGCGGTGAATGTGCCGATCTATCTGACTTCGACGTATCAGCAGGAAGAGATCGGCAAGAACAAGGGGCATGAGTATGCCCGGCTGACGAATCCGACGCGGGATGCGCTGGAGGAGAGCTTGTGCTCGCTTGAAGGGGGCATGAGCGCGCATGCCTTTGCCAGCGGCATGGCTGCGATTACGGCTCTGTGCACGATGATGAAGGCGGGCGACCATGTGGTGTGCTCGGACAATGTTTATGGCGGCACGGCGCGGGTCTTCGATAAGGTGCTGGCGAACTATGGGCTCACCTTTACCTATGTCGATAGCAGCGTGACGGAGAATGTGGCGGCGGCGATTACTCCGGCTACCAAGCTGGTGCATATCGAGACACCGACGAACCCGATGATGGCGATTACGGATATTCATGCCGTGGCGAATATCTGTCATGCGCGCGGGGTGGAGTTGAGCGTCGATAACACTTTTCTGTCGCCTTATCTGCAGCAACCGATCGCGCTGGGCGCGGACATCGTGATGCATTCGACGACCAAGTTTTTGAATGGGCACTCAGACGGACTGGGCGGTGTGCTGATCTGCACCAAGCCGGAACAGGCGGAGCGGTTCAGGTTTGTGCAGAAGTGTACGGGTGGAATTCTGTCTCCGTTTGAGAGCTATCTGCTGTTGCGTGGCGTGAAGACGCTGGCGGTGCGGATGAAGCAGCATGATGCGAATGGCCGCGTGGTGGCCGACTTTTTGAAGGGACACAAGGCGGTGCAGCAGGTCTTCTATCCGGGGCTTGCGGAGCATCCGCAGCATGAACTGGCGAAGCGGCAGCAGAGCGGGTTTGGGTCGATGATCTCGGTTGAACTGGGTTCGCTCGAGCGGGCGAATACGTTTGCGAAGGCGCTTCGGCTGGGCTTTCTGGCGGAGAGCCTGGGGGGAGTGGAGACGCTGATCTGCCATCCGGCGAGCATGACTCATGCGGCGGTTGGCGCGGAGGGACGGGCACGGCTGGGAATTACCGATGGGTTGATGCGGATCTCGGTGGGGATTGAGGATGTGGAGGATATTGTGGGAGATTTGGGGCAGGCTTTGGATAAATTGGGGTAAATACATGTTAGGGTCACATTCTTATAATCGGTTATCGCTCCTCGTCATAGCGTTTAGCATGGCCGCCTTATTGTCGATCGACTCAACGGCTCAAGCGGCGGATCGCCCCTTCAATGAAAAGCCATATCTTGCCCCCCAACAGATGGTTATTATTGATGGTCACCGTAGACTGAACGTGTACTGTAGTGGTTCAGGTCTACCCGTGGTCCTCCTTGAAGGAGGATATGCAAGCGATTCGCTTGTATGGCGTTATGTGCAGCCCCTGATCGCGAAGCATACGCGTGTCTGCTCATATGACCGTGCCGGTGAGCGTTTCAGTGATACGGGGCCTTTCCCCCGAGACCTGTCGGCGATGGTGAGCGATCTACATGCTCTTGTCCAGGCCCTCGACCTGCCTAAGCCTTTCATACTTGTTGGTCATTCTATGGGAGGCATGAATGCCGTTCTTTATGCCGAGCATTACAAAGATGAACTTACAGGCGTTGTCCTGCTTGATCCAGGTACCATGGACGACCAAAGACGCTATGCGCAACTTCCCAACACTACGGCAGCAGCGCAAGAGGTCATCAAAGGATTTGAGACTCTACAACATTGCCATGAACTTGCACTTAACCTTCTTGATCGAACAAGGCTGCTTTCAGAGTGTCAATGGAGGGATCCGGAATATTCCACCGAGTTGAATAAAGTTCAAGATCAGATGATTGAGAATCCAGACTTCTGGAAGACATTGCTGTCTGTGGATTTATGTCTTCGATCACCCGGTAAGATCTATATAGCGAATACACTTCGTTTTTTCGGTCCGCTTCCCGGTCAGCGCTCTCCATCTCCTATCGACGAATCAGTTGACGAGTCGGAACTAAGAGCATCGCAAAGGTATCTAGGTTCTCTTCCGCTTACAGTTGTGTCCGTAGCAGAGCGCCCGGATGCAACGCGGCCTCAGAAAACTGTGCATGCGGAATGGCTCACAAAACATGATCTCCATAAGAATCTCACCAAACTTTCATCGAAGGGCAAGCTGATTCCTATGTTCAATACGAGCCATAATGTGCAGCTCGATCAACCCGAAAAAACAGCTCATATCATCCTCGATATGGTCAACGAGGTAAAGAGTTCGCATTGAAATTCTTCCTAAAACCCAACTATTTTGCGGAGTCGAGAATCTCGACGGCGCGGTTGAGAGCTTCGGTGAGGGCGGTGAGCTGGGCCTGGGCGCGGGTAGCGTCGTTAATTTCGATGGCTTCGGTTACTCCGGGGATAACTACGGCTTCGTAACCGGTGTACTCGCCCGGAGCGTAGATGACATGTTTGTACCAGGGACGGTGAGGGAGGCCTGCCGGATTCAGGAAGGCTTCTTCGGTGGCGCGCAGGGCGTGGTTGAGTGCAGCGGCGTTGGCGGGCGGGTTGGTCTGGATTGTGTGGACGGCGATGCCGGCCGCGGAGAAGCGTTGGGCAGCGGCGAGGGCGGCGGTGAAGTCGAGCTTCAGGTTGGCTTTGGTGGCGTGGCGCTGGGCAGTTTCGATATAGCGGAGGATTGATTTGCTGTAGAGCTGATAGTCGTAGGGAAGGACATCGGCATCGGCCATGTGGAGGACTTCAAGGCCGAAGACGCGGGCCATCTGCTGCTCGTAGACGAAGGTGGGATCGGCGAATTTGATGAACCAGTTGTAGTCGTCGAAGGTGGAGTGGTAGACGCCGTAGGGGCCGTCGGAGCCGATGTCGGTGGAGGGGACACCGAGGTGCTGGATGAACGGTGTGTAGTCGGAGCCGGAGCCGAGGTTGTCAATAGACACGTCGGTTTCGGCGGCAGGTTTGTGGTTGTGATGCTTAACCTCGGCGGTGGCTTCCTGTGCCTGCTTCCACTGGTCGTAGACGGTGCCGCCTTTGGGGCTGGGGACCTGGGTGGTTACTTCACGGACGAACTGTTTGAGGGAGGGGACGGCGGCAGCATTGAAGTTGGGGCCGGAGACGCCGACGTCGGTGTTGAAGTAGGCTGCGGCGTGGCTGAGTTCGGCGGCGTGTTGTTCAGCCCACTCGGTTGAGCCGATGAGCCCTTCTTCTTCGGCGTCCCAACTGGCGAAGACGATGGTACGTTTGGGCTTCCAGCCTTGCTTGATGAGGTCACCGATGCCGTGAACGGTTTCGAGCATGGCTGCGGTGCCGCTGCTGGGATCGACGGCTCCGTAGACCCAGGCGTCACGGTGATTGCCGGCGACGACCCAATCATCTTTCTGAGCGGAGTCGGTGCCGTCGATTGTGCCGATGACGTCCCAGATGGTGCGGCGGGCGTAGTCCTGCTGAAGGTGCATGTGGACGGTGACTTTGCCGGTGCCACCGAGATGGTAGGTGAAGGGTAGTGAGCCTTGCCAGTCGCGGGGTGATTCCGGGCCGTCGAGAGCCTTGAGGATGGGGGCGGTGTCCTTGTAGGAGAGCGGGTTGGAGGGAATGGAGGGATTGTCAGCCGTGGTTTTGGTGCGTTGAGAGTCGGGGAGATCGGGCGTGGAGGCTATGCCGGGAGTCTCGGGGTCGCCGGGGTAGATGGGAAGGAACTGGACGGAGCCGCGCTGGACGGCGGAGGCGGGGCGATAGGGGCCTTTGGGGTAGATGTCGCCACGGAAGTAGCCGTCGTCGGCGGGGTCGGAGTAGATGATGACACCCTTGGCTCCGTATTGCTGAGCGATGTAGACCTTGACGCCGCGGAAGTTTTGTCCGTAGCGGACGATGACGATCTTGTCCTTGACGCTGACGCCGAGGCTGGCGAGTTTTTTGAAGTCAGCGAGGGTGCCGTAGTTGGCGTAGACGACGGGGGCGGTGATGTCGCCGGAAGGAGAGGAGCCGTTGAAGGCGGGAAGGATGCGGGGGTTGTTCTGGAAGGGATCGCCACCGTATTTTTTGGGATCGACGTGCTCGGGTGCGGGGCCGGACATGAGCTTTTTGCCGTTGGCGTCAAAGGCTTCGACCAGGATGCTTACAGGCTTGTTGAGGAGGACCTTGTAGGGGACGATGCTGGTTTCGAGACCGGCGGCTTTGAATTTGGCGGCGACGTAGAGGGCGGTCTTATAGTCCTCGGGAGAGCTGGCCCAGTGGGGCTCGGCGGTGAGGATTTTGAGGTGCTCGCCGGCAAGTTTAGCGTCGGGGATGGCCATGAAGGCAGCGTCCCATTTAGCTTCCTGAGCGAAGTTGCGGTAGCCGAAGACCTGTTGCGGAGCGGGCAACTGTGCTGAAGCGGCGAGGGCCGCGAGGAGGGGGAAGCAGGTCAGGGCGCGGAGTGAGATCAACTGGGGTCCTCGGAATTCGGAATTCGGAATCTCGGAATGAACGATGGAACGTTTGGATCGATGAAGCGCAATGGAGGAATTAGTTATTTTTATGATGCTGTGTGAATAAGGGTAATGACACTACCATAGATGGATCAAGCAAATTAAGGCGGAGACTTGTCTACACAGATCATTGCGGGTGCAGAGATGGAGTCACCGAAGCCAGTGGCGGAGGGCGCGCTGTTCCGTGTGCTGACGGCGGTGAGCTTCTGCCATCTGCTGAACGACATGGTGCAGTCGCTGCTGCCGTCGATTTATCCGATCCTGAAAGATTCGTTTGATCTGGATTTTGGGCAAATTGGATTGATCACCTTGACCAATCAGATCACGGCTTCGCTGCTGCAGCCTTTTATTGGGCACTATACGGACCGCAGGCCGATGCCGTATTCGTTGCCCATTGGGATGACGGTAACTCTGGCAGGGTTGGTTCTGCTGGCGGTGGCGCACAACTTCTTTCTGCTGCTGATTGCAGCCTCTTTGATCGGCGTCGGGTCTGCGGTCTTTCACCCTGAGTCTTCGCGGGTGGCGCGTATGGCTTCGGGAGGTCAGCACGGGATGGCGCAGTCATTCTTCCAGGTGGGCGGAAATACGGGATCTGCGATTGGGCCGCTGCTGGCGGCCTTCATTGTGCTGCCGCGCGGGCAGATTGGCGTGAGTTGGTTTTCTCCGGCGGCGTTGCTCGGGATCGTTGTACTGATTTGGGTGGGCGGCTGGTATAAGGAGCGGCAGAAGCGTCTGCAAGGCCGACTAGCGCCGCATGAAGAGCATGCGGTGGTGTTGCCGCGGAAGAAGGTGATCGCTGCGATTGCCGTTCTGGTGGCGCTTATTTTTTCAAAATATTTTTATCTGGCGAGCATTACCAGCTATTACACGTTTTATCTGATCAACAGATTTCATGTGTCGGTGCAGAGCTCTCAGATCTACCTGTTTGTGTTTCTGGGAGCGGTGGCGGCCGGCACGCTGATTGGGGGGCCGGTGGGTGACCGGGTGGGCCGCAAGCTGGTGATCTGGTGCTCGATCCTTGGGGTGCTGCCGTTTACTTTGCTGCTGCCGTACGCCAACCTCTTCTGGACCGGGGTGCTGAGCGTGGTGATTGGATTTGTGATTGCGTCGGCGTTCTCGGCGATTCTGGTTTATGCGCAGGACCTGGTTCCAGGACGAGTAGGAATGATCTCGGGGCTGTTCTTTGGGTTTGCGTTTGGGTTGGGCGGGATTGGCGCGGCGGTGCTGGGTAAGCTGGCCGATGTGACGAGCATCGTCTTTGTGTATAAGGTGTGCGCTTATCTGCCGGCGATTGGTTTATTGACAGGGCTACTGCCGAACCTGGAGAGCTCGCATCAGCCGGAGTCCGAACTAGTGGTGGATTAGCGGGAGACTGAACCCGACGGAAGGAGACTGCCGCCGGGTTCAGTCTGTGCGGCGCTTGGCTTAAGCGGCAGGCTGGCCGCAGAACTTGCAGCGATGCGCGGCAAGAGGAATATCGGAGAGGCATTCTCCGCAAGCCTTGGTGGTGACGGCTTCGGGCCCCTTGATTCTGGCGAGCAGGCGGTTGGTGGGAAGCACGAGAAAGAAATAAATCACGAAGGCGAGCAGTAGGAAGGCAATGACGGCATTGATGAAGTTGCCGTAGGTTACGACACCACCGTGGACGTGCGCAGTAAGGTAGGAGAAGTCCGGTTTGCCGACGAACGCGGCGATCAATGGATTGATGATGTCTTTGGTGAGTGACGCGACGATGCTGGTGAAAGCCGCGCCAATGATGACGGCTACAGCCAGATCCAGAACATTGCCCCGCAGGACGAAATCACGAAAGCCTTTGAGCATCGGTTGATCTCCTTAATAATGGAAGATAAGAAGCGCTGAAACACGCCGAGTATACCCCACTATCGTTTTGCTGAGGCGAGAACTGAAGTAACTATTCGCTCAGGATTTGGGGTTTGCTGTCGAAGTCGCGGCCGAAGGTGAAGCGCTCGACGACCATGCAGAAGATGTGCTCGAGGGCGAGGTGGGACTCCTGAATGTTCATGGTGACGGCGGATGGGATGATGACGTTGTGGTCGCAGAGGTCGCGCATCCTGCCGCCATCGTTGCCGGTGAAGCCGATAGTGGTGATGCCGTTTTTTTTGGCCTGATGAAGCGCTTTGATGATGTTAGTCGAATTACCTGAAGTGGAGATGCCGAGAAAGATGTCGCCGGGCTGGCCGAGGGCTTCGACCTGGCGCTCGAAGAGATGGTCGTAGCCGAAGTCGTTGCCGGTGGCGGTGAGGATGGAGGAGTCGGTGGTGAGGGCGATGGCGCGGAGGGCGGGACGATTGACGGTGAGGCGCACGACGAACTCTGCCACGAGATGCTGGGCATCTGCGGCAGAGCCCCCGTTGCCGGCGACGAGGAGCTTGTGGCCGGACTTCATGGCCTTTGCCGTAAGCTCGCCGATGGTGACGATGGTATCGGCGATGTGCGGATCAGCGAGAACGGCCTGCATGGTGGAGATGGACTGGGCTAATTGCTTACGAACAAGGTCCTTCATTGGTCTCCGTGAGGCCCGGCTAAAGCCGCTGCCTGATGTGTGATTTTATCGTGGGGATACTGCTCCACGGTTAAAGTAGCTGGAAATACGAAGCAGGACGATCGATGCACGGGATACAATTTTTTGCTGTGGAGTAAGATGCTTCGCGGTGCGACAGGAGATGTAGAGGATGATGAAGTTGCTGCGAGTTAGTGGGAGTTTGCTGGCTGTGGTGTTGGGTGTGGGGATGGCGCAAGCACAGCAGACACCGAACGCTACGGTGGGGAAGACGATGCTGCTTTGGCCAGGGGGCGCTCCCGGGGCTAAGGCGGATGCAGATGCGGACAAGCCGACGCTGACGGCTTTTCTGCCGTCGGGGGTGAATGCGACGAAGACGGGAGTGGTGATCGCTCCGGGAGGCGGATATAAGAATCTGGCGATGAGTTATGAGGGGATCGATGTTGCCCATTGGTTGAATGAGCGCGGTGTAGCTGCGTTTGTGCTGAAATACCGGCTGGGGCCGACGTATCACAATCCAATTGAGTTGGAAGATGCGCAGCGGGCAATACGGATGGTGCGGGCCCATGCGGCGGAGTATGGCGTGGCGCCGGATCATGTGGGGATGTGGGGTTTTTCGGCGGGTGGGCATCTGACGGCCACTGCGGGAACGCACTTTGATGCCGGCAATTCCAGTTCGGCGGACCCCATCGAGCAAGAGGGGAGCAGACCTGATTTTCTGATTCTGGCCTATCCGGTGATTACACTGGAGGCCCCCTATGCGCATGTTGGGTCGCGGCAGTATTTGCTGGGAGAGAATCCCGATCCGGCGGTGGTGCAGTCGCTGTCGGCGGAGTTGCAGGTGACGAAGGACACGCCGCCGTCGTTTTTGTTTGCTACTACGGATGATGGGACGGTTCCGGTGATGAACAGCGTGATGTTCTATTCGGCCCTGGTGAAGGCCGGAGTTCCGGCGGAGATGCACCTGTTTCAGCATGGACGGCATGGGTCGGGTTTGGGAGTGGGGAATCCGGCGTTGAGCGTATGGCCGGACCTGCTGATCAAGTGGATGCGGGAGCGGGGCTATGCTGCGCCTGTCGGGGCGGCGGTCGGACAAGCGACTGCGACGGAGAACTGATGATGACAGTGGGGGAATTTGCAGCGGTGGAGAGCGGGAAATTTACGGGTGCTCTGCTCGCCCTCTGGTGGGATGGCAAGGGCGACTGGAAGAAGGCGCATGAGATTGCTCAAGATGTGCCGGGAGCGGATGGAGCGTGGGTGCATGCTTATCTGCATCGCAAGGAGGGTGATGTGGAAAACGCCGCTTATTGGTATGGCCAGGCAGGGCGGCCTGCGGCGGAGGGAGATTTGCGAAGCGAGTGGGAGCGGATTGTGGGAGAGATGCTTGCGCGGGGTTAATTTGTAGCGGGAGAAAAACCCATGTCCCAAAATCGGGACATGGGGCACCCAGGTTGGAGGGTGGATTGGATTTAGTGAGAGAAGATAGATTTGCTGCTTTGTGTTACGGCATATTTTGTGTAGATTAAATGCATCAGTGCAAAATATGGCTTTCGCTCCCACGTCGTAGCGAAGCTCGCTGTTGCTTTCTCCATACCGCCACGTCCGCGGGTTTGCCGAGTATCTCTTTCATCAATTTCAATCCTAAAATGAGTGATAGACACATGCGTTTTCGAGTGGCCAAGATATTTTCTGCAATTTTGTTTGCGCTGATCTTCAGCGGATCGGTCCTGTGCGGATCGGCAGCGATGGCGCAGACGCCGGCGACGGCACAGACGGACCGCATCGCCGCGCTCGAGAAACGCGCGGACGCGAATGCGGCAGCGATTGCAGCAGCACAGACGGCTGGGGACAACGGCTGGATGCTGGTCTCCGCGGCGCTGGTGCTGATGATGAGCGGACCGGGGTTGGCGCTGTTTTACGGCGGCCTGGTGCGGAAGAAGAACATCCTCGGGACGATGATGCAGACCTTTGCCATGATGGCAGTGATTACGGTGCTGTGGGCGCTGCTGACTTACTCGCTTGCGTTTGGCACGGGAAATGCCTTTATCGGCGGTCTACATAATATGTTTCTGCATGGCGTGGGGCTGGCGCCGGACGGCGCATATGCGGGAACGATCCCGTTGCAGACGTTCATGGTTTATCAGCTCATGTTCGCGATTATTACGCCGGCGCTGATTACCGGGGCGTTTGCGGAGCGGATGAAGTTTTCGGCGATGCTGGTGTTCATGGTGCTGTGGGCAATCTTTGTCTATAGCCCGATGGCACATATGGTCTGGGGTAAGGGCGGATTTCTGAATGCGGCGCTGGGCGGCCGGTTTCCCTGCCTCGACTTCGCGGGCGGGACGGTGGTGCATGTGACCTCCGGCGTGTCGGCGCTGGTGACAGCGATTTATCTGGGCAAGCGAATCGGGTATCCGAAGATTCCCATGCCGCCGCACTCGGTTGTGTTGAGTTTTGTTGGAGCTTGCATGTTGTGGGTGGGTTGGTTTGGGTTCAATGCCGGGTCCGCGCTTTCGGCTGGGACGCTGGCGACCTCGGCGTTTGTGGCGACGCAGTTCGGCGCAGCTGCTGCGGTGATTGGATGGACGGCGGCGGAGTGGATTCGGCAAGGCAAACCTTCGGCGCTGGGAGCCATCTCAGGTGCGGTGGCAGGCCTGGTGGCGATTACGCCGGCGGCGGGGTTTGTGACGCCGATGTCGGCGTTGTGGATCGGGCTGATTGCCGGAGCATTCTGCTATTTCATGGTCGTGAAGGTGAAGACCTGGTTTGGGTACGACGACTCGCTCGATGCATTTGGTGTTCACGGGGCAGGCGGAACGCTGGGAGCTTTGCTGACCGGCGTCTTTGCGAACAGCGCCATCAATCCTATCTTCGGGGCGGGGAAGCCGACTGGATTGCTTGAGGGGAACTGGCAGCAGTTGTTCCATCAGGCGTTTGGCATTGGGCTGGCGTGGACAATTTCGATTGTGGGTACGCTTATTATTTTGTTCGTCGTGGATAAGACGATTGGACTTAGAGTGAGCGATGAAGACGAGCGCATCGGGCTGGACCTGTCGCAACATGGCGAAGAGGGTTACGATTGGGCTCACTAGCTATTAGCTGGGGCCGCAGATAAGAGACTGAAAGCGCGAGAGGATATGAGGATATATAGATATGCAGAAGATTGAAGCGGTGATTCAACCATCGAAGCTGGACGCGGTGAAAGATGCGCTGGTGGAGATTGGCGTTGAGGGGATGACGATCACCGAGGCCCGCGGCCACGGGCGACAGAAGGGGCATACGGAGTTCTACCGGGGACGGGAATATTCGGTTGACCTGTTGCCGAAGGTGAAGCTGGAGCTGGTGGTAAAGGACGAGATGCTGGACAAGGCCGTCGCGGCAATCATGACGGCAGCCCGAACGGGCACGATTGGCGATGGCAAGATCTTCGTGTCGAAGATCGACGAGGCTATCCGCATCCGCAACGATGAACGGGGCGAGATTGCGCTTTAGCGGTTTCTGTATAGGCGTAGCGGTCTGAATTTGACCGTCTCGGCGCGACGGTCTGGCTTGTAGGCTTTAGGTTCTTTAGAGCAGGGCAGCATGAGCACAAGCGAGTCGATAGGCAGCGGGATGCGCGAGATGTACCAGCGGAGAATGCTGGAGATTCGTGGCGCGTTTGATGCGGGGGCGTCGGGGGCTGAGACGATCGCGGCGCGGGCGAAGGCGCTGGATGAGTTTGTCAGTGGGCTTTGGGCTCTGGAAGTTGAGCGCGACCAGCGGCTGGCCAATGGGATTGCGCTGGTGGCGATTGGCGGCTATGGGCGGGCGCAGTTGTTTCCTTACTCCGATGTCGACCTGCTGTTTTTGCTGGATGGACGGCTAGCAGAGAAGGAGGTGAAGGACGCGATTCGGCGGGTGAACCAGGAGATGTGGGACTCTGGGATGCGGATCTCGCCAACAACTCGGCGGCTGGCGGAGTGTGAGCACTATGACGAGGAGAACGCCGAGTTCGCGATTTCGCTGATGGACCATCGGCTGATTACGGGGGACATGGCCCTGTATATGAGGCTGGCGGGGCAGACGATACTGAAGCTGCTGCAGCGTGAGCAGAAGAGCTTGATGGCGCGGCTGACGGAGTTGACGCGGGCGCGTCATGCAAAGTACGGAGATACCCTTTTTCATTTGGAGCCGAATATCAAGGACTGTCCCGGCGGGCTGCGGGACATTCATGTATGCGACTGGATGACGCTGCTGCGCGGGATGGGACCGGAGGCAGGAGGTCGTGTCTCGGGGAATGGGAATGCCGACGAGGATGGCGAGTTTCGCAAGGCTGTGGAGTTTTTGTGGCTGGTTCGATGTTTTCTGCACTACCGGCATGAGCGCGATGACAACTCGCTGGACTGGAAGGCCCAGGACATGGCGGCCGCAGCGGGCATCGGAATGGGGATGGGTGGCGATGCGCCGCTGAACGCCGATGCGGCTTACTGGATGCGGTTTTACTTTCGCCATGCGCGGCGGGTGGAGCGACGGGTGACGCAGATGATGGAAGATGTTCCCCTGGATAAGCCGCGGCTGAAGCTGTTTGGGCTGAGACGGGAACGACGCACGGAGCCGCTGCAGCAGGGGTTTCGAGTGGAGCGTGGACGGGTGGTGCTGGATGCGCTGGTGGCAGATGGAGGTGCTCCGGCGCACGATCCGGCTCAGGACCCGGATATTGTGCTGGAGGTGTTCGAGGCCATGGCGCGGACGGGGTGCACGCTGGGCGAGGAGGCGGAACTGCGACTGCTGCATGCACTGCCGGTGCTTTCAACGCATCTTGAGGAGGGACCGGCATTATGGCAGCACCTTCAGAAGATTCTGACCGGACGTTATGCCGGCGATGTGTTGCGAACGATGCATGTGCTGGGCGTGCTGGAACTGCTGATTCCGGAGTTTCATGGCATTGATGCCTTGGTGATCCGCGATGCGTATCACCGGTACACGGTGGACGAGCATACGTTTGTGCTGATTGATACGCTGCATGGGCTGGAGAGCGTTCAGGCAGGGCCGATGGCCGAGTGGGCGGCGCAGTTTGGCCGGGTGCTGCGCGAGCTTCCGCATCCTGGGCTGCTGTATCTGGCGGCCCTGATGCATGACACCGGCAAGGGCCGCAGCACGGGCGACCATGCGCAGGAGAGCATGAGGATGGCGCAGAGCGTGCTGGAACGGCTGGAGCTTGATTCGTATGAGAGCGGTATGGCGACCAGCCTGATTGCGAACCACCTGGAGATGTCGTTGGCCATGCGCCGGGACATCTTTGACCAGCAGACGGTGCAGGCCTTTGCCGAAAAGGTGCAGACGCCGGAGGTGCTGCGGATGCTGACGCTGTTTACCTACGCGGACATCAATGCGGTGCATCCCGATGCGCTGACGCCGTGGAAGGCGGAGAACCTGTGGCGGCTCTACATTGCGACGTCGAATTATCTGGACCGCAATGTCGACGAAGACCGCGTGGGGGCGCGGGAGGAGAGCGAACTGGTGCATCGGGTGGCTGCGTTGCTGCCGGGACAGCGGGCACCGGTGGCGGAGTATCTCGACGGGTTTCCTGAGCGGTATGTGCTGACGCGGACGCCGGCACAGATACGGGCAAACTTCCAGATGGCGAAGAAATTTGCGGAGGATCCGGTACAACTGGACTTTCGCTATGCAGCGGGTGTGAGCGAGTTGACGCTGGTGACTCCGGACAGGGCGCTGTTGTTTGCGAACATGACGGGTGCGCTGGCGGCATGGGGAATGAACATCGTGACGGCGGACGCGTTTTCGAATCGGCACGACGTTGTGGTGGACAGCTTCCGGTTTACCGACGGCTTTCGCACGCTGGAGATGAATGCGTCTGAGCATGAGGCGTTTGTGAAGAGCGTCCACGAGGTAATGACCGGCAACCTGCCGGTCGAGAAGCTGCTGAGCGGGCGCAGGCGCGGCAGGCGCAAGGTGCCGAAGGTCGTGGTGGAATCGAGGATGGAGTTCGATGACGCGGCATCGTCGCACAGCACGCTGCTCGAGGTTGTCGCACAGGATACGACCGGGCTGCTCCATGCGCTGAGCCTGACGCTGGCACGGCAGGAGTGCAATATTGAGGTCGCGCTGGTCGATACCGAAGGCGAGATGGCAATCGACGTCTTCTACCTGACGCGCAATGGAGCGAAGCTGAATAAGGACGAGGAAAGGGCGCTCAGGGAGGCATTGTTAGGGGCGATCGAAGAAAATTCCCGCTTCTGAGGCATTTTTTCGATTGCTTGGGCAACCTCAGACTGAATAAGCGACATCGGAGCAGGTGTTCTGATGGGGATTTGCGCAAATATTTTCCAACCGTGTGAAAAAAGTCGTCGAGCGGCAACATCGGTTTTATTATTAAACACATGAGCACAGCAGCAAACGAAACCACGAACAGCGGCCGCCCAACGGCGGTCCCTCAAAAGAACGATCGGTACTTCTTCGGCGCTCTGGAAAGCTTTGGCAAAAACCAGGAAAAGTTGAAAGAAGTGAGTTGGGGGTATGACCAGCCGGAAGGTATTGTTCTGGCCTCGCTCGACGCCGCTATCAACTGGGTCAGGAAAAACTCTATCTGGCCTATGACATTTGGCCTTGCGTGCTGCGCTATCGAGATGATGTCCATGGGCGGTTCGCGATACGATATCGCGCGGTTTGGAGCGGAGGTCTTTCGCCCATCCCCACGTCAGAGCGATCTGATGATTATCGCGGGACGGGTTTCGCAGAAGATGGCCCCGGTGATCCGGCGGCTTTATGAGCAGATGCCGGAGCCGAAATGGGTGATTTCAATGGGGGCCTGTGCCACATCGGGCGGCGTTTTCAACAATTATGCCCTGCTGCAGGGGGTAAATCAGGTCATTCCGGTCGATATTTACGTTCCCGGATGCCCGCCGCGTCCGGAACAGTTGCTTTATGCCATTACCCTGTTGCAGGAAAAGATCCAGCAAGAGCGTGGTTCGATGAAAAAAACATTGAATCTGGCATAGATATGCGAAGATTGAGGCTTGGTTACTTGCAAGGTACATCCTGGAGATACGTAGATTTTTTTACAAATACGGCTGGGAAAGTATTGAAAAGATAGTAGTCCGAAGGTAACTTTTACTGGTAGAGCTAACAACCCACGTAAGCTTTACTGAATCGAACTAAACTAAACGAGCCAATAGGCTTGTGAAAAATGAAAGAATTTTAGCGGAGGAAGTCAATGGTTCATCGCCCGTTTCTTAGTGTTGGCCGGTTCGTACTGGCTGCATGTGCAGTCAGCCTTGGAGTCGCAAGCCTGGGTGCACAGACAGCACCCAGCACAACCGCCCCGGTGGGGCCTAACCCTTCGCGAGTGGATGTCTTCACAGGGTTCTCCTATTTCGGAGCCCATGGGCAGGTAAAGCCTGCAGGAATCAACTACTCTTCTATCGATCTCGGAGCGATAGGGAGCGGCGCTTACTACTTCAATAAGTACTTCGGCGGCGAAGTGAACTTCGTGGCGCATCCGGATGGAAATAATGACGGCCTGTACACGGCCTCTGCCGGACCGATCTTTCGCGCCCCCATGCAGAACTTTACGCTTTTTGCCCACGGACTCGTCGGTGGCGCCAAGCTGGGTGGACCGAACAACGAAGGCGCGATGGTCTATCATGAGCCCTACACTTGGGGACCTGCCCTGACGGCTGGCGGTGGCATGGATTATGATCTGCCCTTCTTTAGCAACCGCTTTTCGCTTCGTCTCTTCGAGGCGGACTATCGTTACATCCATGCTAATTTCGGCCCCTACACTCCGCCTCCAACCGGTGGTGTCATGGGTGGACGAGCAAACCTGAGCGGTGTTGACCTTAGCACCGGTATCGTGACGCACTTCGGCCATGTCATTCCGCCGCCTCCTGTCACCTACTCTTGCGCTGTTTCTCCTGCACAGGGTTATCCTGGGGATCCTCTGACGGTCACCGGTACCGCGTTGAACCTCAATCCCAAGAAGACGGCTACCTATAGCTGGACTGCTGATGGCGGCACGATCTCCGGTACATCCAACGTTGCCAACATCGACACCAAGAATGCTGCTCCCGGAACCTATTCGGCCAAGGGCCACGTTACCGAGGGCAACAAGCCTGGCCAGATGGCAGACTGCTCGGCTCCTTACACAATTGAGGCCTTCCAGCCGCCAACCATCAGCTGCTCGGCGAACCCCTCGACGATCAATCCTGGAGATTCTTCCACGATCACCGCGGAAGGCGTCAGCCCGCAGAACCGTCCTTTGACGTATAGCTACAGCGCAACCGAAGGTTCAGTAAGCGGCAATGGCAACACCGCAACGTTGAGCACAGCCGGCGCGGCGCCTGGCACCATTACCGTCACCTGCAATGTGGTCGACGATAAAGGCCAGACAGCGTCATCTACGACCAACGTTACGATGAGCGCGCCTCCACCGCCTCCGGCTCCGACGACCAGCAGCCTCTGCTCGGTAAACTTCGAGCGCGACAAGCGGCGCCCGGTCCGGGTCGACAACGAAGGCAAGGCTTGCCTCGACGATGTCTCCCTCAAACTGCAGCAGTCTTCGGACGCGAAACTCGCGCTCGTCGGTAACGCTGCCAGCACCGAGAAGAAGGGCAGCACACTCGCCGCTGAGCGCGCTGTCAACACGAAGGACTACCTGGTCAAGGAGAAGGGCATTGATGCCAGCCGTATCTCGGTCTACACCGGTACTCAAGACGGTAAGACTGTGACGACGACCCTCATCCCCTCCGGCGCCACAATGGACAGCACTGGTATTACCGCTGTGGATGAGAGCGCAGTGATGGCTCCTCCCGCGAAACACCATGCTCGTCGCCACAAAAAGTAGCAAGCACCAGACGCAATGAAGCACAAAGGCTGACTGGGTTGATTCCCAGTCGGCCTTTGTGTTGAGTGCGATTAGCGCACTAGAGCTTATGCTTATAAGAGCGAGCTTGTAGAACTGGATAAATACGTGACCAGACAGTACAAAATTTCTATCTCTTTTCTTGTGTTATTTCTTTCTTTCACCTGCCTTCGAGGAAGCGCGGCCACGTGGATGCCGTTCGGCCCAGACGGCGGCCATGCGAGGACCCTGATTGCCGATCCACAAGATCCTTCCCATCTTTACTTAGGGGCGATCAACGGCTGGATCTATGAGTCCCACAACCGCGGCCAGGACTGGAAACGGCTTGCCCTCGTTGGAGGGCGTTATGACCTGGCACTGGACTCCATTGTTCTGGACAAGTCGAATCCCAAACACATTCTTGTGGGCGCGTGGGTGCTGGGGAGCACCGACGGCGGTTTGTATAGCAGCACCGACGGCGGCATGACGTGGACCAGTGACAATGACATGAAGGGCCAGTCCATTCGCGCTCTGGCGGCAGCGCCGTCCGATCCAAAGATACTGGTAGCTGGAACACTGCTTGGCGTGTATCGGTCAACCGACAGCGGAGTCCACTGGAAGCTGATCAGCCCCGAGGGCAGCAAGGAACTGCACGAGGTTGAATCGATTGCGATTGATCCTGTCGATCCTCAGACTATCTATGCCGGAACATGGCATCTGCCGTGGAAGACGACCGATGGCGGAGAGCACTGGGAAAATATTAAAGAGGGGATTATCGACGATTCCGATGTGTTTTCAATTATTGTCGATCCCAAACAACCAACCTTGATGTACGCGAGTGCCTGCTCGGGTATCTATAAAAGCGAAAACCGTGGTGAAAAGTTTAAAAAGATACAAGGCATTCCTTCTACTGCCCGCCGAACGCGGGTTTTAATGCAAGATCCACAGCACTTGAACATCGTCTTTGCCGGGACCACGGAAGGCTTGTTCCGTTCAGGTGACTCCGGTGCGACGTGGTTGCGAACGACTGGCCCGGAAGTCATTGTGAATGATGTTTACGTCGATCCCTCCGACTCCAACCGCGTGCTTCTGGCGACGGAAAGAGGAGGGGTGCTGGCGAGCAATGATGGAGGTATGAGTTTCGTCCCATCGAACCGCGGCTTTTCGTCGCGCCAGATCGTGGCTTACGTTCAGGATGCGGAACATCCGGCGACGATCTACGTCGGCCTGGTGAACGATAAAGAATGGGGTGGGGTCTTCGTCAGCGATAATGGAGGCTTGACCTGGAGCCAGATAAGCGCTGGCTTGAATGGCAGCGATGTTTTCAGTCTGGGACAGGCTTCAGACGGAACGGTGATCGCGGGAACGGCGCATGGTTTATATCGGCTTCAGGGACAGCTGTGGAATCGCGTCGATAATGTGAGTTTGTTGGCGCTGCCGAAGGAGACCAGAGCGAGTTCGGTGTCACGAAGCAAGGCGGGCAGGCATTCGAGCAGAAAGACAGTAACAGCTTCCAGGCGCGTTCACGCAGATTCTTTCGACGGCAACGTCAATGCGATCGCACGGACAGGGGACACTCTTTATGCCGCAACATCGGATGGCTTGTTGAAGAGCGTCACTGCGGGAACAAGCTGGGGGCCAACACCGGGACTGGAGAAACAGAGCTGGCGCTTTGTTGCCGCAGCAAGATCCATGGTAGCGGCGGCGACCCTAAACACTGTAGCGCTAACGATGGATGGGGGCAGAAGTTGGAATTCGGTCGCGTTGCCTCAGGTCGTCACGCAACTCGGTGCAGTAGCGGTAGACGGTGTCGGAGGGCTGTGGATCGGTGGTCGCGAAGGCGTCTTTTTCTCGGAAGATCAAGGTGCGACATGGCACACGATGAAGAACCTTTCCGTCCATGATGTAACCAACCTGTTCTACGATGCGCCCGCTCAGCGCATCCTGATAACGGCGGATAATAGAAACACGATCGTCTATGCCGTGCATCTACCGGATAGAATTGTGCAATATTGGAACACCGGCTGGTCACTCAGACTGGCGCGGCCAATGGGCGACCATCTGGTGGGTGCCACTTTATTCGATGGCATCGTCGTTCAGCCACGAATGGTCGCATCAAAGGAAGCTCCCAGTAATACAGAGGCTTCCGTCAAGTCTGGACCGTCAGCCAAACCGGAAACATTAGCCAAGCCATAGAGGAATAGAATCGGAGTATGAGTCTTCCATCAGCAGCCGCGCAGCCGCGACACTCCTTCCAGGCAGACGATTCAGCTCTTTTCCCTATGGCGGAGAAGGTGCAGCGCGGCGAGCGGCTCAGCTTTGAAGATGGGGTGACGCTCTATCGCAGTGGGGACATTCTTGCTATAGGATGGCTGGCAAATCTCGTTCGCGAGCGGATGCATGGTGACTTGGCGTATTTCAATGTCAACCGCCATATCAATCCAACAAATGTTTGCGTGGCTTCCTGCCGTTTGTGCGCCTTCGGACGCAAAAAGGGCGAGGCCGGAACCTATACGATGGCGCTGGAGGAAGCATGGGAGACCGCAGCCTCCGGCTACTCCGAGGCGATTACCGAGTTTCACATTGTGGGCGGTCTGCATCCTGATCTGCCGTTTGACTACTTCATGGACTTGGTGCGGGGGCTGAAACAGCGCTTTCCCAAGGTTCACATCAAAGCGTTCACTATGGTTGAGGTGGCGTTTCTGGCCAAACGCGGCAAGATGACGATTTCCCAGACCCTGCAACGCATGAAGGAGGCCGGTGTGGATTCCATGCCCGGCGGTGGGGCAGAGATATTCGCTGATCGCGTCCGGCACATCATCTGCGACCACAAGATCGATGGCGGTGAGTGGCTGGAGACCGCACGGACAGCGCACAAGATGGGGCTACGTTCTAATGCGACCATGCTGTATGGTCATGTCGAGAACGACGAAGACCGTGTAGACCACCTCCTGAAACTGCGGGCTGTGCAGGATGAAACGGGTGGGTTCCAGACTTTCATCCCGCTTGCCTTCCATCCGGACCACACCGCTCTGGCGCACATTCCGCGCACGACGGGAATGTTGGACATCAAACAGATCGCTATAGGCCGGCTCATGCTGGACAACTTCCCGCACATCAAGAGCTATTGGCAGATGGTATCGCCGAAGATGGCGCAGATCGCTCTTCGGTTTGGGGCCGACGATATCGATGGCACGGTCGTCGAGGAAAAGATCTATCATGATGCCGGAGCAACTACACCCCAGGGAATGCGCCGCGCCGATCTGGTTCGGCTGATTACTGAGGCTGGCCGGGTTCCTTTCGAGCGTGACACCCTGTACCGGGCTGTGACGCGCAGCGAAGATACGTTCACAGTTGCTGTCTGAAGTGTTTACCCTTTGCATAGTTTGTGGGTAAAAGGTTGCCTTGTCCACCTAAAAAATATGTGCTTTTTAAAGAAAAGAGCTGAAATCTAAACAGATTTCGGCCTTTTTTTATTTGGCTATGTACTTGCTTTCTATCTTTTGCGTATCAGAAAAAAATAACCGGATTCGTACTCCTTCTCATAAGAGGTTCAAAAAGGGGATGAGATTCGGAACAAATGTTGCTTCGCTCTATGGCGAAGCCTCGAAGAGGTACGCACTAAAGGAAACTTGTACTTCTTTTGCTAGTCATTTGCCTTGATTGCTTTCTTGGTTTCAGCACTGGTAGACACGCCTTACTTTCGTTCTGCCAGTGCATTACGAAGTAGTTCGCGCAAGATAGGTATCGTCGGACTAGCAAATTTTTGCCGATTTTTCGACTGGCATCGCAACACAATTCGGCCTGGCTTCCAATTTCTAAAGGAGACCTCAATGTATCTCTTTCTTCTGCCTTCCATGGTTGCAATCGTTGTTATCGGCTTCATTCAGCTTCGTGATCAATTTGCAGCACCTTCTACAAAATAGAAGTAGCTCAATGTATTGAGAAGTTCCTTATCTTCATCTTGCTTGCCGCCCAACTCCCAGGTCTGAATGGAACGGTAAGTAGCGAAGGGAGCCGGACGCACAAAGTCCGGTACCCTTTTGCTGGTTGCTGGGCGGTATAAATTATTTTGCCTGCATTCTCTTCAAAGCAGCGGGCTTTCGTGCGATGCCGGCCGAGAGTGCCAGCAAGAACACCGCTCCTGTAGCAGGGACCACAAACCCCGCTCGCAACGCATGGAACTGAGTTGAAACGATGCCAGTCAACCAGGGAAGAGTTGCTCCTCCGATGGAGGCCGACGCAAACACCGGACCCAGTCGAGAATGATTGCCGGTTCGTGCTAGAAGGAACGAGAGAATCAGGGGATAGATCGGTGCAAGCGCGAGTCCGCTCAGGATAGTGAGTGTAACGACATCGCCGGGGCTCAGATGCTTCGCGAAGATAAGCGTCCCTTCAGTAAGCAGCAGCAGAGTGACACTCACCCGGTAAAGCGCGGCTTCCCCGATCAGGCTTGTCAGGGCCGTAAGCAACAGGCGTCCGCCAAGCTCGGCAATCCAGAAATAGAGTGCAATCGATGAAGCCAGCAACGTCGAGGTGCGGACGGCATAGCTTGGCAGCCAGCCTCCCAGCGTATTTTCTATCCCGATATACAGAAGCATCGCTGCGGCGAACATCAGCAAAGGAAGTATCGGCAATGGCATGAGGCTCTTGGTGTCAGTCTTCAGTAGCATTGCGTCCGGTGCTGCATTCGATACGGCGCGGGGTATTGCCACAGCTAAGATTGTGCCCAGCATAAGGCAGCTGGCGAGTAGAAGAAAGAAGAGTCGCACCCTGGCGGGGCCACATATGCCCACTAGCAACGTACATGCGATCGCACCGGCTCCCCAGGAAACGTTCAGCAAAGCAAGCAGACGAGTGCGAGCCGCTGGAATTACAGTGCCGGCAATCACGTTTCCTGCCGTGAGGCCGGCGCCGAGTCCAACCCCTATGCAGAACAGCGCAATCCTGGCGGTCCCGAAGTCTGCCCACGCCATGAATGCGCATCCGCCCGCGGTGAGGAACGAACCATAGAGAACGCTGGCCCGCAGGTTGCGTGTAGCAAACCACGCCCCGCAGAGTTGTCCCCCAAAACTGGCCATAAACAGAGTGCCTGCCTGCGCGTCCTGAATATGCCAGCGATCCATCAGCGAGGGCAGCAGCGGCCCTAGCATGACCGTTGCGATCCCGGCTACAAAGAAGTAGAAAAACACCGGTCCCAATGCACGGAAAGGCTTCGCGGATGCGGTGTGGGATGTGATCTTTGTAGACCTTCTACTGAGATAGTAGCGAAGAGAGCCGGCGACGTTCTCAGTTATTTCTTCCCGAAGACATCGCCCATCCGCCGGATCTGCGCGCCTACGCCACGGAGCTTCTCTTCGAGGCGCTCGTAGCCGCGGTCCATGTGGTAGACACGGTCGAGGATGGTCTCGCCATCGGCTACGAGAGCAGCCAGGACGAGCGAGGCGGAGGCGCGAAGGTCTGAGCACATGACGGCGGCGGATTGCAGCGGGGTCTTGCCGCGGACGGTGGCGGTGCGGCCCTGCACGGTGATGTTGGCTCCCATGCGATTGAGTTCCTGGACGTGCATGAAGCGATTTTCGAAGATGTTCTCGGTGATGATGGAGGTGCCTTCGGCCTGGGTGGCCAGGGCCATGTACTGCGCCTGCATGTCGGTGGGGAAGCCGGGGTACTCCTCGGTGGAGATGTCGGCGGCTTTGAGGTCGCCGCCGCTGCGGACGCGGATGTGGTCGGTGCCGACGTCGATGCGCACGCCGCACTGCTCCAGCTTGCGGATGAGGGCGCTGAGATGAGCGGGTTCGCAGGCGTCTACGTTGAGGTCGCCTCCGGTGATGGCTCCGGCGATGAGGAAGGTCCCAGCCTCGATGCGGTCGGGGTTGATGCGGTGGCGCGCGCCATGGAGCCTGGCTACGCCTTGGACGCGGATGGTGGAGGTCCCGGCGCCTTCGATGTTGGCTCCCATGGCGACGAGAAGGGCGGCGAGATCGGTGACTTCGGGCTCGCGGGCACAGTTCTCGAAGATGGTCTCGCCTTCGGCCAGCGTGGCGGCCATGAGAAGGTCTTCCGTTCCGGTGACGGTGATTTTGTCGAAGACGATGCGCGCGCCTTTCAAACGGGCTTCACCATTTTTCGGGGCGCGGGCTTCGAGGTAGCCGTGTTCTTGAGTTATTGTCGCGCCCATGGCTTCGAGGCCCTTGATATGGAGGTCGATGGGGCGGCCTCCGATGGCGCAGCCGCCGGGCATGGCCACTCGGGCGACGCCGGTGCGGGCGATGAGCGGGCCGAGGACGAGCGAGCTGGCGCGCATCGTTTTGACGATCTCGTACTTGGCCACCGGGTCGGAGAGGACGGCGCAGCGGATGCGGGTGCGATGCTGGGCGCGACCGTAGCCCAGCTCGACTTCGGCTCCCATGCTGGCGAGCAGCTTGCGCTCGGTCTCGATATCGCGAACCTGAGGGATATTTTCGAGGATGACCTCGTCCTCGGTGAGGATGGCGGCGGCCATGCAGGGAAGGGCGGAGTTCTTGGCTCCGGAGACTTTGATGGTGCCTAGAAGGGGATTGCCGCCGCGTACAACGAACTTGTCCATTCTGCCAGTTTACGGGGCGTCGGCGTGGAAATGGGTGTCTGCGTTGGTACGCGAGTGCTTCAAAGTTATGGGTACCTCCCTCCCCCCTATACTTTAGGGCTAAAGTATCTCGATTCAATGGTTTGCAGTAGGAAGTCTAAGGCAAAGTCTTCATTCCAGATACTTTATCGGCAAAGTCTTCTTTCTAAAAGAGTTAGGTGCAATGTAGTGTTTGGCGAAGAAAGCCCGGCTGGTTGCCGAGGCTTTTTTCTGATCTCTATATCCAGTATAGCGGGTGAGATGGAACTAATCGGCAACGTGATTCTCCCTTGATGGACGCGAGGATTTGCGATTTTGGCGGTTGACAAGATTTTCCACAGGTGAGGGTAGGTGGTTGCGCTGGTTACGATTTAAGAGCGGTTTTTGGAGCAGGTAAAGGATCAAAGAACAAGCAACAGCAAAGGTAAAGACGAAATACCGGGGTTCTTCGCTGCGCTCAGAATGACAACGTTTTTGATGACTCTATAACATCTACAATCTGTTCCAGGATTTGTGGCACCTCACTCACCTTAGCCGCGATGAGGCTGCGGCGAAGATGGGGCACTTGGTTCTTTGGCTTAAGGTGCGCTTGTTCAGGAGCGGCGTTTGCGGGTGGGTTTCTTTTCGGTGGGGAAGAGGGAAGTGAGTTTTTCGTAGAGGGTGAAGAGGAAGGCTACGCGGTCGGCCTCGCCTTTGAAACTGGTCTTGCCGTAGGCGGCGTCGACGGCGCGGTCGAGGGTCTGGTGGGCCTTGACGAGGCCGGGTGGCATAGAGAGCGGGTCGTAGAGGTCGGCGAGGGTGGAGTCGGGGTGGCGGACGCGCTCGTCGAGGACGGCCTGGGCTGCGGTCTCGATGGCGGCGCGTTGCTTTTCGGTGGGTTCGGGCCAGGGAAAGTTGTTATAGACGATGTCTTTGGAATAACGGTAGTCGCTTTTGAGGCGGCCACAGGTAGAGCGTACCCATGCCATGTGCATGGCCGAAGTGAGAATTCCAAAATGATAGAGCGAAGTATCTTCAACAGTAAGAACCTGGTCATTCGCGATGACGCAGGACTTCACAAAGCTCATCGGGATATAGCTACGTCTTTCAGACGAAACTCGGGGCACCAGCAAGTAGTCCGTTTGGGGTTGTGCCAGTTGCACAAAGACACCGGGAGAACCGGCTGCTTTTCGTGTTGATGCCGCCTTACTCGCCAGCCGATGTTGTTTGACTGCTTTCAGCCGCTCCAGGATCTTGGGCATTGCACGCAAATCATTCGGAGGAACGTCTGTAAGCCAGAGGCAATAACGAGAACCTCCATTGAGAAACTCTTCTGCTCCCGTATAGAGGCGTATGAGTTTTTCCGCTTCCGGCTCGACGGCAATCAATTCGCTGCATTCCTGAGCAGAGAGAATCAGATGGCCACCATCACGCGGCATACTCCCGAATCTCATCCCTGGCACATTGCAAAGTGGGGAGCTACGGTTTTCCAGCAGTACATCCGGGCCGTCAACCAGATAGGGATTGATAAATGTTGCGGGAATTGCATGTGGCTCTCCGCTAATTGATTCATAGTCAAAGATCACCTTCTGCTGGACTTCACCGATGCCAAACCCAATGATGACGCAGTGAACCGCAGCCATGCCTTTTGCTTCGTTCTGCCAGCGAAAGGTGCGATGAGCGAAGTCGATCTTAATGCCATATTTGAAGATAATTCGCCAAAGCAGGCCAACCTGTTCACCCTGCGAGATCGAGTTTGTTGAGACGAAGGCGCATCGAATTCTTCCTTTTGACGATTCCTTTGAGATGTATTCGGCGGCTTTGATGTACCACGCCGCTACATAATCGAGAACTCCTGCTCCCTTGAGGTTGGCAAAGACAACGGCGATATCTTCCCGTTGTGCATCGTTCATCACCATTGCGCCGATGAAGGGTGGATTGCCGACGATGTAGCTGAGTTGGTCCGGGACGATGATGGTGGACCAGTCGAGTTGGAGTGCGTTGTCGTGAGTGATGTTGGGGGATTTCTTGAGGGGGAGGCGGGCGAAGTACTGGCCGAACTCTTCGGAGACCCTCTGGTTCATCTGGTGATCAGTCATCCAGAGGGCTACCTGAGCGATTTGCGCGGGGAACTCTTCAAGTTCGATGCCGTAGAACTGATCTACATCGACGAAGACGATGGTGCTGACGTCGAGGCGGCCTTCCTGGGTTGATTTGAATAGTTCGCGGAGGACATCGAGTTCGAGCAGGCGCAGTTCGCGATAGGCGATGACGAGGAAGTTGCCGCAGCCGCAGGCGGGGTCGAGGATACGGATTTTGCCGAGCTTGTCGTGAAAGGCCTTGAGGCGGGTGGAGTCGCGGCGGACGCGCTCGAACTCGGCGCGGAGGCTGTCGAGGAAGAGAGGCTGGAGGGCCTTGAGGATGTTGGTTTCGCTGGTGTAGTGCGCGCCGAGGTTGCGGCGGGCGTTCTTATCCATGATGGACTGGAAGAGCGCGCCGAAGATGGCGGGGGAGATGCGCGACCAGTCGAGGGCGGTGCATTCGAGGAGCATCTCGCGCATACGGCGGTCGAGGGAGGCGATGCGGATGCTTTCTTCGAAGAGGCGGCCATTGATGTAGCGGAAGGCGCTGAGGTGCTCGTCAAGGTTTCTGTCGCGCTCTTCGGGCGAGGTGTCGAGCACCTGAAAGAGTTGCGCGAGGAGCGGGCCGAGATCGGAGCCGTCATCCGCTGTGCGCTGCTCGATCCATTCGCGGAACTGCTGCGGCTCGAAGATGGCGTTGTCTTCGGCGAAGAGGCAGAAGAGGACGCGGACGAGGAAGAGTTCGAGGGTGTGGCCCTGGTAGCCGACGGCCTTGAGGAGGTCGTGGAGCTTGCCGAGTTTTTCTGCGGCCTCAATGTTGACGGGGTCCTGCTGGCCGAAGGAGCGGGTCTGGTAGCCGGAGATGAAGTCGAAGCGGCGAATGTTTCTGGAGAGGTCTTTGAGTTCGAATTCGTGAGGTTCTTCTTCGCCTTCGAGGTCGTAGAGGCGGATGCGGGCGAAGTCGGAGACGATGACGTAGCGGGGAAGGTCGCGCTCCTTGAGGCCGTGGAAGTAGTCGGTGGCCTGGTGGTAGGCACGCTCGAGCGAGAGGCCGCGTGATTTGTGTTCGACGAGGGCCTTCCCTTTCCAGAGAAGGTCGATGAAGCCGCCTTTGCCATCGGATTTTTTGACGGGGATTTCGAAGGAGGCGACGCGGCGGCGGGTGATGCCGAAGACGTTAAAGAATGCGTCCCAGAAGGACTTGGCTTCGGCGTCTTCGGAGCAGTCGTCTTTCCACTCGCGCGAGAAGGCCGTGGCGCGGTCGCGGATCTCATTCAAGGACAAGGGCATGTAGTTGTTGTAGATGGATATGGCGGGGATG
>NFUO01000372.1 GCA_002197545.1 Acidobacteria subdivision 2 bacterium RH1 MAG20 | reverse complement strand
CCGATGAAGAAGCCCCGTGGAACAAGCCTGAAGTTGAACCCTGCCTGATCCAGGACTCCTTGAAGCGGACGGTCTTGATGGCGAGTCTCCGATAGGTGTAGGCAGAGATGATCGTTCCATCCGGCATCTGCAATATCGCCGGATAGCTGTACTCATCGCGGCCGGCGCCCAGCGGATAATAATCGTTTCCTGAGGATCCTTCGGTCCCGGTCTCGAGATCGCGGACCCAGCGCCAGGTCTTTCCCTCGTCCACGGAAAGCGCAACTGAAAGCGGGAAGCGCTTGGCCGTCTGCGGCTTTGTCCGGCCGGCCTGGGCGCTGCTATTGTCGAACGCCATGACAAGATCCCCGTCACTCAATCGCGCCGCCTGGATGGAAGCGTTGTTGTTGGGCAGAGCCGTTGGAACCGGCTTGGACCAGGCGCACCCATCGGACGAACTGGCCTGGTAGATGAAATCCGCATACCGGCTTCGCAGGAAAACAATATATGCATGGCGGCGCAGCTTGACGACGCTCGGCTGCACGAGACCTTCTGATTCCGGAATACGGCATTCCCGCCAGGTTTTGCCCTGATCGTTCGATATTTTGACCACGGAATAGTTGCTTTGCGCGCCTTTCGTGATTCCCGCGCTGGGCGTGTAGTACATCGGCAACATCCACGCGCCGTCATCCATCAGCACCAACGGCTGGCGGGTGTAGGACCCCGGCTGAGAAAAGAGGACGCTGGGCTTGGACCAGGACTCTCCATCGTCGGTAGAAGACAAGAGCAGGACTTGCGCATCGGCTTGTCCCTGGCCTGCTGCCTGAGAGGTGTGAAAGAGCCAGACCTTGCCGCTCTGGTCCTGAAAGCCTACCGGATTTTGAAACGATCGCCCCTCCTGATGATCCAGCAAAACCGATTTTGACCATGTATTGCTCCCGTGAGGCAGGCGCGACATCATGATGCCCACATCGGATTGACCTTCCGCCGCGCCGGAAAACCAGAAACACAGCAGGTCGTTGTTCTTCAACAGGAGAAGATTTGCCGCATGGGAGGCAGGAAACGGAGAGTTGAGATAAGCATCTTCCAGGCCTTGGGAGGCAGCCGGATGAAACGTGGGACTGTTCTGCGCGTCCGGGGAGCTGCTGCCGGCGAAGAGCTGGAGGGTGAAGATCGTGATGAAAACCAAGCCTGCGAATGTCCGCATCCT
>NFUO01000371.1 GCA_002197545.1 Acidobacteria subdivision 2 bacterium RH1 MAG20 | reverse complement strand
TTGCGACTTCTCGAGAGTCGCGGCGTCGACGGCCGAGGCATCGAGCTGTCGCGCGAAGGCGTCAACGAATGCGTCGCCAAGGGTCTCGCCGTCGTCCAGGGCGACGCCGACACCGATCTCGAGAACTATCCCGACGACGGCTTCGATTTCGTCATCCTGTCGCAGACCCTGCAGGCGACCCGCTCGCCGCGCGTCGTGCTCGAGCACATGCTGCGTATCGGCCGCCACGCCATCGTCTCGTTTCCCAATTTCGGCCACTGGCGGATTCGCCTGCAGCTGTTCTTCGGCGGGCACATGCCGCATACCCGCAACCTGCCTTATGCGTGGTACGAAACGCCCAATATTCACTTCTGCAGCATCAAGGACTTCCGCGAGCTTTGCCGCAACACGGGCGCCGGGATGGAGCAGGCGGTCGCGCTCAATGCCTGGGGCCGGCGGATGCGCCTGAAAATGCCATGGTGGTTCTGGAATTTATTCGGCGAACAGGCTGTGTTTCTACTGAGCCGGCAAGATTGAACGGCTTGCGCTATATAATGGCGTTCGGCGTTGCTCGCGCCGGCATCTTGCGCGGGCCCGTAGCTCAATGGTCAGAGCTAGCGGCTCATAACCGCTTGGTTGGAGGTTCGAGTCCTCCCGGGCCCACCATCGCAATTTTCTGGTGTTGTTACTTCAGGACCTTTTTGATTTTTGCCGTCCCTTTGGGGGAGCTACGGGAATAGATGTTTGTATCCGGTCGACGGCCTTATCCATGCCCCAATCTTGTCTCATCCGCAAAGATGGCAGACCTTGGGAGGGGATAGGCCTACACACAGCGCAAGGAATAATATGGCGTCTCCGGAGCAAGAAGGCGTGCCCACATCATCGCAGCAGGCTAATGATCTCTTCGACTCGTCAGAGCTTGCAAAGGCAGTCGAGACCGAGGAGTTCAGGCTCTTCGTCAACCACCTGCCAATCGCAATCATCATCTCAAAACTGCTTCGCGGCGAACAGCGTATTGTGTTCGCAAACAAAACCTATGAAGACCTCGCCGGGCAGGCCCTCGCGGACATTCGAGGTCGGGGATGGTCAATCTTAAATGCGTTTAGAGGGGAGGATGACCCGCAGCTCACGCTGGAGCAGGCTTTGCAGAAGTGGGAGGATTTTCTCGGGACCTTTCACTTAGAAAGCCCTAAACCCATTCTAGTCGAAGCTTATGCGAGCATCATTGAAGATCACGATGGCGTAGAGAGCTATCGTGTCGTGGCAATAATCGACGTTACTACGCGTGAGCGAGCGCAGCGCGAGGAGCATGCGCGGCAACTGCGCGACAAGGATATGCTGCTCAAAGAGATTCAGCATCGCGTCAAGAACAACCTGCAACTCAT
>NFUO01000370.1 GCA_002197545.1 Acidobacteria subdivision 2 bacterium RH1 MAG20 | reverse complement strand
GAGCCATTAGGGACATCTACGTCTATCCGCTGGTGCGCGACGTCCGTCAGCAGCTATGCGGCGATCTCACGCGGTAAACAAATACCTTTGGCGTATGTCGATCGCGTCGATCTCCCAGCGTTTGTCGTCATTCCTCCGCCCCACCGTAAAGACTAGCTCCACCGGCTTACCGGAAATTGCCAGGTGGCAGTCGCCGCCGGCTCGCACCTTCGTAACTTCAGCCTGCGACATACCTAACACGTCGATGCACATACCGCCGCTGCCAAGGAGGCGATGGCCGCGTAGATCAAGGTGCTCCGTTTTATCTTCGTAGACCCGCCGATCCGGAGAGGACAGCCAGGCAGAGGAAAATAGTTTCGGCGAAGCGCCTGGACTCGCGTTCCCTGTGGTGGCGAGGTACTCGCGCACAATTAGCCATGTGTTGCGCACGTCTTGATCGAATTTGCCATCGCAAGTCGCGCTGTCGGCGTAGAGACTGGAGTCAGGCGACGTAAGGACCACAACCGTCCATATCGCTCCGATGTCGGAACACGACTCTCTCGTGAAATGCCTCTGGAGCGACCGATCATAGTACAAGGTGCGAATCCGACCCGCGGTTGCGAGATCAACCGTTCCCGAAAAGTCCGCAGCCGGGCCACGGTGGTTCGAGAGAACGACTCCAGTTATCGACTCGCCCGAACACAAAGCTGCGGCCAGGGCGATAAACGCGACGATTCGTGACACCTGAGCTATGCGCACCGGCGGCCCGCCGCGTGAAGGTGAAAGCATAGTAAACCATTTGGGGACCCCGTAAATATTGGGGTAAAACAGAAGTTTGCGAAGTTGCCCCTTCGCAGAACCGACCCCAAGGAGGTCACCCAAATGGTTACGACCAGAAAAGAGCATAGCGAAAAAACGCCCGCCAAACAAGGCCCGGGACAGGTCACACCGGAACCCAATAAAATCGGGGCTTCCACGCCCTATGACTTCAGTGGCAAGAATCTAACTCCCTACGGCGGGCTGCTGCCGGTGATCACCATGCTGGAGAAACTCGGATTCCAGTCGCTGATCGAGGGGACGGTGACATCGAAGCGAATTCCCCGCGCCATGGACCTGTACCGGTTCGTGTTAGGAATCGTGCTGGGACTCTACATCGGTTTTCCGCGGCTGAACCAATTGCGCTTCATCGCTCGCGATCCGATTTTGACGGGCATCCTGAGAGTCACCAAGCTGCCGGTGCAATCCACCTTCTGGAGATTCGTGAATGCGCTCCATCTGAATGTCGCCCGGCAGATGCTGGCCGTTATGCGGACCCTGCGCGAACGGGTTTGGGCGGCGGCCCATGTGAGGCTGGAGGTGGTCACCCTGGACACCGACACCACCGTGCACACGCTGTATGGCCGGCAGATGGGCGGACGCAAGAGCTATAACCCGAAGAACCAAGGCAAGAAGAGCTACCAGCCGATGCTGACGTTTATCGCCGAGACGCGGGAATACGTCTGGTGCGAATTGCGCAACGGGGACCGTCCCACGGGCAAACAGATTGGCGATCACCTACGGAATGTGTGTGCCGCCTTGCCGCCGGGCGTCAAGCAGATCTTCGGGCGGGCCGATTCAGGCTTCTACTGCCGGGAAGCGGTCGAGGCTTACGAAGAATGCCATGCCCGGTTCGTGATCTCAGCGCGCAAGACGTCGCGGCTGGTCGAGCAACTGCGGCAGGCCGAGTGGAGGCCGTCGCCTAAGACGGACGCCGACGCGGAGTGTGAATTTCGCTATCAGCCGGACGGGTGGAACAAGGAATACCGGTTCGTGGCCCTGCGCTACGAGAAAGCGCGTGAGGAAGTGGAGGCGGAGGAAACCGAGCAGTACCAGTTGTTCGAAACCAGCCAATACAAGTACCGGGGCTTCGTGACCGACCTGACCGATCCCATTGACTTGGTGGCTTGGTTTTACAACCAGCGTGGCGGCGCGGAAAACCTCATCAAAGAGGCGAACAACGATGCGGG
>NFUO01000037.1 GCA_002197545.1 Acidobacteria subdivision 2 bacterium RH1 MAG20 | reverse complement strand
TAAGGAACCTCTGCGCAGGTGCCTGATTTCTTAGCGACGAAGCAGACGTGGCCGAGTTTCAGATGTTTTGGTCAAGAATCGCTCGAAAGAAGCGCCTGCCTGCTCGCCTGATTGGTCTCTTGAGGCTGTTTTCCGGCCTCCGGAGACACTATGCCCTTTGAGGGGCCAGCCGGTTGCGGTGCTGGTACAGATTCACCAGCGCGAAGGCGGCGCACAGCCACTGGTGATTTTTCCAGATGCCACGGTAGCGCACCTTGGTGAATCCAAAGACACGCTTCAGGATGCGAAACGGATGCTCGACTTTGGCTCTCACTCGGGCTTTGGTGGTGTTCTTGCGCTTGGCCTCTTCATCCACATAGTCCTTGTATTTCGTCCGGCGGCAAGTCATATCCTGCGCCTTCGGTGCCGCTGCGCGAATCGCCTCGGTCTGGCCCTGATAGCCGCCGTCGCCCCATACCTTGCGCTCGTCGCCGTGCAATAAGTCGGGCAGCATATGCTTGTCCGCCACGCTGGCTGCCGAAGTGACAACCGAATGCACCACCGTCTCCTTGCTGTCCACGCCGATGTGCGCCTTGGCGCCGAAGTACCACTGCTTGCCCTTCTTGGTCTGATGCATCGCAGGGTCGCGCTTGCCGCTGGAGTTCTTGGTCGACGAGGGCGCGTGGATAATCGTTGCGTCCACGATGGTGCCGGTGCTGATGCGGATCCCCTTCGTTTCCAGGTAGCGATTCACCGTGTCCAGCATCTGACCGCACAGATCGTGCTGCTCAAGCAGGTGACGGAAGCGAAGGATCGTCGTTTCGTCCGGCGCGGCGGCCACGCCAAGATCCACGCCAGCAAAGCGCTGCAGCACAGCCGACTCATAGAACGCTTCCTCCATGCCCGGGTCAGAAAGATTGAACCACTGTTGCAGAAAGTAAGTCCGCAGCATGATCGCAAGGCCCACTGGCTGCCGGCCATTGCCCGCCTTGGGGTAAAAAGGCTCAACCAGCGCCAGCAACTCACACCACGGAACCACCTGGTTCATCTGGTCAAGAAACAGCTCCCGCTTGCTCTTGCGACCATACTTCGCAAAACT
>NFUO01000369.1 GCA_002197545.1 Acidobacteria subdivision 2 bacterium RH1 MAG20 | reverse complement strand
CTTCCGCCTCGACTGTTTAGCCGTCCCGCCGGGCTGGCAACCCGACCTCATCTATCTCGCCAGTCCGGCCTCCGTCTCCCGCCAGTTGCGTCGTCCCCCCCCCAACTTTCAGACCGACCTTTCGTCCTACAGCGAGATCGTCCTCCCACCCCTCTTGGCGCGCGGTGCCGTCGCGCTCCTAGCCCTCGTCCAGGGAATCCTTTTCCGCCATTCATCCGTCCACACCGTCTTCTATCCGTGCTCGGACATCGGCCGCTATCTTGAGGGTACCGGGGTGCCGCGCGACCGGATGGTCCGACTGGGTCGCGGCGTCGATACCGTCATGTTTCATCCCCTCCGTCGGGACGATGCCTACCACCACCAGCTGGCGCCAAACGGCGAAATCATCCTGGTCTGCGTCTGTCGCCTGGGCTTGGAGAAAGGGTTGACTTCTTGGCTCGGGTGGCCATCCAGCTCGTGGCGGCAGCCCTGCTTTTCAAGCTGCTGATCGTCGGGGGACGACCTGCGACGGCTGCTCGAGCCCGTGAAGGATCGCGTTGTCTTCACCGGATTCTTGACCGGCGAACCGCGGGCGCGTGCCTATGCCGTCGGAGATCTGTTTCTGCATTGTTCCATCACCGAAACCTTCGGGCTCGTCGTGCTGGAGGCCATGGCCAGTGGGGTGCCAGTGATCGCCCGCAATCGCGGTGGTCCATCGGACATTGTTTGCCACGAAAATACGGGCTATCTGGAGGACCCGAATGACGTCAATCGATTCGTCCAGCGCATCCTGCAGGTGTCGAGCGACCCGGACCTGCGCGCGCGGCTCTCCACCGCCGCCCGCCAATTTGCCGAAGACACTACCTGGGAGAAGATCAATCGGCGCGTCGCCGGGCAACTGGCGGACGCCCTGAAGGAGCGGCGACAGCGACAGCGACAGCACAGACTCGCTGCTCCCGAGCAGATCTAGTCCTCCTCCGGTCACGGAGGCGGCCATGGGGCTGATCTGGATCGTGTGGACCATTTCCGTCGTACCGTTACTGATGCGCGGCAATCGGGCCTTTGGATCCAAAAGACGCGAAAGCAGTTAATCATTTATTCGATTGATTTATTTGGTAAATGCTACTGGCAGGGGGTTTTTTTGGTGTCTTTTTTGGGTGTTCATCAGATCTAGATGGCTAAT
>NFUO01000368.1 GCA_002197545.1 Acidobacteria subdivision 2 bacterium RH1 MAG20 | reverse complement strand
GCGAACAAATACACGTGCCAGAGCCGGATGACTCCCGTGATCGTAAGAACTCCCAGGACGAGCGCAAATACGCCCATCGTTGCCTGGGTGAGCATCAGGAGCTTGCGCTGATTGAGCCGGTCCGCAGCCGATCCCGTCCAGGGCAGGAGCAGAAGTTGCGGCGCGAACTGCAGGCCCATCACAATACCCAGCGCCGACGCATCGTGATGGGTCAGTTGCGTCAGCACAAGCCAGTCCTGAGCGACGCGCTGCATCCAGGTGCCGGTGTTTGAAACCAGTCCGCCCGCGGTCCACAGGCGGAAGTTGAAGCTTCTGAGGGAGCGAAAGGTGCCGGCCACGGGGTTCTTCATGCGCGCGGCGGCGTGTTGCCTCCATGGAACTGGCCGAAGTGACGCGCCGAGATGAGGCCGATGAGCAGCACGCCCAGGCCGAGCGCAAGGATATGGCTTGCCGCCCGCGGATCGAAGGCACCCACGTGCGCGAGGAGTAGATATCCAACCACCGCATTCAAGAAGCCCCAAAGAACGTTGACCGTGGAAGAGGAGAGCCCTTTGCCGGGCGGTTTGGCGAAGGGACTCTGGAAGGGACGTCCCATGGCGCCGGCGACAAAGTGAGGAATGGCGTTTGTCAAAAAAATGCCTCCAAAGAAATACGACACAAGCCAAAGCCAATTCATAATGCAGTGCTCCTTGTTTCCAGCAGCGAAATGATTTCCTGTGTAGACCCTGTCTCCCCGACACGAGGGAAGACGTTTCTGGTGCTGTACTCGTGCGCCTCCTGGCGGGTATCGGTCATCGCATCGAGTGCCAGCGTCACGTTCAACCCCTGCTCGTAGGCCTGCCGCGCCGTCGCCTCAACGCCACCCGATGTCGCCACTCCGGTCACAACAACCTGGGTAACCCCTTGCGCCTTGAGCTGGCGTTCAAGATCCGTCGTTGCGAACGCGCCCCAGCTTCGCTTCGTGACGACAAGATCGCTCGGTTGCTGATCCAACTGCGGCAGAAGGTCCGTCCATCCCTC
>NFUO01000367.1 GCA_002197545.1 Acidobacteria subdivision 2 bacterium RH1 MAG20 | reverse complement strand
GACGCGGTGATACAACTCGGGATGATACCAGGCCATGATCAAGGCGCAGGAACCTCCGGAGCTGCCACCGGTGGCGGCGCGGCCGTCCGGATCCCGGGTGAGTTTGACGTGCGCTTGCGATTCGACGCGTGGCAAGACTTCGCGCTCGACAAACTCGGCATAGACTCCGGACATGGTGTCGTACTCGAGGCCGCGTTCACTGCCCTGAGCGTCCCCTCCGCCATTGGCGATGGAGATGGCAATCATCACGGGGACTTTGTGCTGGGCAATCAAATTGTCCAGAGCGGAAAAAAGCAAGAGGTCGGGCCCGTCCGCGCCGACGATGAACGGGGCGAGGCTGCCGGGGACGTACTGCTGGGGAACATAGACGGCTACTTTGCGGGTCCACGGAGCGGGGTGGCTGGTGGTGACGACGAGCCTAGCGGAGTCGGCGGGATCCACCGTTCCGAAGGTGTTGGGCTCGCGGGCGATGCCGGGATAGATTTTGCTGTCCGACGAATTCATGGTGAATTCAATAACCGTACCCTTGGGTACGCCGTCTTCGACGGATATTGCGGGAGGAAGATCGTGCGTGGGCCCGAGGATGAAATTGCCGTCCGCATCGGCGGGAGGATTTGAGCCGTCGGACAATTCCTTGGCCGCGACGTAGCCGGGAGTGTGGGGATCGCGAGTGGGAGGCGCGGGGCGTTTGGCAAGTTGCGCTGACGCGGGAGACTGGCCGGAGACGGGATCGTAAAGCGCGACCAGGCTAACCAGAAGAGCGAAGCTCAACGAACGCAGGAGCGCAGGCATGGGGTCATTGTGCAGTATTTTGGGCATCGCGGGAAAGAGTGGTTTCGAATTCAGCGCGGTACTGCGAATTGGGTCCGTGACCTCAACCGACGAACAGGACCGGGCCTGGAGATGCAGGCTGGCGGTGGGCAGCGACTGAAGCAGGAAGCGTTCATCGCGATCATATACCCGGGGAACCGGCAGCGAAGACTTCCCGAAGGATGGCGAGGACATCGGAAATGCGGAAAGGTTTCTGCAGATGGCGCGGATCGCCGGGATTGGCGGGCTCT
>NFUO01000366.1 GCA_002197545.1 Acidobacteria subdivision 2 bacterium RH1 MAG20 | reverse complement strand
GGACGAGGGGGACCTCCCATAGGACGAGGCGGCCCTCCGGGTCGCGGTGGTCCGCCCGGTCTACCCCCAGGGCGCTGTGGAAATCTGGGAGGTCCACCAGGCCGCGCTCCCGGCGCACCTGATGCCGCCGGCCTCATGGAACTTGGTGCACCGCTTCCGGTGCCTTGTCCTGGCCGCGGTGGCCCTGACGGTCTAAATGGCGGCCGGTTTGGCACCCCGGAACCACCGTGTGTTGGTGCCGATCCTGGTCGTGACCCCTGTGGCGCACCTGCCCCAGGTCGGACAGTCTGTGGAGTCGACGGTCCTGCCGGTCTGGTGCCAGCAGGTATCTGCCCAGAAACCCCTGGCTGCCCTGGAACTGCGGGACGAAACGGCATTCCTGGTCTTGGCTGAGCTGGAGGCCCAGATACTGGCGCAGGCCTTGTCGCTGTAGCGCTTGGCTGCGAAGGAGGCGCTGTCGTTGGCGCTACAGGTGGCTTGGCTGCTGTTGGACCGGGCTGAACCGGCGTCGCTGGGCTGCCCGCAGCTGAAGGTGGTGCGGGTGGCGCAGTCGGCGGCGCAGGCGGACGCAATGCAACCGCGGGCCTGGACGCTCCCGGAACAGGAGGCGGAACAATCTTGGGAATGGATGGAGCTGGCACCGATGGAGCAGTCGGTGCCGGTGGCGTTGCCGCTGCCGGTCTCGGCAGGGCTGGCCTCGCTTTCGACGCGGCGCTCTTTGAGTCTTTTTCCGCCACAGCGGCTGCTTCCGCATCCGCAAGCGAGTGGAAGTGCTTTCGCACCAGGTCCGCGTGATCGTTATCCAGCGAACTGGAGTGCGTCTTCTTGTCCGTCACTCCAATTTCGGGCAGGTAATCGATCAAAACTTTGGCTTTGATTTCGAGTTCCCGCGCCAGTTCGTTAATTCGGATTTGTCCCTGTTCTGTCATCAATACTTGTTTATTCTTCCCCTACGAATTTTCTTCCGATTCAGCCGGCTTCTCTTGCTCAGCTTCCAAGTGGGTTGTCGTCTCGCTCTCGCCACCCGCTTCGAACTCCGCCGCAGCCGATACTTCTCCGCTC
>NFUO01000365.1 GCA_002197545.1 Acidobacteria subdivision 2 bacterium RH1 MAG20 | reverse complement strand
GCATCGTTCGGCGGCAAAACTGCGCCGGAACAAGACGGGTTTTCCGGCGACCAGCAGTTCTTCATTGCGTTCGGTCAGAACTGGGGATCGAAGGTTCGGCCGGCGGCCCTGCGCCGCCAGGTGATGACCGACCCGCATGCGCCGGCGGAATATCGTGCGGACACGGTGCGCAACATTGATGCCTGGTATGCAGCCTTCGATGTGAAGCCAGGACAGAAGCTCTACCTGGATCCTCCGGATCGTGTTCGCATCTGGTAAGGCGTGGGGGAAACTCATCCCGCTCGATCAGTACCAGTTCTTGACGTTCGGCCAAAAGGCGGAGAGGGGAACCTTTCCGCCGCGACAGAGATAGATGGGGCCGTTTTCATGAGGCATGGCCAGCGGATTGTCGACTGCTCCAACCTGCTGCACGGAATCACAGTACTTCTCTACATCGGATTTCGACTCGCCAACGACAATCAACAGGTCACCGGAGTAGCCACGCGGACCCCAGAAGTAATAGTTCTGGTGTCCGCTGATCGCTGGCGGCAAGCCGTACTTGGGCCCAAATAAATCAATCGCGCCAGCTTCACCATAGTTGTTGCAGAAGATTCCCGCTTTGGCCCGATCGGCAGGGGCAAGCGAGTTGTAAATCCGCGCCACTTCGGCCACCAGGCCGCGCCATCCGAATCGGTCCGCATAGAACTGAGGCAGGGGACCTGTCCTTGCGGTCTCGGTATTCTGACTGGTGAGATGGAGCGCCTGCGTGTAGCGAATCCAGGTGTAAGGTGGCAGCACCGGAATTCCCATGGGCAGCGTGATCGCGCCAAGGACGACCATGACCGTGCACCAGGCCGGCAGCAGCCATGCTGTTTTTCGCGAACTGGAAAAGAGATTCTGCCAGGCAAGCGCACCCGCAGCGAATAAGACTGGATAGACTGGCGCAACATAATAATCCTTGGCAAACAGATGGATCATCATCGTCAGTAGAACTGCATACATTAGACCAATCCAGCGGAAACCGCGCGCAGCCTTCGCCACGAAGAGCCAAACCAGTCCGGGCAGCAGCAGCAGAATGCTGATCGGGTTGAGCATCATGATTTGCGCGCCGACGAAAGCAAGAGGGCCCAGCTTTACATTCTTGTGGCTGTGATTCACGTTGTTCAGCCATTCCAGCGTCGGCCATTGGTGATAAATCTGCCACAACAAGTAAGGCAGCGACATCAGGACGATGAGTCCGATCGCCGCCAGGGTCCAGCGGCTCCATAGAATCCGTCGTTGTGGAGTTAGTAGAAGTCCAATCAGCAGGGACAGCAGGAAAAATGCCATGGACGGTTTGTTTAACAAGCCCATGCCGCCAAGGATGCCGAACAGAATCCACCACCTGAGACTGCCGCCGGCAACCATGAGCAGCACCACGACCACGCATCCCATCCAGAACACCGGCTCGAACGAGTTCATGGAAAGAAAACTGTCGATTCCCAGGTACACCGGTGCAATCAGCACCGCGATCATCGCCATGGCTTGAGAGATCCGGCG
>NFUO01000364.1 GCA_002197545.1 Acidobacteria subdivision 2 bacterium RH1 MAG20 | reverse complement strand
TGACATTGCGCCAGCTGCAGGCGGAGATGGAAAAGTACAGCGGCCTTTGGATCAGCACCCAGCACCTGTGGCGGGTATTGCGGCGGCTGGGGTTCCGGCTGAAAAAAATGTATGGTCCGCCGCCTGACTGCAAGAGCAAAAGAAGCAAAGGTAAAAATAGTCCGCGTAAATGTATCCGGTCTTTGATGGAGCGTAGCTCCTGACCATGATGGAATCAGCGCGTGTCCGTCCTCATAAGTCGCGCGGCCTAGTGTGAGGCCACATTTTTTCTCAGGCTTCGGACACGCCGTTGGACTGTTTTGCCATCGTTCTATTTCCCCCAGCAGACCCGGTGAGAACTTGTTTTCGATCGCCCCGGAATCAGTGGGCCATCCGGGCCGATGCTGGACGATAGGCCTCTCCTTTGGCCAGAACCGCCCAGGCGATGCGTGCCAGCTTGTTGGCCACAGCTACCACGAAGACATTACGGTGAGCCTTGGCGGCCAGATGGTCCATCCATGTTCCAAAGGGGTAATTATCCCTTCGTCCGTGGAGCGCGATGGCGCGTGCGCCATGGATAAAGAGCCTGCGGAGATATGAATTTCCCCGTTTGCTGATGCCGAGCAGTCGTGCCTTCCCGCCGGTAGAGTGTTGTCGTGGCACCAGCCCCAGCCAGGCGGCAAACTCGCGGCCCTTTGCGAAGGCCGATCCGTTGCCGATGGCCGCCACCATGGCGGTGGCAATCAACGGACCCACTCCCGGTATTTGGAGCAGTCGCTGGCAGGATGCGTCCTGCTCGGCGATACCCTCGATCTCCATGCCGATTTCCTCGATCTGAAGTTCCAGCGTCTTCCACTCCTGCCACTGGCGATCGATCAGGCTGCGCATGCGCGGCGACAGGTTCCGATCGGCGTCTTCCAGGATCTCCGGCATCTGGGTGCGTAGAAACTTGCGCCCCTGGCGGAAGGTGATGCCGCGTTCCAGCAGGAAGGCGCGCAGTTGGTTAATGACGCTGGTGCGCCGGGAGACGAGCCGGTCACGGGTGCGGTGCAGCGCCTGCAGATCGAGTTGGTCGTCGGTCTTGATCGGTACGAAGCGCATGTTCGGACGTGTGACTGCTTCCGCGATGGCTTCCGCATCGACGTAGTCGTTCTTGTTGGACTTGACGAAAGGCTTCACGAATTGCGCGGGAATCAACCGTACCCGGTGCCCCTGCGCAGCCAGAGCGCGGCCCAGAAAATGCGCGCCGCAGCAGGCTTCCATGCCGATAAGGCATGTCGGCAAGTTCGCTGTATAGTTCAGCACCTGTGTTCGAGAAAGGCGCTTCTTGGCAACCACATTTCCACGCTCGTCCATGCCTATCAGGTGAAAGACTGTTTTTCCTAAATCGATACCAACTGTGCGAACTTCCATGGGATGATCCTCCTTGACTGCCACTTTACGATCACTCTCCTTGTCAAGTCGATCAAAGCGGCGGACCATCCCATTAGTCACTCCACGCCTCGGAGCGGGATACGGAAGAAAACCGCAAGCGGCGGCAAGAGTACCTGGAAACGATCCGT
>NFUO01000363.1 GCA_002197545.1 Acidobacteria subdivision 2 bacterium RH1 MAG20 | reverse complement strand
CCCGCCTTTTGGAGCTGTCCATCAGTATAGGAGCTTTCCAGTTGGACACGGGTTGCCTTTCCACGGCAGACCGCGGCGGAAGGACGTATCGGCGTGTTCACGTCAGCCTCGCCGGGCTGCCTCGATGGCGGCGATGTCGATCTTTTTCATCGTCATCATCGCGTCGAAGGCACGCTTTGCCTCAGCGCCACCAGCCGCCAGCGCATCGGTTAGCGCGCGCGGAGTTATCTGCCAGGAGAGGCCCCAGCGGTCCTTGCACCAACCGCAGGCGCTTTCCGCGCCGCCATTGCCGACGATCGCGTTCCAGTAACGGTCCGTCTCTTCCTGATTGTCCGTCGCGATCTGGAAGGAAAAGGCCTCGGTGTGCTTGAACGCCGGGCCGCCGTTGAGACCGAGACAGGGAATGCCCAGGACGGTGAACTCCACCGTCAGCACATCGCCCTTCTTGCCGCCCGGATAGTCACCGGGAGCCGCGTGAACAGCGGTTACTTTGCTGTCCGGAAAGGTGACGGCGTAGAAGCGCGCCGCCTCATGCGCGTCCTTGTCGAACCAGAGGCAAATCGTGTTCTTTGGCTTCATGTTCGTGTGCTCCTTGCGGTCGTCCCGCCCTTCTAAATCATATCGCTGGCAGGGATCGACTTCGAGATCCGAAGCTATGGGGTAGATCACGCACATCGGCGTAGCCTTTACCGATCATGCCAGGATGGCCGGCAACCCGGACGTGAACGCGGTACGGGTCACTTCCCAGTGGCGCGTCACACGGCCGCAATGGATAGGCAAGCGCCGAGGTAACCTGAGCGTTGGGACGCGCTAAATGGCCGAACGACCCACATCCTTCGCGCAGCAAGAGATCCTCGCGCCGCTGGGGCTTACGAAAGGAGGGCTTATCTATGCCGCAAAAAAAGCCGCAAAAAACAATTTCTAGCGGTGTGGCACACGAAGTGCCCGCAGATTTAAAAAAAGCACTTACATCCGATCCGCAAGCGTTAACAGCATGGGAGGATATTACGCCGCTCGCGCGCAACGAGTGGATATGTTGGATTGAGTCGGCTAAAAAAGCGGAAACCAGGAGCCGCCGGATCGAGTGGGGCTGTTCAAGCCTTAGGGATGGAAAACGACGCCCCTGCTGTTGGCCCGGATGCGACCACCGCTAATTCCAAGATGGTCAAACTGAACATTGCGACCGCTGACTGGAGT
>NFUO01000362.1 GCA_002197545.1 Acidobacteria subdivision 2 bacterium RH1 MAG20 | reverse complement strand
GGGCTTGTACGGGGCCGCGATTAGGACTTGACTGTTGCCCGCGTACCGAACCTGTCGCGCAAAACGATCATTAGGGTTGACATTCGCGGGATCCTGAAAGACGCCAAGAAGCATCCCGGTTCGGTCAAAGAGGTACGCTGTTCCCGCCTGCGCGATGCCGCCCGCGGGCTCTCGGCTGGCCCCAACGAGAATGTTTCCTCCGGCCGCGACAACGGAAAACGCAATTCGTGTTCCCGATTGTGGCGGCACGTCCTGGAACACCTGCTGAATTGTTCGTGCCTCCGGATCAATCAAATAGCCGCGGCCGGCCTGCCGAGCGGTCCCAAGCGACTTACAATATGCGCCGCTCAGGAGACCGATCGCGCTCAAGTCAAGGTTTCGGCCAAAGCAATCGCCAGGCGCTGCGCCAAGCTCGTTGATCATTCCCGACATTTGTGGTGGCGTACCGGTAACGTCGTAGACGTAAATTGTCCCAGGATCGCTTGTGCTACTCGGATCGGCTGGCGCTCCGACAAAGACCTCACCATTATCTCCCGCGATCGACAATCCAAAGTTTCCATTCGGCCGTTTATCGACAAGCACCGCCGCGCCGAATGGCTGCCCGAGAACCTCGCCACAGAGCAACAACAGCAGAAATGTTGGGCGTATTAACATTGGGGGCTCTCCAAACTATAATAAATAATAAACAAGTAAGGTTTTGCTCACAAGCCAGTACCGGTGATCGAACCCCGCCATTGATAGGGTATGCCCTCAGTATCCGAGGTTTACAACGCAACCGGCTCTACCGGTGGCGAGGCGGTAGTTTTCGTCGCCTGCGAGGTTTGGCGTGACTCTCTGGCTTGGCAGCCGTCGTAGCCCGTCCAGCAACGGCGATCCAGGTCGAACAACTTGCAGCGCGCCAGAACTTCGCGATGAAACCGGATGCTCCATTTCTGCACGACGATGTCCGACGTTCGGTTCTCGAGGACGGTTTGTGCGTCAAACAGTCGGTATAGAGGGATCCCGGGGCGCAGGTGATGAGCGGTGTGTTCCATGATCCGGTGGAAGACCCAATTCACGGGGCCAGGGAAATCAATGTGGACCGCCGAACGACGTTGCGCAGCCTCGAGGTCGATGGGATCGTCCGCTCGATACCATTCGACCGCCGGGTGGATATGATGGAGGAAAATCACGCTGGACATCAGCGCGTTGAAGGCGAAGAAGGGCAGAACGCCGCTGATTCCGATCGTGGTGACGGCGTCGGTCAACGCCGTGGGCGACCCGAGGCGTTCCTTCGCGGCGAGCAGTGCAAACGGCCAGCCGACCAGCCAGCCGGTGACGAGTGCCAAGTCGCAAACGTACTCTGTTCGATAGCCGCCGACTGCCGCGGGACGTGGCCAAAAAAGCTTGCGCCACCAAACTTCGAAACCGTAGTAGAAGAGGTGTCCGGCCGCGGTCCGATAAAACCTGTATTTGACTCTTGTACGGCAAGGCAGCTCCCAGAACTCGGCCGGCGACAGCGGCTCCCAGACGTAATCGAGTCCGCGGCGATTAGTGAATCGGTGATGAATGCGGTTATGCGCCAAATCCCATAAGCCGTAGGCGTGCAGCGACGGCAGGAAAGCAAACGTTCCTATCAGTCGGTTGAGCCAGCGCCTCGGCGTAAGTGC
>NFUO01000361.1 GCA_002197545.1 Acidobacteria subdivision 2 bacterium RH1 MAG20 | reverse complement strand
CTCGCAAATCCTTGAAGAGACCAACGGCGCAGGCAGTTACGAGTATTCTGATTTCTATTTCAACGGCATGCTCTTGGCCCGCGGGGAATCGGACAATTGGGTCGACCACTTCTTCGCCGACGCCCTCGGCAACACGCGTTGTGTCTATGGCGATAGCGACCCCGACGGCGGTTGCTCCGATTACTACCCCTTCGGCGGCGAACGTCCCATTCCCAGCTGCTGCCCCACCAACCCCGGGGGCGTAAACGTCCCCTTCATGTTCACCGGCAAAGAACGCGACAGCGAGAGTGGCTTAGACGACTTTGACGTTCGGTACTACTCGTCGTCGTTGGGCAGGTTCATGCGGCCTGACCCTGCACAGTGGGCGGGCTTCGAGCATAAAGACGACCCGCAGGCATGGAACGGCTACGCTTACGGACGCAACAACCCGCTTCTCTACACTGACCCTGATGGGGCGAATTACACCGTTTGTGATGCCAACGGTCAGAACTGCGCCGACCTGACCGACAAACAGTACGACCAGTTCCGCCAGGACAACCCGAATCTCCGTGTCACCCCAGGCGGGGATATATACACCATCAACGAAAACGGAACCGAGACAAGAACTGGTTCAGAGAGCTATTACAATGAGAAAGATGTTGCCGCCGCTCAAACGCTGGCAAGTATCGGGAGCACACTCGGCGATCCCCGAACCATAGGCGGTTTTTACGGACTGTCAGCGCTCGGCGGGTTCGCTCTCTACGGGGCAGGAATCTTTCAGGGAGGATTTACGGTCTTAGAGCTGGGGAGTGAGCAACTCCTGACGAACCAAGCCGCGGGACAGATCATTGGTTGGGGAACAGGTCAGGCAGGAACTCAAGCCACACAGCAGTTGACCCAGAACCTCACCAAAGAAGCTGTGCAGGAGATGATTAAGAAGGGCTTGAACAAAGCCACCGTTGAGGGCCTAAAGAACCAATATGCTAGAGCGGCGGCGGAAGGTGGGGCCAAGATGCTGAATCAGCAACTTCTGCCACGGCTGGCCCTCATGGAGAAAATCATCCAGCTATGGCCCAAATAGGACGAGAAACAATGGCAAATTCCACGAGCAAACTTATCAGCTACTGGCAATCTCAGAATCTGAGAATCGCGCCGGGAAACCCGGAAGGAAGCGTGCGGGTGTTCGAGTCCCGCTACAGCGTTATCCTTCCGCCCGACTTTCGAGAATACTTCCTGAGCGTGGACGGAATGGCGCAGGTTGGGGGACACGACTGCGATCCGACCGGGTTTGCCTTCTGGCCTCTCGCTCGCTTGAAGAGCGTTCCCGAGGAGTGTACGGAGCACGCGCTAGCGCTGCCAGAAGTGCCAGACCCAGATAAGTACTTCGTCTTCGCCGACTACCTCCAATGGTCTTGGGCTTACGCGATCCGTCTCGGTGACCGCCCGTCGGAGCCAAACCCGGTTATCCATGTCGGCACCGTTCGCCCCAAAACAGTCGCAGGTTCGTTCACTGAGTTCACGGACCTGTATCTGAGGGACGCCAGGGAACTGTACGTTGACGCTGAGACCGTTCGGCCAGCCCTGTAGAGCGTTCTTACTGGCCCGTTAACGCCGAGCGCCGGAAGAGCCATGCCTGCGGCATGGGAAGTGAGTATGACACGTCATGTATGAAAGCGCGGCGGGTGTCAAGCTGCAAATTCTGTTAGGAGAGGGTTTTTTCTCTTGGTTTTGGCAGGGGGTGGGCACACTACAAGCGGGCATGACGAGAGCATGTCGCGCGCAGACAAAGGTAGCCGGCTTGGTGAGAGATGTTTTTTCTTTAGCTGCTCTGGCGCGGTCCGTCCGTTAATCCAAACGATCTTATTGAGCGGAAATGTTTTCTGGTGGAATCTCCTTTTTTGAAAACGGCAGCGGTTGGTTTTTCCTTTCGCTTTGGCGAGTAGCCACTGCTGGCGATGGATCGTCCATGGGCTCGACGGACCGTGCGATGAATCGCCGGTAGTCATATATACGCTCTCCATGGAGCAGGAGCATGTTCGTCGCGGGTTTCGCATTCACCCCGAGGCTTCCTTCCTTCCCCTGTGGTTCGCTGGCGGGGGGGAAGTGCTCCGGAGGAACCGGAGCGGGCCAGACGTGTCTCGCGCTTACCCGTTGTTGGACGAATCCAGCGTAACGACGAAGTCGCCGTGAGCCGCAGTAGGGTGCCCCGCGTGTTGCCGAGGAACCATCCGCTGCGGCTGGGGAGGCCGGTAGTCCTGGTTTTTGGAAAGCACCCAGAAGCTGGCCTCGGCCAGATGGCGGGCCACGGCGACCACGGCCCGGCCAAACCCTTTGGTGGGAGCAAGACGTGCGAACAATGATTTCACGTGCGCGTAGCGCGGGCCGGAAGGATGCAGGGAGCAAACGGCGGCTTCGACGAAGGCCCACTTGAGAAAGGGATTGATCTTCTTTCCCGGCGTGCGGCCGTGGCGGACGTGGTCGCCAGAGGAGATGAGACGAGGGACTAGGCCGGCATAGCTGGCCAGGCATTCCGCGCGGGAAAAGCGCGCCACATCGCCGATCTCGAAGGCCAGGACGGGGCCGAGGGTTTCGTCGACGCCGGGAAGAGTCATGAGCCGCTGGACGGCAGGAGTGCAAGCGATTTCGGTGCGAATGCGTTTTTCTAGGGCCTCGATTTTGATCTCGAGCTGATCGAGAGCGTCGAGCTGCACGACGATCATGCTGGCGGTGACCGGAGGCAGCTTGGCGAGGCAAGTGCTGAGATATTCGCGACCGCGAAGACCGAAAAGGTCACTGAAACTTTGCGAGTGCAGGTTGTAGCGGTCGATGGAGGCTCCGATGCGGTGCTTGAGAGCGGTGCGCAGGTCGCGCAGCGCCATGCGGGTGCGGAGAAGTTCCCGCTGGTCGCGCAGCGGCGCGGGAGGAATCCACACTTCGGGAAGCGTGCCGCAGCGCAGCAGCAGAGAGAGACCGCCGGCGTCGATGGGATCGCTCTTGTGCGTTTTGCCAACGCGCTTTTTCGCTTCCAGCGCATCGGTGAGATGCGGGATGTGCTGGGCGCGCTCCATCTCGTCGACGATCCAATACCAGTGACCGGTGGCCTCGAGGGCGATGTCAGAGTGTTCGGGAAGTTGCGCGAGAAAACGGCGGTAGCTATCCAGATCGTGCGGAATGCGAACGGGCTTGGTCTTCTTTCCATTTTCGTCCATGGCGACGAACACGGAGTAGTGCTTGTGAGCATCACAGCCAAAGAACAGTGTCATGATCGTAGGGCTCCTTGTCCCTAGCGCGGTAATCTATCGCACTTCAAGTACACGCCGCGCTTTCATACGATCACCCCCTAAAAGGGTGCTGCACAGCAACTTTGGTTGCTGTATAGGAACCATCCAAAAATCAGCGACTTACAAAATCTCCGGCGCTGCACAGCGCCGGGTGCCCCAGGTACCGCCCTTGTACCTGGGGACTTTGATTTTTTGGAGTAACATCTGAGCAGAATGATGGGCTTCCCCCGCCAACTCCTGGCTGGACTCCTTTGCTTGACTCTTGCTGTGGCCGCCTTTTCTAATTGCTATGACCCGGTGGGCAACCGCAAGCAGCTTGCTTCGACGCTCGCGCCGGTCCCAGCGGGTCGTAGATGTAGGTAACTCCTACCTCCACCGCACAAGGGCGGGTTTCGGGGTACCTTCCTCCGCTAGTCAGGTCGCACGGTTGGATTGGTAGTGGGGAAGTTTTCCCGAGGGATTGCGCGGGTACTGCGAGCAGCGCACACAGCACAACCGCTAGAAGTTGTCGAAGAACGACCGCCACTTGCATGGCGGGATTTTACGTGAACTGCTCTTTACTGGCCAACACATGTCTCGCGGTATTGCCTTCAGCGTTATCGATAAGGAGGGAGTTTCTGCGCGCGAACATTGTTTGTCTCCCGAACCCTCTTGCGTCTGAGTGGTGCGCCGGGATGCGTCGCCGTGTGGACTTGTTTGAGTTGATGGATTGAAACCCGTGTGTACACTTGCGTACTCCGCAAATCCGCGTGCCCCAGCATCTCCTGGATGAAACGGATGTCCGCTCCGTTCTCCAGCATCAACGTTGCCATCGTGTGACGGAACATGTGGCACGCGCCGCGCTTGCCAACATTCGCCTGATCCACATACCCGCGCACCAGCCTGCTCAACCGGTCCGGATGGAACGGACCTCCTTCAACGCTTACGAACAGCGTCCCATCATCGGGCTCGATCACCAACTGTGGCCGCGCTTCGCGCAGATACCTATCCACCCACGCTATTGCTCTTTCACCGATCGGGATGATGCGGTCCTTTTTCCCCTTACCCTGCCAGATGGAAAGGGTTCCGCGTTCCCGGTCCAGGTTGTACAACTTCAGATGAAGCAGTTCAGTACGGCGGACTCCCGTCGAGTAAAACGCTTCTAAAATAGCCCGGTCTCGCAGGCCCATTGGTTTGCCGATGTCCGGCTGCTGCATCACGCGTTCGGCCTCTTCTTCGTTGAGCACCGCGCGCGGTAATCTCTTCTCGATCTTTGGCATTTCCAAATCGAACGCCGGATTGTTCAGGATGTGATTGTTTTTCGCCAGCCAGCGGAACCACGTCCGCACCGGCACTAACCAGCTGTACTGAGTGCGAAACGTTAGCGGCTCGCCGTTCTTCTGTCGGTGGTGATACAAGTGGTGCTGATAGTTCTCCAGGATCGGGCGCGTCACTTCCATCGGATCTGCCATGCCGCACTCACTGGCCCAGCGGATGAACCGCGCCACACACGCCCGTCGATGATACTGCGTGTACTCCGCCGTGTTCCGTACACGCATCCAGGCTAGGAATTCTTCCAGGAG
>NFUO01000360.1 GCA_002197545.1 Acidobacteria subdivision 2 bacterium RH1 MAG20 | reverse complement strand
TGCCCGCGTTTTTACCAGCGCGCCGAGGAGTCTCCGTGGCAAACAGCGTCCTAGCGGGAGGTCCTTCGCTCCGCCTTAAGAACGGCTGGGCTCAGCATGACGCCCATCGATGCAGTCAAAAATTCAAACTGAGCCACCACCAAAAAATGACGGCCGACGAAAATTCCGCGTCTTCTTCCGATCCCGGCACGCCCGGCGTATTAGCCATCGCCGACCGGCTGCACTCGGCCGCAATCCACCTGCTGCGCCGCGTCCGCAAGCAGGACGTCGCCACCGGCGAGGGTCCGGCGCGCCTCTCCGCGCTGTCCGTGCTGGTTTTCGCAGGCCCGAAAACCCTGGGCGAACTCGCCGCCGCCGAGCAAGTCAGGCCGCCTACGATGAGCCGCATCGTGGCCGGGCTGGCCCGCAGCCGCCTCATCCACATCACTGCCGATCCTCAAGACGCCCGCCGCATGCGCATTGTGGCCACCAGCAAGGGGATCAAGCTGCTTCAGCAAGGCCGCCAGCGGCGCATCGCCTACCTGGCTTCCCATCTCGATCGGCTCGCCCCAGAGGAACTGGCCAAACTCGGCGACGCCACCGAAATCCTAAAAAAGCTGCTCGACGCATGGCTCTAACTTTCCACTGGCGGTCATGTCCGTTGGGTACTATGGTTACATGATTGGGCCCGCGTAATACCGGATACTAGTGGGGTCTCAGTCCGGCTGTACTGCCAAAAGGATTTTGTAGACAGCGGCGTTGGCGGTGCAGCTCGATCCTCCCTGCGACACAAGCTGTAAATACTTTTCTTGGAAAAGGGGAAGGTTTGCCTCGCAAGCCCATCGTCTTAGCTGTTGCCTGCGCGTTGTGGCTGACCCACGTGTTTGTCGTGGTTTCTCTTGGGACCAAAGCGCCAGGGCCTTTCCTGTCGGACCTGATTCAACTCACTCTGGGAGTTGTGCTGATCTCTGCCATCGTTGCGGCTGGGCGCCGCTCCGAGGGTATGGCGCTTTCCTTTTGGCGCCTGGCCGCTTTCGCCTACCTGGTGTGGTGCGTGGCCCAGAGCTTCAGCGTTTACAACGACGTCGCCTCATCTCCTGTAGTCAGCGGTATTGAGAACTTTTTGTTCTGTTTCTGGTTCGCTCCGCTGGCCATGGCGATTTTTCTCGACCCCGATAGCGGAACCGGCAAGCTCGACGCCCTGG
>NFUO01000036.1 GCA_002197545.1 Acidobacteria subdivision 2 bacterium RH1 MAG20 | reverse complement strand
TGAACGCGATTCGATCATTGGCCATGGATGCCGCCGCAAGCAGGCGCACGATGAGCATCACGATTGGATCGGGATCCGTCGCGGTCGGTGCCCCGGCTGCGGGAAGACCTTCACCTTCCTGCCACCGCTTTCGCTCCCTTACACCCACTACAGCCAGCTGGCTCGCTGTCAGGCATTGCGGCGGCGCTTTGAGGAGCACCGCTCCTGGGAAGAGTCGACGCCCACGCTCAAAGACCCAGATCGCGTCCCCGATCCCTCCACGCTCCGCCGCTGGGCCCGGGATCTGGACCCCTCCCAACCCGCTCGCTCCTTTCTTCGCCCAATGCTCGCGCGCTTCGCTGATTGGCTGGCGAGCGGCGATCTGATCGATCCCGAAGCTGGGGCCGTTGTCCCCGCTGACTCCGGTTCTACAGGTCCTCTGGCCCCTGCGTCTCTAAAAAGCTCCCTTCACCTACCATCCTTGCCTGGTGTCGCGATGTACGAAATTCGCCGATTTGCGCCTTCCTATTTTGAATACTTCTCCGTCTTTTAACTACATCTTCATATCCCTTTAATCGGTTCTTCCTCACTTTCGTTGCAGGTAGTCATCTGATCTCTAGGACTGGCAGTGGCTACACGCGGGCACGAAGTAGTTCCACGCCAGCTCGACCATCCATCTGCCGTTTCAACGCCTTCAGGCGATTGATCTGCCCTTCCACCGGGCCATTGCTCCACCTCTCCGTCACGGCCCATTCCACCGCGCTGAGGTCCAGCGTTACGGTTCGGACAAAGCGCTCCATCGCGTGGATTCCTGTCCTTCTCGCTTCCTCCAACCAGTGATGCAGGGTTGTCACTTTACATCTACACAGGATGCTGCGAAACCCGAATGACAGCTTCCGCATTACCGCAAAACCCGGACACTGTTACTTCAGCATGTCGACGATCTCCGCTTGCCGGGCGGTCAATTCCGGACGGGGCTTGCTCAGCAGTACCGCTGCGACTTGCGGTGAAATCTGGCGCGTTGGCGGGTGGCTCGTTGCATCGTCTTGTGGTGCCGGTGATGGAGGGGATTCACTGCTTTCGATTCGGGCTTCGGCTGGCAACACGGCGAGAGCAACTCAGAAAGCCTGGAATAACAGCCGACGTAGCCCCGTT
>NFUO01000359.1 GCA_002197545.1 Acidobacteria subdivision 2 bacterium RH1 MAG20 | reverse complement strand
GCTCCTAAAAATGATGGTGGGGTCCTGCACGTGCGGCACGAAAACCAGCGATGTCGCACATCACGCAGATGATTGCCCTTATCGCATATTGGATGGTGCCCTCACAATCGGGCTCTCTCATCTGGAGCTTATGGAGCAGTGCGACAAGCTCAAGACCGAGAACAGCCGTCTGCGCACCCGGTTGGAGAGCAGTTTTGCTTTCAAGCCGCGCGGTGGCAACGCGGCCAAACTGTGTGACGAGTATGTCGGGATCATGCGAAGGCGCCAGAACGACATCAACAACAGCGGCATTCCGCAAACCCCGACACTATCAGAGGCTGATGCGTGCGGGAGGCAGGCGTCCACCGCCGAAGCTCTTGCGAGCGCCATCCGCGGGCTGGATGAATGTGAGAGTTCAAAGTGAGCGCAAACCTCGACCGCAAATATGACGTGGTGCGCACACGCGGCTTGATCCGGCACTGGGAGGTGAGGCTCGCCGGATCGCCGCCCGAGCAGATGCGTGTATGCGGCCCGTTCATCCGTTGGATCACCGCGGCGCGGGTGGCGTCGGATATCACGCGGGAAACGATGACGACGCAGTGGATTGCGCATCATCCGGACACACTGACACCGGAGATGATGGTGGACCGCCTGCGCACGACGAGTGGGGAGACGATCTCGTGATGTCCGATGCCGATTGCGCCGCCTGCATAGAGAAGGCGGACAAGGAAACCCTTTGGTGGGCGATGTTCCGCCTGTTGGGCGCACTCCACGCTGCCAGGGCTTCCGATCCTGCCTGCAAAGGTAAGCCGGACAACCGAGGTGGTCTCTACAGTGTGGCCCACTTCATTGCCGATCATTGGGGCCAACAAATACCAGGCATGCCAGATCAAAACGCCGTTGCGCGGGAGATCGCGGATGACGAGGCATACCACGAGCTGACCTATGCAGCCGAGCGCCTGGGCCTTCGCATCACCGGTGATGAGTTCATTCCCAGGTGAGAACGCCATACCGGAAGGCTAATCATGAGCGACGAAGTAGATGC
>NFUO01000358.1 GCA_002197545.1 Acidobacteria subdivision 2 bacterium RH1 MAG20 | reverse complement strand
TGCGTAAGCCGCCAGACCGCTGAAGAGTTTATGCGGTTATTCGTCAACCGCCTGGCCTACTGCATCCAAAAAGAAAAAGCCCCGTCAGATGGGAGCGCGCCGTATATCAAGCAGACGCGACCACTCGATTCTGGCGCCGTCAGGATGCACCTCAACGGCGACATGACCATCAGCTTGTTTGCCATTAACCCTCAAACCCAAAGCTGCAAGTGGGTGGCGATCGACGCGGACTTCGGCGATGCACTGGACGCCCTCTTCCATCTGCGACGGGAACTCAAACAAGACGGGATCGATGCGGCTCTCGAACAGTCGCGTCGTGGTGGCCATCTCTGGATCTTCGGTGAAGGTCCCCTGCTGGCGTCCCAATGCCGCATCTATATTTACAACCTCGCGCTCCGTTTGGGCGTTCCGGTCAAAGGCGGTGGTCTCAAAGAGGGCATCGAGGTCTTCCCAAGACAGGACCAGATCGCGGATGGAGCATACGGAAACGCGATCCGCGCACCCCTGGGAGTTCATCGCAAGACGAATCGCCGTTATTGGTTTTATGACGCTGATGTGACCCCGGAAGCGCAACTCAATTATCTATACGGACTTAAGAAACTGACAGCGGCGGAACTCCAGACTCTCACTCAGGGGATGGAGTTGCCAAAAGCGTACCGGCCGCCTGCACCAGTGCCATATGTTCCGCGGATTCCAATTACTGAGCAGCAGGAGTTCCGCATCCTCAACTATGTGCAGACCACAGGGAAGCAGGACATCCGCAACTGGAAGGCGCAGTGCCCGTCCTGCGCCCAGGCTGGCCGCGACCGGTCGCGGGACAACCTCGGTATCAAGATCTCCGACCCGCGCTTCTACGTGTGCCGCGCCGGATGCACGAAGGAAGAAATTCGGGCGGCACTCGGTCAACCCATTCGCAAAGCAGCAATGGCTTAAGGGGGAAGACGATGGCAATCGTTTCTCATAAGCAAGCGACGTCGCCGGCTTCCCGCTCTCATGCCATGCATGGCCTGTCGCTTCCAGCCGCTGTTCTGAGTGCTCTCCAGAAGCGAGGGATCTACTGCACTTCGAGCCTCTCTATCGAACATCAACACCTGGCAAGGCGTTACGTGTTGCGCGGTGTGGAGTCCGGCGGCGCGGTCGTAGACATGGGGCGTGCGTGCGCTTACCTATCGTCGGATGGGAACCCTCTGCCGTGGCTCCAGTCACTCGATTCCATCGCCGTGAACGGACGGCACGCCATCTTTCTCGCTGACAACTTGGTCCGTATCGAGATGTTGAGGATGGTGCGGACCTACGAACTGGCAATCTCGCTGCACACCTTGTTGCTCCTGCCCGGTCGAATCCGCCCGGAGATTGCGTCGAAGCTGCTTTTTCGAGGGCGAGACGGCGCCCTTCCCCTTGATCTATGGGCGGACCAGAACAAGAGTCTGCGAGGACGGATCGCTCCGACCTTC
>NFUO01000357.1 GCA_002197545.1 Acidobacteria subdivision 2 bacterium RH1 MAG20 | reverse complement strand
AGGATGCGATCCCACTCAGCAAGATCGATTTCATGAACTGGAGCTGCCTTGTTCTCCACGCCGGCATTATTGAACGCGACGTCCAGCCGGCCGAACCGGTGTACCACCTGCTCTACGGCGTCTTCTACCTGGTCCGGTGAAGACACGTCACAAACCACGGTGAGAACCTCACCGCCCGCGCTCTCCACTGACGACTTGACCTTTTCAAGCGCGTCCGCTGAGCGGTCGAGAATTGCTACCCGTGCTCCCTCGGCGGCGAAGGCGATTGCGGCGGCGCGACCGATGCCGCTGGCAGCCCCTGTGACGAAGACAACTTTGTCTGTAAAACGGTCACTTCTTGCCATGATCTTTTCTCCAGCGGCCTAGCCGCGCTGTTAGAGGCTGTAGTGTTGATCGCTCACGTGTGCCAGCCAATCAACCACTTTCCCGTCCTTTTTCTCTTGAATTGCGATATGAGTCATGGCTGTGGTGGGAGTCGCGCCATGCCAGTGCTTCTCATCAGGCGCAAACCAGACGACATCTCCTGGAAAAAGCCGTTCAACCGGCCCGCCCTCGCGCTGTGCCCACCCTGCTCCGGCGGTCACAATCAGGGTCTGCCCAAGTGGGTGCGTGTGCCATGCCGTGCGTGCGCCCGGTTCAAACGTCACTGCGGCGCCTGCGACGAACGCAGGATCTGGAGCTGTGAAAAGAGGGTCGATGCGAACAGTTCCGGTGAACCATTCGGAAGGTCCTTCGACGGAGGCCTGTGAGCCTACTCTCTTGATTTCCATGCTTGAACTCCTCTTTAGAACCGCCCTTCGTGGAAGGGCTGTTGATGTTGCGGGTTGCCAGCTCACATGGTGTAGCCGGGCTTTTTGTAAAGGTTCTTCTCATTGCCGACGATGTCTGGCTGGTAAACCTTGGAAGCCCAGTCTGCCGATCCGATCTCTTCAAAAGCGACCGAGACCGACTCTTCGCCGTAGTGGAGCGTTTTCATTACGATTTGAGTAATCTCATTCGCAAGCTGGGTCTTTTGCTTCTCCGACTTGCCGGGCCAGAGCTTCACGATGACATGGGGCATTTCGACTCCTTCTGGATGCCTGCTGACGACGAGCGTCAACGCCTCATGAACCATCCTCAACCCGTCAGGCCCTTTTGAGAATCCCATCAAATGAACAAGGGCTTGTGAGTAGAATTCAGTAATGCTGCCTCGGGATATGGCCACGCTCGCAACCCTCATCGTTGTTGCGGAGGAACGCAGCTTCACGAAGGCCGCGAAGCGGCAGGGTGTGTCTCCTTCGGCTATCAGCCACGCTATGCGTGGCCTCGAGGAAGAACTTGGAGTGCGGTTGCTTGCCCGGACCACAAGAAGCGTGTCACTGACGGATGCAGGCGAACGGCTTCTCGTCCGTCTGAAACCCGCGCTGGGGGAGATTGGAGAGACGCTGGAGGAGATTTCCGGCAACAGAAACAAGCCTGCCGGTCGGATCCGCCTCCTGCTGCCTCGCCTCGCGGTAAAGGCGGTGCTCGCGCCAAAGCTTGGCCAGCTCCACAAGGAGTACCCAGACATCGTCCTCGATGTGACCACCGACGACAGTCGCAGGGATATCGTGGCAGATGGCTTCGATGCAGGCGTTCACTTCGGCGAATACATCGAGAAGGACATGATTGCTATGCGCGTGTCGCAAGATCAGCGGCCGGCCATCATCGGTTCTCCTGCGTACTTCGAATTGCATCCGAGGCCGAAGCAGCCTCGTGATCTGCTGCAGCATAGCTGCATCAACTTCCGTCACGGATCGGAAGGGCTGTACCGATGGGAGTTTGAGAAAGCGAAGAAGACACTCTCAGTCGCCGTGAACGGTCCGCTCGTCGTGGATGATCTGGAACTTGTCATCCGTGGAGCGCTCGATGGTGTTGGGCTCGCCTTTGTGGGCGAACAGGAAGTTTCTTCGTACCTGGCAGACGGGAAACTGATCCGCGTTCTGCAGGACTGGTGCCCCCCGTATGCCGGGTTCTTTATCTACTACCCGAGTCGAAGGCAGCAAACGGCTGCGCTCTCAGCACTGATTAGTGTCCTGCGATCCTGACCGCGGCACTGCGTCGCGAAACCGACTCT
>NFUO01000356.1 GCA_002197545.1 Acidobacteria subdivision 2 bacterium RH1 MAG20 | reverse complement strand
GATCGAGTGCTGGAAGCACGGCAGCACGTTCTCGCTCGAGGACGGGACTCCGCAGTCACTGCCCGCCACCAAGCCCGTGCCCGTCTATCCGGTGGAGGTCGCGGGCACCGACGTACTGGTGGACCTGTCATGAGCGTCCTGCGCGTCGAGGGCCTGCGGGCGGAGGTGGCGGGCAGGGAGATCCTGCGCGGCATCGACCTCGAGGTCCACAGCGGGAAGGTCCACGCCGTGATGGGCCCGAACGGCTCCGGGAAGAGCACCCTGGCCCACGTGCTCATGGGCCGGCCCGGCTACCAGGTGAAGGGCGGCAGTGTCAGCATCGACGGCCGGGAGCTGCTCGGCCTGGCACCGCCAAGCTGGAGACACTGTGGTCGTTCCGGAAAAAGCGATCGGCGGCGGCGTGCAATGGGCCAATTTGTTTACCGCCGCCTCGGTGGCTTCGTCCATCGTGAGCACTGTGTTCATCGCCACACACTACTAATGGCCGGCGCAAGGATAGAACGTCGGACAAAACTTCTGTTGGCTTGTCTTCTAATTAGCTTTACTGTTACAACCAGAACTAGTTATTGTCAAACAGCGAAGACCGAAGGCGGAGCAAGCCAGGCGACCGCGCCTGGTTCGGTTGGCGGTTCGAACGAGCAGGTGCAGCCTGGCACCGCTTCCTCGGACACGGATACCTCGGAGGATTACGATAATTCATTGGGAGTTTCGCTTCTGAAGCACATCGCACAAGATCAGGCGGGCATCTGGACGTCGCCAGCTCGATTACGGGTTCAGGACAGCATTTGGCTTGTGCCCCTAGGTGGAATAACCGCTGGGCTGATTGCAACGGATAGGGACACTAGCCTGCACATCACGAACAGCCTGCAGACTCAGAACCGATACGTGAATCTATCGAATTATGGGATTGCCGCCATTGCGGGCGGCACTGGCGCACTCTATCTGTGGGGACACTTTACGGATAACGATCATGCGCGCGAGGCGGGCCTGCTGGCCGGAGAGGCGGCAGTAGACAGTCTCGCGATTACCACGGCAGTGAAATACGCCACAGGCCGGAACCGGCCGTTTCAAGGTAACCATAACGGAGAATTTTGGAGTGGCGGCGACTCTTTTCCTTCCGACCATGCGGCGGTGGCTTGGGCGGCTGCCAGCGTTTTGAGCCATGAATATCCCGGGCCATTGCCAAAGCTTCTCGCCTACGGAGCCGCCGCCGCGATTACCGCGGCGCGTGTGGGGGGGGAGCAGCACTTCACGTCAGACGTGTTGGTCGGTAGCGCAATCGGCTGGCTGACTGGGGAATTTGTCTATAACAGACATCACGATCCCGTGTTGGGCGGCGGCGAATGGAACAGCGCCTCCGAAGTGTTACTGGGAGACCATCCCTATCATCGAAAAGACATGGGATCCCCATATGTTCCACTGGACAGTTGGATTTATCCGGCGCTCGACCGT
>NFUO01000355.1 GCA_002197545.1 Acidobacteria subdivision 2 bacterium RH1 MAG20 | reverse complement strand
TATCATGTCGCGCATTGACGCACGCCACGGAGCTTTCGGCATTGTTCCTGAATCACTTGATGGAGCGGTTGTGTCACAGGACTTCCCCGTATTCGAAACTCGCCAAGACCGATTGCTGCCGGATTTTCTCGGATGGATCAGTAAGACCGACTGGTTCGTGGAATTGTGTAAAACCGCCAGCGAAGGTTCGACGAACCGGGTGCGGTTAAAGGAAGACCGCCTTTTGCGGCATACAATTCCCTTGCCGTCGATACCTGAGCAGCGTCATATCATGTGTGAGCTGAGGGCGATCGCTGACCTCGTGCAGAATCGAAGGCGCACTGCGCCCGCGATCGAAGCTGAAGCGAATTCTGTGCTGTTGGCCACCTTCTTAAACATCACCTCTGGGGCTCTTCGAGTACGTCTTGGAGAAGTCGCCCCTCTTATCAGGCGCCCTGTTGAGATCGATCCGGAGGGCATCTATCGCGAATTGGGCGCGCGCTCATTCGGTCGGGGTTTATTCGACAAGCCGATGCTTAAAGGGTCTGAACTGACGTGGCAGAAGTTGTTCCGAGTAGAGAATGGTGATCTTGTCTTCAGCAACATTAAAGCCTGGGAAGGCGCATTCGCGGTCGCCAAGCCTCATGACCACGGAAAAGTGGGCTCCCACCGCTACTTGACCTGTGTTCCTGTGCCAGACAAGGCCACAGCGAACTTCCTTTGGTACTATCTTCAAACAGAAGAGGGCCTCGCACAGGTTCAAGCCGCGTCACCGGGCAGCGCCGACCGAAATCGTACACTGAGTCAGAAAGGGCTTGCGGAAATCAAAGTGCCGCTTCCTTCCGTGAAAGCACAACAGTGGTTTGACCAATTACAGGCTAAGGCGGCAACCGTCCGCGCGCGTAGTTCTGAAGCCGCGGCGGAGCTCGAACGTCTTATTCCAGCGATGCTGCATTACGTTTTTTGAAAGCAATCGGATTCGGGTGGCATGCTCATTGCTGAACATCGCTACGCATTGCGGGCGGTGGTTCGGTTCCCATTCAAGGCGGATATCGTGCGGGTAGCTTTGCGGGTACGGGTATTGACCCAGTGAAGTTCAGCGAATAAACCTAGCTGGTTAGGTGCACGGTGGGACTCCGCCCCTGGCACCATCCTTTTCAATACTTAGCGCAATTGGCAGTGCGGCGGATTCGCGCAGGCGGGCGAGGACATCCGGGCGTTCGTCGCCGGCAAGCCGGTCCGCGCGGTGAACAGTCCCGTGTCGCGCGCCGCCTGAGCGCGCGCGGCGGCCGTCGGCGAGCGATCTAGCCGTCGAACTTGGGGCTGACCATCGCGGTCTTGATGTCGCCGGCAAGACCCAGATCGGTGCCGGTCTGCTCGACGCTGATGCCCGAGGTCTGGAAGCCGAACAGCCAGATCGGCAGGATGCAGATCTCGGTCAGGATACCGAGGATCACGAACAGGCTACCCTGGCCGAGCTGCGCATTGAGAACCGGGAACAGATAGACCAGCACGACGCCGCCGAAGAAGCGC
>NFUO01000354.1 GCA_002197545.1 Acidobacteria subdivision 2 bacterium RH1 MAG20 | reverse complement strand
GTCGCAAGCAAGAGAGTAATGAGAGGGCAACACCCATGTCGATCATCATTGATATCAAGCCCGAGGTTCAGGCGGAACTGAGTCGCCAGGCTGCCGCCCATGGGGTCGAAGTTGGCGCCTACGCCGCGACCTTGCTGGAAGAGGCGGCTCATATTCCCGCCGGATCGAAGAAGCTCAGCCAAAGCCAGCTTGACAACACGCTTCGGGAGCTTGCGCAGTTCTCCCATAAGATTCCCTTGCTCCCGGATGAAGCCTTCTCGCGCGGGAGTCTGTATCGGGATCACGACTGATGCCAAGCGGCGACGCATGTCTGCTCGACAGCAATATCCTGCTGCGGATCGGCAAGAGCGATGACCCTCAGCATGGCGCGATCAGCCATGCGCTTCACGTGTTGGTCGGGCAGGGAGTGCGGCTCTGCTATACCTCGCAGACGTTGGGCGAGTTCTGGAACGCCTCCACCCGCCCGCTCGACAAAAACGGCTTCGGTTTGAGCGTCGCCGAGACGGATCGCCTGGCCCACGTGATCGAGCGGGATTTCGAGCTTCTGCAGGACAGCCGGAAAGTTCACGACCGCTGGCGGTCCCTGCTGGTCGCGCATGACATTCAGGGCGTGCAGGTTCATGACGCGCGGCTGGCGGCGAGTATGTATGTCCATGGCGTCGGGCTGTTGCTCACCATCAACGTCCGGGACTTCCGGCGCTTCGCCGATCTCCGCGTTCTCCATCCGGCCGAGTTGTCTGGGGCACTGTGAGCAAGAGACAATACCGCGGATGGCGCTTACGTCATGGCATGTCCGTGAGGGGTGGCGTATGGTAGACTGTCGCCAGCAAGACAGTAGAGAGAATGCGAGCGAGAATTTTTACCGGGGTGACCAGGGAGGCCGGGAATGACCATTCAGATCAATAAACCCGAGGTGAAGGCGCTCATCAATCAGCGTCTCCAGAGCGGTGCATTTAAGGACGCTGAAGATGTCATCCTTCAGGCGCTCCGGTCTTTCCCACCGCAGGCGCCCACGGCGCAGCAGTCCGATGCTGCCCAACCCCACAGAAGCCTGCAGGAGGTATTCGAAGCCGTAAGGGGTCTGGCGGATGACATTGATTTCAGCCGCAATCCGTCCACGGGACGCCCGGTGGATTTGTCGTGAGCGGTTTTCTGCTCGATACCAACATCCCTTCAGAACTGATCCGCACTCGCCCCGACCCACGCGTAGGAAATTGGGTTTACGCAAGAGACGAGCAATCGCTCTACCTAAGCGTGGTATCGATCGGCGAACTGCGGCGAGGATTCGTCATTCTCCCGGCAGGGAGCGTACCGAGCTGGAGCGGTGGCTTGAGAATGACCTTCTGCCCCGCTTTCACGGACGCATTTTGCCGGTCACGCACTCCATCGCCGATCGCTGGGGCGTGTTGGATGGTCAATGCCAGTTGAACGGAACGCCTCTCAACACGGTGGATGGCATGATCGCCGCAACGGCCCTTGAGCACGATTTTACCATCGTGACGCGGAACGTGAAGGACTTTGCCGGTCTCGGCGTCGTTCTTCTCAACCCCTGGGACGCGGTATGAATCTTCACGCCGCGGCGCTTGTGCCTGCCACGAGTTCCACGGAACTACACCTCCCGGCGCCGGGCATCAAGACATAGATTTTGAAGTTGAGTTCGCTGCGCAGTTCATCCAGCGTTCGTATCCACTGGCGCTTGAACCTCTCTCGGTCGAAGACACGGGCACGTCGATAAGTGTTGCGCGTGATGTAATGCAGATGATGGAGACCGTAATAATGTTTCTGCCGGGGCTCCCGATCATTATACGGTCCGCAAAAGGCCGCATACATCCCGACAAAGAGCGTCGGGACGTATGCGGCACCCGCGTATTACATACCGGGGCAATAAGGTGTATGTTAACGATCGGCCGAGAGATAAAAGCGGAAATCCCTGCGAAAAGGGAAATCCCGTAGAAAATATTGAGGCAATCCAATGACACCTAGCGCTGCCGTGCCGTCCTCTTCGGACTGGCAGGACGTTCGGCCTCAGGTTAATTCTGAGGCTGAATTCTTAGAAATTGCTAGCGACTTCGGAAACCCCCTAGAGATTGTTAGGGAGGCTATCAGTAATTCAATCGATGCGATGGCGACCGAACTGCACATTGCGTTTACGGTTGAGGAGATCGACGGCGCGGCCACACTCGTCATCGAACTCGCGGATAACGGATTGGGGATGACCATGGAGGTCCTGGGGGAAAACTTTTGGGGGCTGGGATATTCAAACTCTCGAGAAGACAAAGCCAAAATCGGAGAGAAGGGGCATGGAACGAAGATTTACCTGCGCTCTGAGGGGGTCCAAGTCCGTACGCAGGGGACTGGCGGTT
>NFUO01000353.1 GCA_002197545.1 Acidobacteria subdivision 2 bacterium RH1 MAG20 | reverse complement strand
GATTTGCGTACACCAGCATCCTGTCGCCCTCCTAAACGCCCCAGCCCTCGCAATCCTGAGCCGGCCGCTGCCCGCCGTAACGGCGGTAGCAGCGGCCATGGTGCCCCGGATTAGCCGATTTGCTTTGCGGCATCCTCCCAGTCCAGCGTGTTCGTGGTGCCGTTGAAGAACCGAAGGAACGTGTCGTAAACCAGCCGCCGGATACTTTTGCCCCTGGAGGTCTTGATGTTGTTGATGGTCTCCTGGTACTCCTCCAGATTGAGCGGGTCTTCCTCCGGCTTGTTCAGCTCCTTCATCAGGCGCAAAAGGGCGCCATCGAGCGAGGTCATGTTGAGCGTGTTGCGCACCTTCCCGCAGGCAGCCGCAAAGCTCACCAGAAACATGCCCCCGGCCGAAAGAATGTACTTGTGGGTCGGGTTGTCCGGGTAGCGCTCCATGATCTTTTGGTGGATGTCGATCGCGATTTTCTTGAGCGTGATGACGACATCGTTGATGTCGCCCACATCGAAGGAACTCTGGATGTCCGTGTAGCCCTCTTCACGTTCCAGCAACCCCTCGGCTTCGTCCAGCTTCTTGATCTGCGGGTTGAACTCGATGAACGCCCGTGTGGCGATCACCAGGTCCGAGGCCGCGAATTCCTGTTTCGGTTTCTGTTTTCCAGCGGTCTGCGCCGTGTCCTGGAAAATCGGGATCTTCGCATCATGCTCCAGGGCCTTGAGCAGCGGCCGTTGCATGATTTCCAACTGCACTTCGAGGCTCATCCGGCGCTGGCCGGTGTTGAACGTGACCATGTAGTGCAGAAGGCCTTCGAGGTCGATATTCCAGAACAGCTCGTACCGCGTGATTCTCCCGAGAATCTGCTCGACCGATGTTTTCGGGTCGCCGGTTTTCTCAACGGCTTCCTTGAAATAGTCCCAGGCGTCCGCCGGGATGCAGCGCTCTTCGATCAGCTTTTCCCGCTTCCACACCAGCAGGATGGCGATGCAGTAGCAGTACAGCCGCTGAAGCCCGTCGATGACGGAGTATTTCACGCCCTGCTCTTGCAGCCCTTTCAGCCTGCCGCCTGTTGAGTCCATCGCCGCCACCTTGGCCTCGGGCATCGTCGCGCGGTCGATGAAGTCACGAATGAGACGGCGGTAAATCTTGTCCTTCCTGTGATCGAAGGGCTGCCGCTGGTAAAAATTTTCCACGATCGAGACTCTCTGGATGTAGGTGCCCAGGTCCTCTTCGATGTGGCCGATGAAGCCTTTCGTCTTGGGGTCCGGAATCTCCGGGGCCACCGGTTTGACCGGGTTGGGAACTTTGAGCGAGATCCCGAACCCCGCCGCTTCCAGCTCATCTGTCAGTTGGACGATCCGCTGCCGCAGGATTTCTTGTCTCTCCACCTTCGTGGGTGCTTTTGCCTTGGGCTTCCGGCCT
>NFUO01000352.1 GCA_002197545.1 Acidobacteria subdivision 2 bacterium RH1 MAG20 | reverse complement strand
GTCGGAGTGGGCGTCGGGCACCGGCGCGTCGCTGTGCGGCGAACTACCAACCGGCGCCTCCTCCAACGTAACCACATAAAGGCCGGCGTCCTGGAATTCCGCGAGAGGCTCCACCGTGAGATTCAGACGGCTCACCTCGCCGCCGGTCTGGACGGAAACTCCCCTGTGCACGGCTCGCTGACTGGTGGTCGATACCCTGTGAAGGGCCGCCCGGAGGGGCGTCCGCAGGCCCTCGCGCGCCATGTTCACGATATTGTTATCCGGGCTGCCGGTCGGCTGTTCGAGGTAGCGGCTAACCGTTCCGGAGAAGTAGACCGCAGCCCCGTTCTCCTTAACGATCACGCAGGCGGGCGCATAGCGCTGTAAGATGATGCGCTCCAGTTGCTTCGCGAGGTTGCGTTCCTCACTTTCAAGCTGTTTCCCCGCGGACTGGATGGGGCGGCCGATGTCCGTCAAGGGAAACTGAACGACGGGGCGCGGCAGGCTTTGCTTCTTCTGGAAAATCCGGTGCTTCTTGTCTATGGCCCCGAACAGTTCCCGGTGCGAGGAGGTATTCTCCGAGGGACCGAGAAACAAATAGCCGCCGGTACGCAGCGCGTAATGGAACAGCGGAACGATTTTCTCTTGCAGATCCGGTCCGAGATAGATCATGACGTTACGGCAAGAGATCAGATCCAGACGGGAAAAGGGAGGGTCTTTGATAAAACTGTGGACCGAGAAGATGCACATCTCACGCAGTTCCCGTTTGATCTGGTAGGCGTTGTCCTGCTTCAAAAAGAAGCGCTCCAGGCGCGCCGAGCTCACGTGCCCGGCCACGCTGGCCGGATAGCGGCCTTTCCGGGCCGTCTCCAAACTGCGTTCATCGATGTCGGTGGCGAAGATTTTTATGTCGGGCGCAATGTCCAGCGTCGAGGCATGCTCGGACAGCAGGATGGCGATGGAGTACGCTTCTTCGCCGGACGCGCACCCGACGACGCATACCCGAACCTGGTCGTCGGCTCCCTTGTCCTCAAAGAGTTTCGGGATAACCTCGCGGTCGAGCGTGTCGAATGCCTCCGGGTCGCGAAAGAACTGGGTAACGCCGATCAGCAGATCCTTGAAAAGCAGATCGGCTTCTTCCGGTTTCTTCTTCAAGGAT
>NFUO01000351.1 GCA_002197545.1 Acidobacteria subdivision 2 bacterium RH1 MAG20 | reverse complement strand
CGCTGTCGCCCAACAGTTTGCCCCAGTCCTCGACCGGTCGGTTGGAAGTGAGCAGTGTGCTGGCGCGCTCGTAGCGGCGCATCACGATCTCCAGCAGTTCCTCGGCGACGGTGACGGGCAACTTGCGCATGCCCAGGTCATCGATGATGAGGAGTGGCACCGAAGCCAGCAGTTCCATGTGCTCTTTGCGGGTTCCGTCGATGGTGGCTTCGGCCAGGTCATCGAGCAGTTTGTGGGTCTCGCGATACAACACGCGATAGCCCTGTTGAATGGCCGCTTGGCCGATGGCCTGGGCGAGATGACTTTTTCCAGTGCCGGGTGGGCCTAAGAACAAACCGTCCTCGTGGCGGGCGATGAAAGCGCCGGTAGCCAGATCGAAGACCAGGCTGCGGTTCATCTTCTTGTTGAAGTTGAAGTCGAAGTTATCGAGAGACTTCTGCGGGTCGCGAAACTGGGCCTGTTTTCTTCTTCGCTCCAGGAGTCGTTCGCTGCGCCGCATGAGTTCGTCGGAGACCAGGCAGGAAAGGAAGTCGATGGGGGTCATGGCTTCCGCCTGGGCTTGGCGGAGACGGGTTTCGAGCACAGCGGCGATACCGCCCAGCCGCAGTTGTCGTAAAGCGTGATTCAACTCGATGAGATTCATTGGTCTTGCTCCTGGGTTCTTTGGTTGATGAGATCGCGGTAGTGCACCAGTTCGCGAATGAGGGGATCGACTTGCCGCAGGGTGAGTTGGGGACCGCGTTCGAGATAGCGACGGACAAAGCGGTACTCGTGCACGCCCAGTTCGAGGGCGGCCGCGCAAGCGTCCTCGACCGCAGCGGTGCCGAACTTCTTCGCCAGCGAGAGGACACCCAGGACGCGGCGAATGCCGAGTTCTACGAGCTGGCGATAGATCAGGTTGCAGAGTGTGCCGATATGAGCGCCAGCGCGATCGGCTCGCCACAGTAACTGGGATACGCGCAGCGGCCGGTGTTTTGGGTGGTCTTCTTCCTCGATGCGATACCAGCCGCGCTTTTGGCGTACATGTTCGCGCAGGAGTTGACCGGTCTTGGGATCGAGGATGCGAACGAACAGCTCATCCCACTGCACGTTCACCTGTCGTCCGATCCAGCCTGGCGGCAGGCTGTAGTAGGCGGCTTCGACTTCGACGCAACCGTCCAGATGCACCACCCGCTGACCATGCTGGTAGTAGCGAAACGGTTCCAGGGGCAGAGGAAGCAGGGCCGGTTTTTCTTCGGCAAACATGGCGGCGACTTGCCGTTTGGTGGTGCCGTGGATGCGAGTATCGGCGCAACTGGCTTCCCAACGATCCAGATAGGCTTGGGCT
>NFUO01000350.1 GCA_002197545.1 Acidobacteria subdivision 2 bacterium RH1 MAG20 | reverse complement strand
TGCCGGTTCAGGGAACAGTGACGTGGACAGCTTGAAGAGAGAGTTGGAGGATGCGCGCAACCAAAAGCAAGCCGCCATCCAGGAGCGGGACAAGCTGCAGACGGAACTCCACCAGACCTCGGCGGCGATGGCGGATCTGTCGCTGCGGCTGGCCGGTTCGGCTGGCAAGGGCAGCGGAAATGGAGGGGGCACTGTCGCAGCGGGCGACGCGACCCACGCTGACCTCATGCAACACATCAACCGGCTGCAGCAACAGTTGCACTCTGAGCGGGAGAAGAACAAGCGGCTCAAAGGTGGGACTTAATAATGATGCGCGTGGCAGTTACCAGTTTCGGCAGCGTGTGGCGGCGGCGAGTGGAAGAGAGTCTATCCGATCCGCGGCGGTTTTGGAATGCGGCTTACTTCAACACCACCGGGGTCATGGCCAACGAGAGGATCGTACGCCACCGCAAGATCGCTGGCCATGTCCGGTTCAATGGGGCGGGCGGTTTCAACCCCAATTACTCCCACCGGATGATTGGCAAGGTCTTTGAGTGTCACGAGCCGTGTTTGTACAACGGACAGAACAAGGTGTTCTTCCGCAGCCTGGTGCGCACAGTGGCAGATCCCGACTGCTACTTGGTAGTCGTTCGTTCCCGGGAAGTTGGCTCGCTCGATCTCGGAGAACCAGAGTGGAAATCAGACGACAGTTTCCTGATCTCGTTCAGCGCATGGCAGGACCAACAAGAAGTCATGTTGCTGATGAAGGCATCGTCCTGGCTGCGCAGCCGTATCGGGAAGTTCGTCCTTGTTCCTGATCCAGCCCGTGCTGGAATAGCATATCTCGAACTCGCCGGTTGAATGGGAGGCAAAGCGGTGAGGTACGCCAAGGGAACCGTCCAATTGAACCAAGCGCACGATTACCCGCTGCTTCGGCAGGTACTGCGCTCAGACTTCATCTTGCACCGCCAGCTTTTCGAGTTCCTTGAACTCGGCCATTACGAGCGCAGCCGGCAATCCTTCGCCTGGCGCGTGCGGCGCTTGCTCCGTCACGGCCTGCTGCGCGCGCAGAATGTGGCAATCTTCGGTGGCGACCTGGTTTACTCCGTGGCGCCACTCGCCGCGAACCATCTGCAAGGAAGCGGTGAGGCGTGTCTGGTTTCGCTCAGCCGGCCAAGGCCCAGCCCGGTCAGCTTGCTGCACGCGGTTGAGTTGAACGAAATCCATCTGAGCGCCCTACGCTCCGGCCTGCCGCTGTACTGGACCTATGCCATTGAGGTCCGGTGTCAGAACGAGCTCACTCAATTTCATTACGCAAAAGACTACGATGCCGTGATTCGAATCGGATCGAATGGCAATGAATCGCGCTTCGCACTGGAGTACGAACGGACGCCGAAGGCGTCTGGCTATTACGCGGAACTCTCGAAGACTCTGGCGGAAGAGACGGCAGTCTCGTGCATCCTGTACCTGGTTCCCGG
>NFUO01000035.1 GCA_002197545.1 Acidobacteria subdivision 2 bacterium RH1 MAG20 | reverse complement strand
TTTGCCCTGTTCTTCGATCCGGGAGGGGGCCTGGTCGAGCAATTGGGAAGGAACCCGACACTCACCGGCCGCACCGACCTCTGGCATTGGATTCTCACCATCGCCGGGAACCCTTGGGTCGGGACCGGCTACGAAAGCTTCTTCGTAGGGCCGCGACTCCATCAGCTTTGGAGGCTTGACGACGGGGCCTTCCATAGCCTCCAGGAAGCCCATAACACTTACCTCGAAGTCTACTTAAACCTGGGATGGATTGGCGTGTCGTTGTTCGCCGTGCTCATGGCGACAGGCTACCGGAAGGTGATCGCGGTGTTCCGTGCCAACCCCCGCTTCGGCAGGCTGACCCTGGCGTGGTTTGTAGCCGGGGCGATCTATGGCTTGACCGAGGCAGGGTTCAGGATGCAGTCCCCCGTGTGGATTTTCTTCCTCCTGGCGATCATGGCCTTTCCGGAAGCGGCCCTGCCGGAAATCCGGCCCCAACAGCTTGACAGCAATCACACTGAGAGCCTCACGGACCTTGAGTCAGAAGTTGTCCAGGGGCTAGGTGTGGGGGTTCTGGAGGAGACCAACTGAGGCCCTTTGAGGCAAGCGGAGCGTTCCGGGCTGTGGAGGAGAGCGGGCTGCGCCGCCTTGCGGTGCGGGGCGCTGGAGTCACGGTGTTTTCCCAAGGCGTAGGCCTCGCGCTGCAGGTGATCGCCACGGTTATCCTGGCTCGGCTGCTGACCCCGGCGGATTTTGGCGTCGTCGCCATGGTCACTACCTTCAGCCTGCTTTTCGTGAACGTTGGGCTGAACGGGTTTACCGAAGCTGTTGTGCAATGGGAGGATATCGATCATTTCCTGGCCAGCAACCTGTTCTGGATCAATATAGGCGCGGGCCTCCTTCTCACGGTGGGGTTCGCCGCGGCGGGGTCGCTGCTGGCGCGGTTTTACCAAAACCCGCTCGTGGCGCACGTCGCCGCCGCCATATCGCTGACCATCTTTATCACCAGCGCTTCTGTTTTACACCTGGCTCTGCTCAAGCGGGCCATGCTGTTCTCCTGGGTCTCCGCTAATAACGTTTTCGCCTGCGGAGTTTCGGTCGCCGTCTCAATCCTCCTCGCCTGGGCAGGGTGGGGATACTGGGCGCTGGTCGCAGGGGTCATCGCGCAACCGCTTAGCACGTCCGTCGGGGCGTGGGCCATGTGCCGATGGCTGCCCGGCCTCCCGCGGCGCGCAGCCGGCACGGCCTCGATCCTGCGGTTCGCAACGAACGTTTACGGGCGATTCGGCGTTCGCTACTTCTCCCGGAACATGGATAACCTCCTCGTGGGATGGCGCTTTAACGCGTCGGCTCTCGGATTCTACAAGAAAGCGTATGACCTATTTGCCCTCTCCGCATCCCAAACCGTGGGCCCTCTTACGGTCGTCGCCGTCTCGGCCCTGAGCCGGTTGAACCGGGATCCTGTTCAGTTCAGACGGTATCTTATGAACTCGTTGGCGGTCCTTGCCTTTGTGGGCATGGGGTTGGGCGCGGATCTTACCCTGGCCGGCAA
>NFUO01000349.1 GCA_002197545.1 Acidobacteria subdivision 2 bacterium RH1 MAG20 | reverse complement strand
CCGAGACTCCCGAGATGACGGAGATTTTGTCCCGCCGGTAACAATGCCGATGTACGGGAGTCTGGCCGCGCGGGGCCGACGTCTTGACGACATTCGGGATCAACGGGAACCCGGACTCGTCCGCGAAGACGATGTGGGCGCCCAGCCGAGCGGAGTTTTTTTTACTCGCGGCCCGTCGGTGCGTTTCCAGCGCTCGATCGCCTCCTCGTTCCGTTCGACCGCGCGCTTCTCCGGCTTTTGGTGGCTCCAGTTCAGACTGTGCATCAGGCGCCCGATATGATCCCGGTGATAGCTCACCCCAAACTCGCGTCTGATTACCTCCGCGATACGCGCCGTGGTCCACACGTTGGTGTTGTAGCCTTGCGCCAGCGGTCCTTTCAGCAGCACGCGCAGCAAACGGCGCTGCTGGGCGGGTTTCAGCTTCGGAGGCCGGCCAGGCGAGGCGCCCACCTTCAGAGCGCCGGCGCCGCGGCGCCGCCAAGCGTCCCGCCATCGCATTACGGAACTGGCCACGCACTCGATGCGGCGGGCGACTTCGTTGAGCGACAAGCCCGACTTCAGCAACGCCAATGCGCGCCGGCGCCGGTCCGAGAGCAGATCCGCGCTACCCTTTGGTCTTGGCACAGGTTTTCGACTCCTGTGCATAGTATTGCATTATTTATGCAGTGGGCTATAAGGATTTCTCCGGGATGTGGCGGCTTGATCATAGCAATCCTCCTGGTCAGTGGGAATCGACGAGCTCGGCGTGGTAGGCGTCTCCATTTTCCCAGACGAAACACAGCCGGTAACGGTCATTGATCCGAACGCAGTGTTGTCCGGCGCGGTCCTTTTTCAACGCCTCCGACGAGTTTCCCGGCGCACGCAGGTCGTGGAGACTTCTCGCCGCGTGAAAGATGGCACAGCTTACGAATCGCAACCTTTTCGGGAGGAACATGCGGCGCTCGAGGAGCAGGTGAAGTTCTTGTGCGGCCGGCCTCGTTGGCGGGCAAACAGAGAGAATCGAAAGAGCGGCTACTTT
>NFUO01000348.1 GCA_002197545.1 Acidobacteria subdivision 2 bacterium RH1 MAG20 | reverse complement strand
GGCAACGCCCCGAATTTACGGCCCGCGACCTGCGGGAGGAGTTGGCCGGCCTGGGCACGCGGACCTTGGACATCGAACCGGGGAACGCCTGGGGAACAGCTACTGCGAAAGGCGCCCGATACCATCAGAACAGGTACTCTGACGCGGCTGGCTGACGGAATGACGGATAGCAGTTTACCGCCTTGCGCCGAGGGACCTTGGGCGAAAGCGGTTCATAACATCCGGCGCCTCGCGGGAAACACGGCGTCGCCGCTGGTGTATGCGGAGCGCCAGCAGGGTGGCAGCGAGGAACAGAACAACCAACACGATGGCCAGTTCCAGGGTTCCCGTCCCATTATCGGGTGCGACGTGAAAAATCGTTTCAATGAAATGCATCGGGGTCTCCTCGGTTCCGCAAGTTTGCCCGGAAGTGCCCGCGACGAAGGATGCCGCCTCGGCCTCGAACGTCTTACTCTTCGCCTTCGTCGTCGGAGCAGCACGGGTATCCCTGCTGGCAGCAACTCTCTTTGTGCCGCTTCTCGCAGCAGCCCTTCCGGCAATCTTCACAATGTTCCTTGCAGCAGCCCTCGTCCCACACGGTGTACGCCAGCACATCCAACGTCTTCACCGGCGCCGCCGGATCGTCGCTCTCAATCACCAGCTCACAGCTTCGCGGACACCGCTCGGTCGCGCGGTATTGAATCACCACGGAGACACAAGAACCGGGGCACAGCACGGAGGGGAACGGATTGTGGATGAGTTTCCAGTGGCCGCTCTTGCGCTTGAAGCATACGCTCGTCACCTTGAGACCGCACTCGCCTTCGTTGCAAATGGAGATCTTGCGATCGGCGCAGCAGCAAGCCGACACTGAGACCTTTGACTTTGCTCTGCCGATAATCGCGCCGGAGTTGGTCATTCCCACGAAAACGGGAATCCAGAAACCTGGGCCATCGTGTATAGTTCAAAAACAGGTGCCGAAGGCACGCGGAAGCTCATCAATAAATTGAACCGGGTGTGGCCATCTAGACTTATGATCTCCGACGCGGTAAAAACTTTCCTGAGGAAACCGTTCGTATCGCATGACAGCTTGGAAGTCATTCTCGGCTGACTCCCCGCGGATGACTATAAGCGCTGTCGGCTACCAGGCGCTCAAATCTGTAGGGCTTGCAGTGGCCCTGTTGCCGATTCCTGGTGAGAAATCGCCTTACCACCATCCCTCCAGACGTACCAGAAGCGCTTTGGAATGAGCAGCCTGCAAGCTCAGTTGCGAGGGCAGTTGCTTTTGCTGTAACAAAAACCGACTGTAACAAAACTCGTCCTCGACAAACTGGCCCCTTTCCGATCGCGAGAGGTAAGCAAGCGCCTACAAGGAGGCTCGTGCTCGTCAAGCCAAGTGAGAAGTCTAGACACTTGGGCTGTAAAGCTGCGTGGGCAGCGGTTGGAGAATACTTCGAAAGCGTTTGGCAGGATGTGCACTACGGCGCACGCACGCTCGGCAAAAGGCGCGGCTTCACGGCTTGTTCAACATTGCAAACCAGCTTAGAGGTCCGCGACTGGGCGGCGGGCAGGCTCATGGACCCAGATGGCCTGCAAGCCCAGCGGCGGCCAACTCTTCTTCGGTCCCACGGCCGGAGGTTGGATCGTGATCGAAGCCCAGCGAATGGCGATACCTGGCAGCGCGATCACCGGCCCCTTACCTGGAACCAATGGCAGGGGTGAACAGGTGCAGGCGCAGCTTCCAGGTAGTGGACTCTCCGGGATGCAGGGTGACCATACCGGTGTC
>NFUO01000347.1 GCA_002197545.1 Acidobacteria subdivision 2 bacterium RH1 MAG20 | reverse complement strand
CTATCGGTCGTCACGCCTCTGGCCGACGACTACGAAAATTATGACAAAAGCAAGTCAATTCTCGAAAGCATGAGCGACGGCGGCTGCGTCTTGCTTCGTTTGGGCAACGATGAAAGCCTCGGCCGTGAACTACGGACCTACCTCCAGACTGAGAAATATCTCTCTCGCAAGAACGACGGCACGCTACCTGAATCGACGAAGCGCATCTTGCGAGACTGCGCCGAAGACAATCGGGAGCGGCGTGACCGGCTGACGACATCGTTGGGTGAGATGCTTGCCGCCGCCGAATTCTTCGTCGCCGGGCAGGCGCTCAAGATCAAGGCGACCACGCCGATGGCGGCACTTGATGAGGCGATTGAATACCTCATCAAAAACACCTTCAGCAAAATGGGCTATCTAAAGCGCCTCTCGGCCGAACCACTGAAAGAAGTCCAGGCGGTTCTCCGCAGCAACGACATCGCCAAGGAACAATTGCTCTTCCAGACCGGCGAGAACAACCCGGAGGCCCTCGACGACATTCGCAGCTATCTGCACCTTTGTTCGATGAAGAGCCAGCAGGTCGTGCTCCACGAGATGCTCGACAAGCGCTATGCCCTGCGGCCCTACGGCTGGCCCGACAAAGAGGTGCTCCTGCTGCTTGCCCGCCTCATTGTCTTGAGCGAAGTCAGCTTGATGATCGACTCGACCGTGTTGCCGATCGAGAAGGTGTACGAGGCGATTACCACACCGGCCAAGCGCCGCAAGATTGTGGTCCGAAAGCGAGACACCTCCGATCCCAAGGCGATCCAAAACGCTCGTTCTCTGGGCAAAGACTTGTTTGCTGAGATGGGGCCGGACGGAGAAGATGGCCTGATGACCTTCTTGCAAGGCAAGCTGCGGAATTGGCAGCTTGCACTTCAGGGATATAAACAGTTGGCCGAAACAGGCAATTACCCCGGCAAGGATGAGATCACGCAAGGGTTGGCGCTCATCAGCCCGCTGGCTATGCCGCTCACCAAAAAAGACCCCCCTTTGCTCAGATAAAGCGACCCACTACTTGGAAAGAAAAAGTGGTTGTGGTCAAGGAT
>NFUO01000346.1 GCA_002197545.1 Acidobacteria subdivision 2 bacterium RH1 MAG20 | reverse complement strand
TCCGCAAAAACCTCTCGCGGCCGCGACGCATTCAAATGGGCATCACGGATCAAACGGCTCAGGCAACGGCCAGCCACGGCTGCGCGACCAACTGTGCCTTCTGATTCGTCAACATAACCTTGATCCGACACTCGTGAAGGCTTACGCGGCTGATTTCTGCGGCACACAAACCCTCGCCGGCGCCACTCGGGATTTGGTTGAGTCCTTTATCTCCCACCTCGCATCCTCGGCGGAACAGGATCGCGATGGCTTGATCTGCAAGCTCAACTCCTATTCGCACCCTGCCGAGGTGAAGCAATGAAACGTCACATCCCTGGTCTTCATTCTCCGCAGCAGTATGGCGATCATCCTCTGGAAGGTCTTTTCCTGGTTCGCGTCGAGTGGGCCTCCTATCGCTGGCATCCACAGAGGGCTTTCCTGCAGCTCCGATTAGTCGTCTTGGAACCGCAGGCTTTTGAGCTTCGCTCCTTCTCCGGTCGGCTCTACTCGACTGAGCGCGCCCTCTGGAAACTGAATTGGTTCTTGCGCGATTTCGGCTATGACATGGACCTACTCAGCCAGGATCAGATCGACGACAAGGCCTTGATCAACCTCCGTGGCGTCGTCAGGACCACACACGTGACCTTGAACGGGCGGACCTTTCAAAACCTCGAGGCCTTCGCTCCAGCAGCGGACTGGGAGGAGCTGTCCTGGTCAGAACGCCGCGAGGTTCATGACACACAGGGAAACGCGCATGGTTTATAGCTTTACCCAGATCAGCCAATATCTGCGCTGCCCGCGCAGCTATCGCTACCGCTACCTCGACGGCTGGCGCGAGAAGGACACTCGGGCGGCCATGATTTTCGGCCGCTGCTTTGAGAAGGCTCTCGCCGCTTACTTCGAACAACGGGACTGCACGGCAGAACTGTTCAAAGAATGGGAAGCCTTCCGCGATGCTCCCTTTGAATACCGGAAGGGAGAATCCTGGGATCGGCTGCTGCATCAAGGAGTTCACCTGCTTGAGAAGTTCGTACGCGACGAGCGGGTGGTTGTCCCACGCCCTACGAAGAACCTCCAACTCAAGCTCACTCGGACCCTCGCGGAAGGCAATGAGTTCGTTTCGTATATTGACGCGATCGGAGAGCTCGACGGCAAACACTGCCTGATCGACTGGAAGACCACGACCAGCCGCTATTCAGAGGAGCCCGAAGGACTTCTGTCTCTCGACCCCCAGCTCATTTGCTACTCCTGGATCAGCGGCATCCCGGATGTGGCCCTGGTGGTATTCGTCCGAAAACAGCTGCCCGAGATCCAATACCTGAAGGCCACCATCTCAGAAGAGCAACGCAAGGAATTTGGCCGCCTGGTTGAGACGACGGTCAGTCAGCTGGAATCGGGGCATTTCTCCTCGCACAGCGGGATTCGTTTCCCGAACAACGGCTGCACCAGCTGCGCTCACCTCGGTCTATGTCTCAACAACCAGCAACTGATTGAAACGAACCTGATCCGTAAGCCGGGAGCGAGCGACCTTGATTGGCTTGACGAGCTTGTGGACTAGCAGGGTGCCGATGGAGCCAAATCTCGATCGACGGCGCGCTCTGCTGGTCATGGACAAGATTGACGAGATCCTCGCCTGGGAAAAGACCAAGGAGCAGGAGCGGGACGTGCGCTTTGTCGAGCTGGGACAATACCTTTGCGAGGTGCGGGCCGGACAGTACTGGCGGCTGGAGAACCTGACCTCGTTTGACCGGTTCCTGGAAAAACGCTTCCCCGAGTCCCGCCGGAAGGCCTATTACCTGATGGCTATTCACGAGAAGCTGACCAAGGTTCCGAAACAACAGCTCCGGGAAATTGGTTGGCGGAAGGCTGCGGAGATGGTGAAGGTGGCCCGGCGGGATGGCGAACGGTTCGATTGTGCACCCTGGGTGCACAAGGCCAAGGACCTGAATAGGGAAGAGTTTGAGCGCGAAGTAGAGCGACACCTGACGGGCAAAGAGTC
>NFUO01000345.1 GCA_002197545.1 Acidobacteria subdivision 2 bacterium RH1 MAG20 | reverse complement strand
ATGCTCCGGTTCGACCAGATCCCATACGCCAGGATGGCGATGTAGAAAACGCCAGCAATCAGGGCGGTGATCGCTTCATTCATACTGAGATTCCACCGCGGGGAGGAGGCGACAACAACCTGAGGCCGGGGATTCCCTCACCCACCGCGCCCGAATACAATCCTTGTATGAGCCGCCGCGCCATCCGGATTGTCGGTGCTGTACTTGTCACACTCGGAGTAATCGTTCTTCCGACGATGCTTCCCGTTCGTCATCCACACACAGCGAAGCCAATCACCGGACTGGTTGTAGTTCTACTGTCACCTACTCATTCCCGTTTCACAACTCGTTTTGGTGCCAGCTTTTGACGTTTCTTATAGTAACTGAACCGAGCGGCTTCGTTGCGTTGAAGTCGACGGGTCGCATTGCGGCAAATGACTTCGGCTGTCGAGCAACGGAGTCTACGCAGCAAGAGCAGTCCGATCAACGTGCGGAGCTGTGGCGCCGTCATCGCCGGTGTGTATTTTTTTTCCCTTTTGTGTTTCCAGCGTCAAGAACCACGTAGCCATCAGGGCGAGCGTCTGATGATGATGCCAACCACGCCAATTGCGGACCTCATAGTCGGCCAGACCGGCTTGGCCTTTAGCACGTTGCAGGCAATCTTCCACGCGGTGCTCCATCTTGGCCACCTGCACAAATTCTCTCAGAGACGTTTCCGGAGGAGCGAACCCGAAGTAATAGTCATGCTTGAATGTTCCATCAGCCTGGAGCTCACGAGTCGCTACCAACGTCTCCTCGAGATCCCGACGTCGCGTCTCGCTGCAGACCTGCACACGGGTCCGCGCGGCTGCAATTGTGATGGGACCTTTCTCTCCGTCGCGCACGCTGAACTCCTCCCACGCATTCGCGGGCAACGCGGCCGCCCACTTCGACGCGTTCTGAAACGGCGCTTTGCGGGTCCACCGACCGCGTGTCGGCGCGGGCGGCGGGACATTCAGATCTCTCACACGCGTGTTCGACGGCACGGCCAAAACATAGTGCTCTCTGCGCGACCTCAATTCCTTGCGAAACACGGTGGAACGGCCCATTTCGTCGTCACCGGCAATCCATCGATGAGGCAGCGACGCACCATGTTCGTCGAGCATCTCCAGTGCCAGATTGTGTCGTGTCCTAAACTTGACCTGCTTGGGCACGCCACACTTGCGGCGCCGCTTCTTGTCCCGAGCCCATTCCTCCGGCAGAAACAATCGCACGTCAACCAGCGCGTGCTCATGCACCGACGCGTAAGCCAGATACACTCCCACCTGGCAGTTCTCGACCTTTCCGAGTCGTCCGCACCATTGTCGTTGCACCCCGACCGATTCCTGGCCCTTCTTCGCGAAGGCCGAAGGATCAAACACGAGCACAGCGTTTGTGTCGCCAATCTCCTGGCCCACTTGCCGCGCCAGTTCTCGAATCAGCGGCCGGTCGTCCCACGGGCATTCGCCGATGAATTTCTGCAACTGCCGACGTTCCTGATCATGCAGGTACGCGATCGATTCGACATTCTTACGCTCGACGAGCGACACCAGACCCGTAAGATACTCACGGCAATGCCTGCATTGCTCGATCCGACTCAAGGATTTGGCAAACGGCACGACGAACTCCTCCAGACGGCTCAACAACTTATCCAGTTGTTCAGGAGCCACGACCGCATCCTCCATCAACTCTTGAAATCGCACAACGTAGTGACGATCCATCGTCCCCGCTCCTTTCCGCAGAATCCATGCCGCGCAAAGGCGGTATATACAATGACTTAAAGCAGGTCAATAACAGGTGACAGTAGAACTACAGCAAGTTCACGAATGCTCGCGAGTTTGTCGTGCTGGGGTCGCAGCATGCCAGCGACAAAGCTCTGCTGAAAGCCAACGACACGATTCGCAGGATGTTCGCCTACCGGCACGACATTCTCAAGGCGCTGATCGCCGACGGAGCCCGGCTGGTGCTGTTGGGCCGCGATGACGAGCTCGCCGACCTGCCGGAATTCAAGGCGGTTGGCGCCGAGGCAGATCGCGACAAGAAGCGCT
>NFUO01000344.1 GCA_002197545.1 Acidobacteria subdivision 2 bacterium RH1 MAG20 | reverse complement strand
GCTTGGCTGGCCTTTCCCACGGAGTGCTGGTAGTACGCAAGTCATATCGACTGCCCGTTTCTTGCCCTATTCACATAGGGTGTTTCCTCTGGTCAAGAATGCAGGGACCTGAAATCGCGGAATTGGCGGCTTTTGCCGCGATCGCCGAGCGTAGCAGCTTCGTCAAGGCAGCCGGCATTCTTGGTCTGTCGACATCGAAGCTCAGTAAAATGATACGGGCACTCGAAGAGCGTCGGGGTGTTCGACTCTTCAATCGGACGACCCGCAGCGTCGCGCTGACTGAAGCGGGCGAGCATCTATTCGCGCCAGTGCGCCCGGCGCTCGACGAGCTCGGTAGCGCGCTCGAAAGCATCAACGCCTTCCGAGACACGCCGGCCGGCATTTGACTCACCGTATCAAGCGTTGCCGCGGCTATGGTGATTGCGCCGATCCTCGGCCGGTTCGTCGCTACCTATCCAGCAATCACGCTCGATGTCAGTGTCAGAGATGGTTCGATTGATCTTGTCAAAGGCCGGTTCGACGCTGGCATTCGCCGTGATAAGCGCATCGAGCAGGACATGATCGCCGTCCGCGTTAGTCGCGCTGCTCGCATTGTCAGTATCGCCTCTCCCAGCCTACCTCGCGAAGCGAGCGGCGCCTAAAGCTCCGCGGGACCTGCGCCAGCACAATTGCATTCGGTTCCGACTGGCGGACGGAACAATCGCTAAATGGGAGTTTGAGAAGGGCAGCAGGAAGCTGGCGGTCGCCGTCGACGGCTCCCTTATTGTCGACAACCTAGACCTTATGCTACGCGGCGCTCTTGAAGGCGTCGGAATAGGCTATTTACTTGAACCCTACGTCAATTCTTTCATTCGGGAAGGGCGTCTCGTCCCTGTCTTGGAGGATTGGTCTCCGCGCTTTTCAGGCTGGCACATCTACTACCCCAGTCGCCGACAGATGCGCACTCCGCTCAAAGTCTTTATCGGGTTTGTTCGCAGAATGAATCCACTCTCGTGAGTCGTGGACTCGGTCATTCGTGGCCGAAGTGACGAAGTCGGTGATGAGCCTCGACCGGACAAAGCCGGCAACCCATCTGCCCTGCCTGAAAAGTTCGAGTGTGTGCTGCCACCATCCTCATCCTGGCGCGCGCAGCGAGATTATTTCCCATAGGAAATACTCCATGCGCATACCTAATGGTCTCCCCCGATTCTCTAATGGACCGATTCCGTGTAAAATTTAGGATTGGCCTGTGGGCTAAGACGAGCGGATGATGGTAGTGCAGTGGCCGCGGCGGCCTCCGACCGATGAGCAGGGAGGGAACCTCGTTTCTCGCAAGCTTCAAAGAAGTTTGTGTTGAAGACCGTGAAAGTAGCACTCGTCGCGCGGTGAACAAGCTCCGGAGCTGCAAATTGAGAATTTCTAATTCGATTCCGGGCGCAGCCGGTCCGTCAAAGCGCATGGCTTCTGGCCACCATCTGCATTCCAGAAGGAATTGGGTACCAATTCAGCTTGGCTTTTTATGCACGACTTAAAGCGCACCCCGAAATTAAAGCGCCTCTTTCGGCACTGCCGCATTAGGATCATCATCGGGCTGGCAGTAATTGCGGGCATCGCCGTTGGGGTGCGCCAGATCACCCGTAACGACCGGCCGACGGGGAGCAACGGGGGCCAAGCTGCGACGGCCGCAGTGCCGGTCACCGCAGCGATCGCAGCCCGCGAAGATGTTCCTGAGATCATCAACGCCATCGGCACAGTGCAGTCGATGGACAGCGTTTCCGTCCAGCCGCGGGTCACCGGAGCAATTCAGAAGATCGAGTTCGCGCCGGGCCAGGACGTCAAGCAGGGCCAGGAGCTCTTTCTGATCGACCCACGTCCGTACCAGGCGGCGCTCGATCAAGCGAAGGCGCAATTGGCGCACGATGAGGGCGTGCTCGCCGCACCATCTGGAGCGCAAGGCGCTGCTTTATGTGCGGCAATCCTCGGCG
>NFUO01000343.1 GCA_002197545.1 Acidobacteria subdivision 2 bacterium RH1 MAG20 | reverse complement strand
GTGTCACCAATCTTTTTCGAGGCGCAATGGACATTACTAGACATGCGGGCCAAGCACCTCTATGGCGCAATCTGGCGTCTCGGTTACTGAATCAGACGGCCATCCTGGTCGGCAGAGTCGTGAGCGAAGCCCTCACTGTGGAGGGGACTCATCGCTACCAGCTCGCCGTGCTTGCAACACTCGATGCGTTTGGCGCCATCTCGCAGGCCGAACTCTGTCGGCGGACGAATATCGACCGCAGCGATATGAATGCGGTTGTCAACGCGCTTGAGGCAGAAGATATAGTCACGCGCGTTTCAGATCCCAACGACCGCCGCCAGAATATTGTTGAGATGACAGAAACGGGCAAAGCTCGCTTCGAGCGCCTGAAGGCTGGCCTAGCAGAGGCGGAGAACCGTGCGTTGGCGCCATTGACTCGAGCAGATAGGCGAGAGTTGCTACGTTTGCTTCGGATACTTCACGACCATCACGCGGTTCCGCCGCCGTCCGCAGAAAGCCGTAGCTGAAGCTCGCGTCATGTCTCCTTTGAATTTTTGCACTGAAACAGCGTCATTGTGCAGCGTCGAGCGCGAGGCTAGTGGACGGCTTGGCGATGATTTGATACGAAGACAGCGATTGCTGCTGCAGTGATTCTTGTCAGTCTGGAAGGCCGCTTGATCCTTCGAGTCGTTCTTCAAAGACTCGCAGCCAGCAGTCTGCCGCAGCATGGGCTGCATCGTCGCCATAACTCGTCCGTACACACCAGTAAAGAGCTGCCAGCCAGCGTTCCGCGTCCAATATGAAGTTCTCCAGAGAGCAGCGGGTCTTTGAATTGGAACTGGCGGGAACAAGATGCCCGTCCATGACAACCTCCAAGCCGTCATGCTGACTCCGTCTCACGCTGCAGCTTGTCTCAAGACATCTTCGACTTTAGCGTCCAAGTCGCGAGCCACGCGCATCGCATCGGGATTTCCATAAGGGGTCAGGAGGCTGGCCATCCTGTCATACGAAATATGCACGCCATCCGCGCGCTCATCCACAAGGACGGTAACCGGAGCATACGAGCCGGCATCCGGAACACGCTTCGCCATTTCTTTCATGATGAGAGGATTTCCGATGACCAGACGGATGATTCTGGATGTGTGGTGCTCGGTCCCCTTGCGGACGATCATCCCGTGATCGAACTCGACAAATTGCATCAGACCACTCTCGCCCAGGGCGGGTTGTATGGCGGCCTCTAGCTCGGCGGCAGCTGTCGCTCGCTGCGTTGCTTGCCAGAGCTCTGCCATATTCGGGTGACCAATCGATGCCTTGATGGCTGCAACGACAGCGTCGAATGGCTTAGAAGAGGTCACTGAAAACCGTTCCATATCAACGTTTCTGATCATACTGACTCCTTAGCCTTCGGTTGCAATGCTAAGCAACGGCGTTTTGGCTGAAAATAACGGGGCTACCTCTGATCGACCAAGTAGCCTCCCTAAGAGCGCCCGGCGATCACCGCAATTGGCGACTCAGGAATTCGCTCGTCCGACCGTTGGCAAGGTGAGCCGCGGCAGCATTGTAGTGTTTTCCGTTGTGGCGGGAGAAGGCATGATTCTGCCCGGGGTAGCTATGGACCGTCGCATTTGGTTTCGTAGCAAGTGCCGCTTTTATCTCCGCTTGTGCAGCCTTGGAAATGAACTCATCCTCTTCGGCCAGATGCATGAGAATTGGCGCATGAAGCCCGTCGAGCTCTCCCAGATACTTATCGGTATCGGCACCGTGATACCAGACTGCAGCGTCGATGCCGTCTTTGCGCACGGCAGTCATGAAGACCATCAGCGCGCCGAGGCAATAGCCGAGCAAGGCAACCTTGCCGTTGCACTCCGGAAGATTGCGAACCGTGTCGATGGTGTCTTTGATGTCCGTGACGCCGGCATCTCTGTCATAAACCTGATAGAGGCGAAGGCCGTGGTCCCAGTCGGCTTGGGAAGTGACGTTCAGATCGAGGCCCGGTTCCTGCCGCCAGTACAGATCTGGAGCGACCGCGACGTAGCCTTGTTCCGCCAATTCATCACAGTGCTTGCGAATGTCGGCGTTCACACCGAAGAGTTCCTGCAGAACGACAACAGCCGGAGCAGGCGAGGTCTTCGGTCTTGCGATATAGGCGGCGAAGGTGCTGTCCTGTCCTTGTACGGTGATCTGATTCATCAATTCGCCCTCCTGCGGCGGCTATATCGATACAGAATCTCCACCGACCCCAACCGGACCGGCGGAGATTGTTTTTTGCCCGAAAAGCGCAGAGCTACCCATTGACGGAGGTGGCAGCCTCTTCGATGAGCTTGGCCGTTTCCTTCGGGTGAGACATGTAGGCCACGTGGCTCGACTTCACTTCGACCATCTTGGCCTTGGCGCGCTTCGCCATCATGCGCTCCTGGTCCGGATTGATCGACCGGTCTTCGGAGGCCACCATGTACCAGGTGGGCTTGTGCTTCCAGGCGGGATTCTTAACCTGATGGGTGAACGAGTCGGTCGAGATCGGCACCTGAGCTATCGCCATGAACTCCGCCTCATCCCGTGGAATGTCCGCGGCGAAGTCAGCTACGAAATGCGGCTGGTCTATCCACCAGAGCCCGTTGCTGTCCGATTTGAACGCTGTGGACGCTTGCGGCAGGGCTTGTTCGATCGACGCACAGCTCTCACCTTCATCGAGAGC
>NFUO01000342.1 GCA_002197545.1 Acidobacteria subdivision 2 bacterium RH1 MAG20 | reverse complement strand
TGGCGGCCATCAGCTTGCCGAAGGCGCGTTCGGCGGCGGCGGCGAGCCGGGGATCGCCGAGAGCGCTGGGCTGGGCCATGAGAAGCGCTTGCAGTTCACTGTCATCGAGGCCGGGGACTTCAGTGCGCCAGTGCTCATCCAGCTGCCAGCCACCTTGCGCGCCGCGCAGGGCGAAGAGGGGAACGCCCGAGGCGCTGAGAGCCTCCATATCGCGATGCACGGTGCGCTCGGAGACTTCGAGGAGCTGGGAGAGTTCGCGTCCGGTGAGGCGGCCACGGGCCTGCAGAAGGAGAAGCGCGGAGAGGAGTCGATCGGCTTTCAAGAGGGCGGTACTCCTTTGGGCGTGAATTTTTATTATGCTGTTTTAATTATGACAACATCTGTCATATATGCGCTTTTAATCTCTTGAGTAGATGGTATGGGTAGCTACGAATCCATACCGGCCAAAGGAGAAATGGGTATGGAACTGAAGCAGTTTTTTCTGGAGCAATTAGAGCGCGAGGCGGTTGCGTCGCGGAAGGCGATAGAGCGTGTGCCGGAGGGGCAGAATGGCTGGAAGCCGCACGAGCGGTCCATGCAGCTGGGCTACCTGACTGCGCTGGTGGCGACGATGCCGGGCTGGCCGGCCTTCATGATTGAACGCGATGAGCTGGACTTGAATGACTCGACAGGTGCGACCTTCCGCACACAGGCAGTCGAGACGCGGACCGAGCTGCTGCGGCTGCTGGAAGAAGGGCTGGAGAAATCCCGTAAAGCATTGAAGGAAACGACGGACGGCCACCTGATGAAGCGCTGGCAACTGAAGATGAGCGGCCAGGTGGTGAGCGAGGGGCCGCGCCACGAGATGATTGCCAGCGGCGCACTGAGCCATCTGGCGCATCATCGCGGACAGTTGACGGTGTATCTGCGGTTGATCGAAGCGAAGGTGCCAGCTATCTATGGGCCAAGCGCGGATGAGTGGCACTGAAGGGCGGCGAGGGGCGGATTTGCTCCATCCTTCGCAAAAGCGCGAAGGATGGAGCACCTTTCGGATTCCGCCAGAAACCCTGCATCATGCAAAACCCAGGTCTCAGAAGCGAGACATGGGCACCCGGTTCACAGATTTAGAGCATTTTCGGTCATAGTGTTGACGGCTGGGAAAAGAGTTATAGCCTCCCACCCTTTGCGCAACGAACGCACAAAGGATGGGGCACCCAAAGTCTTGTTAAGACTTGACCTGAAAATGCTTTAACGCGATTGCTACAGCGTGACCAACGGCGGCGATGGTTGCATTGCGGTGAGTGCATCCGGGTTTTATTTTCCATTGCTTTTATTTGAAAGCTACGTGGATTTTTTGCGGCTGAGCACGAAGCTGGCCTTGCGATGGGCAGCGGCGGCGTGATCGATTCTGCGCCAGAAGGCGACGAAATAATCGATGGCCGAAATGATGGAGACCAACACCATAAAGTAGATGGCCGTGATGGCGATGACATGGACCGGCATGATGAACCAGCCAAAGTGCCAGACGTTCCAGCCGCGGTCGAGAATGGCGGCGACGACGGCGACGACCTGGGTGACCATCTTGAGTTTGCCCAGTTCGCTGGCCTCAATGGTGAACCCTTCCGATGCGGCAATGGAACGCAGGCCGCTGACCAGAAATTCGCGGCCAATGACCAGCACGGCGATCCAGGCGGGAACGATGCGCGGGTTAAACTCGACCAGAGCGATGAAGGCAGCCGAGACCATGAGCTTGTCAGCCAGCGGATCGAGCAGCATGCCCATGGTGGTGATCTGGCCGCGCTTGCGTGCCAGGTATCCATCGACGCCATCGGTGATGGAGGCGAGGATGAACAGGACCGACGCCAGGATCTCCTGCTCGCCATGAAAGCTGTGGCCGGGGAAGCTGCGGGAGAGCAGCCAGATCAACAGCGGCACGCAACAAATGCGGCTCATCGTAATGGAGTTGGGCAGGTTCACAAGTATCCGGAACGGCTGCACTTGCAGGATGACGGTGCGAGAGCAAATGCAGGCAGTCTGACTGCATTATGCACCAGACGGCGCTCGCCTGTGCGCATGTATCGCAGAAAGATTCGTACAGAGGTAGGAAAAGTATTCTATCCGTTGTGGATTGGCGCGGATGGAGCGGCAAAAGCATTTACGGTGCCGGAATTTTCCTGATTGGGCAACGCAAGAGAACTATTGTGCGGGAAAAAGATCATGAAAACTGTGCCGGAGGTCGAGGGTACTGCTTCAGCTTGTGATTTGCCTGCCTGCGCGACCGCTGACGTTGCCACCTTGCTGCGCACACGTACGGCTCCATGATGTTTTTCGACGATCTCGGCGCTCACCCATAGGCCAAGGCCTGTGCCGGTGGCTTCCTTGGTGGTGAAGAAGGGCTCAAAAATCCGTTGCCGCACGGTTTCGCTCATGCCGCAGCCGGTATCGGCCACGACGATGCGCACGCCGGGAGTTTTGCCATCGCGCCAATCGACGGATTCGCGAACGGAAACCACCAGGCGGCCCCGTTGCGGTACGGCATCGAGAGCGTTGCCGACCAGATTGGCAAAGAGCTGTCGAAGCTCGCCACTGAAGGCGAAGAGTTCGGCGTTGTCGTTGTAGCGACGGACCACTTCAATCTGCGCCGAGTTCAAACGCCCCTGATACAGAGCGAGAACGGAATCCAGCAGTTCGCAGATTTTTACCTGGACGGGCTGCGTGGATTGGCGATAGAAGCGCAGCGTCTGCTGGGTAATCTGCGAGACACGGGCAATCTCATGCTGCGCCATCTGGGTAAACTGCATGGCTTCGCTGTCGAGCGAGGGCTGGGACTGCAGCAGGTAGAGCAGATTAGTAACGGCTTCCAGCGGGTTATTGATCTCATGCGCGATGGAGGCGGCCAGGCGACCTGTGGCGGCGAGTTTTTCCGTCTTGCGGAGAGCTTCTTCCGATTGTTTGCGCTGCGTTGTGTCGACGACAACGGCTCCCACCCAGCGGATGTGATCCGTGCCGGTGCGGACGGGGTAGAAGTTGACCAGCCAGGTACGCTGCGCGCCCGGTCTGGTGGGCAGTTCGCCACTCAGTTCCATATCGCGTACAGGTTCTCCGGTCTCAAATATCTGGTGAACGATGTTGGCGATGTCACGGGCTTCGGACGTGGGAAAGACCTCCTGAATGGGACGGCCCAGATGGCGGCTGATGGGCAGATGGTTCATATCCGCGAGGAACTGGTTGACGCGAACGTAGCGGGTTTTGCGATCGAAGAAAGCGAAGCCGATGGGAGCGTTGGCCAGCATGGAATCAAGCAGCGCGAGTGTGTCGTTGAGTCCGCTGCGCTGTTCGTTGAGCGCGGCCACCATGGTGTTGAAGGCATGGGTAAGCACGCCAGCTTCATTGGTGGCGGTGGTCT
>NFUO01000341.1 GCA_002197545.1 Acidobacteria subdivision 2 bacterium RH1 MAG20 | reverse complement strand
GGGCGGCCATGACCGCAAGCTCGAGCGGCGTGGCCAGGGTAAAGCCTTGGCCAATGCGATTACTCATTAGTCGATAAGTAAGACCACATTTTAGTAGCCTTGGTCGTTCTGGTTTGGTAGATTTGCGCATGAAGCGCGACGGGCGCAGCCTTGATCATCAGACGTTGGAAGTCATCCGGGTGATGGCGGTCGAGCGCGTCCGCGACGGGGAACCTCCCTCCGCGGTCATCGCTTCCTACGGCTTTTGTCGCACGGCAATCTACAGATGGATCAAGGCCGCCTCTCAGCCGGGCGTTGGATTGAGAGCGTTGCGGGCAAAGCCGTTGCCCGGACGCCCGCGCAGCCTGACGCCAAAGCAGGAGCAGCAGGTTTTTCGTTGGGTCAATGGAAAGGACCCGCGCCAATACGGCCTGGATTTCGGTCTGTGGACGCGATCAGTGGTGGCGAACCTGATCGGGCAGAGATTCGGCGTGCGGCTGGGGCTGACGGCAGTGGGCGCGTTGCTCGCCAAGCTTGGACTGACACCACAAAAGCCGCTGCAGCGCGCTTATCAGCGCGATCCCGAAGCGATTGAGAAATGGCGGCGGGAGACCTTTCCGAATATCGCCCGGCAAGCGAAAGCGGTCGGGGGCGAGGTCTATTTTTGGGATGAGTCCGGGTTTCGTGCCGACGCCGTGCACGGCAAGACATGGGGCTTGAAAGGGCAGACCCCTGTCATTGAGCGCCCTGGTCAACGGCAGTCGATCAGTGCCGCCTCCGCGGTCAACGATCGGGGTGCCTTTTGGTATTGCACGTATCACGGAGGCCTCACCGCCGAGCTTTTCGTCGCTCTCCTGAAGAAGATGATGCGGGGTCGCAGGAGGCCCGTACACCTGGTGGTCGACGGCCTGCCGGCCCGCAAGACCGCCCTGGTCAAGGCTTATGTGGCATCAACGGACGGGCGACTCACCCTGCACTTCCTGCCAGGCTATGCGCCGGAGTTGAACCCGGACGAATTGGTCTGGAGCCACATGAAGCGCACCGGAGTTGCACGAACTCCACTCCGCAAGGGCGAAAAGTTGATTGATAAAGTCGAGGCACAGTTGGCCCAGATCTGCCGTCTGCCGAACCTCATACCAGCCGCCGCGGTTTTTGACTCGTGGGGGATT
>NFUO01000340.1 GCA_002197545.1 Acidobacteria subdivision 2 bacterium RH1 MAG20 | reverse complement strand
GGCGGCGGACAGGGCGGCGAAGAACAGAAACAGCGCCAGCTCAACGACGGTGAGAATCTGAAACAGCAGCGGGCCGAGCCGGGCCGTTTCGCCCAGCGTCTGCGAGCGCCACAATCCGCCGCTGGCCATCCAGGCCGTCACGCAGATGATCCACAGTGTTCCCAGATAGGACGCCCGCGTCAGATAATGATTGGTGCGCCGCGGCACCGTCAGAAATTCACGATTGAAAATAGGTCCAAGCACGATTGCCAACCCGTGGTCCGTGGTCCGTTGTCTGTAGTTAGTAGTACGAATTTGCGGGGGAAAAGGATCATCGTTTCTCGGTTAGCGACGCTCCTGCGAAGCGTCTTCTGTGACGCTTCTGCGAAGCGTCGCTAACCATCGGTGGCGAGCGGTTTGCCGGCATCAATGAACAGCCAGGCGAGAGCGCCGAGGAACCACGAGGCGGCCAACCCGGCGAAGATGATGCGCCACGAGACGCGGTTATCGAAATGCTTGTGCAGCATCTCATGAGCATGAGGCAGCAGGGCGGGACAGAGTATGCCGCCGAACCCGCCGATCATGTTCATCAGCCCGGACAAGGTGCCGGCGCAGCGCCCGCCGACATCGGTGCAGACGGCCCAGATGATCGGCACGGTCAGATCGTTGACCAAAAAGCCCAGGCACAGCAAAGTCTCCGCTTGCCATACCGCGGTAGTGAAGCCGGTAGACAAGATGCACGTTCCGGCCAGGAAATAGCCGGTAAGTCCGATCAAAGCGCGGCTCCATCGGCGACTGACGCCGAGGCGCAGCATATAATCCGACCAACGCCCGCCCAGCAGCGTGCCGATAGCGCCGCACACAAACGGAGCGCCCGTTAGCCAACTGGAGTCGGCGTAGGCGATGTTGTGGACTTCCTGCCAATACTTGGGTTGCCACGTAGCGTAGAAATACCATCCCAAATTGATGAAAAAGGAAGCGGCGCACACCGCCCAGACCGTGAGGCTGCCGGCCAGGACGCGCCAGGAAGGCCAGGCATGGCCGCCG
>NFUO01000034.1 GCA_002197545.1 Acidobacteria subdivision 2 bacterium RH1 MAG20 | reverse complement strand
GGGGGCCGAGCCGAGTTGGAAGGGCTGAGCCTGGGTCCTTGGGCCAGCCAGCGGCGGGCCGAGTTGCTGGAGTTGCTGGACCGTCTGGGGCCGCGAATCGAGGAACTCGACCAAGGCCTGAAGACGGAGGTGGAGCGTCGTCCGGAGGCCGTGCGGCGGATGGAGCAGAAAGGCGTGGGACCGGTGACGGCTCTGGCCTTCGTGCTGACCCTCGGTCCGGTGGAGCGCTTCGCCAACAGCCGCGCGCTGGTCAGTTACCTGGGACTGAATCCCAGTGAGAACTCCAGCGGCGGTCATCAGCGGCTGGGTCACATCAGCAAGCAAGGCAATCAAATGTTGCGTTGGTTGCTGGTGCAGGCCGGCCACGGCGCGGCGCACGTATCAACGACTGAAGTTCCGGCGGGGCGGGAACATTGCCAAGGTGGCCTTGGCTCGTCACTTGGCGGTGCGTCTGTACTGGACGTTGCGCCAGGCGAGTCCGGCCCCGTCGCCGGTTCGCACGCCCGGTAGCCCGAGGTAGCGCGTGGTGGACAGAAGTCCATCGAAACTCTGATTGAGCGCCGGGCCTCCCTGCGCGAGGCGGGGAGATTGAACCAAGAATCATGGTGGGTGAAAACCTCACCGCATAGATGGCTGGTGGAATCGGTCCACCGCAGGATTCAACGAGGCGAGCCTAGGCCGGGACCAGCTCAAAGAATCCTTCTAAGGACGAAGCTTCGTTCTACGAACTCCGCTTCGTCCCAGTTCAATCGTGGGAGAGCCGTTCGCGGAAGTCGCGGTATCGCTAAAATTCGCTTGACAATGCCGACGCCATTATAGATGCGCTACCTGCTCACTCGCGGGCTTGTGAGGCATGGTTCGGTGCCTCGATCCATTACCCGTCCGTTATTAGGCCTGGGCCCTCGCGCTTTGCGGGCTTGTTCGCAAGCGATTTGCCTAACATCTTGGCTGTAAACGTCCGTTTCACGGAAGCGGGCACCAACGCGTTCATGATGCGGTTAATCCGGCCCGGAACGACCCTGGACCGGTTTTCCCGCAGCGCGTTAAGGCCCTCGGATACGCACTGCTCGACGCTCATCGGTTTCAGGGGGCTGGTCTTCGGATCGAGACCGAACTTTTC
>NFUO01000339.1 GCA_002197545.1 Acidobacteria subdivision 2 bacterium RH1 MAG20 | reverse complement strand
TGGCCGGATGTGCTTCTGCACGTAACGGTTCTTCGCCGCGATGGCTACCAGACAGCCTATGAGGGAGCGCGCGTCGTTTGCGAGTGTGTGCAGCGCGCAAAAGGCTATCAAGCCTTCCGCATCGTCTCGATGGACGAATCGACGGCGATCCATCCGGCGCAGATGTTACCGCCGCGGACTCACGTCAGCGTCACTCCGACCAGCGGGTTGGAGCGGGCTCAGGTAAAATGGTTCAACCGGCTTCGCGGGTTCGGCTTCCTGACCTGCGGGGAGGGAACCCCCGACATTTTTGTCCACATGGAAACGCTCCGCCGTTACGGCATGACGGAACTACGCCCCGGACAATATGTGCTGGTCCGGTTTGGGCCGGGTTCCAAGGGTATGATGGCGGCTGAAATCCAGCCCGAAACCGGTTCGCCCGGGCTTTCCTCGCACTGAGCCTGCCGACCGGAGACTAACTCCCTGAAGCTTCGTCGATTCGCGTGGAGCGCCCTAATTTACGACGCTCCAAAAACAGCGCTGACAGCCTCGAAAAATCGTGAAAGTGACTGCCCCAACGCGACGTGAATGTTAAAACCACGGCGTTGCAGTCAGCAAGCTCGTGCCGGATAACCGGCGCGACCAATGAGGCGTGGTGAGGCGAATGGTGTCGAAGAAGTCTGATCTGGCGGCTGGGAGCCGTTGGCCGTATGTCCACTTCTGGATTTCGCTTGTGCTCGCAGGCTCGCTTTGGATGTTCGCCGGCGATGGCGCGCGCGCCGCATCGATCCAGCCGCTGGAGATCGTGACCAAAACCGGCGTGCACGTCTTTTCAGTCGAGATGGCGACGACCGAGGAGGAGAAGACCACTGGGTTGATGTACCGGAAGGAACTCGCCGAAGGCAAAGGCATGCTGTTCGACTTCGCTCCCGAACAGGAAGTGTCGATGTGGATGAAAAATACCTACATCTCGCTCGATATGATCTTCATTCGGGCCGACGGCCGAATTCTCCGCATCGCGGAAAATACCGAACCGCTATCGACCAAGATTATCCCGTCGCGGGGATTGGCGAAGGGGGTGCTGGAGGTGATCGCCGGTACGGCGCAGAAATACGGGATCGCTCCCGGCGATCGCGTGGCTCACCCGCTGTTCAGCGGCAAATAGACGGGCTATCCGGCCCAGCTGAATCGCCTTGTTCAGCGTATCAACGCGTTATGGTACTGTTATAACTTGTCATTTTAGATTGGCATCGGGGCGGTCGCGCCGGTCGCTTCGCGCCTTGATGATACGTCTTTAAGCGTGTATCGACGAGGTCTTTCCGAAAGATCGGGGTATAGCGCAGCCTGGTAGCGCGGCAGTTTTGGGTACTGCAGGTCGTTGGTTCGAATCCAGCTGCCCCGACCAAAATATTC
>NFUO01000338.1 GCA_002197545.1 Acidobacteria subdivision 2 bacterium RH1 MAG20 | reverse complement strand
GTCTGCCAGCAGCTCCGCCACTTCCAGCCGGTCTTCGCGGGCCGATTCGAGCAGTTGCTTGGCCACCTCCGAAGTGGTGACGTTCTCCCCGCTCTTCTTCGCCAGGAGTTCCTTGAGCCGTTCGAGCCGGGAGCGCAGCGCCTCCGAGATGCGAATGGAAATCACCGGCTGCTGCGGCCATCCAGGCTTTTCAGGCACGGGTCTTCCCTTCTCGGTGCTTTTCTCCGGCGTTGCGGCTGCAACTGTCATCGGCATCTGTAAACTTACAAGTTGACTCTATGGATACTCCTGCGCTATTGTCAAGTGTGCAAGCCGCAGAGGTGTCCCTTGCGTCCTTCTTCCCCTACCCGCCGCTTCCAGCGAGCCACGCCGGCCGGGCAGCTCTCACTGTTCAATCCGTTTGATCCTGAAGTCCAGATCGACTGTGATCAAGCGCCCGCAGTTCCAGCACCGTTTCGCAGTCCCTGCGCTCCCGCGCCCGCAATTGCGCCGGAAACTGCAAGTCGGAAACCGCGGACGCGAAGACATCAGAGCGGCAAGAGCAAACCGCCCGCCACAGCGAGACTGCCGCTGGACGCGAAGCTGCTCGTGAGTCGCAAAATGGCTGCGGAAATGCTGACCATCAGCATCCGCAAAGTGGATTACATGATTACAGACGGTCGGCTGTTGACAAGGAAAATCGATAATCGCGTGCTGATCCCGGTTGAGGAGATTCAGAAGTTCGCCAGGTCCGATCAGCCGAGGCGCAAAGTTGGATAGGTGATCGAGGCGGAGCTATGCGTGTACTGCATCTTTCACCGTAATATGTTTTGCCGCTTTGCCCCGGCCTGCTTTGGCAGGCGAACGCAACTCGATGCTGCTTCGCATCCTGAGCCGGTCCGCATAACTCAGCAGCTTCTCGATGCTGACTTTGCTGATCCTGCCGTGCAGGAGATTGCTGACATTCGGCTGGTACTCATCCAGCACATCCACAAGTTGCCGCTGAGTAAAGCCGCGCCGGTCGATCTCCGTCAAGATCGCCTCCGCGATGGAGGCCTTGATCTTCAGCGCCGACGCTTCCGACCGG
>NFUO01000337.1 GCA_002197545.1 Acidobacteria subdivision 2 bacterium RH1 MAG20 | reverse complement strand
GTCAAAAAGGTCCCGCGAAATGAACGCATGAAAGCTCACGCCAAGCCGTTAGTGCATGAATGCCAAAATTCGTGAAATCGATTGCCCTAAGGAGAGACGTATGAAACCGACACAACAGCTCCACGACCTCGGCCAGAGCCTTTGGCTCGACAACATCACCCGTGGACTCCTGACGAGTGGGACGCTCCGCCGCTACATCGACGAACTCTCGGTCACTGGCCTCACTTCAAATCCTTCGGTCTTCGACCACGCAATTAAGAACTCGAACTTCTACGATGACGCCATCCGCCAGAAGATGAATGAAGGCAAGGCGGGCGAAGATCTCTTCTTCGATCTCGCGCTCGAGGACTTGAGGCAGGCCGCCGATCTCTTCCGGCCGGTCTATGACCGGACCGGTGGTCTCGACGGTTGGGTATCGATGGAAGTTTCACCCTTACTCGCTCATGACACGGCACGCACGGTTGCCGAGGCTCGGCAGCTCTGCGCGCGTGCCCAGCGCCCCAACCTCTTCATCAAGATTCCAGGCAACAGTGAAGGCGTGCCGGCGATCGAGGAATCCATCTTCGACGGGATACCCATAAATGTAACCCTGCTCTTTTCACGCGAGCAGTACCTCGCGGCGGCGGAAGCCTACATGCGCGGCGTCGAACGCCGCATCCAAGCGGGCCGCAATCCGGGTGTGTGGTCCGTGGCCTCGGTGTTTATCAGCCGCTGGGACAAGGCGGTGATGGGCAAAGTTCCCAGCGAGTTGCGGGACAAACTTGGAATCGCAGTCGCCAAGCGAACCTACAAAGCTTACCGTCAACTGCTCGATTCGGAGCGCTGGCTGCGTCTGGCCAATGCCGGAGCGCGGCCGCAGCGCCTGCTCTGGGCGAGCACAGGGACCAAAGACCCCGATGCATCCGACATTCTTTACATCAAGGCGCTCGCAGCTCCGTTCACGATCAATACGATTCCCGAAAAGACACTGCTGGATTTCGCCGACCATGGTGCGATCGGCAGGCTTCTGCCTGTCGGTGGCGGCGATGCTGAAAAGGCGATCGCCAAGTTCGCGCAGGCTGACGTCAACTATGATCAACTCGCCGCTGATCTCCAGCGTGAAGGCGCTGAGTCGTTTGTAAAGTCCTGGAACGAGCTGCTCGCCTGTATCGCTTCGAAGAGCGCGCTCAAAGCCGCCGGCTGAGATCGAAATCGGCAAAGTTGAAACAGATGGGCATGGCTTGATGAAGCATCCCCCCTCCTCATCCTGATCATGAGAAGGAAAAGAAAATGGCCACGAGTCCGCAACCCACCGCACAGTTAGAGCGAATGGAAACGCGGCCGCCGGGATTGGTTCGACGCTGCGGCTGAAGCATAGATGCGGCAAATAAGGAGACCAGGTCATGATCAATGGATATGATAAACCGCTCTACATCCTTCCTTTTGATCACCGGCATTCTTATCTCAAGAACCTGTTCCACTGGCAGGAGCCGCTCGGCGCCGGGCAGGCGGCTGAGGTCACGGCGAGCAAGCAAGTCATCTACGAGGGCTTCAAGGTGGCTGTCGCTAATGGAGTGCCGCGGGACCGCGCCGGTATCCTGGTCGACGAGGAGTTTGGCGCTGCCATCCTGCGCGACGCCGCGAGTCACGGCGCCATCACTTGCATGCCAACCGAGAAGAGCGGGCAGGAGGAGTTCGAATTCCAGTATGGAAAGGATTTCGCGCGCCACATCGAGGAGTTCGACCCGACGTTCGCCAAGGTGCTGGTGCGCTACAACCCGGAAGGCGATGCGGGGATGAACAAGCGGCAGACAGAGCGTCTGCGACAGCTCTCAGAATACCTTGTCCGGACCAAACGCTTGTTTATGTTCGAGTTGCTCGTGCCGCCGGAGAAGGCGCAGCTCGAACGCTTGGGAGGCGGCCAGGCGGCTTATGATCGGGAGCTGCGCCCAAAACTGATGGTCGAAACGATCCGGACGCTGCAAGACGCAGGTGTCGAGCCGGACGTTTGGAAGGTAGAGGGTCTGGATCGCCGTGCGGACTGCGAGAAGATCGTCGAGACGGCACGGCGTGGCGGACGCTCGAAGGTGGGCTGCATCATTCTGGGCCGGGGGTCGGACGAACAGAAGGTGCTGAGCTGGCTCAAGACGGCGGCGGGCGTC
>NFUO01000336.1 GCA_002197545.1 Acidobacteria subdivision 2 bacterium RH1 MAG20 | reverse complement strand
CGTCCGTGCCAGCGTTTTCGTCAGGACCTCTCACGCGCACAAAGCCATGTCGCGTAAGGGGATCATCCTCGCGGGCGGCGCGGGCATGCGCTCCTCTGGTAAGGCCGCCGTGGCATGCCGCAGGGCGCCGAGCTCTCAAGGGTGCCGGCGTCGAGTTTATCGACGAGAACGGTGGCGGTCCCGGTGCGCGGCTTCGAAAGGGGCAGCACAAGAAGTGTTAATCGGCGTGGGTTTGGACGCCGATCGGCGTGGTTAAAGTATTGGTAAGTCTGGGATAGGAGGGGTCAAAGTAAGGCGATACAACACCAAATCGTGCGGCAACCGTCCGGCAGCTCGCACCCCCAGCCAACGCCGCAACCACCCGCTCACGCAAATCGTTGGAAGAGGTCGGGTCATGCGATGCTGGCCCCTTATCCGGCCAGCATCTTGATTCACAAACCGCAATTCAACGGAATCCCAGCCAATTCAATCAATCCATGAACCGTTCTAAATCATAATTGCCAGCAGCGGTAGCCGGTCTCGGGCATGCTGAAGAACATGCGTCGCTCGCGCACGATCAGCACAAGGTCGGCGGGATTGGACAGCTGGAGGCAAACGTTCTTCGCAATCTTCTTGTAAACCCTCACTTCGGGATAGGGCGTCACGTTAAGATCTTCGATTGCCCAGCGTTGAACGTTGAGGACGTACGTATCATCGGAAGTATGGACCAAATATGCCTTAATTGCCTCAGGCAGAGAATTTCTACCTCTGTCGTTCATATAAATTTGTCCGTCGGTAATATTCCCCGAGTAGAGCGCCGCCGATAAGTACGAATCCCACCGATTGACGAAGCTGAGCCACGGCAGACCGAGGAACACCCCCAAGGACCGCGATGCTTACCGCCGCACAATGCAGGGCTGCCCGAGGCCTGCTCCAATGGAGTCAAGGGGAATTGGCGCGAAACGCCCGAGTCGGCATTGTCACCGTGCACCAGTTGGAAGCCGAGACCAGTGAACCACGCCGGGCAACACTCGATGTGATCAGACGAGCGTTCGAACTCGCCGGCGTCGAATTCATCGACGAAAACGGCGGCGGTCCCGGTGTCCGGCTCCGAAAGCCACTGAGGAAAGGCGGCTAAGCTATGCGCTCTTTGATCGAAGAAGCAGCCAGGAAGCTAACCAACGGCAACAAAACTGAAGCTGTTGCCGTGGCTGTGCGTCAGCTTCTTGAGCAAAATGCACGCGCCGGATCCCTGTTCGGAGCGCATCGCGGATCGGTACGGCTGGCAGAGGACGTTGACCTGCTCGAGCCAGCCCTCACGTCGAACCCGATGCCGAAACGGGTCAAGAAGTCGCTCGGTGACTGATCGTCTTCTGCTCGATACCCATATCGTCCTTTGGCTCGACAGTGGCGACGACCGGCTGCGCGCTTCGACGCGCGGCCTAATCGACGGCTGCTGGCAAAGTGGCGGGACTATTTTTCTGAGCACCGTCACGGTTTGGGAAATTGCGCTTCTCGTCGACACCGGACGGATTGATCTCGACACTCCCTTTGCGGCCTGGATCGAGCGCTTCCTCGATCGCCCCGGCATCGACGCGGTGCCGCTGGATCACAAAGTGGCGTCACGCAGCTATCAGCTACATCATCTAGAACACCGCGATCCGGCTGATAGACTCCTAGGCCGTGTGGACGGATTTAGCCAAGTATAGGGTAGAGGGATTCCCAAAT
>NFUO01000335.1 GCA_002197545.1 Acidobacteria subdivision 2 bacterium RH1 MAG20 | reverse complement strand
GCCGCCGCGTCATCGCGCTGCAAGCCGACGGCTCAGCCATGTACACGATGCAGGCGCTCTGGACCCAGGCTCGGGAACGGCTCGATGTAACCACGCTCCTGCTCGCAAATCGCAAATACGCCATCCTGCTGGATGAGCTCGCCAACGTCGGCGCCGAGCCAGGCCCGATGTCTCGTAACCTGACCGGCATCGGCAACCCCAGCCTCGACTGGATCAAAATCGCCAACGGAATGGGCATGGAAGCCGCCGCGGCCCACAACTGCCAACAACTGGCGGATCTCCTCCGGCACTCATTTCACACCCCTGGGCCGTTCCTCATTGAGCTTGTGCTCTGATCTTGTAGACGACGAGAAGGTAAACACCGTGAACCCGAATTCCGAACTGGATCTGCCGCTCCGCACGCGAAAACGCGTCACGCGCCGTCTCATTCCCTACCTCATCTTCATCTACCTGCTCGCCTATCTCGATCGCGCCAACGTGAGTGTCGCCAAACTGCAAATGGAAGCCGATATGGGCTTCAATGATGCCATCATCGGCCTTGGCGCGGGAGTCTTCTTCCTCGGCTATCTGCTCCTGAACATCCCTGCGACTCTTCTCGTCGAGCGCTGGAGCGCGCGCAAGCTCATCGCCCAGATCATGGTTGCTTGGGGTATCGTCGCCACCGCAATGGGTTTCCTGGGCGCGCCGATCTTCGGCTTCATTCACCCCGTCACCCAGTTTTATGTGTTGCGCCTGCTGCTGGGCATTGCCGAAGCCGGCCTGTTCCCGGGAGTCATCGTCTACCTCTCGCACTGGTACCGCCCCGAAGACCGCTCCCGCGCCAAAGGCTTCTTCATGCTTGCCCAGCCCCTCGCCATCGCCTTCGGCGTTCCCATCTCGGGCTGGGTGCTCGATCATGTTCACTGGGCCGGCGTGGCAAGCTGGCGCTGGATCTTCATCCTCGAAGGCCTTCCGCCGTTTCTGATGGGCTTCGTCTCGCTCTTCTACCTCACCGATCGCCCCCAGCACGCTGGCTGGCTCGCCCCCAATGAAAAGAATTGGC
>NFUO01000334.1 GCA_002197545.1 Acidobacteria subdivision 2 bacterium RH1 MAG20 | reverse complement strand
GACCGGCGATCGGACACTCACCCATCCGGTCGTGCGCGAGAAGGTGCAGGAGATGCTCGACAAGGAGGATCGCGATTTCGGAGGTGTTCTCTCTACTGCGAAAACTGCGCTCACGCTCTATAGCGATCCGCTCGTAGCGAAAAACACCTCGGCGAGCGACTTCACTATCGACGAACTGGTGAACCACGAGCGCCCCGTGTCGCTTTACCTGGTGGTTCCACCTTCGGACAAGATTCGCCTGCGCCCGCTCATCCGTCTGATGTTCACGATGACCGTCAATCGTCTCACCGAAAAGATGGTGTTCCAGGGCGCGGAGCAGAAGCGTAACAAGCATCGCCTGCTGTTGCTGATCGATGAATTTCCATCGTTGAATCGAATGGAGGTTTTCGCTGATGCGCTTTCTTATATGGCCGGGTATGGATTGAAAGCATACCTGATCACGCAGGACATCCGGCAGATCGTCGAGGCATACGGCAACAACGAGAGCATCGTTTCCAACTGTCACGTACGCATCGCTTTCGCGCCCAACCAGTTCGAGACCGCCGAGCTATTGAGCAAGATGACCGGCACAGCCACTGTGCAGAAAGCCAGCTACAACTTCAGTGGCTCCCGGCTTGCTCCGATGATGGCGCACATCAACGCCAGCGTGGATCACATCCAGCGTCCTCTGATGACACCGGACGAAGTGCTTCGGTTGAAGCCTCCGCAAAAGCGAGGCGACGGTGCGGAGGAGCGCATTGTCGCGCCCGGCCAGATGCTGATCTTCGTCAGCGGCCATCACCCGATTCTCGGCACGCAAATGCTGTATTTCCTCGACCCGGTGCTGAATTCCCGTGCCGAACTGGCTCCGGCGACCAGTTTCATCACTTTGGAGAACGGCAAGCCCATTCCGCAACACGCGCTGAATCGAACCCCGCACGTCATCAGCAAGCCCGAGGTTGTATCGCCGCCCCAATGTGAACCAATCGATGAGCCGCTCTCAGGAGTCGAACACCACCTCGTAGAAGAACTTCACCTTGAACAAGGAGAACAATAGCGATGCAGAGGAATCGTCTCGAAGTCCTGGGTTTTTTAGCGACCAAGCCGACGACCAGGTATCTTCCTTCAGGAACACCCGTCGCGAATGTCCGTCTGGGGGAAAGCTACCGATACCAGGATGGCGATGGCAAACCGCAACAACACACCAATTGGCACAACCTGTCGTTCTATGGCGACCTTTCACGCATCGCGACGACCTTTGAGAAAGGCGACAACCTCTTTGTCGAAGGGACTATTGAGCAGCGCCATTTCACGCCGAAGGCCGATGGGGTGCAACGCATCGTCCATGAAGTCGTTGTTCGGAACTGCCATCTGATCGCGGCGGCGCGTGGAGGCACCGCAAAAGGAGCCGCAGCCACAACACCCGAGGAACCTGCGATCCCTGATCTTCAGAAAGGAGCAATCGATCATGACGGTTGGCCTGTCGGATAGAGTCAAGAAGATTCGCGGCGCAGCTCTGGTTGCGACTGGTGCCCTTGTCGCCACGTTCCAGCTCTGCGGCTCTCTTGGACTTCGCATCAACACCTCACCATCGCTCCCAATGGGTCTGTATATCACCACGGCAGACGTCGACGCGAATATGGTTGAGTTCTGCCCAGCAGAACCGTTCGCGACGCTCGCCATCGTACGGGGATATCGCGATCCTGGAATTTGCCGGG
>NFUO01000333.1 GCA_002197545.1 Acidobacteria subdivision 2 bacterium RH1 MAG20 | reverse complement strand
GGCGTCATCCGCTCCGCAGAGGAGGGCGTGATGGAGGGTGTCGTGGTCAGCGCTCGGCGCGACGGCGCCAACTTCACTGTTTCGGTGGTGAGCGACGCGCGGGGAATTTACAAGTTCCCCCGGTCCCATGTGCAGCCCGGGATATATGACTTGACGATCCGAGCGGTTGGGTACGACCTGAAAGGGCCGGGATCGGTGACCCTCGTCGAGGGCAAGACCTCCACTGCGGACCTCGAGCTTGCGAAGGCCAAGGATCTCGCCTCTCAGCTTAGTTCCGCCGAGTGGGCCATGAGCGCTCCGGGCACGCTGGAACAAAAAGACAAATTGATTCATCAGACAGTAAGTTGCGCTTATTGTCATACATTGGAACGTGTCATGAAGTCGAACCACCCCGCCGGCGAGTTCGTCGAGCTGATCACGCGCATGCAGAAATACTACACAGACGGGTCGGCGGTCAGCAGGGACGGGCGGGGGCGCGGACAACTCGGTCCGCCGGACCAGGTCGCCGCAGCCGCGCAGAATCCGATCTGGGGACGCGAGCCTTTCGGAGTGCCGAAGAAAGAGCTGGCTGAGTATCTTGCCACGGTGAACCTCAGCGGCGGCAAAACTACTTGGCCTTTCGAGTTGAAGACGTTGCCGCGTCCCACGGGCAAGGCCACGCGCGTGATCATCACGCAATATGACATGCCCCGGCCCGACACGGTGGCGCACGATCTGGACCTGGATTCCGCCGGCACGCCGTGGTACACGGACGAAAGCCGGATGTTCTTCGGTAAAATGAATCCGAAAACCGGCGCGTTTACGGAATATCCCCTACCTCCCGTTCCGCCCGGAGATTTGCCGGGCGCGAGGGACATACAAGTGGATCGTGACGATAACCTTTGGTTCCCGCGGCGGGTCGCGGGCGCCGCGGTGGTGCTTACGAAGTACAATCCAAAAACGGAAGAATTGAGCACAATCGAGGGAGTGGGCACGCAATTCATGGCGCTCGGACCCGAGGGCAAAATCTGGGCGGGCTGGACGCGGGTTGATCCGAAGACCATGAAAGTGGAGGCCACGTATGCTTGGGAGAAATCTCCGAACCTTCCGCCTGGCCCGCACCGCCAGTACGTCGATCTGACCGTGGTCAACTCCAAGGGGAATCCATACGCGCCGGACATCGGCGGCTCGTACATCATCGGCATCGACGCCGAGACTGGGGAGGCCAGGTTC
>NFUO01000332.1 GCA_002197545.1 Acidobacteria subdivision 2 bacterium RH1 MAG20 | reverse complement strand
TTCCTTGCGGCTGACGACGACGTTGCCACGCTTCTTGTTCAGCTTGATAACGCGGACTTCGAGGGTCTGGCCAATGTAGGTTTCCAGATTGCGAACGGGGCGCACTTCAACCTGCGAGCCGGGCAGAAAGGCCTTGAGGCCGATATCGACGGTAAGACCACCCTTCACGCGGCTGACAACCACGCCACTCACTGGCGTTTTATCGTTGGCTGCCTTTTCCACGGAATCCCAGATGCGATGCCGCTGGGCTTTTTCATAGCTCAGCAGGTAGCCGCCTTCGTACTCATCGCGCTCGACAACTACGTCGATGACCTGGCCGGGCTGTAATTTCGATACGCCGGTGTGGTCAAGGACCTGGGCGAGGGGAATGAGGCCTTCCGACTTGAGGCCGACATCGACGACGACGTGCTTGTCCGTCAGCTTGATGACAGTGCCGGTGACGATGTTGTCGTCTGCGGCCAGAGCGGCGGCTTCCGCAGCCTGCTCACGATCAAAGGATTCGAGCGCCGCGGCAAAATCTTCAAATGCGGCTGCATCGTCGGGGTGCATGCTGTCGTTGGCGTGGCTGGCGTGCAGGTCTATATTGCTGTGCTCGTCGGGAACAGGGTTGTGGGTGGATTCAGGGGCGTCGGCTTCTGCCGCGACCAGGGCGGTTGCGTGGGTTTCCAGTTCGGTGTTCAGAGGGTTGCTCTCGGTTGTATCGGGATTGAGGACGTCTACCATAGGACTGCGGCTCCAGACTCAGTGCGAAGCTGTCTCCGGCTTCGCTGCAGGGTGTTTCCGTTACGGCTGGATTCACGTCTGCTATCCGGGGTCGGATTTCCTGAAAGGACGCTGCTTGCACAGTGCCTGCAGAAGGTCTGGATCCCGGAGCTCGCGGACTCCCCTGAATCCTGCTACGACAGCTCCGCGGTAGGGTGCCAAAGGTGTTGCGAAGAGGAGCCTTCGCAATGGAACTTTGGACACTGCCAAAAGGAACGTCGAGTTTGGGATGAGAGAGGCCGTGATGGAGCTTCCACGCAAGAGTCCAAAGCGCAGTGCTCCCATGAAAACTATATCAACCAGTGGAAAACAGTGTCAAACACAGCGCACCGGAGTGACATGGGAATCATCTGCTGTATGAGATGCTGGCGATCTGGGCAGGATGCACAAAATTGCGCCGGGCAGGACACACTAAGTTGGGTATAAAGTTTGTCTGCGCGGTGACGTAATAGCAAACAGCAGGTCGAATGCATAGCAGGCCCGGCGCAGGCTGCATCCAACGAAGCAGGCTTGAGGAGACATGGTATGACGAAGATGCAGGCGAAGGAGATTCGGCTGAAGTCGCGGCCCCAGGGGGAGCCGACGCTGGATAATTTTGAACTGGCCACGACGGAGCTGCGGGAACTGAACGCAGGAGAGGTGCTGGTGCGCAATGCGTTTTTCTCCGTTGACCCTTACATGCGGGGGCGAATGAACGATGCCAAATCGTATGTGCCGCCGTTTGCCATTGGCAAGGCGCTGGACGGCGCGGCCATCGGGCAGGTGGTGCAGTCGCTCAATGCGGATTTCCCGGTCAGCGCCTGGGTGCAGAGTCTTTGCGGCTGGCGGGATTACTTTATCGCTCCCGCCAGCCAGTTGCGCAAGGTGGATGTGACGCAGGCGCCTGCTTCGGCGTTTCTGGGTGTATTGGGTTCGACCGGGCTGACGGCCTGGGCCGGCCTGAATGATATTGCGCAAATAAAGGAGGGCGAGAC
>NFUO01000331.1 GCA_002197545.1 Acidobacteria subdivision 2 bacterium RH1 MAG20 | reverse complement strand
CTCCGACGACCTGAACTGCTTCCAGCCACGGCTGTTCCCCGGCATGACAAAAGACATGCGTCGGTTGCCAGCCGTTCATGATCGGGTTGATGGGCACACCTGTGCCAAGGCACATGATCAGCGGCTCCAGGAGCGGCGCGATCACGTCCTCCAACCACCATACCCAGCCACAGCGTACGCTGATGGCCACGTACCGCTCGCAGATTGGTTCTCGCCAGGTGTGGACGATGAACTCCGGCGATGACGGTTGGCCCATTTTGATGAAGCAGGGCTCATAGCCTTTAGCGATTGGATTGCTGTTGTACCAGTCGTCGAACGATGTGCGGGCCTCCTGAATCGAGCGCACCATCTCGCCGAACTGGGATGGTGAAATTTCCGGCCGTATCCAGAGCCGCTTGTACATGCGCTCGCCACAAGAGGGACAGTCGCGGCGCGGCGGTTGCCAGTTGGCCCCGGGGCCGTCCTCGATGATTATCAGCGTGCCGTCTTGGGGGTGCTGGCGCCGTCTTGAATCGCGAAAAAGCTTGTTTTTCATTTGTGTTCTCCAGGAGACAAATCTTGGTCAGTTGTTCCAGCGGAAATTGTTTTCGCGAGTATCACGATCGCGTGTGCTGTCAGCATCCATTTGAAAACGAAAGCCACGTGTGGCCGATGTCACGCCTGTTTGGCGGCCTCGCTCGATGGGCTTCTGGCGGAGCCTGTCGGGGTCCACGGTCAGCCAGTTCAGGGTGCCTTTGGGCCACGGCTGAAAACCCAGTTCCGACCAGAAGCGCGTCAGAGACTGCTCGGCCGCCTGCAGTGCCTGGCGCGACTCGACACGGGTGACGATGGGCGATCCCTGCAACAGGCAGCGAATGAACCGATTGTGCAAACCTGGGCCAGCGCCCAGACGCCGGAGCATATCCGCTGTGACGGCTAGACCCAGACGAGCGCCCCGGAAGGCCGGCCCCACCTCGACCCTCGATATATACAGCACGCGGAAGTTCATTTCGTGGCGTTCGCCCTGGGGCCATCCCCAGGACCGCGGGAGCAGCTCGTCGGTAGAGAACTCCGCGCACAAGCGGCCGAGCTCGCCGCTGT
>NFUO01000330.1 GCA_002197545.1 Acidobacteria subdivision 2 bacterium RH1 MAG20 | reverse complement strand
GTCATCCTGCATCGCCGCTTGCTGGCCATTGTCCGGGATGATGAGGTGTGCCGGCGCCTGATGACGACCCCCGGTGCAGGCCCACGCCGTGGCCTTCGCCAGTGTGATGGCAATTACGCTTCCCAGATCAATCCAGCGAACGGCGCTATGGCACGATGCGCGCTTACCGGAAAGGGGATCCTCTACTGGCAGCATATTCCCGAACTCTTCGGTCTAGGCGCCGAACAAGACTATCACCCCTGCCCTTTCAGAGGCGATCATTATCAATAGATGATGCGCAATGTTGTTCTGGCGGATCGCCTTGCTGCAGCTCGTGGCCACAAATGGGCGGTCATAGCAGCGTTCGCAGACGGCAAAGGCTTTCCAACTGCCAAGAAGGTACGTTCCGGTCAGATCGGGTATCCTTCACGGTCCGGTGCATCCTTGATAACGCCTCTGTCCTACCAATTGGTCATTCAAACTGCCAAGGCTCATTCGAATTATCCTGCTGATTGGGACGCGTCGGCATCTTGGGTGGAGCGAAAGATCACAGTCGTTGGAGAGACCCGTCGCAGGGCGTCTGCCTAGTCTTAGCGCGGCGCCCGAAGCACTGTGATGTCTGCTTCTCTAATCGGCCGTTTGGGGTCAAGCGCTTTCTGACTGACTATCCACCTCTACAGCGTCGATGTCGCTCACACGCTCGTGCTTCTCTTCGGAAGAGGCACCATGGCCCTTCCATCATGGGATTCGAGGACCAGGTGGAACGATCTTTTGGTCGGCCTTGCCGTCAGACGGACGGCAGGTCCAAGCAGACATGCGAACTCACCTCATCCATCGTCCCGCGAGGGACATCTTTCCACCGCAGGGTGGAATTCGTATTTCCTCCTATCGGATGTGGTCCTGCACGGTTTTCATGCTGCTGCCGCGGCTGGTTCCGGTGTCCAACGGAACTCGGTGCCGTCAACCCAGATGCGGTGCATGATCACGGCCAACCGGCGTGCCAGCGCCACGATCGCCTTCTTCATTCCTCGGCGCCTGGCGATCTGCATCGCCCAGGCCTTGAGCCACGACCATCTCTTCGAATTCAGCATGCTCTGAGCGGCTTCGTAGAGCATGACCCGCATCATCTCATCTCCGCAGCGTGATATTCTGCCGCTCCGATCGATCTCGCCGGATTGATACTTGGAGCACGTCAGTCCAAACACGGCGCCAACGGCCTTGGATTTACGGAACCGTGCGGGTACGTCGACGGTAGCGCGATAGGTCAGCGCCACCACGGGGCCAACACCGGGGGTCGTCATCAGGCGCCGGCACACCTCATCATCCCGGACAATGGCCAGCAAGCGGCGATGCAGGATGACGATCTGTTCGCGTAGCACCCGCCGGACGACAAGCAGCGGTTCGACCAGCCCAGCCAGGTCGGGCGAATTCTCAACCAGCTCTTTGATGCGGTCCTCGAACTTCACCTTCCCGACCATTCCGACCTTGAGGCCGAAGTTGCGTAAAGTACCGCGCAGGTCGTTCTCGATGGCGATGGCCTTCGACTGCAGCAACTTGCGATGTGTCAGCAACATCCGCAGTTTCTGACTGCGTAACGTCTTCACGTGCACTGAACGATAAAGACCTACCCGCATCATCTGTGCGATGCCGCGCGCATCGTTGCGGTCCGTCTTGTTGATCTGTGCCTTCAGCAACGCCTGCATATGCCGCGTTTCAACACAGATCACCGACAACTCTGCTTCGGCGAGAGCACTGAACAGCCATTGCGACAGAGGACCAGCTTCCAATCCAATCCGCTTGAAGTGGTAGGCGGGATTCTTCAGAACCGCCAACAACGCTTCAGGTTCGCTCGCTACTTTTACTTCTCGAACGATCTTGCCTGTGTCATCCACAATGCAGACGCTGGTCTCCTTGACCGACACGTCTAATCCAGCAAAATGGTCCATGCTGCGCTTCTCCTTCTGATGCTTGAGGCCGTTCACACGGACCTCGTTGAACCATCAGCCTGAAGCG
>NFUO01000033.1 GCA_002197545.1 Acidobacteria subdivision 2 bacterium RH1 MAG20 | reverse complement strand
CTCCGGCAAGTCCCTGAGGGCATCCCCACGCAGCGGCTGTAAGAAGGCAACGGAGGCCGCGGGTTTGGCCAGCAGCAGTTGTGCGTCTCCGATATAGCGCTCCAGAAACCCCCCTTCGCAGTAGGCGAGATAGAACTCCCACATACGCAGAAAACGCTCATCGAAGCCCAGCGCGCGCACTTGGCCAAGCTGCGCCATGAACCGCCGCCGCCATTCGCGCAGCGTCAACGCGTAGTGTTCGCCGATGTCCTCCAGATGGAGCAACTGCAGACTCCCGGGCTGCGCTGTCGAACGCAGAATGGAAGCCACGGAGGCCAGCTCCGCGCCGGGAAAGATGTACTTCTTGATCCAGTCGCTCTGCTTGAGATATTCAGGAAAATGGCGCTCGTTCATGGTGATGGTCTGCAACAGCATCACTCCCTGTGGCGTTAGAAGCCGGTCACACGCGGAAAAGAATTCGTCATAATGACGGTGACCTACCGCCTCGAACATCTCGATGCTGACCAGCTTGTTGAAATGGCCCTTCAGCCGGCGATAATCTTCAAACAGCAGCTTGATTCGGGCGCCCCTGGCATTGAGCGGCTCAAACCTTTGAAGGCTGTAGTCATGCTGCTGCCGGCTGATGGTCGTGGTAGTGATGCGGCAGCCGTAGTGCGCAGCCGCATAGGCGGCAAACCCTCCCCAGCCCGTGCCTATCTCGAGCAGATGATCCTCAGGCCGCAGATCGAGTTTGCGGCAGATCCTGGCATATTTGTTCTCCTGCGCCTGCTGCAAAGCGTCGTCCCCGGTCTCGTAGAAGGCGCATGAGTAGGCAAGCGACTCGTCCAGGAACAGTTTGTAAAACTCATTCCCCAGATCGTAGTGATAGGCGATGTTCCGGCGGCTGCCGCTCTCCGTATTGTCCCGGCGCAGATGGCGCAGACGGTCCAGGCCGCGAACGGCTGCCGTGATCAGCCGGTTGCTCGCGTCCAATCCCCGCGCATTGCGGACGGCGATGCGCACCAGCGGGACCAGGTCCGGCGACGACCAGTCTCCATCCATGTAAGCCTCTCCCAGCCCGATATCGCCGCCGAGGACAGCGCGGCGGAAGAGGCGATCGTTGTGGACAACCATCGTGGCGCGCAGCGGGTGGCCGGCTTCTCCCAGAACCTCCGTTTGGCTCCCGTGGCACAGCTCCAGGCATCCGCCTTTCAGGCTCGTCAAGGACCGGCAAAACAGATTTTGT
>NFUO01000329.1 GCA_002197545.1 Acidobacteria subdivision 2 bacterium RH1 MAG20 | reverse complement strand
TGTCACAAATATTTCGCCCCTCAAATTGTCTGGATCGGTGGTTGCTTGGTCTCCAGGTCATGAGCACCCAGGCCATCGCTGTTGAACGGAAGTTAACAAAGTATTTTCGCGCTCCAAACCAGGGCATTCAGGAATCCGGAAACATCGCGATGAGCGTTTCTGTTGGCTCCGATGCGAGCCGCATCTTCCAGGTGCTAACCAGTCCGGAGTATCTCGAGACCTGGATTACCCTTCCCGGTGACCGCGGTGATTCGTACCTGGTGGCGTGGCCGCAGAGCGGCAGCTATCGCATCGATCACTACCGGGCCGGAAGACGGGACCTGATCATCAGCGGGGAATACCGCATCTGCCGCGCCGCCGTAAGCTGCTGTTTACCTGGAGGACCAGCGGGGATCGCATGGCCTCCGACAGCCTGGTTTACATCGGGCTTCACGGCAACTTCCGCAGCACCATCCTCGAACTGCACCATCGAGGCATCTCGTCCCAGGCCGAGTGCACATGGCAGCAGGAAATGTGGCATCGTTCCCTGGATCGACTGGTCCGTTTGTTCGTATGCTGAGACGGTGCGCCGGCCGAGGCCTCAACCCCGTTCTTCCCTGGGCCGCAGCCAGTCGACGGAGTGTTGTTCGATCGCAATTCTGACCAGCTGGCTGCGCGTCCGCACTCCGGCTTTATGAAAAAGCTCCTGGACCGCCGCTTTCACCGCAGTCTCTGAGGTATTCAGTTTCCAGGCAATCTCTTTGTTTGCGAGTCCATCGAGGATGCCGCGAAGCACCTCGCTTTGCCGTGCGGTCAGGGGCCGGGCGCGCTCCATCTGCTCCGTGCGGTTGCGTCGCTCTGTGAGCAGGCTGCGCAGCGCAGGGTCATCGAGCCAGACCTCACCCGCAGCTACGCGCTGGATCGCCTGCATCAGCCGGTCGGGATTGCCGTGTTTGAGAAAGATCCCCGACGCCCCCATTTCCATCACGCGAAGAACCACTTCATCATGCAGGCCGGCGGTCACCATGAGAACCCTGGCGGTGCTGGCCCGGCGTTGCAACTCGACGAGCAGGCTCAGCCCCGATTCCTCACCGAGATCGTAGTCCAGCAGAATCACGTCGGGTTCGGATCGCGACAATGCGTCGAACGCCTCTGCTACCGTGGCGCATTCTCCAACCACCGTCATGTCCGGAGCTGTATTCAGCACGCGACTCAGGCTCTCGCGAAACAGGCCGTGATCGTCGACCATAAGGATCCGGGTTTCCTGCATTCCAAACCTCCCTTACGTCGCGGCCTTCAGATTAACGATAAAGCAGGCGCCTTCCGGCACGGCCACGTAGCGGATATCGCCCCCGAAGGATCGCAGGAACGCGCGCGACAGATACAGGCCGAGCCCGGACGACTGCGCCCCATCCTGGAAGGGGCGGAACAACTGCCCCGGGTGCGCGACGCCCCCGCCGGTGTCGGCAAACTCCACCAGGATGCGGCC
>NFUO01000328.1 GCA_002197545.1 Acidobacteria subdivision 2 bacterium RH1 MAG20 | reverse complement strand
GGGGCGGGACGCCGGCAGTTCGGTGTAATGGATGGTCGGCGGTTCGGGCGGGGGCGGCGGCGGATGTTGGCGATAGTACTCGCAGGCCTCACGATGAATCCGCGCCACGAAATCGTGTCCGTCCTCGGTCATGGCTCTTCCTCCTTAAGCGCGGACTATACCCGATCGCCGCTTCCTCGGCAGCGCCAAGTAGCAAGCGCGGCAAAGCGCCCCGATACCGCCTGAAAAAGCAATTGGTCTGCGCATCAATCGATCGGCGATTGATCGCGCTCAGATCCGCGAGATCGCTCCGCCGCTGCGCTGAGGGTTGACAACGAGCCGGAAGCGTAAGCGACGGATACGCTATCCGTCGCTTACGCTTCCGGCTCGTTGCACTCTCGAAAGCCTATTCATCCTTCGCTTTCAGTCAACGGCGCGCAATCGGCCACGGGAAAAGGGGGCGTCAAAAATCCAGGGTGAACTGTCGGGCGGGACCATCCAGAAGCAGCCGGCAATCGAGAAGAATATCCAGGCCGATCAGCACATCGACATCGGGCGGGGGATCGATCAACTCCATGACAAGGAGATCGTCGCGCGTCAGCATGGCTCCGGGAAGATTGCCCGCTGGCGGGATGCTCAGACTGACGCGAAACAGGCGGACAGGAACGGAGCCGCTCGCTGTCCGCGTGCTGGTGTGGACGACTGCGGGAATCCCTAACTTCTGGACGATATCAGCCGTGATACAGCTAATGCTGGATCCCGTATCAATTAGTCCTGTGGCCCAAATCGGCGTAGGGAAAGGCTGTCCAGCCGCGACCAGTGCTGCCATCGCCTGATGATTCAGGCTAATCACGGCAACTAATCTTAGTTCATTTTGCTGGAGTGGAAACGTCAGTTGGGCCATCGTTGAGGGTATCTCACCCGGAGTAAGCGCTCGCGTTCCTGAATCTGGTGAACCAGAAACGGTTGGAGCAGAAATTTTTGATAGGCGATTGCCAAAGCATCTTTCTCTCGATCCCAGATACCGATAATCTGCTGACCTTTGATAACGATGTACCTTCCCTCATTGCCTTCGGCGAGCAGGCGGCCGACTTCGCGGCGATAGGTTTCCCACTCCTCGGCGAGCGCTTCGCCGGGG
>NFUO01000327.1 GCA_002197545.1 Acidobacteria subdivision 2 bacterium RH1 MAG20 | reverse complement strand
CGCGATTGAAACCGCGTGAATTCTGCTGTTCATGAAAGGTACCATATGATTCTTCCCAAAGAGCGCGACCGTCGCTTCATCACCATCCGCCGCGGTGGGACGCTCACGGATTCAGACCATCACCTTCTCGCCTTGTGGGCGGCTGCGTGTGCGGAGCACGTCCTACACTTCTTCGAGTCGGCGAACCCTTCGGACTCGCGGCCGCGTCACGCAATTGAGCAAGCTCGAGCATGGGCGCGCGGCGAGATCACGATGTCCCAGTCCCGTGCAGCGGGCGGCCATGCGATGGCTGCGGCCAGGGATCTGAGCGGCGCGGCGCGCCATGCCGCGTATGCTGCTGGTCAGGCGGCGGTGGTCGCGCACGTCTCCGCGCACGAGCTCGGCGCTGCAGCTTACGCGATCAAGGCCGCGCGCGCGGCTGCGCCTGAGGGCGAGGGCGAGAGTCCCGGCCGGCTCGAATGCCGCTGGCAGCGCGATCAGCTGCCGGATGCAATTCGCGATCTTGTCTTGGACGATCAGCGGTTGCGAAACGACATCTGCTGGTCGGTATTCGACTGCTGATGGACTACTAGCGTATGCCAGCACCGCCCAACAAGCGCTTCGAGCCGACGCCGGAGCGTGTATGCTGACGCCGGAAGTGGTTGAGCGCTTATCGGTGTTCAACTTCGGTCTGATACTCTCGCAATGGAGCGAGAGAATCACCAAGAGGCGTATTCCAAAGCGGGTAGACCAAAGGTTTCAAAGACAGTTTGAATGGTATTGAGGCTTTCGTCCCTGTGCTTCGCGCAAGAGCAGGTTACGCTTCATGGCAACCTTTCTTTGCCGTTCAGATTTTACCACAGCTTTCCTTGCTTCTAGCGAGTGAGCAGTGGTAAATCTCTTGATGCTTGAGAGCCTTTGGCATCGGTGCTCTCCCACATTCCATCGGATGCACCATGCGTCTTCTCGTCGCTGCACTGGATGCTTTAGCCATCCTTACGGCGCTCCCAACAGGCCAGGATGACGCGCAGGGGCCAGGCGGCATAAGATGCAAATGCTTAGGGTCTGTTCCCCAGATCCAGAAAATGTCGGTTGATTGGCCCGTCTTGTCGTCGTTGCCATGCCTCTTATCTTAACAGATGAAAAAAAACAACGGTTCTTGACGACCTTAGCAGATGAAAGTCCTGGGCTCTTGCGCTGTTTGGGGCTGCTAAGCTATCTTAGCGGCAGCATACAACATAGAAAGATAGGAATATACAGATAATGCAGCAAGGGAGTATGACTATGACCGCTATTGATTGAATGATTTATCGTCGGATGAAACGGAGTTACACCACCAAAGAACTGATCGAAGCCTAACAATTCCAACATTTACAGGAAGGAAGCTACTATGCAAACCCACTTCGCACTCAGCCCATCCGCTCTCCCAGTCGAGCATCCTACTACTGTCGATCTCCTCATCACTCTACGCCCCCAACCATCCGCTGAACCACGCTCCTCGCGCCGGCCGTTCAATCTCAGTCTGGTGATCGATCGCTCTGGCTCGATGGCGGGGCGCTCGCTCAAGCAGGCGCTCAAGGCAGCGGAGACACTTGTCGAGCAACTCGGACCAGACGATCTGTTATCGCTGGTTGTCTACGATGATACAGTCGAAACCATCTTGCCGCCAGGCAACGTTTCCGACAAACAGGCGATTCGCGAGATCATTCGCAGGGTTCGGGCAGGAGGGACGACCAACCTGAGCGGCGGCTGGCTCAAAGGGTGCGAGCACGTCCTCGCCAGGCGCGGCGCCGACATGATCCATCGGGTGTTGCTACTGACCGATGGGCAGGCCAACGTGGGAGTCGTCGATCCAAAGGTGCTGATCGCCACTGCGCGCCAAAAGGCTGACGATGGAGTGGTCACGACCACACTCGGCTTCGGAGCGAACTTCAACGAAGATCTCTTGATTGGGATGGCGCAGGCCGCGGGCGGAAACTTCTACTTCATCCAGACGCCTGATGATGCTGAGGAGGTCTTTCGGATCGAGGTTGAGAGCCTGGCATCGGTTGCGGCGCAAAACCTTGCGCTGACGATTGAGCCCGTGCCAGACAGTGGCGTCCAGATCTGCAACATCTACAGCAACTACCGCACAGAGACGCAGCAGAGCGCCATGATGCTGAGCATGGGCGACGTCTACGAGAACGAAGATAAACTCCTGGCCCTTGAACTCACGATCCCCGCCCAGAGGGATACCAGCCCCGGCATCCCTCTGCTGGCTCTCTCCTACCGGTACGAGGCAGTCGCTGACGGCGCCATCCAATCCTTTTCGAGCGCCGAGCCGCTCACGGTATCCGTGCCCGTTGTCACCGTCGAGGAGGCGATCGCGGCCGCACCTGCCACCGATGTCGTCTTGCAAATCAGCCGCATCCGAATTGCGAAGGCGAAAGATACGGCAATTGAACTGGCTGACAGCGGTGACGTGACAAAGGCGGCCCAGACGCTGCGCCAGATCAGCGCCGACCTGCGTCAACAAGGCCTGGATGAGCAATTCGAGATAGCCGAAGAGATCGCGCAACTGGAGCACTTCGCCGAGCGGCTTGAACACCGCCAGTTTGACAGCACCAGCCGCAAGGAGATGCGCGATCAGTCGTATCAGGCACGGATGCGGAGTCGCGCCGACTTGTCGCTGCGCGGCACAGCCGGCGGTTCGGCTGCTGATCTGGAGACGACAGCCGCAGTCAATGAAGGGGTGGAGCTGGTGTGTTCCCGCGAGGGCGGCAAGCTGCGTATGCGTGTCGCTTCCGAAGGCTACGACCAAAGCGTGAATGTTCAGTTTCCACGCACTATTCGTGAGGAGGGTGTTCATTATGTCGCAGATGCACTGCAACTGTCGGCCAACGGGACCTTCTACCGCGCTGTTGGCAACGTCCGCCGTCTCGCCTTGCCTGGACAGGAGCACCTCTACAAAGGCGCCAGCAGGTCCGGGGCCCCATCAGCCGGACACAGTGGCCCGCCGCAAGCCTCTAAAGTGTCTGCCCGCACCGCGGCGGACCTCGAGACGACGATCAACGCCGATGGCGGTGTGCTTGTCCAGTGCATCCGCGAGGGCAGTAAGCTGCGCGCACGCGTCGTCTCCGATGGCCACGACCCAAACTATAATATGCGGTTCCCACGCGACATTCGTGAAGAGGGTATCCTGTACGTGGTAGACCAGGTGATCGAGACCGCGAATGGGGGCTCGTACATTGCATGCGGCAAGATCCGCCGACTGATTCAGTAGCGCTATTGCCTGGCAAACGTTTGTGTCCAGTATCAAAATCCTGGACATTACAATAGGGTAATTGATGGGACTTCCTTGTTCATAAACGTCTCCAATTGTATGAGCTTTTTCGAGAGAAAACAACCAGATAACCTGGGAATGACACCTGCCCTGGCAAGAGAAGTTCCCTACTTCTGAAGAGAAGAGGGCGTTTTTATCTCTCTTTCTCTTTCTCTTGATGAGAGAAAATGCTTATTCGGTAAAAGAGACAGGAGATGGAAGCTCATCAAGAGTCTTCTCCTTTTTGATGAGCTTCCATCTCCTGTCCTCGGAATCTTCTGCGCTTCATGCAATAGATGGGTTTTCCTTTTTCCCTCTTCCATTCAACAAATCCGGGATGACTCATATTTCTCCCATT
>NFUO01000326.1 GCA_002197545.1 Acidobacteria subdivision 2 bacterium RH1 MAG20 | reverse complement strand
TATTGAGTATTGCATAATATAGTTACAGAGGGAACAGTTCGGCCTGTTCCCAGAAAGCCATCACCAGCGTAGGCCGTTTGCGCATGCGGCGGAGCGCCTGGCGCGCTGAGGAGCTGAGCTGGATGAAGTTCTGCGGGCAGAAGTTGGGCAATTCGTGCTGCTTCCAATGAGACCACAGATACTCCACCGGGTTCAGTTCCGGAGCATAGGCGGGAAGAAACTCCAGCCAGATGCGTCCTTTCTGCTGCCTCACGAAATCCCACACCGCCCGGCTACGGTGACCTGGCAATCCATCCCAGACAATCAGCAGCTTGCCCGGAATGTGGCGTAGCAGGTGCGAGAGAAACTCGATAATCTGCGGGCTGCGGATCGCTCCCGGAAACAGCCGAAAATAGAAGTTCCACCAGGTCACGCCCGCCATCGCTGACAACGTCTTCCAATTAAAGTGATACTGCAGCACCGGCGTCCGTCCCTTCGGTGCCCACGTGCGGCAGCGGTGCGGGCGCTCGCTCAATCCGCTTTCGTCGATGAAGACGATCGTGCGGCCTTCTTTGCGGGCTTTTTTTTAATCTCCGGCCAGCGCTGCTGGTTCCAATGCCGGATCTTGGCCTCGTTCCGCTCCAGGGCGCGTCCCACCGGACGCTGGCAACTCCACCCTAGCTGCCGCAGAATGCGCCAAGCCTGCGACGGATGGTAGCGGATGCCGCATTCGGCCTCGATCAGGTGCGCCACGCGCCCAGAAGTCCACAAATCGGTTCCATACCCCAACGCTTGTGGCCCGCGCTTCAGCCCATGCTCGATGCGCCGCAGGTCGGCTGTCTTCAGGCGCGGCTTGCGTCCGGCTCGTCCGGCTTTCTTCAGCGCCCTTCGTCCGCCCTCGGCAAGCTGTTGGGCCCAGCGGCCCACCGACTGCCGATGCACTCCGACCCGCCGGGCCACTTGGGCCTGAGGAACTCCCTGCTGCAGCAGCCGGGCGGCGCGGAAGCGGCGCTCTTCCAGTTTTTCGAAGTCTCTCTGTACTCCTTGAGGATTTCCCATACCCTGAACATAGCACAAGAATCCCCGAACGTCACTATATTATGCAATACTCAGTA
>NFUO01000325.1 GCA_002197545.1 Acidobacteria subdivision 2 bacterium RH1 MAG20 | reverse complement strand
ATGACTTTGAGGTAGGGTTCCCACATGTCGGAGCAGACGAAGACGATCCTGGAAGCGATCTCGTCACCGATGACCTGGAAGAATCCCTGAAACGACTCGATGGTTCTCTCCTTGCCGATCCAGAGCAGGCGCGTGACGCCGAGATCGATCTGATAAACCAGCGTCAGATACTTGTGGCCCCTGGCGTACTGGATCTCGTCAACGCCGATGGCGTCAATCCGGCCGAGCACCCGGTGCTCCAGCCCGAAGGTGACCACATGCTCGACGGCGTCGAAAACCTTTTCCCACGAGGTGCGGAATGCCTCGGCTGTTTCCTTCCACGAGAGGCGGCGCGCCCAGCGGGCCAGAAACAGCATATAGGCTCGGGTCAAGGTACGTTTTCCATCGGCCCACGGAACTTCCTCCACCACGACCGCCTGGCAGCGTCGGCAATCGACGCGCCGCATCGAGTACAGCAGAAAAACCAGAAATCCCCAGAAAGGAATGAACTCGAAGCTGCGCTCGGGGAGTTGGTCGTATCCGGGAGCGGGCTGGTGACAGCGCGAGCAAACCGCCTTTGCGCCCTTGCGGGGACGCACGGCGATTTCAATGCTCTTGTGATCGGAACTGAAACGGGCCTGCTGGTAAACGAACCCCGGAAAACGATGACAGCGATTTAGAATCGTGATGAGCTGCAGCATGAAGTGGAAACCGGTGAGGGCGAGAACTACCAAAATAAACCGCGCCGCCACTCGGCCACGTCACGACCTCGAACACTATTGCCGGGATTTGAATGGCTGGCCCCGGTCCTGGATGGGCCTGGAAAAAGATGTGCCGCCAGGCGAGCAGTTGATCGCCCTGTTCCGCCCGTTCCTCGAATCTCTGGCGGCCTCGGACCTGGCGCCCAAGACTATTCAGCAACACGTCGATAACATGTGGGTGCTGGGCGGGGAGTTCATCCGCGACCTCAACTACGATCCTTCTCTGAGAAAGAAGCCAGTGGATGTGGTTCTCTGGCGCATGATCGAGCCCGACGGCGGCCCGCTTCTGTATCACGGCGGCGAGGATGAACAAAGATCGTTCGATTCGACTTGCCGGAAGCTCCGCCGATTCCTTACCGAGACGGCTCGCTAACGCTCGCCGTCAACCCACAAATTTCCCCGACGAGGCAAATTTAAAGGCGCGTTATATTT
>NFUO01000324.1 GCA_002197545.1 Acidobacteria subdivision 2 bacterium RH1 MAG20 | reverse complement strand
CTCTTTCTGACTCATCGTCACCATCCTTGCAGGGTGACAGAATCTCGTTGCAGTTAGGGGGTGACATTATCTTGGAGCATCTACACCATTCCAGTCTGGCCTTGCCAGCCGGAATAAGTAAGGGGTAATATATAGGTAAGGATTAAATTGTAGGTAAGGATATTATGGTGCTTCATTCTACGGTGACGAGCAAGGGACAAACTACCATTCCCGAGAAAATTCGAAAAGCCTTGCGAATTAAACCGGGCGACAAGTTGGAATACGAAGTGCGGGGAGACCGAGCTACCATTCGTGTGCATCCCGGAATTCGGTCGCTCAAGGGCGCACTCGCCAGCAGCAAGGGAAAGGGCATGTCTTTCGCTGAAATTCGCGAGGCCGCCGCCGAGGCAGCGCGTCATGAGGGTACCCGGTGAGCAAGCAAACACTTGTCGACACTAATCTGATTGTCCGCTATCTGGTACAGGACCACGACAAACATGCACGAGCAGTCGGCAAGCTGTTCGATGCCTGCGATCGGGGCGACGTGGTCATAGTGGTATTGCCGGTCGTTCTGGCAGAGTGCGTGTTTGTGCTTGAGTCTTTTTACCGGCACCCACGCGCGGCTATCGCTTCCGCACTCGGAGATTTGGTCTCCAGTCCTGGCGTCGAGATCGATGACGTAACGATCCACTTGGAAGCTCTGAACCGCTATAAGGGGACGAAGGTTCATTTTGTCGACTGTCTGGTCGCCGCCACCGCGGTAGCCAAGAACTTACCAGTCTCGACGTTTGATCAGGACTTTCGAAAGTTTGGCGATGTGCGGGTGGAAACCGAATAGTTGCAAGCGAACAACTATCACCAAGATGACTACTCGGGGATATCATGGCCCTCGTCGTGCCGCAACTCAGAAACATCGTCTTGCGTTTAAAATCATCCAAGAACCCTATGCAGACTCGACATCTATGCAACTCCGATTTAGAAATCACTCGGCACGGACTCCTCGGGACCTTTGGGTGTTTATTTGTACTCTAGGACTCTTCAGCCTTTCACGCTAAATTTTGATATTTCTACTGTTGCATCACGAGGACTTCCAGGATACTGGTTACCAAAGATTCCCCTCGGATTGATGGTCATTTTCCGGCTCGTCGCCGTATCCTTCGATTAAGAGCAGGACGGAGGCGGAGCCGGCGCCAGCTCGCAACCGTTTCCTCCGCTTGGAACCTTCGAAACAGTGAAATTCGTAGTCCTCTTGGCGCCGGTCTTTGGTGAGCAATTGACCGAACAGTTGAATACTTTTTCGCGGAGGACCAATGAGAATTCTCGTTGTGGATGACGATGAGGTGGTTCTGGGTGCGGAGACAGTTGGAGGCTCGAGGCTATGAGGTGGAGGACGTATTCTCAGGCGAACAGGGTCTTCACGCTTATGTGACTCAAGGCTCTACCAGCTGGGATTTCGTACCCAGTGACTATCTGTTTACCCCGTCGCCAAGAGTACAGAACGGGTTACAGCTAGTTCGGGAGATCCGCGCTATCAACCTCGAGCAACGAATGGCGATTCACACGAGTGAGAAAGGCCTGCGCGTACCCGTACCGGTTTTGCACAAGCCTTATCCAATTGAGAAGCTCTTGCGGCTGTTGCGTCAACCTTTGAGAAGCCTGGAAGCACCGTAGTGATCTCCTGGAAGTAAAGCTGGCAATCGCGTCAAGAACTGAGAGGAGAAATGAGCAAAGCAAATACCAAACCTGCTGAACGACCGTAAGCGTCCGAAGCGCACCGTCTTGCTAAGTGTCCACGAATAAAGTTAAGTGGACACTTGCACAGGTGTGGATTTGAGGTTCCACGGCAGAAGTTCGTCGATGTGGTTGATGGGATGATCGGCGATGCGGGTGAGCACTTCCCGCAGATAGGCTTCGGGATCGAGGCCATTGAGTTTCGCTGAACCGATCAGGCTGTAGATGGCGGCTGCGCGCTCGCCGCCCATATCCGACCCCGCGAACAAGTAGTTTTTGCGGCCCAGGGCCACGCCGCGCAACGAGCGTTCGGCGGCGTTGTTGTCGATCTCGATGTGTCCATCCTTTATATAGCGCGTAAGCGCGTCCCATCGCGAAAGGGCATAATGAATCGCCGCCGTCGTCTCCGACTTGCGCGAGAGCTTCGACAACGTCGCTTCGAACCACAGTCGTAGAGAGTCGAGTAGCGGCTGGGCTTGCGCGTGGCGCACGGCACGGCGTTCGTTCGGCGGCTTACCGCGAATCTGTTCTTCTATTCCATACAGCGCCCCGATCCGCTGCAACGCCTCCCGCGCCACCGGCGACGAGTGCGCTTGCTCCAGATCGTAGAACTTGCGCCGCACATGCGCCCAACACGCGGCTTGCTCGATGCGGCCATTTTCGTAGAGCTGATTGAAGCCCGCGTAGGCATCGGCCTGCAGCGTGCCACGAAACGTTTCCAGATGCTGCGCGGGATGCTCTCCTTTGCGATCGGGTGAGTAGGCAAACCACACTGCGGGAGATGCGGTGTCGCCCGCGGGACGGTCATCGCGAACATAAGTCCATAATCGACCGGTCTTGGTTTTGCCCTGGCCCGGAGCCAGCACCGGCACTGGCGTGTCGTCGGCATGCAACTTACTCGCCGCCATTACGTATCGGCGCACCGCCTCCACCAATGGCTGAAGAAGGTGCGCACTCCCGCCCACCCAGTCGGCCATGGTCGAGCGCTCCAGTTCTACGTCCTGACGCGCATAGATCTCCGATTGCCGATACAGCGGAAGATGATCGCAGTACTTACTCACCAGAACGTGCGCCAGCAGCCCCGGCCCGGCTAGGCCACGCGCGATCGGTCGGCTCGGCGCTTCGGCCTGCACAATGCAGTCGCACTTCGTGCAGCTCAGCTTGGGGCGCACGTGGCGAATCACCACGAAGCTGGCGGGCACGTACTCCAGCATCTCGGAGACATCCTCGCCTAACTTGCGCAGTTCGCCCTGACATTCCGGGCATACCGTTTCTTTCAGCTCGTGTCTGCGTGTTTGTCGCGGAAGATGATCGGGCAGTGCGCGGCGCGTGGGCTTCGTTATTGATGTTGGAGAGGCGGTGACGGGAACTGGTGTTGACGCGCTGGGCTCTTGCTCGCTGCGCTTGGATCCTAACTCCTCCAGCCGCAGCTCCAACTGTTCGATCTGCCGCTCCAGCTTTTCCGACTTACGCCCAAACTGCATGCGTTGCAGCTTGGCCAGCAGCAGTTGCAGATGCTCAATCTCGCGCTCCCGCGAGATCAGTTGCTCGTGTTGTGCCAGGATCAGCGCTCGCAGCGCATCTGCGGGAAGAGTGTTGAGATCGGGCAGCGCCATCGCTGACATGCGCGGAGTATCGCATGAACGCGCGCGTTTTCATCCCCGTGCGCGCAAAAAAAGTTGTGCAAAGAATCTCGCCGGTTACACCGACAGCTGCGGCTCCCACGTCCGCTCCGGCCGCCGCCAGTCGATGCCTTCCAGCAGCATCGACAACTGCGCCCGCGTCAACGAAACCGTGCCGCTCGCCGCTTGCGGCCAAACGAAGCGCCCACGCTCCAATCGTTTCGCGAACAGGCACAACCCGTCGCCGTCGTACCACAAAACCTTAATCAGATCGCCTCTCCGTCCGCGAAACACAAACACGTGCCCCGAGAACGGCTTCTGCTCCAGTTTGCTCTCCACCAGCGCACTGAGCCCCGTAAACCCGCGCCGCAAGTCCGTCACTCCCGCGGCAATCCAAACTCGCGTGTTCGTCGGCGGCCCCATCATCCCCGTAGGCACTCCAGCAACACGCGCACCAACGCTGGATCGGCGCTGCCTTCGATCCGCACCTGCGCCTGCCGCAGTTCGATGTGAATCGTGCCCGGCTGTGGTTTCTGGAAGTCGGCAGACATGCGCTCCACTGGCGGAGGCGTCGGCACACTCTCGCTTACGCGAACCGGCAGCAACTTCATCGTCGGCTTGCGCTCCCCAAGTCTTCCCGCCTGGTAAAGCCGACGCCAGCCAAATACCTGGTTCGCGTTGATGCCATGCCCTCGCGCTACCCGCGCCACCGACGCGCCTTCCACCAACGTCTGTTCGACAATCCGCCGCTTCTCCGCGATACTTCGCCGCTGCCGCGGGGCCGCGCCCAACGACTCACTCTTACTCGGGATCACATCTGAAACTTGCCGGGAAGTGTCCATCTCCGCTCCAAGTGGACACCTATCCAGAGTGTCCACTTCGGAAGAATGACTCCCTGCTATCTACCTGTCCAGACGGTCACAACCGGACGCTTACTGTAATCCGTACTGTGAAGATGTTGCTTACTGAAGTTGCAAGGTCCACATAGTGGTTGAATGTTGAGGATGAAGTCGGACCCGCCATTG
>NFUO01000323.1 GCA_002197545.1 Acidobacteria subdivision 2 bacterium RH1 MAG20 | reverse complement strand
GCAACGCCCGCTTGCGTTGCTCGGTATCCATTTCTGGCGGAACAAGGAGCTCGATAGTGGACTTATTGCGCACCACGACTTTCGCCCACCTCTCGTGGCTGACGACGCGGAGACGATATCGTTGACCCAGGAAATAGTGGCTCTCGCCGCTCACCATTTCCCGTTCGGATTGGCGCGCCTGGCCTTCAAATCTTGCCTGCTGCCGTTTGATCCACCCAAGCTTTCCGATCACCGCCAGCCGCACGGCAGCGTCGCTGATTTTCAGAGGCGCCGCGACCCGCACACGCCCGTGGGGCGGGTATACACCCAAGTGCAGGTTCTTGATGTCCTTCCGGGCAATTGCAACCCGCAGGCCATTGACCATGATCTGACTCTGTTCAGTATTCATGCTGATTCTTTACCAGTTCCAGAACCTGCTCGGTGAGCGCCGTGTCACCGTTCAGCACACTCTTGATAGCGAGCTTCACCTTCTTGACCTTGAACGAGTTGCTGCGCCAATCGTCCTGCCTGCAGGTGCGCACGGCACTATCCACCGCGAGCGCCAGCGCCTCGTCCTTGTCCAGGTTGTCATATAGCGCCCGCCTCGCAGGCGTGCTCAGCGCTCTTGGATACGACTCACCGACGGTCGGGTTCTTCACCTTCCTGGTCAGTTCGACGATCTTTTCCAGATACTTCTGGTAATCCATCGCCTCTTTCTTCCGCTGCTCGATCAGGGCGTCAAGCAGTTCTGACATCTTCTCGTAATACTTCGGATTGATCGGTTGCTCGTCTATGATCAACTTGCGTACGTTGTTTTCGATCGTTTCTGCTACCGCCTCCTTTTTTTCGCGGATGCTCTTAGGCAGGGCATTCACGGCATCGGCGCCGCGTTCAACGATAAGATCAATCAGCGACATGTCATCGAAAGCGGAAATCTTCTCGCTTTCTTCGGCCCGGATGTAGGTATCGATGAGGTGGCGCATGGCCGGCTCATACATCTTGAGGTCGATGTAGTCGCCGCTGGCCAGCTTCACTTCGGTGCGGACCTTCTCATAGTGGCCCACTTCGGCTTTCAACGCATCGATCTCCGCCGTGGTATAGTTTGCTTCCTCCAGTTCGTTGGCCAGATTCGCATATGCGCGGACGAAGGCAGCCACGTGTTTGTAAAGCGCCAGCCGATTCGGTTCGTTCTCCTTAAGCTGTTCAGCGTTGCCGGAATCTTTGGCGCAGAAATAGCGCAAGTAGGCCGCCGTATCTTTGGGGGTCTCTACGGGCTCGCAGAGCGCCTTTACGGCTTCCCGAGTTTCCTCCAAACGCTCGCGTGCTTTGCCAAGGCGATCTTCCAGCAGGCCGGCGACATCTCCCTTGTCGTAGCCGTCGAACGCGCCTGAGGTGTAATCGTGCACGGCGCCCTCCAGGCTCTTGAACAGATCTTTATAATCGATGATGGTGCCGTATTCCTTGTCGTCACCGTCCAATCGGTTCACTCGGCAGATAGCCTGGAACAGGCCATGGTCCCTCATTTGCTTGTCGATGTAGAGGTAGGTGGCTGGGGGAGCGTCAAAGCCGGTCAGGAGCTTGTCCACCACGATCAGCAGCTTCATCTGCCCCGGCTCCTCGATAAACTTCTTCTTTACATCCTTGTCGAATTTCTCGATCTTGTTCACCGCCGTCTCTGGGGCTTCATTCAGCCAGTCGGCCAGCATCTTTTTGTAAATTTCATACTTCTGCAGTCTCTCAGTTAGTCCCTCGCCGCTCTCCTCGCCCTTTAAGTCCGCTGTGGACGGCCTGTATGAGGTGACAATCGCGCATTTGCCCGCCAAGTCGGTTTGATTGAAAAGCTCGTAGAGCTTGCACGCCTGATAGATGCTGCTGGAAACGAGCAGAGCATTGCCTCGGCCATCCATCAACCGTGGCCGATTCGTCATGTCCATCAGAATGTCGGCCACGATCATTTCCAACCGCGAGCGTGAGCTGAGCACTTTCTGCAGTGTGCCCCATCGCTGTTTGAGCTGTGCCCTGGCCAAATCGGTCAGGCCCTTGGTCTTGGCCTCGAACCACTGGTCGATCTTCTCCTGCGAGGTGATGTTCTGGTCGATGTCGCGCGCTTCGTAGCGCAGGTCGAGCACCACCTTATCCTTCACGGCCTCGTCGAACCTGTAGGTGTGGATATAGCGCCCAAAGACCTCGATGCTCTTTTTCTTGTCTACCTTCAGCAGCGGCGTGCCCGTAAAGCCGATGAACACCGCATTCGGCAAAATCGTCTTCATCGCTTCGTGCAGTGCGCCGGACTGCGTGCGGTGGCACTCGTCTACGAACACATACAGGTCGCCCTTGGGCTTGAAGCCGGTGGGCAAGGCCTTCTTCACTTCCTCGATATATCCGGCAATGTCGCCGACCTCCTCGCCGTCTTCCTTGCCGCCGAACTTGTGGATAAGCGAGCAGACCAGCCACGGGATTGTCGCGTTGAGAGTGGCGATCAGGTCCGCGCCGCTCTTGGTGCGATAGATATCCTCGTTGACGCCCTTGAAGACCGTTTCAATCTGCTGATCGAGCTCGGTGCGGTCGGTAATGATCAGCACCCGCGCATCCGTTACGTTCTCCCGCAGCCACTTGGCAAGCCACACCATGACCAGGCTCTTGCCGCTGCCCTGGGTGTGCCAGATGATGCCACCTTCGCGGCGTTTCACATGGTTCTGAGCGGCCCGCACACCGTAATACTGATGGTGCCGGCAGAGTTTCTTGATTCCAGCGTCAAAGACGATGAAATCGTGGATCAACTCCAAAAAGCGAGCGGTCCCGCATATTTGGACCAAGGCGCGGTCAAGCGGGTTCTCGACGGGGCTGGCTTCCTTCCAGGTCAGGTAATATTTCTCCGGCGTCTGGATCGTGCCGT
>NFUO01000322.1 GCA_002197545.1 Acidobacteria subdivision 2 bacterium RH1 MAG20 | reverse complement strand
GCTCTCTGGTCCGCGCACTGGGCCGTCGAAAAAAAAACCAACATTGACGGAGTATCACCGATGAAGTGCATGGATCCAGGGAACGATTGGAGGCAGGAGTATGAAATTCTCCGCCTGGAAGCGCTCGATGTCGATGCGCGTCGTGGGCATGGTTTGGCCTTGTTTCTGGCGCGCGGCATGATGGCTTGGCTCGATGCCATGACGGCACTGAGACCAAGGCGGCCTTTGCGGCACGGAGAACTCGAGCGTTCGGCCGATTTGCCTTCCGTCCGCCAGCCTGATCTGACAACATTGCTGGCCGACATGGTTTTGTCGTGCATGGGAAAGGGGGAACATGAATTCGCCGTCGAAAGTCACCTCTGATCATCTGCGCCGTTCGGCTTATCTTTACGTACGTCAGTCCACACTGCGCCAAGTTCACGAGAACCGTGAGAGCACGGCCCGGCAGTACGATCTGAAGCGGCGGGCGCAAGCCTTGGGTTGGACGATCGAACAGATCGTGGTGATCGACGAGGATCTGGGTCTATCGGGAGCCAGTGCTGTCGATCGCAACGGTTTTCAACGCCTGGTGGCGGAGGTCGGTCTGGGGCATGTGGGTGTAGTGATGGGGCTAGAGGTTTCTCGTCTGGCGCGCAGTTCGACCGACTGGCATCGACTATTGGAGATCTGCGCGTTGGCCGATACACTCATCCTCGATGAAGATGGTATTTATGACCCGAGCCATTTCAACGATCGCCTGCTGTTGGGATTGAAGGGAACGATGAGCGAAGCCGAGTTACATTTGCTCCGGGCACGGCTCATCGGCGGACAACTCAACAAGGCGCGCCGTGGAGAACTGTGGATCAGACCGCCTCTGGGCTTCGTGTATGACGACAGCGGCCGGATCGCGTTCGACCCGGACCAGCAGGTCGAACGAGCAGTGCGCCTTCTGTTTGAAACCTTCCGCCGCACCGGCTCCGCGATGCGTGTCGTCCACCATTTCAACACTGAAGGCATCCTCTGGCCGCGGCGCGTCAGAGCGGGCGCGCACGCGGGAGAACTGTTGTTCAGCCCTTTGGAGCACAGCCGCGTGCTGGGCATTCTGCATAACCCGCGCTATGCCGGAGCATTCGTCTACGGCCGGACCCGTCAGCGCAAGGTGCACCTCGGAGGTCAGCTGCGTTACCGGCGCCTGAAGCGCGAAGAGTGGACTGTCTTTCTTCCCAACATGTATCCGGG
>NFUO01000321.1 GCA_002197545.1 Acidobacteria subdivision 2 bacterium RH1 MAG20 | reverse complement strand
TCCAAGAGCGAGGGGGTCCGATCCGCCCGTGACGCGCGGCTCTTCCCAATACAGTTCGTGCGATCCAGCTTCATCGCTGACCCAGTCATGTTCGGTGTCCCAGAATGGCCCGGCTTCCAGGCCGACAACATTGAAGCCCGCGCGCGAAAGACGCTGAAGCAGAACTCCGCCAGCCGATCCCACTCCGACGATGATGTAGTCCACCTCTTCCAGTTCCTTGAACTTGCGCATGGGAACGTGAATGCTCTGAAGCGCGCCAAGCATGTGTTTGCCTGGAGGTGGAGATTCAAACGATCCAAGGATTGGCTTCTTCATGGGCCTTTAGATACCTTTGCGGCGCGAGCGATTCTGAAGAGCTTCAGTATGGAACTCGTGTGTGGTTTCGCTTTCGCCTGAGGCTGCATGCGACGGTGCGACCCACGCGTAGCGTTGTTCGGTAACTTCCCACGGCTCGGGCTCACCGCGTTCCAAACGCATGTACGCGCGCGGATATGCCGGTCCGCCAAAGCCGATCTCGTCCCACGCCCATGGGTGCGCATAGTAGGCGTCGATCGCATCCTGCATGATCTGCTGCCAGAAGCGATGCACGGACATACGCTTCCAGATATCCGCCGCTCCCTTTGGCTTGCCGTCGTGAATTGCCTTCAGAACAAGCTCCTGCTGCAGGTGCGGAAGCGAAAGGAACCCTCCGCCAAACTGCTGCTTGGCTTCCTGATCAATCGCATCCATGCCGAGGAGATAGACATCGCGATCATGCGGCATATTTTCGAAACGGTAACCCACCGTCCTGCCGAGGAAGAGGCGTTTGTCGAGTGCGGGAAGAATGGGGATACGGTGTTCCGCAATGCGGTCAGTCTGTGGAATCAAATGGTCGAAGACGGTCGTCCAGAAGCGAGCCTGCGCGGGCTTGAAGAAACGAATGGGTTCCTGCTCTTCAACCCGCTCAAGCACTATCTTGCGCGTCGCATCATCCCAGAACGGCTTTTGAGACAGCGTGCTGAAGCCCGAGTAGTATCCAGGTTGCATGCGCGGCATGATCGGCTCGCCTGAATCCGGATCGATGGGAAGAAGAGCGGTATCGGGAACTTCGGGCGTCATCGCCTTCTCCTGCCGAGCAGACTGGCCAGAATGCCTAGCGCGCCCGCTGCGCCGAAGAGCAACGGGGCGAAGATCGGCGGACCGTACAAAATGTTGTAGAAAATGTGTTTGCGGCCTCCCGGACGGCGCAGCACGCCGCGCGCGTGATAGTAGAAGCCCGCTGCGGCATCGGCACACGCGAGGACCGATATCGCCGGGAGCACGGTGATCGCAGCCTTCCGATTCTTGACCGAAGCGAAGGATGCTGCGGCGAGCATAGGTGCAAGGATGACGGGAGTCCACTGCGCCTTGTACTTGAAATTGTTCTTGTAGTGCGAATAGAACGCCTCAAACTCGCTCATTAAAGCGCTTATGCCCGTGGCAATCGCCATCTGGCGCTGAAAGCGGCCCTCGCGTATATCCTGCTCGATGGACAAGAGATCTCGCTCTGTTGTCTTGGAAAGTGCTTTCCCAGGCATGTTGGAAGTGCCTCGTGGAAGCGAAAGAGCTTCGTCTTCACGGCGCAGATAGGAAGCAATGAGGCCGAGATATGCGCTTGTGCCAAAGAGCAGAGGGGCAAAGATCGGGGGACCCATGATCATGTTGACCATGGGCAACCGCCAGCCTCCGGGCTTGCGCTTGATTCCGCGCACATGGAAATAGAAGCCGATCAGCGAGTCTACAAGCGTGACCGCGGAGACGAATCGTAGGATGGTGCGCGCAACCCGCTTGCTGAAGAAGCTGCCGATCCCGGCGAGAAACAGCACAGCGCTCAAAATGACCGGCGTGTACATCACACGTCGGCTGTAACTGCCTCGGTAATGTTCGTAGGAGACTTCGAGGCCGCTCATCAGACTCGCGAAAGCCGTCAGCAGCGAGAGACTACGCTGAAAGCGGCCTTCGCGGATGTGGTTCCGAACAATCTCCAGATCGTGCATTGGATGCTGGAGCGAGAGTCCTGTCTGAGGAGTCGTCTCCACCTAAATCACCTCGCGAATCTTGTCTTCTGCGACGTCCCGAATGATGCTCATTGCATTCTTCTGCCCGCGCAGCAAAGCCTCGGCAAACTTCAATGCCTGCTTGGTCTTGATCCTTCCGGGCATGGGCGGCTCGTTGGGATCTACAACGGCCTGGATGACTGCCGGTCCGTCGTGCAGCAGGGCTTCTCGTAGAACTCGCTCGACCTCATCCGGGCGTTCGATGGTGTAGCCGGTCGCACCACATGCCTCCGCGACCTTCGCGAAATCGATGGGCTGCAGCTCGACGCCGAATTCGGGGTTGCCTTCGAGGATCATTTGCTCCCACTTGATTTGTCCGAGAACGTTGTTCTTGATGACGATCACCTTAACCGCGAGCTTGTACTTCGCGAGTGTCGCAAGTTCTCCCAGCAACATGGTCAGGCCGCCATCCCCGACGATGCAGACGACCTGCCGATCCGGAAATGCCGCAGCGGCGCCAATACTGTACGGCAAGCCATTGCCCATGGTGGCCAGAGAGCCCGAGAGCGAGAACATCATCGAGCCGCGTATTTCGATGTACCGGGCCGTCCAGGTTGCAATGGTGCCGCTGTCGGAGGAGATGATCGCGTCGTCATTCAGAAGCTTGTTCAACGTATGCGTCACGACCTGCGGCTTCAGCGGCATGGAGGTGCGTGTGCCGCGCTCTTCCATGAGCTTGTTCCAGTGTTTCATGTTCTCCTGAGCTTCTTTCAGAAACTTCTTCTTCTTGTTCGCCTCGAGAAGCGGAAGAAGCTCCGTCAGAATGGACTTCGAGTCGCCGACGAGACCGACATCGACTGGGTGGCGAAGACCTACACGAGCTGCATCGAGCTCGATTTGAACGCACTTTGCCTGCCCGGGCTTGGGAAGAAAATCCATGTATGGGAAGCTGGTACCGATCATGATGAGGGTGTCGCAGTCGTCCATCACATCCATGGACGGCGCCGTGCCGAGTAATCCGATGCCTCCTGTGGTGTAGGGGCTGCGATCCGGCAGAACCGCTTTTCCGAGCAGAGGCTTGACTACGGGGCCCCCAACAGTTTCCGCAAGCTGCGACACCTCCTCGCGGCAATGCAGGGCTCCGCGCCCTGCAAGAATTGCGACCTTCGATCCCGCATTGATGATGTCTGCCGCTTTGCGGAAGAGAGCGGCGTTCGGGTGCGCCGAAGACGGCGCGCTCCAATCGCCGCTGTGGTGAGCAGGGTTGGCATCGCTGCGGAGCTTGCCCTGAATAGAGACCGGCCACTCCTGAATGTCCTTGGGAATGCAAATATGCGACACGCCTCTGCGCGCGTAGGCGGTGCGAATCGCCGCATCCACGCAGTTGACTGCGTGGGATGGGCCCATTACCCGCTCGTTGAAAACTGACACATCCATAAACAGCTTGTCGAGGTCAACGTCCTGTTGATAGTCCATGCCAATCAGGTCGTGGAAGGTGTGCCCGGTGATGGCCAGCACCGGCTGGCTATCGCACTTCGCGTCGTACAGGCCGTTGAGAAGATGTACGCCGCCGGGTCCAGAGGTTGCGACGCAGACACCTATCTTTCCGGAATACTTCGCATAGCCCACCGCGGCAAATGCCGCAGCCTCCTCATGTCGCACCTGAATAAAGCGAAGCTTGTCCTGATGCGTCCTTAAGGATTCGAAGAAGCCGTCCACGCCGTCGCCGGGGAAGCCGAAAATTGTGTCTATACCCCAGGTAATAAGCCGCTCCACGATAAGATCCGAAACCTGCTGACCCATATAAGCTCCCTTTTGATTTCCAGTGCTACGATTTGATCGTTCTTATTGCATACCCTTGGTTAGATGCGAAAATCCTTAGCTACGGGCCATATGACCTAAACGAGAAAAGCTGCGACATCTTCTTTCTTCAGTTCCAATCCCATCCCTGGCCTGCTGAGATCGGGAGACATGCTCCCAGATACGGGCTCGCAGAAGCCATCGAAGAACATGCGCTCGATGCGGGCATGGTCGTGGAAGAACTCCATGTGAATCGCCCGTGGCGAAGCGCAGCAGACGTGCAGATGCATGCTTGGACCACAGTGCGAC
>NFUO01000320.1 GCA_002197545.1 Acidobacteria subdivision 2 bacterium RH1 MAG20 | reverse complement strand
ACGAACGACTGACCAAGCTCCGGGCCGCCTGATCGTCAATTCGTGTGGTTAGCCTGACGCTTAGTCCGAAGTTCTTAGACTCAGTTAATGCAAGCAGAGGCGCAGCAATGAGATAGCGGAATTGTGGTATTGCGCTACTGCCTACGGTGAGGGGAGATCAGTTGAGTCGAAGAGTGAGGCCGAGCAGATCGAAGGCTTTTTGCTGAAGGGTAGTGGGCGTGGTGAGCATGTCGAAGGCGGGGATCTTTTTGTCTTTGGGCCGGATGCGGTTTTTAACGATGGTGGCGAGGTCGCCAAGCAGGGTTTGAAAGCTGTGAACTTTGAGTCCGTCGTCGGTCCGTTTGGTGGCGGCCTTGCGGCGAGCGGCGTCAGAGCGTTCGGCGGGGGCCACGATGGAAGCGCGGGCGGCCTTGGCCTGTGGTTTATCGTGATCGTCGAAAAGAAGGGGAGCCAGCAATTGGCGCATGTGCCATTCGAGGTAATAAGCCAGCATGCAGAGCAGAATATGAGCGCGGACGCGATCCGGAAGGCGGTGATGGATAGGCCGTACATGCAGATCGACGGTCTTGAGACTGCGGAAAGCTCTCTCCACACCCGACAGGCTTTTGTAGCTGGCCACGACCTGTTCGCTGGATAAGGCTTCGGCTTTGACACTGGTGCGAATGACGTAGATGCCGTCGAGGCTTTGTTCGCGCTCGATATTGGCTGCTTTGCGCTTGTAGTGAAAACTGTCCTCCTCGATGCGAAGTTCAAAGTGCTTGCCCATCTTGTAACGGTTGAGGATTTTGCCCGCCCGCAGGCCGATATTCTGCTTGCCGCGCAAGGGCCGCCTGGAACGTCTGGTGGCCGCGGCAATCTTCTCCAGTTGCTTCTCGGTGGCAGCCAGCAACTCGGGCCGTTTCCGCGAGCGTTCTTCGGCCAGCAGCGGATTGAAGCAGGCGACAAGTCTTTCGCCGGGGAAGTCGGGATGAGCGATTTCGACTAGATCGGTCATATCGAAAAGCGACATCTGCAAGCGACCGTCGCGGGCCAGTTTCTGAATCTGCGTGGCGCGTAAAGCCGAGATCCATTCCATGCCGTGACAGGCGGGCAGATCCTCGCGGATGCGGGCGCTGGTGATCATGCCCCGATCACCCACCAGCACAACCTTTTCAAGACCGAAGCGGTGACGAAGCTTGTCGACCTGAGTGGCCACGGTTTTGGGATCGGCGGTATTGCCATCGAAAACTTCGACGGCCACCGGACAGCCCTCGGCGTTGGTAAGCAGCCCGAAAACGATCTGCGGAGTACCGGACTTATCGTCACGCGAATGACCGGGCTTCGCCAGCGGACAGTGACGGCCCTCAAAGTAAGTGGAGGTGAGATCGTAGAGAACCACGGCTCCGTCCTGCAGTTCGCGTTTGGCGAGTTCCCGCTCGATGGGCGGCTGCCGCTGAAGCAGCCAGTCCATGGCGGAGTAGAGTTCGGTTTCGTCGGCCGAATCCAGTGACAGCGATTCGCCGAGACTGCTGTGGAGGGTGTCGGAATGCAGGCCGCGGGCGGTGGCGAGTTTGGAGGCCGGATCGAGAATGCGGGCGGCGATCATGGCGACGACGAGATCGCGCTGGCGGCTGGGGTGGGGATCGATAACGGCGGCGAGCTGAAGTTTGCGCAGAGAGCCGAGGACGGCTGCAACGTGACCGTGAGGACGGGAACGTTCAATACGGAAGGCGTCGGTCAAGGGCAGGCCGGTGACGGAAGCAGCGCCGGACAAAGCGTTGCGAATGCCATCGATCTGAGCGGGGCGCAGATGAGTGATATTGGCGAGGGTGCGGGTTTTGACTTTGCCGTTTTCGCGATAGGATTCGCGGAGGAGAATGGCGGGAGGCGAGTTGCGGTTGGGGATCGCAGCCACATACATGATTACATACTATCGTAGTAAATACTATAAATACAAGTAAATATTAGTAAAGACATGCCTACGAATTTTACTCCGCATCGCTCTTACCCTAGCAAAAACATCAGCTTAAGCTTTTTCAGGGTAAGAACTTCGGATTAGCAGGCGCGCACGCCTGCTATCTGCGGCCACCTTT
>NFUO01000032.1 GCA_002197545.1 Acidobacteria subdivision 2 bacterium RH1 MAG20 | reverse complement strand
GCCGCATAGCGACTGGATAATCAACCGCTCGCTCGTCGGATACTGATGCTAACCACTTTTCCACCACTTGACCGACACCACCCGATGGTTGGGGTATAGGTTAGGCCAAGAGCCTCGGCCGCGGATGCTTCGCGCTCCTCGGTCTCGTCCAGAATCCTCAGAAAAAGAATCCAGGTAAGCTCCGGGACGTACTGCAATGCGCCGGCACAGTTCGAGCGGCGCATGATGTCGCAGATCGACTTGACGGCCGCGTTAAGCGACTGCTGGCCGTTGAAGCGCCTGCCGTTGCGGTTTGCGGATTGGTGGGAGTTTTCCATTGCCGGCCTTATGATCTCAGCAAAGCCTTAAAGCCGGCCTGCTCGAAATGCTGGTCGTATGTGAGCGCCTCGCTGATGTGGTCGTTCTCCATCACGCGGAAGGAAGCGCAGTCGGTGTGGCTCCACTCTTTGTCCTGCCGGTTGCGATAGAGTTGAAGCGCCTCGTCAAACTGGGCACTGGTCTGAGGGACGATTCGAGTATTGGCATCTTGCCTCAGGCGCTGGACCAACTGTATAGCGGCGTGGCGGAAGGCGGTGCCTCGTTCGGCGAAGGCGTTTAGAAGCTCCGTGAGCACCATTTCGGTCGTGACCAACAGCGTCTGATCCAGCGAGCGGCTAAAAGAAACGGCCCTCTGGTGCAAGGCGTCCCTTGGGTTCAAGAGAGCGATCCAATAAACGGCATCTACGAAGAGCGTTCTCATAAGCGGAAACGCACGGCGAGGAGTTATCTTCTGCGTCCTCCGCGGCGTGGTTTCCGTGGCGCTACGGCGAGTACCTCAGCAGCTTCTTTTCTCACCTTCGCGCTTCGGCTATGCATGTCCTTACCGGCGCGCGAGAGGTGTCCCCTTGTCGGTTTTCGTACCCTTGCCATTTGGATCATTCCTCCTGTTTCGGCGCTCCGTACAGATAATGGTGAAGATTTTTCGACAGGTCCGTCGGAATCTTTGCCCATTCTTCTTCGGGCACGCTGGCGCCGATTTCAAGAGCTACTTCCCAGATTGGTTTGGCGCCTGCAACGGGTTGGAGTGCCACCGCCGATTCGACAGTCAGCGACTCCACAGAGGCGATCCGCTTTATCTTTCCAGTGGGCGCGACCTCCGCGCGGCCCTTGAGCCGTAGGCGACGGCTGGTGTGATCGCGAAGCGCCTCAGTGATTCTGTCTTCCTGTTCGGTGGTGAACTTCGCGACAATCTTTGTTCCGTCGTCGAGCCGAAGCGAAAACTGGCGACCGTCCAGATCGGCGGCGCGCACCTCGCCTCGCAATTCGATCTGTTTTTTGTGGTTGTTCTGCTTCTTCAATGCTGGGCTTTTTCGAGCCATTGTCAGAGTCCTCCGCCAAACGCCCGGCGCAGAAGCGCCGCCGGCAGCGCGTTGATGTGAGCAAGTTGCTGCTCCAGGGTTATACGCAGGTGGGTTACTGTTTTCATCTGGTTTCCAACCACGTCGCAGAGTTTCCGCTGTTCCTCTATGGGCGGCACGCCAAGTTCGACGGAAGCCACTTCGTCGGTGCGGATACGCGGCAACTGGCCGGGGGTTGTCTGAATAGGCGCCCGCTCCAAGTAGACGGGGCTGCGCATAAACCATGCGACGAATTCGGCCTCGGCAGCGGCGGGACGCACTGTAAACACGTATTGGTCTACCGAGCAGAGGCCGTCGAACTCTGCGATCCAAACCT
>NFUO01000319.1 GCA_002197545.1 Acidobacteria subdivision 2 bacterium RH1 MAG20 | reverse complement strand
GAGAGGCAGGCTCGGGGTTGGGGATGGGGTCGGGCGGTTCTTGTGGGGTGGGGTCTGGCGTTTGCGCGTTCATGATTTGGTGAGATGCGAGTCGTGAGAGATACGTCTCGTGCCGAATGTCCGAATGGATGAGGGGCCAATTCTCAGAGGCAAGAAAAGGAGGCGATGGGCTGACCGAGGATGATCGGCGCGTGGTCTATCCTGACGTTGCTTCCGTGTGATAAAAAAGGAATCTTGGTTGGACCACTTTTTTGACGGTGGGCCAGCAATGGGTGACATATACATTTTGCGATCGTCTGGACGAATCGCTTTGGAGATTGAGATGGCTGAAGCAACTTGCGATATTGGATTGATTGGACTGGCGGTGATGGGCCAGAACCTTGTGCTGAACATGAACGACCACGGATACAAGGTTGCGGTGTTCAATCGGACCGTTTCTAAGGTCGATGACTTCATTAAGGATGAGGCGAAGGGGACTGAGGTGGTTGGGGCGCACTCGATCGAAGAGATGTGCAAGCTGCTGAAGAGCCCGCGCCGCGTGATGATTATGGTGAAGGCGGGCGAGGTCGTCGACCAGACGATTGAGCAGGTGCTGCCGCACCTCGAAAAAGGCGACATCATCATCGACGGCGGCAACTCGCTGTTTACGGACTCGAATCGGCGCACGAAGGACCTTGCTGCGAAGGGGATTCTGTTTATCGGCACCGGCGTCAGCGGCGGCGAAGAGGGTGCGCGGTTCGGCCCGTCCATCATGCCGGGCGGCAACAAGGAAGCGTGGCTGCATGTGAAGGAGATCTTCCAGGCCATCGCGGCGAAGGTGGAGGATGGAACTCCTTGTTGCGACTGGGTGGGCGAAGACGGCGCGGGCCACTACGTGAAGATGGTGCATAACGGCATCGAGTATGGCGATATGCAGTTGATTTGCGAGGCGTATCAACTACTCAAGGATGGGCTGGGGCTGATGGCCGATGAGTTTGCCGAAGTCTTCAACGACTGGAACAAGGGCGAGCTGGACAGCTTCCTGATCGAGATTTCGGCGACGATCTTTGCCAAAAAGGACGATGACGGCAAGCCGATGGTGGACAAGATTCTGGATACGGCGGGACAGAAAGGCACGGGGAAGTGGACCGCCATCTCGGCGCTGGACCTTGGTATGCCGGTCACGCTGATTGGCGAGAGCGTGTTTGCGCGGTGTCTGTCGGCGTTGAAGGATGAGCGTGTCGCTGCTTCAAAGGTGCTGACGGGGCCGAAGAAGGCTTTGACGGTTTCAGAGAAGAAGGAGTTTATCGAGGATGTTCGGCGCGCGCTCTACTGCTCGAAGATGATCAGCTATGCGCAGGGTTATATGCTGCTGCGCGCAGCGGAGAAGGAGATGGGCTGGAACCTCAACATGGGCGGCATCGCGCTGATGTGGCGCGGCGGCTGCATCATCCGGAGCGTCTTCCTCGGCAATATCAAGGCCGCTTTTGATAAGAATCCAAAGCTGCAGAACCTGCTGATGGATGATTTCTTCTCGGCGGCGTTGAACAAATACGGGGCATCGTGGCGGAAGGCTGTGATCCATGCAATTGAAATTGGGGTGCCGATGCCTGCTTTCTCGACGGCGCTGGCGTTCTATGACGGGTACAGGACGGAGCGGCTGCCGGCGAACCTGCTGCAGGCGCAGCGTGACTTCTTTGGCGCGCATACGTACGAGCGCGTCGACAAGCCGCGGAGCGAGTTCTTCCACACGAACTGGACTGGACGCGGGGGACGGGTCGCGTCTTCGACTTACAACGCTTAGATTTTTGTTCGATGATTGCGAGGGCGGGCCTTTGGGCTCGCCCTTTCTTTGTGGTGATTAGTGCGTGCCGAGAGATCGGCTGGCGCGGGCGTCGTAAGCTTGACGGGAACGGAGGACTTGCTTGCCGTGCTTTTCTGCCCAGAGCCAGATGCCGCAGACGGCTTCGCCGAGGCTTTCGCCGCGTGGGGTGAGGGCGTAATCGACGTGCGGCGGGATGACGGGATGGACGCGGCGGGTGACGAGGCCATCCCGCTCGAGTTGCCGAAGAGTTTTGGTGAGCATCTTCTGGCTGACGCCGGGGATGCGCTGGGCAAGATGGGTGAAGCGAAGCTCGGAGGCGGCCTCGCTGAGTTCCTCGATAACGAGGAGAGTCCACTTGTCGGCGATGCGCCCGAGTATCTCGTGGACGAGGGCCAGTTGAGCGGCGTCCTCAGTGGAGAGAGGTCTAGCTATAGTTCCCATTAGGTAAGTATAGAACATATAGGTTCCTACTTCTCAAAAGAGAGTGTCATTGTTAGGATCGCGGTATGGAGGACGAAGGAATGGAGAATGAGACGGATTTTCGCAGGTTGGGAGTGCCGGGGCCGAAGGTGTTTCCGCTAGCTCTGGGATGTATGGGAATGTCGGGCATGTATGGCCAAACGGACGACGCGGAGAGCGTGCGGGCGATCCATGCGGCGGTGGATAGCGGCGTGACGCTGCTGGATACGGGCGACTTCTATGGGATGGGGCACAATGAGCTGCTGGTCGGTCGAGCGCTCCGTGAGATGGGTTCGGCTGCGCGCGAGAAGGTGTTGCTGAGCGTGAAGTTTGGCGCGCTGCGCAGCCCGGATGGAACATGGCTGGGTTTTGATGGGCGGCCTGCGGCGGTGAAGAATTTTCTGGCCCATAGCCTGACGCGACTCGGGGTGGACCATATCGATATCTACCGTCCAGCGCGGCTGGATGGGGCGGTGCCGATTGAGGAGACCGTGGGAGCGATTGCAGAGATGGTAACTGCCGGATATGTGCGGCACGTGGGACTGAGCGAAGTTGGAGTGGAGACAGTGCGGCGCGCAAAGACGGTGTCGCCGATATGCGATGTGCAGATTGAGTATGGCCTGGCCAGTCGGGGAATTGAGGAGAAGATCCTGCCGGGGTTGCGGGAGATGGGGATTGGCATGACAGCGTATGGCGTGCTTTCGCGTGGCTTGTTGAGCGGGTCGGTGCCGCAGGCGAAGGGGGATTTTCGTGCCCGGTTGCCGCGATTTACGGGGGAGAACCTCGCGAAAAATCAGGCGCTGGCTGCGGCGTTGAAGGAATTGGCGGCGGTGCGGGGCGTAACCGCCGTGCAGATGGCGATTGCCTGGGTGCTGTCCAAGGGAGAGGACATCGTTCCGTTGATTGGCTCGCGTAAAGTCGCGCAGGTAAAGGAGGCGCTGGGAGCGTTGGAGGTGCGGCTATCAGCGGAGGAAGTTGCGAGGCTGGAGAAAGCGGTACCGGCAGCTGAGATCGCAGGAAGCCGGTATGATTCGCACCAGATGGCTATGCTGGACAGCGAGAAGTAGGATTCAGAAGATGTAGGCAGATGAAGTCGCTGTACCGGGCCCGGCGGTGGGAGCGGGCCGGATCGTGGGAGTTGTGGGGAAGGTCCACCGAGGCTTGGCGGCGGCCGAGGGG
>NFUO01000318.1 GCA_002197545.1 Acidobacteria subdivision 2 bacterium RH1 MAG20 | reverse complement strand
GCCGGAGTAGCCTTGGCCCGCTCGCGGTACTGTGACGGCGTCTGGCCGATGATGTCTCGAAAGGTTCGACTGAAGGTGCCCAGACTTCCGAATCCGATGTCGAAGCAGATCTCAGTGACGCTGCGATCGGTCTCGCGGAGCAGGAACATGGACCGTTCGACCCGCCGGCGCTGGAGATAGCGATGGGGCGTTTCGCCGAAAGTTGTGCGGAAGGTGCGAATGAAGTGTGCTTCGGAGACGCAGGCGATGCGAGCGAGCAGGGGGATGTCGAGCGGCTCCGCATACATCCGGTCCATGGCATCGCGTGCCCTGAGTAATCGTCGGTTGGCTCCCTCGATCTCGCGGCTCATGTGCTAGTTACAACATGGCAGGGAGAGACGTGAAGAACCTCACCGACACCGATTACCTCTTGAACCGTCAGTACCGTGACGCGTCGAACCTTCAGGCGCGCATCGATCTGCACAAGCGCTACAGCACAAATCAGCAGGGCCTTCCTCGCTGGTTCCTACACCACCTCGAGGTTCCAGAAGATGGGCGCATTCTGGAGATAGGCTGCGGCCCTGGCGGTTATTGGCCTGAGCTGGCCAGCCTCATCCCTCCGTCCTGGCACATCACGCTTTCGGATTTCTCGCGGGGTATGGTCGAGGAGGCGAAAAGGCGCACCGTCGGGCTGGGGGCGGCGTTCACTGTGGTTGAGGCCGACGCGCAGAACCTGCCGTTTACCGGAGAGGCATTTGACGCCGTCATCGCCAACTTCATGCTGTTTCACGTCCCCGATCGACCGCGTGCCTTCGAAGAGATTCGACGCGTCCTTGTCCCCGGCGGAAGGCTCTTTGCGATAACCAACGGGCGAGAGCACATGCTTCAGTTCAGAAAAATTGTGAACCGCGTCCTTCCCGAAGTTGCTCCGACGGATGAATCCGGTTTCAGCCTGGAGAACGGGCCGGATCAGCTGTCTCCTTATTTCTCGGATGTCCGGATGATCCGCTATCCGGACGAGCTAATCGTTACAGAAGTCGAGCCTCTTCTCTCCGTCGTCGGTTCCACCGCATTGGACCTAAGTCCTGAACAGAAACAGGCTATACGGGAGGAGTTCGAAAAGGAGATTGCTTCGCACGGCACCGTCACGATCAAGAAGGACTCCGGATTGATCACAGGCCTGAAACGCCATCGCTAGGCTCCCCGTTCAGCGATTCCATACCGGTAAGGGCGAGTTGCACTGGCCCGCCCGGCCCGCAGGAGCGGCCATTCACCATCCGGGACCGTTCAACTCGGCCTACCCCGCATAATTCTCAGTAAAGGACTTCAAATATGACGTCAGCCACCCCCTCACCCTCCGGTCCGCCGGAAACCTGGCCCGCTCTGCCTTATCTGGCCTGGGAGGACACCCT
>NFUO01000317.1 GCA_002197545.1 Acidobacteria subdivision 2 bacterium RH1 MAG20 | reverse complement strand
CTCCGTGCGTCAGCCGAAGATGCGTTCCACCCGTGACGGCCGGAGCGAGCTCGACGGTCACTATGGAATGGACCTCGCGATCACCAGAGTGTGCAACGCCACTCTGCCGATCCCGCCAAAGATAGCTCAGCCGCCGGTGGGGCTCGGCGGTGAGGATCTCGTACTCTCCGCGCTGCGGCGGGCGAGGCGCGGGGTGCTCTTCTGCCGAGGCCGGCGGCGCGAGCTCTTCCGCCCGCAACCACGCGTCCAACAGCCGCGGCTCGGTCAGCGCGCGCCAGACCTTCTCCGGCGGCTCGTCGAAGTCACACTCGAAAACCAGGGAATCCGAAGGACTCGCTTGCGCATTCATCACTCGATCTCCTTCAAGACCCGTCGCAACTTCTGCAAACGCTGCGGCCAGAACTGCCGGTAACGCTGCAACCATTCCGTAAGAGGCTCGAGGCCGCTCGGATCAGAGCGGTAGAAGGCTCTACGCCCTTCCCTGCGCTCGGTTACCAGCCCCACGCGACGCAGGGCCGCGAGGTGCTGAGATATGGCGGGCTGCGAGACCTGAAACCCGGCCGTGATCTCGGCGACGTTCATCTCCCGCGCGCACAGCCTCTCGAAGACCGCACGCCGGGTAGGGTCCGCCAGCGCCCGGAAAATCTGAGTTTCCACCATTGCGGCGCAATCATAAGTCTTCACTTATTTAAAACGCAAGCCCTCGCATTGTCGTTTCCGTCCGCGGAGGCGAAAATCGTCGCCTGCGCCAGCCCGCTTCTCCTCGGCAGTCCGATCTTCAAAGCCAAAGGCATCCAAATGAGAAAGGCAATCTTTGCAATCAACACCACTCTGGATGGCAACTGCGACCACACCAAAGGGAACGCTGATGACGAGCTGCATGACTATTTTGCGCGCCTCCTGCGGGATGCCGACGTACTCGTCTATGGGCGCAAAACCTATCAGCTGATGGTTCCTTTTTGGCCCGACATGGCAAAGACCCAATCCGGACAGACCAGGGCAATCAATGAGTTTGCCCGAGCATTCGCCGCCGTCGGCAAAATCGTTGTCTTCTCACGCTCGTTGGACGAGTCCACGGATAAAAAGACGAGGATCGTTCGTGCGAAGCCTGGAGACGAAATACTCAAACTTAAACAAGAGCAAGGCAAGAGCATTTTGATCGGCGGCGTAGACGTTGCCTCACAGATCATGGAGCTCGGCCTGATCGACGAATATCATTTTGTGGTTCAGCCGACGTTGGCAGGAGCAGGAAGACGGCTGCTGGAAGGTGTGAGCCTGCCCGAGAGCCTGCAATTGAGACTGGTCGGGTCGGAGGTCTTTGGATCGGGATGTGTTGCGCTTCGTTACCTGAAACAGTGACGGAAACTCCGCGCCTCGCGGCGGCCCCTCAGTGGAAATCGCGCGACCGGGTGATCAGCTGTCCAAGCAGCGGTGTGCGGTCGATCAGACGGCGCGCCACGACGTGCATGACGCCTTCCTGCCGTTGCAGCTCGCCCTGGACTTCGAGCAATCGCGACTCCACCAGAGGACGGCGGTACTCATCCCCAATCCGTTCCCATACGATGATATTCACCTGCCCGGTCTCATCCTCCAGCGTCAGGAACGTCACGCCGCTGGCAGTCCCCGGCCGCTGACGCATCAAAACGATGCCTGCCGTACGTACCGGTTTGCCATGCGCAATACCATCTAAATCACGCGCAGTAACCAGATGCTTGGATTGCAGTGACTCGCGCAACAACGCCAACGGATGGCGGCCCAAGGTAAGGCCTATGGATGCATAGTCGGCAACGATGCGTTCCCCTTCCGTGGGAGTCCTG
>NFUO01000316.1 GCA_002197545.1 Acidobacteria subdivision 2 bacterium RH1 MAG20 | reverse complement strand
GTTGACCTTAAGCGTATCACGGTTTCAGCCTGGAGCGGGTCGCGACGCGGCTCGGGGGGTGCACGACATAGGAGTGACGGTTTGGATCATTTCGTTGACAGGCGGCCTCTTCTTAGTGTATATACTACACTAAGACAAGGAGGTCATCATGTCCGAATCACTCCCAGCTTTGGAGAAAGGCCGTTCTGAGGTGGTGCGCCAGATCACGCAGTTGGGCGATTTCCGTCCCGGCTCGATTTACGGGGCCATGGGGCGCTGTAGCAGGCCGACCTGCCACTGTGCCCAGGCGGGCGATCCCGGCCACGGACCCAACTTCCGGTTGACCGCGAAAGTGGACGGGAAGACGGTGGCGGAGACGTTGAGCAGCCCCGCCGCCTTACGCAAGGCGCAGCGCGAGGTGGACGAGTTCCGGCGCTTCCAGAAACTCAGCGCTGAGCGGATGGCGGTGAACGAAAAGATTTGCCACCTGCGGCCCGTAGAGGAAGACGCCGGGCCGTGGACGGCGGAGGAAAAAAAACGGCGGCTGCGATCCATCAGGAGGTGGCGCGGGAAGTAAACCAGCTCCTGGGCCGTATCTTTGCGCAGCGCCGCAAGGACGGCCGCACCGATCTGGAGGCCGTGGAAACGGCGTTGCGTTCGGCCCTTCATCAAGCGGGAGCGGCCGCCTTGAGCGCACGGCTACAGTACGAAGCCCCGGCTTCGGAGCAACGTCAGTTGCCGTGTCCCTGTGGTCATCCGGCGCAGTATCGGGAACTGCGCTCCAAGCCCGTGCTGACCGTGGTGGGGCGCGTAAAGGTCTCGCGCCCCTATTATTTGTGCTCGCACTGTCAGCAGGGGCAGTTCCCGGCCGATGTGGAACTGGACGTGAAGGACACGGAAGTCTCGCCGGGGGTGGGGAGGATGATGGCGGTGGTGGGAGCGGCCGCGCCGTTCGATCAGGGCCGGAAGCAGATGGAAGCCCTGGCCGGCCTGGAGGTGACCACCAAGGCCGTGGAGCGAACGGCCGAAGCGATCGGCGCCGACATCGCGCAGG
>NFUO01000315.1 GCA_002197545.1 Acidobacteria subdivision 2 bacterium RH1 MAG20 | reverse complement strand
GTCTAACGGCCCGGCGGCTGGTTGCGGAGCGGGTTTGGTTGCCGATTCCGGCTGCGGTTCAGCGGGCGCTGAGCACAGGGATTCCGGCGCGGATTGCTCGGCCGCTTCGGCGGCGGGCAAAGGATCCTGGGGGTGTTCTTCGGTCATAACGGGGCCTGGACTGTATTGTTTCATGGCCGCGGGCGCGAATGATCGTTTGCATCGCGGGTTACATTGCGCTGCTCGCCGTCCATTGTGGATGGACTGGGCCATCGAACGGTCCTCCGAGCGCCACCGATCGTGGTGGGCAGAGCCACCTTGGAGCCCGTTGGACTGGTGCGCGGAGAAGGCGCAAAAGCTCTGCTCCTCCGTCGTCGTGTTGCACAGGCGCGCACGGTGCTGCATCGAGCAGCACCGCACTGAAACCAATCACGGCGTTGCGTCAAGCGCGCCGGAAGCCACGCCGCCATCGTTTGCGATTCCAATCTTTGGCGTCTACAACAGAACCGGCGACGGCTGTCGCTGGAGCCAAAAGGACGATATCGAATGACCTAACGTCCCGGCCCGGTCCAATCCGGGCCATTGAGGAGCCCTCCCCATGCCCACCATCTCGAAACCGCTATCGGCTAGCTAGAGGCCTGGGAGTTGCTCATCGCCCGGGATCTGCCGGACGGAACCGTGAGAGCTTGAAGCTGTTCCGAATTCGCCAGCCTTGGCGGGCCGCAGCCAGCGCCTTTGGGGCGGGCCCATCGTTTACCCTCAGAAAAGCCCGGTCCGCATGACAACTGCCGAGAGCCACGCTCGCTATCCGCTCACTCAGGGCGTAAACCCTTGGCTGGTTACCGCCTCGGTGATGCTGCCTACCTTCATGGAGGTGCTCGACACGGCCATTGCTTCGGTGGCCCTGCCCTATATTGCAGGAAGCCTTTCGGCGACCACCTCCGAGGCTACCTGGGTGCTGACCAGTTACCTGGTGGCAAACGCCGTAATTCTGCCCGCCTCCAACTGGTTTGCGCGCCGCTTTGGCCGCAAACGCTTTTTGCTAACCTGCGTGATCATCTTCACGGTTGCTTCGTTTTTCTGCGGGGCGGCGCCTTCGCTCGCTGTGATCCTGCTGGCGCGGGTTGTGCAGGGAGCGGGGGGCGGCGCGCTTCAGCCGCTTTCGCAGTCCATTCTGCTGGAAAGCTTTCCGGTGGCGCAGCGTTCCAAGGCCATGGCCGCCTACGCCCTGGGCATCGTGGTCGCGCCCGTCCTGGGTCCAACTCTGGGCGGCTGGCTTACCGATACTTACAGCTGGCGATATGCCTTTTACATCAATATTCCCGTAGGTATCCTGGCGGTAATCATGATCACCCGGTTCGTACACGACCCGCATTACATAAAGCACGCCAAAGTGGGTGCGTTCGACAATCTGGGATTCGGCCTGCTGATTGTCTGGACGGGGTGCCTGCAAGTGGTGCTCGATAAAGGAC
>NFUO01000314.1 GCA_002197545.1 Acidobacteria subdivision 2 bacterium RH1 MAG20 | reverse complement strand
GCCTGCCACGCTCACGTCGTCGGGAACTTTCAGGCCGCTGTCGCGCAGCCCTTTGTACACGCCGTGCGCTGCCTGGTCGTTGCCTGCCAGAATCGCGGTGCAGGCGTTGCCCCGTGCCAGCAGGGATTTGGTGTTGATGTATCCCATCTCGGTTTCATCCTCGAATTCCAGCCCGCCGAGCCGCGGCTCGAACCCGGCCGCCGTCATGGCGCTACGATACCCCTCATAGTGGCGCGCGAACCACGGCAGTCGAACGTTGCCCACAAACCAGATGTCGCGATGGCCCAGGCCGAGCAGGTATTGCGTCATCTCCTGGCCCCCCTGGATGTCGTCGGAGTAGACCGTGTCGCCCTTCAAACTCGCCGGCTCTCCGATCACGTTATTTCCCAGCACCGAGTACGCGATGCCCTTGTGATCGAGCAGTTCCAGCAGGTTCGCGGAATTGGTTCCGGCCAGCACGACAGCGCGCACAACGTCATGGCGCTGCACCACCTTCGGCAGATGCAGTTCCTTCCAGGGAACATGCGGCGAGTAGTTGAAGGAGAGAAACACCATGTCCCAGCCGTTGGCGGCGCAGTAGGCTTCCGCTCCCAGCAGAATTCTGGAATGGAAGGCATGCAGCATGGCGCGATTGCTCAGCAGAAAGGCCAGCGCCTTGGTCTTGTTGCGCTGCGACAGATCGACATTCAGCTTGGCCGCTGCATCCAGCACCACTTCCCGAATCGCCGGATCGACGCGATTGTTGCCGTTCAACACGCGCGACACCGTGGCCACGCTGACGTTGGCCTCCGCCGCGATCTCTCGCAGACCAATCTTATTTTTCTTTGGGTCCGTACTCTCTTTCATACCCTCTCAGCACTCCGCCGTTCGTCTAAAAAATTAGTCCCCTGCCTGCTGCTCCAAGACTACGTTATCCTCATTTGCCCGGTTCCACAGGCGTTGGCTCCGGAGGTGCGCCCGGTCCCCAGACCTGCTGCAGGAACAAATACCTATCGCGATGCTGGTCGGGTCGCGCCTCAGAATTCGCCGACAAGTGCATCACCTGCCATTTTCCTGCCGGGTTGTAGCCAGGCCATGCCGGAAGGCCAGCGCCGTTGGGATCGCCGGTCTTGGCAAAATTCGTCCAGTAGGTCTGCATCAGTTCGGATAGCTTGTAATCCTCGGGCCTCCACTTTGCTCCTTGCCGAGAGTCCAATGTGCCGAAGACATATTCAATATCGTCGGAGTGAAAGGCGCCGATAGCAGCCGGGTGAAATGGATCGCCGGGCGAGCCAAGATCGAAGCGATAGCGATACACCGGCGCGTCGCCTGTTTTTACCTGC
>NFUO01000313.1 GCA_002197545.1 Acidobacteria subdivision 2 bacterium RH1 MAG20 | reverse complement strand
GCCACAATCAGGCAATGCCCGCGACCAGGCAAACCATCTTCTCCCTTGCGCCAAAACACCGCCCACTTGACCTCCCACACCTCGGGGCCGCGGTCGGTGTCCTTGATATGGTATCGCTGCCAGGATTGGTCGCGGAGCAGGGGAGAATACTTCAACAGATTCCGGACTTCGCATGACGGAGGACGACGGGCGAGCCGTGGATAGGTCTTTGGCCGCCCGTTGCGTCCGCGTGGCCCGTCGCGCAGAATCCTCGGCTTTTTCAGCCATCCGTGAAAGTTGCTGGGCACTTCGGCCACGAACGTTTGCTGCAGATCCTCCAGGCCATCCAGAAAAGGGCCGTTGCGACCATACAACTCGTCGAAGTTCCACGCGGCTACCCGGATGCCATTGCCCAAGGCATGTTTCACAAGCTCGAGCGCGATTTGAGGCTTGCTTTGAAAGATGATTTCGTCGGGTATGTAGTTTTTTTTCGGCGCACCGGGTCGTTGGCCCATGCCTCGGGCAGGTACAGCCGGCTGTCGAGCAGGCACTGGAAGCCCGGCGCGGAGTACCCCAGATGAACCGCCACCACACCATTGTCCACTTTACCCCGGTTGCCGAGCCACTGCCGCCCCACTCCCGCCGTATGCGCGCCACTTTTGGCCGTGCCCGACTCATCGATGGTGCCGATGGCTTGCGGATGGGCATGCTCCTTGGCAACGATCTGCTGGCAGCGGTCGCGCAGCTTTTCTTCATCCCACTTGATGGATTCGAGAAAACGTTGTAGTGTTCTGGGCGCTTGGCCCTGAGCGAGTGCGATCGCTTCGACCGTTTTGCGAGGCATATCCGAAAGCAGCCCTCGGACATAGACCCGCAATAAGTCGCGTCCTTCTCGTCTCCGAAAGCAGTCGGCGAACAGAGCGAGAAACATGGCCAGTTGTTTGCCCAACTCTCCAATTTGCTTGAGCGTCATCTTGACGATCCTCCGTGAATAGTCCTCCAAGACTAGTAAAAACACGGAGGGTCGTCTTTTCAAATTCTCGTTGCCAAGTCGAGACCGGTTTTGCGGCTCTAACCCGCCCTAACCACCGCCCACGACGCCATTTGGCGCTCTTGAGAGCGCCGAAGTGGCGCTGTCCAACTAAGCAGCCTCGGGGGGAACACAGCCAAGATCCGCTGCCCGTTTGGGTCGTTCGGGTTTGGGAAAGCGACCCGCCACGGGG
>NFUO01000312.1 GCA_002197545.1 Acidobacteria subdivision 2 bacterium RH1 MAG20 | reverse complement strand
TCAACGCGGGCGAGAAAGCCCTCAATCGAAACCGGATGCAGCACGTGCGCGGTGGCTTTTACCCAATGAAAACTGCTCTTATCGATCCATAGCTCGCCATGCATGCCGGTGAGAACCTTGGCCGCGAGGTTTGGCGGGTTGTACTTCTTGCGCGGAGTCGCCCGCGGCACATACACGTCTCGTGCGCCTGCCGGCGCACTGACGAACTTCGGTTAGCTGACGGTTAGCTGAAATGTTTCAGGATTTATCGGCAGGCTCCCCGCCCTTTGGCTTCGGCGCCGATCGCATGTCAACATGAACAGATGCACATCCGGCCGATCCCGTCGCCCGCGCCCCCGGGCGTCAGCCCAACGCTTATCGCGCCCACCCGGGCACGACGTAGGCGTAAAAGACCACCACCAGTCCAGTCACCGCCGCCAGAAAGACGCTGTGCTTCAGCGTGAAGCGGAACAGGCGACCTTCGTCGTCTGGAACCATGTGCGTGGCCGCGGCCGCGACCGCGATGCTGGAGAGGCTGATCATCTTGCCCATAACGCCTCCCGCTGAATTCGCGGCCGCCATCAACGTGGCGTTCAGCCCCAGACGATTCGCGGTGATCACCTGCAGCGTGCCGAATAGGGCGTTCGCCGAAGTGTCGCTCCCGGTGAGAAACACGCCCAGCCATCCGAGCAATGGACTGAAGAACGGAAACAGCGCGCCCGTGCTGGCCATGGCCAGGCCGAGCGTGGCCGTGGCGCCGGAATAGTTCATCAGGAACGCCAGACCCAATACACTGGCGATGGTCACCATGGGGAACACGAGCTGACGTGCGGTGGACCAAGTCAAACGGGCCAGATTGCGCGGGGAAACGCGCAGCGCCGCGGCTGAAACAAATACGGCGAAGAGGCAGGACGTTCCCGCCGCCGACAAAAAGTTAGCCGTGTAGAGAGCCGCGTAAGGCGACGGTTTGGCTGTCACGGGTGGAAGACGCACTACCAGATTGTGCAGTCCCGGCCAGGGAAAGATCACTGTGAACCGGTTCAGGAATACTTTTACCGCATCTACGCCGCCCCACAGCAAAACGATGACGACCAGGAAGAAATACGGCGCCCACGC
>NFUO01000311.1 GCA_002197545.1 Acidobacteria subdivision 2 bacterium RH1 MAG20 | reverse complement strand
CCAGGTACGGTGAACAACTGGCGGGCAGATGTCCCCATTACTCCGAAGGTGGTGTGGAAGGCTGTGAACGAGGCTGGCAAGCGCGCCGGCATTAAGAAGCGCGTGGCGCCGCATTTGCTTCGCCACAGCTTCGCGACCCATATGCTGGAAGCAGGCGCCGACCTGCGTACCATCCAGATATTGCTCGGTCATGCCAAGATCGGCGATACCGCTCTCTACCTGCATCTGTCCCGTCGCCATCTGCAGGCGGTTGCCAGCCCACTCGAAGCCATCGAGGTTTCCAGCCCCGAGGAAGTGAAGCGTTCCAGGAGGCTGATGAAGCGATGAGTCGGCCCACCCTCGAGGTGGCCGACATCGTCCGCGCAGCGGGCAACAAATTCTGGGAGAAGCACAAGTCGCATCTTGCATGGTTGCATCGCAAGGTGCTCGATGCCATTGTCCGGTGCCGTACCGCGGCACTGGGCGGTCATCTTGATAAGTGCGTCCGCTGCGGCCATCAGGCCATCTCCTACAACTCATGCCGATCACGACACTGCCCAAAGTGCCAGGGGAACGCACGCGCAAAATGGCTGGCGGCGCGCTCGGCTGAACTGTTGCCCGTTCCGTACTTCCACATCGTCTTCACGCTGCCGCATTCGCTCTCTGCTCTTGCATTGCAGAACAAGCGGTTGCTCTATGATCTGCTCTTTCGCGCAAGCGCCGCAGCGATGCTCGAACTGGCTCGCGATCCAAAACACCTCGGAGCTGACATCGGCGGTCTTGGCGTGCTCCACACCTGGGGGCAGAACCTTCAGCACCATCCCCACATACACTACATCGTTCCCGCTGGCGGCCTTGCTTTTGATGGTTCCAACTGGATAGACTCGTCGCGCCGATTCTTCCTGCCTGTCCACGCACTGGGCCGAGTCTTCCGCGGCAAGTTCGCGGCTGGCTTGAAGCAACTCTTCGCGCAGGACAAGCTTCAGTTTCATGGCTCGCAACAGTATCTGGCCGCTCCTGACTGCTTCGCCACCTTCCTACGGCAACTGTTCCGGCAGGACTGGGTCGTCTACGCCAAGCCACCCTTCGGCGGCGCCGAACATGTTCTCAACTACCTGGCGCGCTACACCCACCGCGTCGCCATCTCCAACCATCGCCTCGTGGCCTTCGAGCATGATCGCGTCTCCTTCCGCTGGCGAGACTATGCCCATGGTGGCAAGAAAAAGGTCATGACCGTTTCAGCAGAGGAGTTCCTGCGCAGATTTCTTCTTCACGTTTTGCCCAAAGGACTGGTCCGCATCCGCCACTTCGGCTTCTTCGCCAACCGAAGACGGCAAACCGCCCTCGCACGCTGCCGCGAGTTGCTTGGCGCTGTTGCGTGCCCAGATCGCCCCGAAACATCCAACCTGCTGCGTTGTCCCGCCTGCTCCGGCACCATGCTGGTCATCGTACGGATCACGAGCGCTCAACTTTACT
>NFUO01000310.1 GCA_002197545.1 Acidobacteria subdivision 2 bacterium RH1 MAG20 | reverse complement strand
GGCATCGCGCCGCGCTGCGCGAAATCGTTGGCGAGGTCGTCCGCGAGCGTATGGACAGGAGATCGGCCGCCGCCCATGTCGCCAGATGGACAGAGGAGAAAATCGATCCTGCCGATCGCGAGCGTTTCAGGGAAGTGACCGAGGACGAACTGCTGGGCCTTCATGAAGGAAATTTCGCGCGTTATCAGATAAAGCCCTCCGAGTTCCAGGAGTGGCAGCGGACATGGACCGCAACATCTACCGGTGCGCGCACCGCATCTGACTAGAGGCTAACCTGCTTGTGGGCCGGTAATGCCCGGGCGCAGAAGTGCCCCGCTTTGCGCTATAGCAACCGACTGGCCTCGGCCTGACGTAGGGAGATAACTTTGGAATTCTGTGCGCGTGAATTAAAGTCGTTTCCTGAGCGAGGCGTACGGCTCGTGGAATTTCGCTGTCTTGGGCGAAAGGTGGATCCAAAGTCGTTACCCGAACTCAGGTCAACCAGCGATTCCAGCCCGAAATCGTGATCCCAGCCGAAAATATAGTCGCTTCGCCAATATGTAGCGAATGACCTCAGTCGGAGTTCTGCCCGTGAATCGTGCCGTGATTGCCCGTGGGAGCGCAGGTCCGGCCACGGGTCGCCAGCCTTCATCTTCACGGCGTGGAGGAAGTCTGCGCGAGCCGGGCCAGGAGTTCTTCACAATCCTCATTCGGAGGCCATGCCCCGGCGTCCCGCTCCTGGGCGAACCATGCCTGCATGCCAGTGTCATCAACGGCGTACTCTCCCCGGGAGGATTTCCACACCACACTCGGGGTGTGGTCGCGCAGAGACTCAATCGCCGCCTGGGCCATGGGCGTACTTACCTTACGCCCGAGAAGCGCACTGTAGAAATTCTTGGAATCAGCATCATAGGGCCGGAAGGCAGGACCCTGCTCAAGCATGCGCCAGAGCACGTACTGCTCCAGGGGCTTCAGCCCCAGATACAGCTGCCGGCGGGACTTGATTTCCTCCTGCTGAACCTGGCAGGCGCCGGCAAGAATGTCGTTCCCGGCCCGTGCGGAGTTAGTTTTCGGGCGTTGCAGGACCCCCTCAAGGACGTGCTGAAGGAACTGCGGGCGCAACCCAACAGCCCTGAAGGCTTCAAAAAGCTGGTCGATGTTTACCGGCGCAAGCCAATCGTGGACCTTCTCCAGCGCGACGCCGAGCCGCTCTAAGTAGGAGCGGTCCAACTCCGGCATGTGGTGGATCTGCGATCCATAGAATGGCGCATTGGCTGAGTTCACCAAGCGTAAGAGCTTGTCGCGGTCGGAACCAGAGAACACAAGTAGCAGGAGCTGCTTGTCAGGGGAGTTCAGTTGGTCTCGCGCGGACTTCAGCGCGAACATCGCCGATTCACCAGCCTCGGTGGTCAGGGTGTGCTGAGCTTCATCAAGGATCAAAACGATTTGCTGGCCCGCCTCTTGACTCAGCAGCTCCAGAACCTTCGGGATGGAGGTACCATCCGGCTGGCCGACGCGAGAAAGATCGATCTCTACGCCCG
>NFUO01000031.1 GCA_002197545.1 Acidobacteria subdivision 2 bacterium RH1 MAG20 | reverse complement strand
TATTGCGCGACCAGCGAGCGTCTCGCCGATTTGCTCCATCATCAAGAGATTCGCGGACCCCGTGAGGACGAAGCGACCGGGCCTGCGTTTCGGATCGCGGTCGACCGCACGCTTCACCGCGATCAGCAGATCCCGGACTCTTTGCACCTCATCGATGATAAGCGAGGGGGCGCGCTCGACCACGGCCTCCGGGTCCGCCGCTGCTTGGACTCGCAAATCAAAGTCATCGAGCGTTAGATAAGGCCGCTCGGCAAGCTGCGGCAGCGAACGGACGAGCGTGGTCTTGCCGGTTTGGCGCGCCCCGAGCAGCACGACCACCGGAGAGACGCGCAGGGCGTGCTGGACGGCGGAAGCAGCTGCCCGGGGCAGAATCTGTGCATTTGATTCCATTGATATATGATAATCATACATCAAAAGAATGCAATAGCGACAGCCCCATCGCCGCAGGCCAAAGCCGCCATGCGGTCCGGCTGGCGCTCAAGACGTGATGCGGGATGGGGCGCAACGGCCGCACCCGCGTGCTCCCGCTTACTTCGAAATCCTGCTGTCGTAGCCGGCAACGCACTGCCCACTTGCCGTTCAGCATCTTCACGGAGGTGTCGGTCCAGCGCTCGAACCCATCGGACGACTTGCCTGCCCCGTGCCCTCCCACCTTTTACGGCACATCGTAAATTGGTACGGACCATTTTACGATCTATGCGAAAAGGGTCCAGCCCATTCCGGCGTTATCTTCGCTACCTACGTTATCTTCCCCAGCCCGCGTCCGCCACCATTCCCATCTTCTTCTTGCCGAACTCGATGAGCTCCCGGCGTCGCAACAAGCCGCCCCCTTGCACACCCACCAACTCCCTCCCGGCAACATCCTCGAGTACTGGGACAATTCTGGGACACTTCGAAAATGACATTGCGTGATATCAAATGGGCTCGCATATGCTTGATCCGTAAGCCCCTACCCTCTGTTTCACACGGCAGGGGCCACTGGTTCGATCCCAGTACCGCCCACCAT
>NFUO01000309.1 GCA_002197545.1 Acidobacteria subdivision 2 bacterium RH1 MAG20 | reverse complement strand
TTGGGCTTCTCTTACTCTGCACCCTGCTTCTTGTTGTTGGGGCAGACGAGGTAAACGCCGGATTTCAACGTCTTCTCCAGCAGATAAGCGCTGCCGCACTCCGGGCACGGCTGCGGGACCGGTTTGTAGTTCGACGTGAAGTCGCACTTGGGGTAGTTAGTGCAGCCATAGAAGATGTTGCCGCGGCGCGCCTTGCGCTCAGCGATATCTCCCTTGCCGCAGGTTGGGCAGGTGACTCCAGTGAGATTCTGCTTGATGTATTTGCACTTGGGATAACCGCTGCAGGAAACGAATTCTCCGTACTGCCCGGTGCGCAGCACCAGTTGCATACCGCACTTGGGGCAATTTTCGTCCAGCGGCACGGCAGGCTTCTGCTGTTGCTTCTGCGTCAGCTTGCGGATGGTCTTGCAGGGCGGATCTTCGTTGTAGCCAGGGCAGGCCATGAACTGGCCGAACGGCCCGTTGCGCAGCACCATCACGCGACCGCAGTTCTCGCAGAATTCCTCTTCTGCTTCTGCGCCCTGCGCTTCGGCAGTCTGCAGGTTGGGCTTGGCTTCAAAATTCTCGCGCGTGAATTTGCAGCTTATCTGCTCGACGACCAGCTTGCGCTCCGGTCCGGCGGATGCGGCGAGCGCAGCCTGGAGTTCTTTCTGGTTGTTCGCCGTAGCTGCGGCAGGCACAGGGCCAGCGCCGCCGGTGGTCTTCACCATCATCGGATAGGCGAGCTTGTCCTCAATCTTCTTGATAGCCTTCTTCGGGTCTTTTTCCCACGCGGAGCTGGCAACGTTGACCGGCTTCTTTTTGTCATAGGCCGAGCAGGCATAGAACGAACCGAACTTACCCCACTTGAGCACCAGCGGCGAGCCGCATTCCGGGCACTTCTCGTTGGTCGGCTCCTCCATCCGCTTGATGTCTTCCATGTTCTTGCCAGCAACCTTCAGCTCCTTCTGGAAGTATCCATAGAAGCCGCTCAGCAGGTCGGTCCACTTCTCGGTGCCTTCTTCCACGGCATCGAGTTCCACTTCCAGCTTG
>NFUO01000308.1 GCA_002197545.1 Acidobacteria subdivision 2 bacterium RH1 MAG20 | reverse complement strand
ATCAAAGGGCGGGCGTGGCGTGCCCATCAAAGATGAACTGGGGCTCAGCAATGAGCCGGTGTATCAGGGCGAGCCGATCCTCGCCGTGGCGGCTGTGGACGAAGTCACCGCAGCGGAAGCGGTCGAGCGCATCAAGGTCGATCTTGAGCCGCTGCCGTTCTGCGTTGACCCGCTGCAAAGCCTTCGTCCCGGTGGGCCGAATGCTCGCCTCGAGGGGAATGTCTACTATGGCGGAGTGGTGAAGACGCTCAAATGGACGGAAGAAGATTGGAGAGAAGTCGAGGCCGGCCGGCTGCCGATGCGCGACGCGCCGGACGTTTGGACCATCGGGGATGTGGATGCCGCCCTGAGGGAGGCGGCTGTAATCGTCGATGAGACCGTTATGTGTCAGTCGACCTCCCACCAGTGCCTGGAGCCCCGCAATACGATGGCTCATTGGCAGAATGGGAAACTTTACTTGCACACCTCGGCGCAATCCTTAGCTCACGTCAGCCAGTCGGTTGGAAATTGGTCGGGCGTGGATCGACCCAAACTCGTGTTGATTGGGGAGTACGTGGGTGCCGGGTTTGGCGGAAAGAATCCGGAAACACAGATGCACACCGCGATTCCCGCGCTACTGGCGAAGAAGACCGGCCGGCCGGTCATGATGCGAATTTCGCGTGAGGAAGACAACTATATCGGCCGCGCTCGGTCGGGATTGATCATGCGGGTCCGAATGGGCTTCCGCGAAGACGGCCGAATGACCGGTTTGGACATGTTCGTAGTGCAAGACAACGGACCTTATGCCCGCGCGGGAGATTACGGAACATGCGCCGTCGTGGCCTCGGCGAACTATACGCCCTTGACCATGCGGTTCCGCGGTACGGCGGTACTGACCAACACGCCGCCGCACGCCCCTCAGCGCGGTCCTGGCGGCGTACAGTCGACAGTCATGTTCGAGCCGCTGATCTCCATGGCGGCGCGAAAACTGGGCATCGACGAAGTGGACATTCGCAAAATCAACGCCCCGACCACGGGAATGCCTTACGGAGCGCCGGAGAAAGACGGAACTCGAACTGTGTTAACCAGCTCCTTTGCGCGTGAAGCCCTCCAGAAAGGCGCCGAGAAGTTCAATTGGGCGGAGCGCATAAAACGAAACGGCCAGGTCCGCGGTAGCAAGGTCACGGGCGTCGGAGTAGCGCTGTCCAACTTTACCGCAGGCACAATCGGATTCGATGGTTTGATTGCGATCAGACCCGACGGAAAGCTCAATAT
>NFUO01000307.1 GCA_002197545.1 Acidobacteria subdivision 2 bacterium RH1 MAG20 | reverse complement strand
GGTTCTCAGCTTTGCTCTGAGGTTTCCCTGGCCGTTTTAAGTTCCTGCGGGTCGATGCGCGGCATCTGACTGAGCCAGGCCCGAATTTGCTCGTTGTCCTGTCCAAGTGCCGGAGGCGGTAGCTTGTGGCGAGGAGGCGTCAGCGAGAACGAAATCGGGTGACGAATCATGGACACGGCATCATCTCCAGCGCCAACCTCGACGACGGGATGAAGTCCGATTTCGCGAGCAAACGCGATACCTCCCTCGATGTTGTTGATCGGGCCGCACGGAACGCCAGCGGCGCTCAACCTGCGGAACCATTCCTGAGCCGTTCTGGTGCGTAACCGCTCAATGAGCAGCGGGCGCAAGGCGTCGCGGTTGCGGTTGCGATCTTTGGTGTCCGCAAACCTGGGATCACGCGGCAACTCAGGGAGGTCGAGGATTTCGCAGAGTTTGCTGAACTGCCCATTGTTCCCTGCAGCGATAATCAGATCCAGGTCCGCTGTCGGCAGCGGTTCGTAGGGAAACAAGCTAGGATGAGCATTGCCCATGCGGGTCGGAATGATGCCGCCAGCCACATAGGCTGACGTCTGGTTAACCATCCCTGAGAGCGCCGAGGCGAACAAGCTAACTTCCACATGTTGGCCTTCGCCCGTGTGATTGCGGTGGTTGAGGGCCGCCAGAATGCCAATGGCTGCATGCAGCCCGGCCATTACATCGAACACTGAGATACCGGAACGATAGGCAGGACCATCGGGGTCACCCGTGAGGCTCATTAACCCGGACATTGCTTGCACGATGAGGTCGTAGCCGGGCAGGGACGCCCCCTGCGCCGTTCCGAAACCGCTGATGGAGGCGTAAATGATCCCGGTGTTCCGCTGCTGTACCGCGTCATAATCCAGGCCGAAGCGCTTGAGACCGCCGGGCTTGAAATTTTGGATAAAGATGTCGGCACGGGCAGCCAGTTCGTGGGCCAACTGCAGGTCTGCGGAATCATTTAAATCAAGCGTGACCGAGCGCTTGTTACGGTTGATTGCCAGGTAGTAGGTCGCCACCCCATCGCGTTCAGGCGGCATCCAGGAACGCGTGTCATCCCCTGAAGGACTCTCAACCTTAATCACCGTTGCGCCGAGGTCGCCAAGCAGCATCGTACAGTACGGACCGGCGAGTACTCGTGAGAAGTCGGCGATCAGCAGGCCATCAAGCGGGCCCTGTCGTTGGTTTGTTTCCTGCGTATTTTTCTCGTTGTTTTGCTCAGGCACGTCGATGTCCTGCTTCGAAATGAAGTCCATGCCTCCGTGAACTGATGGCCTGCAATCGGCACCCACTATGTGCGACCGTTCATTGGATCTCGGTGCCATCACCCGTCGGCGTCTGTCCGTTCTACGGACTTTTGTCCGCAAAATAAGTATAGACGACAGCAGGCGGGGATGTCAAGAGGGCCTGGCGGTTCCAGCAGGGCTTTTTAGACG
>NFUO01000306.1 GCA_002197545.1 Acidobacteria subdivision 2 bacterium RH1 MAG20 | reverse complement strand
TCTTGGTGTTGACACAGTACCTGGGGCAGCGCGCCACGCCGCGCGCTTTCAAGACGCCGGCGCGCCGATAGAACGCCCACTCAGGCGGCGTAATCGATCAGCTGGCGCACCGGCGCGGCCGATTTCAGGGCCGCGAAGCCCCTCGTTGATCTGGTCCAGCGAAGCGGCCCAGATCGACTCATCCCTCCTCGGCCCGGCGTTGACACCATGGTCGCTATGAGCGATCATTGTGAACTTGAGCCTGATCATTCCGCCGCCGGCCACGAAGCAGCTTGCCGGATTGCCGCGGGCCGACGCCGGCCGTCTATTGGAGCGGCTCCAGCAGATTGCTGCGGCGCCCGATGAGCGGCATCCGAACGTCTCTCCGTTAAGCGGCGAACCCGGATCCTACCGGCTCCGGCAAGGGCAGTGGAGGGCTGTTTTCTCGATCGAAGATGGTGATGTAATTCTGGACCGGATTGCCCATCGCCGGGAGGTCTATAGATGAATTCGATCAAGATTCTGGGCGAAACAGACGATACGGTCACGATCAGTCGCCACGACTGGCTCAGGCTACAGGAGCAAACGGAAGACTCTGACGATCGAGCCGCCGTCGCAAAGCGCCGCGAGCGCGAACAGCGGATCGGCAAGGAAGCAGCACGGAGGGACTATTTGACTGCGGCCGAAGCGACGCAACTCCTCAACGGCGACAGCCCGCTCAAGGTCTGGCGGAAAAAACGCGGTTTGTCACAACGCGCCCTCGCCAAATCTGTCGGGATGGCCAGCAGTTATCTTGCAGAAATAGAAACGAACCGCAAACCCGGTAGCGGCGACGCCTATCGCAAACTGGCGACGGCCCTACAGGTCACGCCCGGAGAGCTTGATCGACGGCGATATCAGACGCGGGATCCGCAGTATGGTCGGGTGATGTTGTGCGGCAGCCCGGCGTCGGCGGGAGTTTCCGCCGGCAATCGGGGAACTTGGGCTCTACCCATGGATTTTCCGACCCTCCAGGATGCCTTAGAT
>NFUO01000305.1 GCA_002197545.1 Acidobacteria subdivision 2 bacterium RH1 MAG20 | reverse complement strand
GATCTCTGGCACGCAGGACTTCATCTTTCTCCACGATCTCATCGAGCAGAACGCCGCAGGCATGTATCGCGGCTACGAAATCCTTTCCAAAGTAGCCTTCCGGGTCACCCGCAACAGCAATCTGTATTTGCAGGAAGAGGAGTCGCGGAGTCTCCTCGACAGCGTCCGCTCGGAATTGCACAATCGCCGGAAAGGGGACGCCGTGCGGCTGGAGATTGAAGAGGGCGCCGATCCTCAGATCGTGGAGCGACTGTCCACGAATTTCGAGCTGGACGAGTCGCTGATCTTCCGCACCAATGGCCCGGTCAACCTGTCGCGGCTGATGAACCTGTACAGCAATACCAGCCGCCCCGACCTGAAATTCAAACCCTTTACGCCGCGAGAGCTCAGGCTGAATCGCCGCTCCGAAGACCTGTTTGAGGAGCTCCGCCACCGTGATGTGCTGCTGCACCACCCCTACGACTCCTTCGATGCGGTGGTGAACTTTGTTCAGCTCGGCGCCCAGGATCCGCACGTGGTTTCGATGAAGCAGACGCTTTACCGGACCAGCTCCGACTCGACGATGTTCCAGGCGCTGACCGAGGCCGCCCAGAGCAAGGAAGTGACGGTGGTGGTCGAACTGATGGCCCGCTTCGACGAAGCTTCGAACATCCGCTGGGCCCGCAACCTGGAAGATGCCGGGGTGCAGGTCTTTCATGGAATCGTCGGCCTGAAGACGCATTGCAAGCTTGCCTTGCTGGTCCGCCGCGACCCGGACGGCGTGACCCGGCGATACGCCCATCTCGGTACCGGCAACTACAATTCGGAGACAGCGCGCTTCTATACGGATGTGAGCTTGCTCACCTGCGATCCGGAGATCACCAACAGCGTGCACAGCGTGTTCAATTACCTTACCGCGCACTCGGAATCGGACGACTACGCGCCGCTCCTGGTCGCCCCGCTTACCCTGGCCGAGACCATCATCGGAATGATCCATCGGGAGGCGGAACATGCAGCCGCCGGCAGGCCTGCTCACATCATTGCCAAGATGAATTCCTTGCTGGAGGAGCGGGTCATCGAGGCTCTCTATGACGCTTCCAAAGCCGGGGTAGAGATCGATCTGATCGTGCGCGGCATCTGCTCGCTGCGTCCGGGGCTCCCCGGGCTCAGCGAGAAAATCCGCGTGCGCTCGGTGATTGGGCGATTTCTGGAGCACAGCCGGATCTTCTACTTCTCCAACGGAGGGAAGGAAGAGATTTATTGCGGCAGCGCCGACTGGATGCCGCGTAACCTCTTCGAACGCTGTGAGGTGGTGTTCCCCAT
>NFUO01000304.1 GCA_002197545.1 Acidobacteria subdivision 2 bacterium RH1 MAG20 | reverse complement strand
GATGGTTCTTCGGCCTGTGGCGCTGTATGCGCAGCCGAGACTGAGGTGGTTACCCAGATCACAGCGGATGGCTACGCTGTTACCAGAATGCCTTCCACTAAGTGGGGGCACACCGTGAGGGGTCTTCAGCCGAAGCTGCGTCTCCTTCGGTTGCTTGGAAATAAGCATGTCCCGTCAATGTATTTGCGCGCCTCAGTGGAGCAGCGGAAATCGCTCCTTGCCGGGCTGATGGATACCGATGGCTATATGGGACTGGATGGCCGGTGCGAATTCTGCAATACGAACCCACAACTGGCTAACGGCGTCTTCGAATTGGCTGCCAGCCTTGGCCTGAAGCCGACCATGAAAGAAGGTCGCGCAACACTCTACGGGAAAGATTGCGGCGCCAAATATAGGGTCTTCTTTACGCCCTCGTTCTCGCCTTTTCGTCTGTCCCGAAAATCCGCGCGAATTAAGCCGCTCAATTGTGAGCGTCTCACAGCTCATAGGATGGTCGTTTCGGTTGAGCCGGTGGACAGTGTTCCGGTGCGGTGCATAGCGGTGGACAGCCCAACAAAGCAGTTCCTAGTAGGCCGAGCGTTTGTCCCGACGCACAATTCCAACTTCGTCGATGCGCTGCTCGTGAACCTCGCCCATCACGAGGGCTGGCGCTTCATGCTCTTTTCGCCGGAGAACCAGCCAATCGAGGATCACGTCGCGCGGATGCTGGAGAAGCATACCGGGCTCCCCTTCTTCGATGGCCCCTCGGCGCGCATGAACGAGGCGCAGATGCAATCAGCGCTCACCTGGGCGACCGAGCAGTTCTTCTGGTATCTGCCGGGGAATGAGGCGGAATGGACCCTTGCCAACGTGCTTTCTGCGGCAAGGCAACTGGTCTACGCGAAGGGGATCCGCGGACTGGTTTTGGATCCCTGGAACGAGCTCGAAAGCGCGAGACCACGCCATCAGACCGAGACGGAATACATCGGTGACAGCCTGCGATCGATCCGCCAGTTTGCCCGCCAGCATGGCGTTCATGTCTGGGTGGTGGCTCACCCGCAAAAGCTCCAGCGCGAGGATGGCAACTATCCGGTGCCGACGCTCTACGACTGTGCCGGTTCCGCTCACTGGCGGAACAAGGCCGACAACGGACTCTGTGTATGGCGCGATTTCACCCAGGAGAACGCCCCCGTAGAGCTCCATGTGCAGAAGGTGCGCTTTCGCCAGAACGGCAAGCTTGGGGTGGCGAAGTTCGAATATCGCAAGGCAACCGCGACGTACCACGAGATGCCTTTCTTCGGAAGGGACCGACGCGCATGAGATTCACACGCTATCTGCCTGAGGACGCCTACCGATGAGCCTCAATCGCTACGCCAAAAAGCGGGACATCGCTGAGAAGGGAATCATCTCGG
>NFUO01000303.1 GCA_002197545.1 Acidobacteria subdivision 2 bacterium RH1 MAG20 | reverse complement strand
TTGTTCTGGATGAGCCGTTACCTCGAACGGGCCGAGCAGACGGCGCGCTTGCTCGATGTCTGCTTCCATCTGGAACTCGATCTGTACGGCGTCGGCGCCGGACCGCACGAACTGTACTGGACCAGTCTGGCGGCGACGCTGCAACAGCAAGTGCCGGCGGCGCACCCGGATTCGTCCACTCCGCCGGCCGCGCTGCGCGAATGGCTGACGTTGCGGCCGGACAACTCCGACAGCATCATTTCCTGTGTGTCGAAGGCGCGGGCCAACGCGCGGAGCGTTCGCGGAGCTATCCATCCCGCCATGTGGCGCGAACTGAACAAACTTCATTGGTGTCTGAACGATCCTGAGTTCCGCGAGCGCGCCCGCGAATCGCCGCACGAACTGACACAGACCATCGAGAGTGGCAGCTGTCTATTTCAGGGTGTGTGCGATACCGCTTGCAATCACGATGAGGGTTGGCAGTTCATGCAGCTCGGCAAGTTTCTCGAACGCGCTCACAAGACTTTACGCATCCTCGATATCCAGTATCAACTGCTCACGGATCTGAGCGATCCGACCGATCTTTCCTTATCCAGCCTGGCTTGGGCGGCGGTGCTGCGTAGTTGCCAGTCCTACGACGCCTACCAGCGCATCCACGTTGGCCGCGTCGAACCGGAGCGCGTGGTTGGTTTTCTGCTACTGCGGCCGGACTCGCCGCGCTCGGTGCGTTTCTGCCTGGAGACCTCGGCGCAGGCGCTGGCCGCCATTGAGGATCTGGGGCCACGCCAGCGCTTGAGCGAACCGGAGCGCGTCCTCGGTCTGATGCTCGCCGACCTGAAATACCGCGAACTGGAGCAAATCCTTCAAGATCCTCTGCACGTTTTCCTCGGCGGTATGCTCGAGCGCTGTGGCGAAGTCAGCCGCGGCGTGCAACGAAACTACACACTGTCGTGACGCCGGATGGCTCAAGAGCGATAATCATGATCCTCGAAGTCCAGCATGAAACGCATCTGAGCTATTCGGCACCCGTGACCGAATCTATCGCCGAGGCGCGTATGGAGCCGGCCAGCGACGCCGCACAGACTTGTCGTTCCTTCAACCTGAGCGTGACGCCGCAAACCGACGTGTTTCGCTACCGCGATGGTTTGGGCAATACCGTGCATCACTTCAATCTGCTGCAAGCGCACCGCGAGGTGCGCATTCTCGCGGCCAGCATCGTCGAGACGCATCCGCGAACGCTACGAGCCGGAAGCGTTA
>NFUO01000302.1 GCA_002197545.1 Acidobacteria subdivision 2 bacterium RH1 MAG20 | reverse complement strand
GCCTCCCGCCTTCCACCACTCGCCTGACCATGTGGCTGCCGCGCGTTTCATCGCGTCGGACTCAAACGGTTTCGACGGATCGCCGGGAACGGTGTACGTCCGCCAGGCGAGGTTGCCGGTCTCCGCGTCATACGCGGAGACGTACCCGCGCACGGGGTACTCCGCGCCCGCGTTTCCGATGAGCACGCGCCCCTTGGCGATCCGTGGCGCGGCGGTGATGGCGTAGCTTCCATCCTTAGGCGTCGTCTGAACATCCCAGACTGGCGCGCCTGTTTTGGCGTCCAGCGCGACGAGGCGCCCGTCCAGCGTCCCTACATAGACTCGGCCCTTGTAGAGTGCGACGCCTCGATTGACCACGTCACAGCACACATACTTTGCGTGATCTTTCGGAACCTTCGGATCGTAAGTCCACAGCAGCTTCCCCGTTTTCGCGTCGAATGCGTACACGATGCTCCATGCGCTTGTCGTATAGAGCACGCCATCCTTGACGAGCGGCGTCGCCTCCACCCCGCGCAAAGTTTCGAGGTCGTAAGACCACGCCAGGCCGAGCTTGCCGACGCTCTGTTCGTCAATCTGCTTCAAGGGACTGAAGCGCTGCTCCGAATACGTGCGCCCGTAGGTAATCCAATTCGCGGAATCCCCATCCGCAGCTCGAAGCGCAGCGTCATCGACTTCGCTCGTCTTGCGCGCGCATCCCGCACTCGCCAGGATCCAGATCGCCGCAGACGCCAGTATCAAATGCCGGGACAAATTAAGACGCATCACTTCCTCCGCTCAAGATTGCAGATCCGGCCCTGCTCGACAGGGCCCGCCATGTTGGGTAGCAGCCGCACTGATATGCCGCGCGGCAAGCGTAAGTCAAGCTGTATTTTGGTTCCAAAGATCGCGCGCCATTTCATTTCAGAATAGCCTGCTGTCTCGGCCTTTGTGGCGCGCCTACTTGGGTACCTCGTCCTTCGCTCTTTGAAGGGCTGGTTTTTTGACTCGATTCCTATGCAACGGATCAACGCGCGGGATCGGTGCGGACCAATTACTTCGTGCTCTTGGAATCCT
>NFUO01000301.1 GCA_002197545.1 Acidobacteria subdivision 2 bacterium RH1 MAG20 | reverse complement strand
AGAAAAGGTATCGCCTTACTGCAGCCTTCCTCATCAGATCGACATTTGGTTCAAGGCCTTCCACAAGGCTAAGGAGATGTGCGGCGCATCCGGCACACAGAAGCGAATGCCGCCAAAAGAGGAAGTCAACTACCTCGATGCCCTCGTTCGTGGCGTCTACGCCAAGCAGGACCTTCCCGAAGGCCACGCCCTCACCGATGACGATGTCTACCTCGCCATTCCGCTCCAGAAAGGCCAGCTCTCCTGCCGCGAACTCATGCGCGGAGAGGTCCTCCTCCATCCCGTCAAAAGGGACGCGCCCATCCGCATCGACGACATCGAGAGCCCCTACTCGCAGATCCCGTCCCTGCGCCAAACCATCTACGCGCGCGGAATCGATCCCGAAGTGCCATCGCAAGGCTGAAAGCCTGGCTAAAAATTGATGCGTTCCTTCTCCGTCACCATCGGCCGGTTCAGCACCGTCGTGTGAATCGCACCCACATACTCGCCGATAATCCCCAGCGCAATCAGTTGCACCGAGCCCAGAAAGAACAGCCCCAGCACCAGCGGCGCAATGCCTACTGAGAAGCTCGACCAGAACACCAGCTTGTAGAGCAGGTAAAACATCCCCAGCGCGAAACTGATCGCGGCGGACACAAACCCGCCAAAAATCACCAGCCGCAGCGGCACCTTCGACAAGTTCGTAATGCCCAGCATCGCCAGGTCGTAGAGCGCATAAAAATTGTTCTTCGTCACACCCCGCTCGCGCCGCTTCTGGCTGTAATAAACCTTCGCCGCGGGCAGGCCAAGCTCGGCAATCATCCCGCGAAAGTACGGATACGGGTCGCGAAAGTGCGTCCGAATCTGCTCCAGCACTGCACGGTCGTAGAACCCGAATCCCGTGAAGTGTTCCAACACCTCCACGTTCGTCAGCCGCGCCACCAGCCTGTAGTAGGCCGTCCGCACGCGATACATCAGCCCGCTTTCCTCGCTCGAATGCTTGATCGCCGCAACGATCGGAAAGCCCTTTTCCCACTCCCGCACCATCTCCACAAACAGCTCCGGCGGGTCCTGCATATCCGCCGCCACCGTCCCCACCGCGTCGCCTTCGGCCTGCAGCAGCGCGTGCATCCCAGACCGGTCCGCGCCAAAGTTCCGCGTGTTCACAATCACCTTCACCGTCGCGTCCTCCGCGGCCATCGCCCGCAGCACGTCCACCGTGCCGTCCGTGCTCGCGTTGTCAATGAACAGGTGCTCCACCCGATACTCCGGCAGCTCCTCCGCCATCGCCACCACCCGCCGGTGCAGCTCCCCCACGTTCAGCGCCTCGTTAAAGCACGGCGTCACCAGCGTAATCAACTTTGCGGTCATCCGGCTCCCCTCCCCGGCAACTGCCGCCATCCTCCGGCGCGCGCGCACGCCCTCGGCCGCGCAGTTCCACCTACGCTACAATAGCGAAACAACGCAGCATCAGCACATATCCAGGCGGGTTCCCTCCGCCTGCGCTGGCCAGCCCGGAACCGCCGCCGGCCCATCCGCCAAAGGACGCAGCAACCCCAGAGGACGAACTAAACATGGATCGCACGCAACCCGTCGCAACCACCGGCTTCCGCGCGCGCATCCTCCGCCACTTCCCGCCCGGCCAGTTCGCCCGCTACCTCGCCGTCGGCCTCTGCAACACCCTCTTCGGCTACGGCACTTTCGCCGCCTTCACCGCACTGCTCACCCCCCACATCCCCTTTGCCTACGTCGCCGCCAGCGTCCTCTCCGGCCTGCTCAACATCACCTTCTCCTTCCTCAATTACAAGTGGTTCATCTTCAAAACCAAAGGCAACTATCTCCGCGAGTGGTTCCGCTGCATCCTCGTCTACGGCGGCCTCATCCTCCTCAGCGCCGCCATTCTGCCCGTCACCGTCTTCCTCATCCGCCGCCTCACTCCGGCGAACCAGTCCGCCCCCTACATCGCCGGCGCAATCCAGATGGCCGCCATCGCCGTCCTCGGCTTCCTCGGCCACAAAAACTTCTCCTTCGCCCCGGCCTCGAATGACTCCCCGGCTGCGTGACGCCGGCGGGGTGGAATCGGTCCAACAATCCGCCTCACTGGCTGCAATTGTGTCTCAACGGTTCGGGCTTGCCCACGTCATGAACTCGCCCGACTCATCCGATGACTTAACCTGATAGCCAATTTGTGAAAACAACGCCTCCAGAGGCCCCCGCGTGTACTCCCCGCCCACTTTGTGATTACTTTCAATCGCAAAGTGGATCGAATGGTCCTTGAGGTAGCTCAGGCTCCCTCGAATGACAGCCAATTCCGCGCCTTCGATGTCCATCTTCACGTAGTTCGGAACGGAGCCAATCTCGGCGCATGCGTCCTGGAGAGTTCTTGTCGCGACCGTTCTGGACGTTTGGCTGTCGGTATACTCGACAAACTCGCTCAGTCCCGCAGCCATCGTTCCATCCATGTTGAAGGTCGCTGTTCCAGTCTCACCTGAGAGCGCAGTCTTCACCGGAATTACATTCCTCAGCCCATGCAACTCAATGTTCTTGATTAAATAGCTGTAATTGTCTTCATCCGGCTCGAACGCATATACCCTTCCGCTTGGACCCACCATCTGCGCAAAAAAAATAGGCAGATGCG
>NFUO01000300.1 GCA_002197545.1 Acidobacteria subdivision 2 bacterium RH1 MAG20 | reverse complement strand
ATTTGTATCGTTGCCGCCGCAGAAAAAAGGCAGCGCTGGTGGCGATCTGTAACTAGCCAGCGTGGTTCGGCGATTGACGAAATATGTCCGGCGAGGTAGCAAGGTTACAATATTAGAGCAACTTAATTTCGGAGGGGTGGCCGAGCGGTTGAAGGAGGTCTTGAAAAACATTAGGCGGTGGTAGTACCAGGGACAATAGTCTTTCCATGCCGCGAAACGAGGACTGGCATGCGGACCCCCCGATATGCAACGCACGTCACGTCTGGCGCAATCTGAGCGAGGCTGCGTATGAAACGAAGCACGAATCGAATACTAACCACGCACGTTGGCAGTCTGATCCGCCGAGAGAAGCTGCTCAATTTTGTGCGCGCACGTCAACAGGGCGTAACCGTCGACGAGCAGGCGTATGACAAAATCCTCAAAGATTGCGTGGCAGAAGTGGTGCAGCGACAGGCGCAGGCCGGCATCGACGTGATCGACGACGGCGAATTTGGTAAGTCGACGAGCTGGTCACTGTACGCGCTGGACCGCTTGAGCGGCTTCGAGCAGCGCCCCATCAAACTTGGCGCGGACCCTTTCGCGCGGGGTGCGGACCGAGCGCGATTTCGCGATTTCTACGATGAGTTGGAAAAGCCCAACGAACGCACCTGGTCGAGAGTGACCACGCATGACGTGGTCTGCGTGGCCCCCATCCAATACACGGGCCTCGGCGAACTGCAGCGCGATATCGAGAACTTCAAGGCAGCGCTGCGAGACGTGAAAGTCGAAGAGGCGTTTCTGCCGGTGGCTGCACCCTCAAGCGCCATCCCCGATCGGAAGAATGAATACTACCGCAATGACGAGGAGCTTCTCGTCGCGCTGGCGGAGGCCCTGCGAACCGAGTATAAGACGATTGCCGATTCCGGGATTCTGTTGCAAATCGACGACGCGCGAGCCGCCGTGACCTACGATCGAATGGTGCCCCCAGGAAACTTCGAAGACTACCATCGATGGCTGAGCCGCCACGTTGATGTGCTGAACCACGCCTTAGAAGGGATTCCGGAGGACCGGATTCGTTACCACGTGTGTTGGGGCAGTTGGCCGGGGCCGCACACCACTGACGTGCCACTCAAGAAGATCGTCGACCTGATTTTGAAGGTGCGCGCCGGCGCGTATCTGATCGAAGCGGCGAATCCGCGTCACGAGCACGAGTGGCGGATCTGGAAAGACGTCAAACTTCCCGATGGGAAAATTCTGGCTCCTGGCGTGGTGAGCCATGGCACGAACGTGGTGGAGCACCCGGAACTCATCGCCGAACGCATCGTTCGGTTTGCGAAGGTCGTCGGGCGCGAGAATGTAATCGCTAGCACCGACTGTGGATTTGCGCAGGAGCAGTTCAATCGGCGGGTGCACTTCAGCATCATGTGGGCAACGCTGCAAGCCATGCCCGAGGGCGCGCGGAGCGCCAGCGAGGAACTTTGGGCTCGGCCGGGGCAATCGACAGCGGAATAAGGCAAGCGTCAGTAGGGTGCCAATCTAGAACAGTCGGGTCCGAACTGGCGAGACTGAGAATCCTTCGCAGTAT
>NFUO01000030.1 GCA_002197545.1 Acidobacteria subdivision 2 bacterium RH1 MAG20 | reverse complement strand
CCTTTTTCGAGGTGATTTTATTCGGCTGGTTCGATATAAAATCCGAGGTAATCCAAAGTTGTATCCATGAGTTTATGCCCGAGGATTTCACATTTGTACGCGATATCGAGAACGTTCCTTTCGGCATATTCATAGTATGCCACAGCGGCGTACGCTTCGCGCAAGTCCGAAGGAATTAGCGGCCTGTCGTCAAGATCTTGGAATGCCTTTTTCGACGCGAGCCCTATTTCTTTATTGTATTTCGCCGAGAATTGTTTGTTGTCGATATTCTGGTCTATTTCGCTCCGCAATTTCTCGATGGCTTCCATGATAAGGTCACGGTCGCCGAGAATGGGAATCGTGTAGGGCGCTACGGCGCGCTCTGCGTCCCGGGTCTTGGCCTGGCCGCTGAATACCACCTGATAGCGGCTGCCGGGCACAGGGACGAACTGGCCCCGCAGAGCGACCTCTACCGGTCGGCGGCCGGTCAGGGCGCACAATGCCGCAATGGCCTTGGGATTGCTCCAGCGTTCGAGCATGACCTCTCCGAGCAGTACCAGGGCGGTATTGACATACTCGTCCGGGTCCAGCGGCCGGACGTCCTGGTGTTTGGCCTTGCGAGTTTCGGCCTGGTGCTGGTCGTACTCCTCTTTGCGGGCGGGTGAGTACCGGAGGTATTTCGACGCCGGAGAGTATTCACCGAATTTCGCAGCGAGGGCAAACCGGTAGGCCGCGACAAGGTTGCGGTTGGTGAGAGCCGAGTATTTCTGCCCATCCGCCTTCTTGCGGTTGTGAATCCAGGACAGCTCGGCCAGAGCGACCATACGGAGCTTTTCCGGCGGCAGGTCTGAGACCCGCGCAACGAACTCCCCGATCCGCTGTTCTTCCGCTTTCGACAGTTGAGCCATGGTGATCCTCCGATTCCTGCGCCGATTTCCCCAAGCATACCATTTAAAGGTGGGGAATCGGTGTTATTGGAGGCGAATTCTTTCCGGGTGTTCACGTGGTAGCAGGTGTTCACGTGCTATCGCGTATCCGACTGGTAGCACGCCTACAGCGCATGAAGTCCGAGAGGCGTCATGCCTTCTCGGCCTTCATGATTCGCGCTCGGCTATGTGCTGCTGGCCTCCTCCTGGTCGGCGGGTTCGTTGTCGTCGGCAGGTTCGTAGTGGCCGCATTCGTGGCACAGCCAGATCGTTTCCGAGCCGAAGGCGTATTGCGGTGTGCCGACTGCCCTGGTCATCGGCGCACCGCAGCACCGCATGATCAGCGCCCTTCGCTGGGCCAGGTGCCCGCGACGACCGGCGGTCGGGTCGGTGTCCCATGCGGCGTATTCGGCGGCCTCGCGGGCAGGGTCCGGCGGATCGTAGTTGTGTGCCATGTTCTCCCCAATCAGGTTGTCGCTCATCAGGTTTCGGTCTATTCAGGGTGTCTCGGCGTGCTGTCTCCAGTCTACACCGATAGCACGCCTTTACGTGCTACTATGTTGAGACGTTGAATACGTCGAATGCACGAAAGGAGGTGTGACCCGTGATCGTGGTGTTCTGCGGTAAATCGGGGAAAACGACGAATGCGTGCAATGTCGCCGCTGCACTGGCCGAGCGGCCGGTAT
>NFUO01000003.1 GCA_002197545.1 Acidobacteria subdivision 2 bacterium RH1 MAG20 | reverse complement strand
CAATCGCAACTACGACTTCGATCTGCTCGCGAAGTGGCTGATCGAAGATGGATGGTCAGTCGACAAGACGCACAGACTGATTTCTGAATGTGAGTTCGCGAGAGACCTTCTGCGCTCATACGACCAAAAGATGTCCGCGATCAGTGCCGGTCACCTAGTGCCCTGAGTTAGAAATGCGTTGAATAATTTGTGAACCGTCGGCGTCTTTCGCATAGGAGGAAGGGCCGATGCGGACGGGGAGACCGATAGCACCTTTGAGCCTGAGGGTCGAAGAGCGAGAGACGCTGGAGCGGTGGGCGCGACGGCCCAAGAGCGCGCAGGCGCCGGCGCAGCGGTCGCGCATGGTTCTGGAGTGCGCGGCCGGTAAGCCCAACACGGCGGTGGCGCACCAGCTTGGGGTAACCCACCAAACCGTCGGCAAATGGCGGCAGCGCTTTGTGGAGCGGCGGCTGGACGGGTTGCTGGACGAGCCGCGGCCCGGGGCGCCGCGCCAGGTCAGTGACGCGCAGATTGAGCGGGTGGTGCGGCTGACCCTGGAGAGCATCCCTGCTGATGCGACGCACTGGAGCACGCGCGCGATGGCCAGGCGCAGCGGACTGAGTCAGACCATGATCAGCCGCATCTGGCGGGCCTTTGCCTTGCAGCCGCACCGAGTCGAGGGTTTCAAACTTTCCACCGACCCGGTTCATCGAAAAAGTCCGCGACATCGTGGGCTTGTATCTTAATTCGCCGGACCGGGCATTGGTGTTGTGCGTGGATGAGAAAGCGCAGATTCAGGCGCTCGACCGCAGTCAGCCGGTGCTGCCCATGCGCCCCGGCCAAGCCGCGCGGCGCACCGCGGATCACCTGCGCCATGGCGCCACCAACCTGTTCGCCGCGCTCGACGCCGGCACCGGCGCCGTGATTGGCGAGTTCCATCAGCGCCACCGCGCGCGCGAGTTTCGAGCTTCCTTGCACCTATCGACGCCGCAGTGCCGGACGAACTGGAGTTGCACCTGATCCTCGATAATTACGGCACCCACAAGACTCCGGCCATCAAGCGCTGGCTGGTGCGCCATCCGCGCTTCCACCTGCACTTCACGCCCACTTCCGGATCGTGGCTCAACCTGGTCGAGCGCTGGTTCGCGGCGCTGACCGAAAAACAGCTGCGCCGCGGCGCCCACCGCGGCACCCGCGAACTGGAAGCCGCCATCCGCGCTTATCTCGAACACCACAACCGGCATCCCAAACCCTTCATCTGGACCAAAACCGCTGACCAAATCCTCGCTTCAGTTGCCAGATTTTGTAAACGAATCTCTAACTCAGGACACTAGCGGCCTATGGGATAGCGATATAAGCGAAT
>NFUO01000299.1 GCA_002197545.1 Acidobacteria subdivision 2 bacterium RH1 MAG20 | reverse complement strand
TGGCCGGGACTGTCGATCACAGTGATATCGGCTCCCCCGGTTCGCGCCACGTCGAGCGTCTGCCGCAAGCGGCTCGCCTGTGCCGAAACCACAACTGGATTGCCCGCTGCGCGCCGGTCTTTCCAGTTCGCCGCGTTTGCCTGTGGGTCGATGTCGATCAGGGCCACGGCTTCCCCAGCTCGTGCAAACTCCACGGCAATGCTGGTTGCCGCCGTGGTCTTGCCGGTGCCGCCCTTCTGACTGATGAGGCCGATCGTAAACATGTCAACATCTATACATGATGGCATGTCATAAAATCAACCAAAAGTTATCCACAGAGTTTGGCTAGCGATGATCGTCGTCGAAAATGCACCGACGAGTCGCCTGCCCCGGTCAGCCGCGACCGGCTTGGTGCAGGACCCGCTCGACCTCGTCGGCCGGAACCCCGACGACCTCGGCGACCTGAGAGATGGTCATGCCGTACTTCACCCAGACGCGCATCCGGGCAACCTGCGACGCTGGGATTGTCGAGCAGGCGGATGGCGGAGGGGTGTCGATCGGCGGCGCAGCCGTCCCTTCGGGCATCGCTGCCGCTTTCGCGCCCTCCTCCGCGTGCGGCGGGTCCGGCGAGGGACCACCTCCCAGAGCCGGGAGCGCATTCGAGCGCCTCACGCGCGGCGATTTCGGCGTGAACAGCGCCTCGGCCGCTTGTCGGGCTTGCGTGATCCGCTCACGGTTATCAGGATACCGGCTGCCTCGGGTGGCTCGATCCGCTCCAGGGCGGCGGGGTGGGTGAGATGCGATCATAGCCTCCGAAACCTTATGAAAGGGCGTGACCCGGCCGCGCCGTCAACTTCCATTAGCACGCTGACAAGCGCGCGTTTCCGGGGTCGCGGGACGATTTGTTCGGATCCCACCCCAAGCTGCAAGGCTGTAGGATTTCCTTGGAGCAGGGGTGACGCCATAAAAGGGGCGTCGCCCCACATTAGCCCCGCAATACCGATGCAAGCCGTCCCACGTCGCCAATGGTATTTGTAGTGTTAATCTGATTTTCCCAAAGACGAAGTACAATGCTCCTCAACTCATCTACGTCATTAGCTTTGATCGCATTCTCACCATCACCGACCAATATGTCGAACGCTTCGTTATTCACAGATAAATGTCGTTCCCGGGAGACCCGATGGAACATCGCAACGACAAAGTCTGGCTTCTCCCACAGGGTCCTCCAATAGATCGCTTCCATCTGTTCTATGATTATCTCAGCCAAATCAAAGGCTGCAGGAGTCCGTCTCCGTAACTCGTTCATTGCGGTCAAAGATTGCTGATCAAACCGCTCCGATTGGGGTGTCAATTTTTCTGGCCGTGCATGATCGTTATAGCGGGTGATGAGGTCGTTGAGCTTGTGCTCCAGATAGCGACCTCGATGATCAGGATGAAACCGCAAACGAGATATTTCTTGTCGTGTATGCCTAACTGCCTCGGTGATGGAGCGGCGCTCGTCACCGGAGAATGCCTCGGTCAGCTTGCGACGCTGTTCTTCAAGCTTTCGATCGATCTGATCCAATTCCTGTTTGGCTCCCGCGCCTACAGCGGCGACCACTTCTGCTGCTTCCTTCTCAGCCTCGCTGATAGCGGTCTCGACGAGCTTCTCGCCGGCTTCGCCTTCAAAAGACCGATGGCCCGCTTGGGGAACATAAAACCGGCCACTCGAAAATGTCTGCTGTAGCGATGGAAGTTCGACTTTGGTTGTGAGAAGACTGCTGTCATTCATCGACCAATGAAAGATGATCGGATCGCCTTCTTTGATCATCATGCCCTCCGGCAGATCATGATGACTGATCCGGAATGAGCCAATAGCAAGGTTTAGATCGGGCTCCGGCGCTCCCTCATCCTGAAAAAGTTCGAGTTCGATCTGGCCGGGGAGGTTTGGTCCAATGGCGTATGCAGCCTTCAACGGTTGGGACCCGCTGGCAGGCAGGGGCGTACCCTTCTTGATTAGCGGTTGGAGAGTGTTCCGAATACCCGTTGCTCCGGTTCGCACCTTGACCGCGACCGTTTGGGTGGCGGGAATAGCGGCTGCCGTCGAGTGAGTTCGGGTGATCGCGATGATGCTGGCCGCCTGAGTTATCGGTAGCCCAGACCCATCGAACACGGCGAGACGAAATTGATTTTCACCCAGCGTCCGGGTCGGCAGATCGATTGTCGTATCGTGAGTCACGGTTATTCGCCCAGAGGTCCAACCGTGCTCCGGCGCATCCACCTGAACCGATAAGCGAGCCGCAACAGCACTGGGCTCTGCTCTCACTCGGAGCCGCACACTGTCCTGGGTGACCCGGGCCTGATAGTCAAATCTCAGGCCAAGATCTGGTCCGACATCCGTTGATGCCCGCGTTGCCTTCCTCTTGTTGCTCGACGCCGCCCACTCGCGGCTCTCCGCATAGATTGCAGCGCCCATAGCAACCGCTATCATCGGGTCGACGGAAAGATCAGCGGTTATCCTAAGCTCACGCGGCACCCGCTCCCTGATCCACGGCATCTTCGATGGGCCGCCGACAAACACGATACGATCGATATCATGAACAGTATAGCCATTAGATTTTATAATCGAGCGGCTCATATCGAGTGTTTGAGTGAGCAATGGTTCAATCAATTGTTCGAGATTTTTGCGTGTGACAGATATATCAATATATATATTTGTTCCATTTTCGTCTTTGATACGTATATCTTCGTCAGACATAAAAATGGTGGAGGTGTTAGATGTCGATAGTTCAATTTTAGCAACTTCCGCCGCCATTAAGCTTTTTCCGATAAGCCGTATATACTTACTTTGTTTTTGAAAATCGTCGGGGAGAGAGAAGGTTTCCATTAGCCACGGTCTGACAACCTCGGAAATCAGAATACGATCAAAATCCTGACCGCCCAACATATTGATTCCCTCGTGGCCGATAATGTTAATGCTGCCAGAAAGGTTCTGGATAAGAGCAAGATCAAAGGTTCCGCCGCCGAGGTCATAGACCAAAAACTGGCCAGAGTTGTTTTTGGCCTGAGCCATCGCCGCAGCGATTGGCTCTTGAAGAAGCACGACGCGATCCAATCCGGCAGCAGCGGCGGCTCTCAATGTCGCCTCGGATTGCATTTGGTTGAACGCTGCAGGGATCGTGACAGCCGCCCCAGTGATCTCCGCCGCATTTGTCTCCAAAAGTGCTTGGGAGACGAGCTGCCTTATGATTTCGGCGCTGCACTCCTCGGGCGTCATTATCTGCCCCGACGCTTGAAATTTCATCGGCGTCGAAGTACCCATCAGGCGCTTAAAGCCCTTAGCAACATTGTCCGGTGATAGGCGTGTTTGCTCGTACGCTCTGCGCCCGTAGAGGCGATGACCACGCTGATCAATATAGATAACAGACGGTAGTACGTCGCTCCCATCGTTTGTTTTGAAGATCCGAAGTTGTGAATTGATGTTCCCAACGACGGCACTGTTTGACGTTCCTAAGTCAATTCCAAGATACATGTCCCTACACTCTCTTCTTCAGGAAGACTTTTCCCATAGCGACCACCTGTCCGTCTGCAATGATAGTGGGCTCTACCGTACGTTCGACTATAAGGCCTTCGGAGGACTCCGTTTCGTCCGAATTGGCAACGGTCACGGGCAGGTTTGGCACATAGGGCTCTCGTTCGTAGATGATGAGCTTTAAACCGCCCTCTGCGCAGATCGTTGAGAGCCGCGACATCGAGTATCTCAGCTGTGCTGCGATGCTCGCCGACTTCTCGTTCTGCATGTCAGCGACAGTGCGTTCAGCCAATTTGAGCAAGCGCCAGTACTCTGTAGTTAGTTTGATGAGCGCTTCTTTATCCGGAGTCAGTGCCATTGGTTCAGGTTCATCCCAGGGACAAGGTGGGGCGTAGGTGCAGACCATGACCGATAGAGGGCGAGCGCCTCAGCCTGTTGTGATGCCGAAGATGCTTGCAGCAGACGTTCTGCAGCGTCGTAATCAGGCTGATGATATTTCTTCGTCCTACATCTCGACTTCCAATCTTCATAACGAGCATTCCACCCATCGGCGACCGCCTCTGGTGCGCTCTTGCCCGTGATTGCCCGGATGCGTCTCAGAAGGTCGAGATCGAAAACGCACCACTGAACTTCAGAAGCTGTGAGGACATCAGTAGGACGGGCTGCGGGCGCGGTATAGGTGCCCGGCGAGCCGTACGACGAGGATGTGGACTTGTTATCGGACAGAGACAGAGGTGGCCCGGAGAATCTGGACAGTGGGATAAGTGGATTTTCTGCCTGAAGGCGGCAAGATTGCCGCGGATCAGGAGAGAGCATG
>NFUO01000298.1 GCA_002197545.1 Acidobacteria subdivision 2 bacterium RH1 MAG20 | reverse complement strand
GAGGCCAAGGACATTCGCATCGACACGTTCTGTTCGTCGGGGCCAGGAGGCCAGTCGGTGAATACCACTTACTCCGCGGTGCGCATCACGCACCTGCCCACTGGTACGGTGGTCAGTTGCCAGGACGAAAAGTCGCAGATCAAGAATCGCGACAAGGGCATGCGCGTGCTGCGCTCGCGCCTGTATGAGATGGAGATGGAGAAGCAGCAGACGGAACTGGCCAAAGAGCGCAAGTCGATGGTGGGCACCGGCGACCGCAGCGAGAAGATCCGCACTTATAATTTCCCGCAGAACCGGGTTACGGATCATCGCATTGGTCTCACGCTGCACCAACTCGACCTGGTGATAGTCGGCCGGCTGCAACCCATCGTCGATGCGCTGGTCGCGCATTTCCAGGCCGAGGCGTTGAAAGCCGATGCGACACACGCTGCCTGATCAACGCACCATCAGCGAACTCATAATCGAGGCTCAGCATAGGCTCGCTCAAGGCCCACATCCGGAGCGTGCGCGGCTTGATGCTGAAACTCTGCTCGTGCATATCGTCCAGCAGCAGAGTCCACACCATAATCGCGCATGGCTCCTTGCCAACTGGAACCATGCTCTGCTTCAAGGAACCGAGAAGAGATTTAGCGAATTCATTGCGCGCAGAGTCGCGGGCGAGCCCATTCAATACATTACTGGCCAATGTGAGTTCTATGGCCTGCCCTTTTACGTCAATCGCGACGTGCTTATTCCACGACCCGAAACCGAACACCTGGTCGAGAAAGCGCTGCCACTTGCCGCGCGCCACACCAAGCCGCGCATCCTCGACATTGGCACCGGCTCCGGAGCCATTGCCGTAGCATTGGCGGCGAATTTACCCGAGCCGTCGATCACCGCTACCGATATTTCTGCCGGCGCGCTCGCGCTGGCGCGACGCAACGCCGAACGAAACGCCGCAACCGATCGCATCCGCTTTCTTCGCGGCGATCTCCTTGCCCCAGTCCTAGGCGAGCAATTCGAAGTGGTAGTCTCGAACCCGCCCTATGTCTCAGAGATCGACCGCACTTCGCTCCCCGCCGAAGTGCGGGATTACGAGCCGCATGCCGCCCTCTT
>NFUO01000297.1 GCA_002197545.1 Acidobacteria subdivision 2 bacterium RH1 MAG20 | reverse complement strand
GCGGGCAAGTAAACGCGGGCAAGTAAACGCGGGCAAGTAAACGCGGGCAAGTAAACGCGGGTCAGCAAACGCGAGGCCAGGAACCGCGGGGTCAGGAGCCGCGGGGTCAGGAACCGTGTCCCCAGACCCGGCCTTCTGCCAGGTTCGCGAAAGTGGCGATCAGTTCCGCACGCGATCGGACAGAAAGTTTGCTCAGCACGCTGGATACATGGAACTTGACGGTCTTCTCGCTGACGGTCAGCCGGTCCGCGATCTCCTGGTTGGGCAATCCGCGCAGGACATGGTCCACGATCTCGTGCTCCCGTGGCGTGAGCTTGTCCAGCATGCGCCCAGCATGACTGTCCGCATGGTTGTCCGCGACGTTCGCGACGTTCGCGATCACCGCACCGGCCACCGGCCCAGCCGCACAAGGCGAGACGTAAAGCGCGCCGCAGGCCGCCGCCCGTACCGCTTCCATGAGCTGTTCCTGCGGTTCATCGGGAGAAACTATGCCGCGCACGCCGCGGCGGAGCAGGTCGCGGAGGCGAGCAGGTCCGGTGTCGCCGGTAACCGCCACCAGCGAGGCGTCGTTAGCTGGATCACCGGCCGGCAGCGGTGCCAGTCTGTCCAGCGCGGACGGCTGGCGGGCAATTAGGTCATCAATGATCATGACATCAGCATCGGCCTGGGATGCCAACAAGCCAACGGCCTCACCAGAGTTATCCGCCTCACCGAGAATCATGATACCGGGATGCTCATCCATGATTGTCCGCACACCAACACGAACAATAGAGCTGGCCACGCATATTATGATTTTCATATTCAATCCGTGGTCCCAGGAGTCCTCGGGGCACATCACAACTTTGCAATTTCATGAAACGCATGCCTGCTTCATCATGAAACGCATGCCTGCGCGAACTCCTGAACAAGGCTACCGCATAATTCGGCACATCGCAACCCCACGACTCCAATCACAGAAGGGCAAATTCGTGGGACAGAAGAACGCGGGAAAG
>NFUO01000296.1 GCA_002197545.1 Acidobacteria subdivision 2 bacterium RH1 MAG20 | reverse complement strand
GACATGACCGACGAAATGCTCGCGCTCGCCAACGAGAACAAGCGCAAAGCTGGCGCTGAGAATGTGGAGTTCCTGAAGGGCGAGATCGAGCACATCCCTCTGCCGGACAGTTCGGTCGATGTGATTATCTCCAATTGTGTAATAAACCTTTCCGCGGACAAAGACCGTGTTTTGCGAGAAGCCTTTCGTGTACTGAAGCCAGGCGGCCGCTTTGCCGTGTCCGATGTTGTGACTCATGGCGAGATGTTGCCTGAGATTCGCCAAAGTGTGCTTCTCTGGGTTGGCTGTGTTGCAGGTGCCCTCGAAGAGAATGAATACCGAGCCAAACTGGCATCCGCTGGCTTCGAGACAATTGAGGTTGAGCCAACCAGAATTTATCGGATAGAGGATGCTCGCGCGTTTCTTTCGGGCCAAAACATAGACGTGGATGCGATTGCGCCGCAAGTGGATGGCAAGTTCGTGAGTGCCTTCGTGCGGGCCGTGAAGCCGGAGCGAAAAGAAACTTGCTGTGGGCCAACCTGCTGCCAGTGAGAGAACAACATGCAAGGACACTACAACGTCTTGTTCTTATGCACCGGAAATTCGGCTCGCTCCATCATGGCCGAGGCAATCATGTATTACAAAGGCCGACCGAACTTTGCCGCCTACAGTGCCGGAAGCAATCCCTCCGGCGCAGTTCGACCGGAGGCTATCACGTTGCTGGAGAATGCTCACTTGCCAACCGACGGCCTCCGCAGTAAGAGTTGGGACGAGTTTGCAAAGCCAGACGCCCCCAAGCTCGATTTCGTCTTCACGGTCTGCGATAACGCTGCGAAAGAAGTCTGCCCGATCTGGCCGGGGCAGCCTATGACGGCTCACTGGGGCGTTTCCGATCCAGCTGCGGTTCGCGGCACGGCAGAGGAAGTCAAGCGGGCATACCGTGATGCCTTTGTCACTCTAGAACGCCGCATCGGTCTATTCCTTTGCCTCCCTCTCGCTACCATCAGCAAGCTGGCAATCAAGAGAGAAATCGACAATATCGGCCACCAATGAAATTCGGCCTGCGTGCCAGACTTACGGCTGAATTTCTAGGTAGCGGATTCCTCGTTGCTGCCGTCATCGGTTCCGGCATCATGGGCGAACGGTTGGCGGGTGGGAACGCCGCTATTGCCTTGCTTGCGAACACGATTGCGACTGGCGCGGCGTTGGTCGCTCTTATTCTGACGTTTGGGCCGATTTCTGGCGCTCACTTCAATCCCGCCGTTACGCTCGCCGATGCATTTGAGCACGGTATTACTTGGCCCGAAGCTGGGGCTTACATGCTTGCCTAATGCGCGGGAGGAATTGCGGGAGCGACCATTGCACATCTGATGTTCGGGCTGCGCTGGTACTCTCTGTCTTCACACTCCCGAAATGGGTGGGCGCTGGTTCTAAGCGACTTCGTGGCGACGTTCGGACTATTGTCGGTGATCTGGGGATGCTCACGATTACGTTCGGGAGCGGTGCCCTTTGCTGTTGCGAGCTATATCGCTGCTGCCTACTGGTTCACGGCGTCAACCTCTTTTGCAAACCCAGCAGTCACGATCGCCCGCTGTTTGTCTGACACCTTTGCCGGGATTCGACCGTCAGACGTTCCATTGTTTATCGTGGCACAACTGGCGGGAGCCTTGGCCGCGACCTTCTTGTTTCGGTGGCTAGTCCCGAACTTGGCGGAATATGCAGAGCAAGTGGTTGTGCCTCATTCCTCAGCTCCCGTCCCGAATTCTACGACATGAACGGGCGGCTAGGGCGTCGTTGTGCGCTAGCGCATTCAAGGCTCAGGCTGATTGATCATGAACGTAGACATCTCATCGAGGAATTTCCGAAGAACTTGCTCGGCCTTTTCCGGCAGCGCAGCTTCCGCAAAAGCATTATTCATCAAACGCATCCATCGGTCGCGGGCAGTCTGATTGATAGAAAACGGAGAATGCCGCGAGCGGAGGCGAGGATGGCCTCTTTGTTCGATATAAGTCTGCTGCCCCCCGAACCGCCCGATCAGGAAATCTCGGAGTCGTTGCTCAGCACCCGAGAGATCCTGCGCCGGGTACATGGGTCCCAGAAGGTCGTCTTGCGGGACCAGTCGATAGAAGGCGGCGACCAAGCGCGTGAAACCTTCCGCGCCAATCACGGAATAAACTTCGACTTCCTGCATTGTCTTACTCCTCTGGTTCCGGTCGCAACGTGCGACACCGTAGGGCTCGTTCCTTCATCAACACGAAGAACACCGGAACGTACCAGCCGGCGAAACCAAGAGATTGACCCTACCATGACTCGCCGCATTGGCACTCGCTTGGCAGAAAACACAGTGAGCAGAAAAAATCATCGATATTCGTGGTTGCAAATGTCGTGACGCTTGCTGCCATGACAAGGGCGATATCCCTCGCGGCGATCCAATCGTTAGTTTCCAGGATCAGTGACCGTGGCTCTCAAAACCATGGCCGGTGAGGTGCAGGAGGACGAACACGATCGCCAGCACACCGATCGCAGCAATGAAGATCTTGAGGCCTAAGGGAGTCTCGCCGTCAGATTGCTGCTGTACTTTGCGCCGCTCCTGCTGCTTGCGTCGCCCGTAGCGGGTCAGGCCCCATGGTTTGTACACCCCCAATGTCGTGACCACAAGTAGCAACAGTATGGCGAGGCTGGGAGCGCGGACGAGTTCGGTCTTCAGCGGACCGAAGTCGGGGCCGAACAATGTTTCTGCCGCGGATCCTGATACGCGCTTCGCCGCCACAGCCATAACCGCAAATTGGTGTATCAGCAAAGCGATGGTGGCAAAAATTGCCAGCCCGAATTTCACCAGTATCCAGTAGTACCGAAACAGGCCCCATGGGGTGCCGAGTGCCTGGAAGAGTCCAGTCGCCACCGCAGCGAAACACATCGGGATGACGACAAACCTGCTGATCAAGTCCATCGAGAGATAAGCGCCGCGCACCACTTCAGCATCATGGCTGGTCAGGCCGGCGATGCCGAGAACCAAGAAGGCGGCGACCGCGCCAAGCCAGCCGACCGAGAAGGTGACATGCGCGGTTATGGTCAACTTCCGGAGCGCGGGTGTCATCGCTTGACTCTCATTTTCAGACTCCTCATTTGGCACGGTGGGGGGAGGATGCTCGTTCGGCCAGGCGTGTCCGGCCCAAGTCAGAAATTGTTTCGCCGCGCAGCAGGGCCGCATGACGGTAGATAAGGTCCGTGCTGCGAGCCAGGAACTCGGCAATGGCGGCCAGTTGGTGCGCATCGAAATTCTCCAACAGGGCGGCTACGTCTTTTCGCAATGGGTCGATCACGTCCTGGATGGGCGACCGCTCCATTGCCAGGTGGAGGATCTGTTTACGACCATCGCGTGGGTTCGGTTCACGGCGCAGGTATCCAGCACGCTCCAGCCTCGCGACCACACCGGTGATCGCGCCACTGGTCAGGCCAGTGATCGCGCTCAGATCGCTGCCAGCCATCGCCCCGCGCTCCCGAAGTAAGTCGAGGCATTTGTGATCAGTTGGGCCCAGCCCCAGACGCTCCGCAACCGCGTGATGAAATAGCACCACCGCAGTGCTGTGTCGGCGCGCCACCCGTCCGACGATCTCCCCGGCCAGCTCTTGCTTGCCCTTTCGTCCAGATCCAGTCGCATTCCGTCGCATATGTCTGATACTCGCTTAGTAGATAAGCTATATAGTAAGCGATATGCTGTCAAGTCTGCTGCGCGGTGATGCGAGTCCTCCCGAATTCCGCAGTTCGTGGGCGGGCTCGTTTGGACGTTTTGTCTGCGATCTTCGCCGGGACAGATTTCTCTTTCAAGGAGCCGTGCTCTGCAGTTTTAGCCGGCGAAGCAACTGGGCATTCGCGGCCACGATGATGGTGGAGAGGCTCATTGCGACTGCACCAACGCTCATCGGCAGGTCGAGTCCCCAGCGGACGAGAAGGCCTCCAGCGACAGGGATGGCGACAAGGTTATAGGCGGTCGCCCAGACAAGATTTTGAATCATCCTACGGTAGGTAGCCCGAGATAGTTTGATCGCTCCCACGACATCGCGCGGATCGCTTCGCACAAGCACGATTCCAGCTGACTCAATCGCCACATCGGTTCCGGCGCCAATCGCGATTCCGACATTTGCGGTCGCCAGTGCTGGGGCATCGTTCACGCCATCGCCAACCATTGCGACCCTCTTGCCACCAGACTCAAAGCGTTTCACTGCCGATGCCTTGTCGGCAGGGAGAACCTCGGCTGCGACTTCATCTATGCCGATGCGTTGGGCGACGGAATCGGCAACCGTCTGCGAGTCTCCGGTGATCATCGCCACCCGGATACCAAGCCGATGAAGTTCCGTGACGGCCTCCTTTGATTCGGGCCGAATTTCGTCTTCCACGGCGAAGGCTCCAAGTAGTGGCCCTTCGGCAACGACGTAGAGAACCGTCTTTCCCTCCGACGCCCAGGCGGTCGTCAACTTTTCAACTTCTGGCGGTAGTGTGACCTTGCTCTCGGTCAAAAGACGCGGTCCGCCGATTGTGATGTTCTTGCCGTTTACTCGTGCCCGTGCCCCCCGACCAGGTAGAGCTTCGAAGTCGGTAGCTTGCAGGGTGGGCAGGTTTCGGCGCTTAGCTTCGGCTACGACCGCCTTAGCGAGCGGGTGTTCGGAGTTGGCTTCGACCGCAGCAGCATGGGCAAGCAAATCACCCTCGTTGCTGCCAGGCGCAGCCGTGACTCCCGATAGTGCGGGGGACCCTCGCGTCAGCGTTCCGGTTTTGTCGAAAATCACCACGTCCAAATTGCGGGCGCGTTCGAGCGCGAGTCTGTCCTTGACGAGGAGACCGTTCTGCGCGCCGAGCGATGTTGAGATCGCAATCACCAGCGGAATCGCCAGTCCCAAAGCGTGCGGACAAGCAATGATGAGGACGGTCGCTGTTCTGATCAGCGCGTGTTCTTTGTCTCCTGCAAACCACCAGTAGGTGAGTGTGATCACGCCGGACACGACTGCCACGTAGAAAAGGATTGCTGCGGCACGATCGGCGAGGGCTTGCGTGCGAGACCCTGAAGCTTGCGCAGCGGCAACGAGCCGCATGATGCCCGACAGAGCGGTCTGCTCCCCGACTGCCGTAACGCGGACTCGAAGGCTTCCGCCACTTGCGACCGTCCCCGCGATGACGGCGGCATCGGGTGCCTTCGAGACCGTCCGGGACTCCCCGGTAATCATCGACTCGTCAACGTCGGCAGCGCCCTCGACGACTGTGCCGTCTGCCGGGACGCGGGTTCCGGGCCGGACTAGGACCACGTCGCCCGCGCGCAACTCCGAGAGTGGAACGGTTTGAGTCTCCACACCTCTTACACGTTCGGCAGTGTCTGGGAGCAACGCGGCCAGGGCATTGAGCGCGCCGCGCGCCTGGGAAATGGCACGCATTTCCAGCCAGTGCCCGAGTAGCATGATCGTAATGAGGGATGCGAGTTCCCACCAGACTTCGATCTCGAAAAGGCCAAATGTTGCGGCGAGCGACGTTCCAAAGGCAACGGTGATCGCCAGGCTGATGAGAGTCATCATGCCGGGCTTGTGGTCCGCCAGCTCGCTCCATGCCCCACGAATGAAAACCAGACCGCCGTAAACGAACACTACCGTTCCGAGGATTGGAGCGATTAAGTCCGAGCCGGGAAAGGAAGGTGCACTGTACCCAAGCCAGTGCTGGACATCCGACGACCAGGCGACCACGGGAATCGTGAGAGCGAAGCTCAACCAAAACTTGTCGCGAAACATAGCGACGGAGTGTCCGGCGTGACGGTCGTGACTCGTGTGGGTTTCCGACATACTATGACCCGCAAGTGGGTCGGCCACTGGTTCATGGGCTTGGTGTGTCATGTGATCCATTTTGAACTCCGATGGCGCTGCCGAGATCGGCTGGGCCACAAGTAGTGCTGACGGTTCCGAGATCTCAGACGTATATCGTTCATCCGAGATAACCTTATCGCAACGTCACCTTTCCACCTACGCAGGTGGCCGTCGTGCCCGGTAAAGCGACAGCGTTCCCAGCAGCGTTGAGTAGTCGTTCGTGATTTCTACCTTTTCGAATCCCGCGAGCCCGAGGAAATGCGGCAGCAGGCCCCTCACGTTGTCGGTGGTGGTCGCCAAACCATCGAGGAGTTGGACCCCGACAAAGGCCAGCCTCATGACCGTACTCGTTGGCTTTCCCCAATCAGCGATATGGAATTCTCCGCCCGGACGCAGAACGCGGAGAACTTCTCGCATGGCTTCGTGCTTCGATTCTGAGGGCAGGTGATGAAAAAACAAACTTGAGAGAACTCGGTCGAACGATTCAGCGCTATACGGCAGTGCCGATGCACGTCCTTGATCCAATTGCACCGCGATCCCAGCCTCGTCCAGTTTGGTTCTTGCAAGTCTCAAGGCGTCCGCATCGGCATCCAACCCGAACACTTCAGCACTTCGATTGGCCCGCTTGACCATCATCGCCAGAGTGCCAGTCCCACACCCCAAGTCGAGGATTCGCTGCCCATCTTGAATGCTCGCTTGCCGGAGCAACGCGTCCTTGAATGTAGCCTCACGCGTAGTAGCGCGGACCACGGGATCGTAGAACCGCGTAAGCCAGCGATATCCTAGTGCCGGAACGTAAGAGCTCGACGATGGTTTCATGTGTTGCTCATACTACTTTGGAAAACACGGGCGCAAAGCGAGCGATCCTTGGATTTCTCGCTCTGCTGCCCGTGCCGAGCGCAGCCGACTTTCCTCCCCCTCTCAGAGAACCGGTCTGCTCTCTCCACTGGGACGCCCGACGTGTCACTGGGGGAGGGATCGTTACGTCGTCGTTCAGTGGATATCGTGATCGCTTTCCTGGTACTGACAAAACCCGCGTTCACTTATGGTCCATGTCCCCCATTCCCTTCATCCCTTCCATCGACTGCTTCCCCTTCATGACTCCAAAGTGGACTTCGTTTGCGACGAGCTTGGTGCCCGAGACACCTGCGTGGATTACAACCTTGTCGCCAACCTTCAGGTCTTTCAGGGTTGCCGCGGCACCGCTTTTTTCAAACTTGGTGTTGTCACTCACCTCTACCGTTACGGATGTTTTGGCCGTGGTTTCAACCGTAATGGAACTATCGGAAATGCTCGTGACCTTGCCCATGACATGCTTTTCGTTTCCGTGAGCAACGGCCGTGAGAGAAAGCGCGAACAACAGCGTAACGACTGCGACAACGCGTTTCATAGTTTTCTCCTCAGTGATCGTGGTGTATTGGCGGTTTGGGTACCTGATTGCTTGGTTGACCTTCATTTAAGAATTGCTCTTCTTCTTGTTCCTCCTGCTTCTCTCCCGGGCCCTTCGGATTGAGAGCTTCCATCTCACGCTCCTCCGCTGGCGTGAGCTGGGGCAGATGCCGTATGAAAAGCGCCAGCTTCCAGCTGTCCTCGTCTTTTGCTTCCGTACCCCACGCAGGCATTCCGGTGAGCCGGATGCCGTTGTGAATGGTGTAGTAGAGCTCCGCGTCGGTCAGATTCTGCGTCTGCGGCAACCGCATGTCGGGGGCTTTCGGATACAGGTTCTTTCCGATCTCGGTATTCCCACTTCCGTTATTGGCGTGGCAGATGGCACAGTGGTCGGCAAAATGTGCTCTCGCTGCGGCCATCATCTCGGGTGACGCCGTGAACGGGTTTTTCTCGTTTTTCGCCGTGGAAGGGACGGCTAACCGCCGGGCGGCCCGTGCGACGAAAGTCTCCAGCGCCGAAGGCTGGTCACGGGCCCTGAAACCGTGGTGCACTGCAACCACAGCCCCGGCAACCACTAAGATCACGACCGCAAGCGCCAGTAGCAATAGAACTCTAGTTCTTCGCATGTTCTCTTCCTCTCCTCACCGCGGCTGGATAGAACTCGTGGGCGATGGCACGTCGACTTCGCGAACCGGCTGGTCCATTCCCCCCGGACGGCTGGGCGCCTCCAGACCATCGGTCAGAAGGAAGCCTTTCAAGGCGATCGAATTGCCCCAGAGATTTTCAAGAGCGGCGATGTAGTCAGTCTGGAGTTGGAACAAGGTTCTCTGCGAGATCAGCACCTGCGGGTACGCAGCCGCCATCCCGCCGTAACTTTTCAAGTAAAGCTCATAGGCCTTCCGCGCCCGGGGGATCATGCGGTTCCGGTATTTCTCTACCGTCGCGCGCGATGTCACATAGTTCTGCAGCAGTGCCGCCGCACGCTCACGCAAGACCAGCTGGACCCGTTGAACTTCCCGCTGTGCGCGTTCAACGTCCGCTCTTGAAGACTGCACACTTCCCTGATTACGATTGAAGATAGGAATTTGCACCCCGACCTCGGCGAAGCCCTGCAAGCCGATAGCGCGGTTTGTGGTGGCGTCCAGTTCGCGGTTTTGCTGAAGACCGGCCCGAAGTTGCAGGTCGGGTATAGGCTCACGTTTCGCCCGAGTGAGCGATGCCTCCGCTTTGAGCACTCCCAGCTGTGCGATCTTGACGGCTGGACTTTCCTGTACGATCATCTGCAACCATTGATCGGGATTGTCCTCGGGTAGTTTCTCGAGATTGCCGGCAAGTTGCGCCAACAGCATTTCCGGCTTCCCGACAGTTGCTGCCAAGGCCCGCCAGGCACGGAGCTGGTTCTGCTCGGCAGCGACAACTGCGAGTTCCGCCTGCTCCCCTTCAACTTCCGCTTGCAGTACGTCCGGTTGGTCCGCTTGTCCAACATTCCCAAGCTGGTGCGAGGTTTGCACGGCATCTTCGGCTAACTTGCTAAGCTTGTGACGCAGATCAACCATCTCTTGCGCAGCCAGTGATTGGTAATAGAACATTCGCACGCCGTTGATGACGCGGAGGCGTTGCTCCTCGGCCTCTGCTTCCGCTTGCTTCTTCTCCTGCTCCAGAACTCGGCGGTTGAGTCCGAGCTTGCCCCCAAGGACGATGTCCTGGCTGACGAAGAAACCCTGTTCCCCTCCGCCTTGGGTCCCCCCGCGTATTTGCTCACCTTGATAGCCGACCGTCGGGTTGGGATAAAGTCCACTTTGGAGCTTCCGGCCCGTGGCAGCGCGAATCTCAGCAGCAGCCTGGGCCAGCGTGGGATTGTTGCTGAGGGCCATCTGCTCCAACTCCGCCAGCGTGAGGCCGGTTGTGGTACTTGCTTGTTCCTGTGTTGGCATGGGCGGCATGGGCATATTCGGCATCGACTGGTCCTGACCGAATCCAAACGGCGACATCGTCAGAACAGCCAACAGAATTCCCAAGACCACGGCGGCTGAAGCCGGATCGACTTGTCTCGTCATCGTGTTCTCCTCATGAATTCATTTCTCCTCGGACTATCCGTGGTGCTGATGCTCCATCCCCGGCAGGGGCTCCGGCTTACCCTTCTGCTGTCTGCGCAAAGCCATCACCTTTTCGTACATTTCAGGCGGCAGCACGCGGAGGAAGGTCATCATCCCCTGCATGAATCCACTCCAGCCCGGACGAAGTCCGTAGTTCTCCGGTTTCTCCACCATCTTGTCCATCGCCATCGCCGGCCCTTCCATGAAGGCGTCCTGCGGAAATCCAGGGACCGAGTTGGCGTCTTTCGCCACTTCTGGCGCCGCCATCTGCATTCCTTCGTGCTGCATGCCGGGCATGTTGGACATGGAGTCCTTCGCCTGCGGCGTCGAGAGAGGTCCGTTACCAACCGTCTGCTCGCGAGTTGAGCCAACACCCATTCCACGACCGAGGCTCGGGCGGTTGTCCTCTGAAGTAGCGCTACCCTGACGCAGCATTCCCATTCCTTCTTCCATGCTCAGACCTGCTGGCATACCGTTGCTGCCTCGGGTCATTGGACCTGCCACCGAAGACATCTGGTTCATCATGTGGTGCGGCAGATGGCAATGAACCATCCAGTCGCCCGGATTATTGGCGACGAACTCGACATCGGCGGCCTCGGCCACTCCCACCAGAACCGTGTTCTTGGGTCCCCAAGTGGTCTTCGGCTGCCGTCCACCCTCGGTACCCGTCACGACAAACGTGTGTCCGTGCAGGTGAATCGGATGGTGGTCCATTCCCAGGTTGATGAAGCGCAAGCGGACGCGATCATTCAGCCGCACGATCAGGGGCGTGGTGGCTGGACCAGCCTTACCGTTGAAGGTCAGCCAGTTGAACTCCATGTTCATGGAGTTCGGTATGGGGTTGTTGGGAAGGATCGCGAACTCTTGCAAGATGATCGCGAAATCTTTATCGACCGGCGGATCGTACGCCTTCTTGGGGTGCATGATGAAGGCGCCGATCATCCCCATCATCTCTTGCATCGCCATGTGTGAGTGATAGAAGAAGGTGCCCGCCTGATGCAGAGTGAAGTCGTAAACGAAGCGCCCTCCGGGCGGAATCGGATCTTGGCTACTCCCGGGTGCTCCATCCATGTCGATTGGGATCTCAAATCCGTGCCAGTGCATCGAGGTAGCTTCGGGAAGATGGTTCTCGACGATGATCCTCACCCGATCACCTTGGTTCACTTGAATCGTGGGTCCCGGAGCGCTGCCGTTGTAGCCCCATAGGTTTACGATCTTGCCGGGAATCAATTCCTGTTTCACTGGCTCGGCGATCAAGTGAAATTCCTTCGCCCCGCCGGACATGGTCCAGGGAAGTTGCGCAACGTCCGGCGTTTCCACGGAAATGATCCGGCCGTTGCTTTTGGAACCGTGACTCATGTGGTCCATATCCATGTTCATGTTCATGCCCGCGCCGTTCGCCTGCGGGGCTGCAAACAGGTGAGGTGCGGCTGCCAAACTGGCACTCACCCCAAAAGTATTTCTCAGAAAATCACGTCTGTTCTTCATGGTTCGTCCTCTTTAAGAGTTGGCGGACCCAACTGTCCCCAAAAACTCAATGGAGATTGGATCGAAGAGAGATGTACAGCCAAGCAATCGACGTGAAGTCGCTACTGCGGCTATGCCGTTGCTAGAAGGGGAAGGGGGAAACTCAGATGCGAAGGACGCTGAAGGAAGGAGGGTATGCAGGGTGCGGGGACGGTGGGCTGCTATCCAAAATCCATGCGGCCGCGGAATCGGGCACCAATAACGTAGCCGTGGTATCCCGGACGACGCTATCGGTCTGGACTACCGTCACCGGAGGAACAATCTCTCTCCAAGCGCTGAGGCGATCCGCGGTAACGCACGTCGTCTGGCACGATTGCGACACCGACACCGTGCTCCTGACTTCAACGCCCGGATGATTCATGGCGGAGTGATCGTGTGCCATTCCCGGCATGGTGTCTGAAGTCTGAATGCAGTGGCGCTGACTTTTCGCTCGCGTGTGGCGTTCGCACATGAGTGCGCAGACCCCGGTCGGAGTAATCCCGGCAAGCAGGGCCGTCAGGAGAACTATCGAAGTTGCGGCTCTTGAGACCACTTTGGAAACTGTACCTCAGACTGAATCAGATGCGCAAACTCAGATACGGGTTCTCCTCAATCAGATCATTGCCGGGTCTTCTTAGTTCCACGAGCCTCTTGGTTTCAACTAAGGAAGGTGCCATCAACTTCCCCAATAAATGTGCTTGACCCCGTAGCGTAGTACGGGGTTTAGACTATGTGCATCGAGGTAGGCAGGCGATATGAAATCACTGACCATTGGACACCTCGCGAGGGAATCCGGGACGAACCTGGAAACCGTGCGCTACTACGAACGGCGTGGCCTGTTGCCCAAACCACCGCGTAGCGCATCCGGCTATCGCCTGTTCCCGATTGAAGCTGCGCAGCGGCTGCGGTTTATTCAGCGGGCGAAGGAACTGGGCTTCTCTCTTAAAGAGATCGGGGAATTGTTATCGCTGCGAGTGTCGCCAACGACAACGAGTGCAGGCATACGGGCGAAGGCTAAAGCGAAGATCGCCGATATTCGAAGCAAGATCAGAAGCCTTGAATCCATGGAAAAGACACTTCTGAAGCTAACGAAATCCTGCACCGGATGGGGCCCGATTACGGAATGCCCCATTCTTGAGAGCCTTGACGGGGAGGGCGTATGAGTCGATGGAAGCAAGGCTTACTGGCACTACCGGGTGTCGGCGTTTCGCTGCTTCCGAAACTAGCCTGTCCCTTGTGTTGGCCCACCTACGCAGGTTTACTGAGTTCGGTTGGCCTTGGCTTTCTCATATCGGCCCCCTACTTGCTTCCTGTGACCGCTGGGTTCCTAGCGATTGCGTTGGGAGCGATGGCATTCAAAGCGAATAGCCGTCATGGGTATGGCCCGTTTCTGCTCGGATTACTTGCAGCGGCTGGGGTCCTGTTAGGAAAGTTTAAGTGGGAATCGAAGGCCACGATGTACGGCGCCGTCGGGCTGTTGGTTATCGCTTCGCTGTCGAATGCGTGGCCGATTCGCGGAATGTCTAGGCAAGCGGACATCTGCGATCACTGCGAATCAGAAAGGGTTGATTGAAGCCAAACTCGAATGTCTTAGGAGAACACAATGAACACAAAGAAGAAAATCGAAGTCTTCAGTGCAGGTTGCTCGACCTGCAACGAAACCATTGAACTGGTCAAGCGACTTGCTGGCTCTTCGCACGAAGTCGTAGTTCACGACATGCAGGAGTCAGAGATAGCTACCAAAGCGAAAAACTATGGCGTTCGCAGCGTGCCCGCAGTTGTGATTGACGGCAAACTTGCTTCCTGTTGTGCTCGGCGTGGCCCCGAAGAGCATGTATTGCTTGCTGCTCTTAGGTGAGCCTCTTCTTTTGACTGAACGTGAGAAATGACCCAGCCTTCAGAACTGAAAGCTGGGTGTCTTCATGCGGGAAACTATGCTGAAACGATCCATGCTGATCGTCACCGCCTGTCTCCCCAGCGGTTACTTTGCCATCTTCTTCGCAGGGGCAACAGACTCAACCAACACCATGTCCCCCGTCAAGCTGCCCTTCACCGTCGCCCGCTCACCAGCGAGCTTGTCCAGTTCAGCCTCGTGCCCATCAAGCGTGTAGACCTTCTTCCCTTCGACCAGGGCGTACTTCGTCCCTTTCTTCACGCAGTCTCGGGTACACGCGGCCGCGCTCATGTCCTTGGCCATGTGGTGAGCGCCACACATGGAGTCGCTAACGGTTCCGGTCAGCGTTTTGGACGAGGAAGAAGCCTTTGCTGGTTTGCTCGTTTCAGGTGTGCTCGCAGGCATTTGCATTTGAGCCGCCATGAGCATCGTGGAAAAGGCGAGAAACGCAATAGTGTTTACGATTGTTCGTCTTGTCTTCATTAGTATTAGTATTCCCCTTTTTGGTTTGGTTGAAGTTGTACCTGCTCTTGTCACAAATCATTGGTTTGAACTCCCCTCGCCGGCCCACGGCCCTTGAGTGATCGCCCTCCGAATCTCTTCCGCCGATTTCTGCTGGCGATGCATTTGGGCCGCGAGGAGTGCCTCCCGAATGCAGATACTGCAACTTGCCGCGTGGTCCGTCTTGAAGCAGTCCAGGAGACTGCGATGCCCTTTGCGCTGGCAGTAGCAATAGCAAGGCTGCTGCGCCAGCACTTCCGGTATTTCTTTCGCAGTTTGATATGCCTCCCGCACTTCGGTCTGCTTGAAGCTCGCAGGCTCCAGAGTTGCTGGAAAGGGCATCGCATCTCCCGCACGGTCGTAATGCACTGGCACCGCTCCGCTACCTGGCTCAGGGCTCGGGCGGGCTGAGTGAGACGCCCTGTACGCAAGGGTTGAAAAGAGCGCGAGCAAGGCAGATCCGAAAACGATCACCGGCCAATGGACCAATACCCCTGAGTTTTTCGACTCACGCTTCCGTCGCATCTCCACCTCCGATCTGTACTGCCGGCCAAAGTACGCGCGCTCGAACGCAACCAGATGGCGACTTAGTTCTCACGGCCATCCTCCGTCGGCACGGTTATCGACCTTGGGTCTCTTTTCATACTTCTCTTGTTCATCATGGCTGCTTCTGCTCGGCTGTTGTCGCCAGTTGCGCGTGCATCGCCGCCAGCTCCTGCGCCTTGGCAGCAGCCTCGCGGTACCGCCTCGCGATCTCATGGCAGTGGCCTTCTCCGATTGCCCCCGGATGTTTTACGGCCATCGGAGTTGGATTTTTCTTGTACATCTCCGCCATTTCGTCGTGATCTTTCGCTTCCGCTTCCAATCGCACGGTCTCAGCTTTGTAGTAGTCGGCCAGCTTGAGATGGTCTTCCTTCGTCTTTGCACTCGCGATCAGCGCCTTGACTTCTTTCTTGCTCAGGGATGGTCGTTGTCCTGCGGCGGTGTTGCCCGCCGCCAAGAACACTAAGCACGCTGGAGAAACGATTGTCAGCGCCACTTGTAACTTGCATCTTGTTGTTTTCATATTTCCTCCTATGGAGCCAACCGCTGGTTGTGCCAGGTCGCAGCCCGGAATCGACCAAAATGCAAAACCTCGTTCTCCTGGGCCACCTGACTACGGTTATTTGGTTGCCTATTGGCTATGTCACCACTCGCTAACTTGCAGCCGAACAGCTTTTGTTTTCTAATCCGCATCGGTTTCCCTTTACCTCCTTTACTCCTCCGGTTCCGGCCGCAAAGTGCCACGCCGCAGGGCTCGTTCCTTCATCAGCACGAAGAACACCGGGACCAGAATCAGCACGTGAATCGTGGACGTAATCATTCCTCCGACCATGGGAGCGGCAATCGGCTTCATCACGTCGGAGCCGATTCCACTCGCCCAGAGGATCGGAATCAGGCTGGCGAGAACGGCGGAGACCGTCATCAGCTTTGGCCGGAGCCGATGCACAGCGCCCTCGATGGCTGCCTCATGAATATCGGCTTCTGTAAGCGGGCGACCTGAAGCGATGCGTTTGTCGAGCGACTCGTGCAGATACACGACCATAACGACGCCGGTCTCCACCGCGATGCCAAACAGTGCGATATATCCGACCCAGACGGCGACGCTAAAGTTGTAGCCAAGCAGCCACTGCAAGATCAGCCCGCCGGTCATGGCATAGAACGTGGGGAAGATCAGGACCATGGCCTCGGTTAAGTTGTGGAAGACCATGTACAGGAGCAGGAAGATCACGAAGAACACCACGGGCAAGATGATCTTCATGCGTTCCTTCGCTCGAAGCTGGAATTCGTATTCGCCTGACCACTGATAGGTGTACCCCGCGGGCAATTGCAACTTCTGCCGAAGCATCTTGCTGGCCTGGTCTACGAAACCACCGTAGTCGGTGGTGTTGAGATCGATGTAGACATATCCCGTGAGCTGGCCATCTTCATCGCGGATCATTGCTGGGCCACGCGAGAACGAAAGCTTGGCCACTTCGGAAATCGGTATCTGCGCTCCGGAAGGTGTCGCAATCAACACGCGACTCAGCTCTCCGACGTTGTCGCGAAAGTCACGCTGGTAACGGACATTGATCGGATAGCGGCTGCGGCCTTCGACGTTTTCGGCAACATTCATGCCTCCAATACCCGATTCCACGGCTTGTTGTACGTCGGCAATGGTCAAACCGTATTTCGCGGCTTCTGGACGATTGACGTCTACGTTGATGTAAAAGCCCTGCGATACTCGCTCGGCGAAAACGGAACGAACCTGCGGTAACCCCGAGAGAATCTGCTGTACCTGTGCCCCGAGTTGCTGGATTTGCTCCAGATTGGTGCCTTGAATCTTCATTCCTACCGGCGTCTTGATCCCCGTGAGCGCCATGTCGAGACGGTTTTGTACTGGCATGGTCCAGGTGTTCGTCAGGCCCGGAAACTGGAGCTTCTCGTCCATCTCGCGAATGAGCTTTTCGTAGGTCATCCCTGGAGGCCATTTCTCTCTCGGCTTGAGCATCACGGTCGTGTCATACATATCGAGGGGAGCATTGTCGGTAGCACTGTCGGATCGTCCGACTGCGCCGAAGACGCTCTCAACTTCCGGGAAGGATCGGAGAATCCGATCCTGCTCCTGCAGGAGTTGCGAGGCTTGCGTGATCGAGATACCAGGAAGTGCTGTGGGCATGTAGAGCGATGAGCCTTCAAACAAAGGTGGCATGAACTGACTGCCCATCTTGAACATCAAGGGAAACGTCACGACGAGGAATGCCAAATTGAGCAACAACGTCGTCTTGCGGTATTTCAGACAGAGTCGTAAAACTGGCAAATAGAGTGCCTGCGTAATTCTTGAAATCGGATTTTCCGATTCGGGCCGCAGCTTCCCTCGAATGAAAATGACCATCAGGATGGGAACCAGCGTGATGGCCAACAAGGACGAGAAGCCGACGGCCAGGGTTTTCGTCCACGCCAGCGGACGGAACATGCGTCCTTCCTGCGCTTCCAACAGGAAGACCGGAAGGAACGAGACCACAATAATAAGGAGAGAAAAAAACAACGCGGGACCCACTTGCTTGGCGGAGTCGATGAGAATGCGCACCCGCTCTCGTTCAACCGCTTTCTTTGCGGATTTACCTGCGCTCGCATCCGTCTCTTGGTGGAGCACTGGTCCATTCGAGGAATTCGCCTCCCCGACTGCTTCTCCTGCTGATGCCGGGCGCTCGGAAAGATGCCGGTATCCGTTTTCCACCATGACAATGGCGGCATCCACCAAGACGCCAATCGCCAATGCCAACCCGCCCAGAGACATGATGTTGGAGCTGACATTCAGGTAGTACATGGGGATGAAAGAGATCGCGAGCGCGATCGGTAAAGTGAGAATCGGGATCAACGCCGAGCGGAAGTGAAACAGAAACACAATAATGACCAGGGAAACGATGATCGCTTCCTCGATCAGGCTATGTTTCAGAGTGTTGATTGATTCGCTGATCAGTCCCCCGCGGTCATAGCCGGAGACGACCTCGACTCCCGGCGGCAGCGATCCTCTGATCTCCGCCAGCTTCTTCTTGACGCCATCAATCACGTTGAGAGCGTTCAGCCCATACCGCATAACGACAATGCCGCCTACGGTTTCGCCTTCGCCGTTCCACTCCGCCACACCTTCGCGCATGTCTGGGCCGAAGGACACGGTACCCAGATCCTTGATGAGTACTGGCGTCCCGTTCTTCGCCATCACCGGCACGTTCCTCAGATCGTCCAGCGACTTGAGATAGCCCAGCCCGCGAATCATGTATCGCGTGCCGCTCAGTTCCAGTACTCTGCCACCGACTTCATTCGTACTCGACTTCACGCGGTCGATAACTGTCGAGAGGGGTATGCCATAAGCGAGCAACTTATTGGGATCGACATTGACCTGGTACTGGCGCACGAACCCGCCGATGCTCGCCACTTCGGCCACGCCGGGAACGGTTGCCAGTTGGTAACGCAGGTGCCAATCCTGAATGCTTCGCAGATCGCCGAGGCTCTGCGTGTGGCTGTGATCGACGAGCACATATTCGTAGACCCAACCTGCACCGGTCGCATCCGGGCCGATCGCAGGATGCACATTTGCGGGAAGCCGGCCGGCAATCGTCTGCAGATACTCCACAACCCGAGAACGGGCCCAATAAATGTCCGTCCCGTCTTCGAAGACAACGAAGACGTAAGAGTCATTGAACATGGTCTGCGCGCGTACCGCTTTCACCTTCGGCGCAGCCAAGAGGGCAGTGACAATGGGGTAGGTGACTTGATCTTCAATGATGTTGGGTGGTTCACCTTCCCAGTTGGTATGAATGATCACCTGGACGTCGGAAATATCCGGCAGGGCGTCCAGCGGAACGTGCCCCATGGACCAGATTCCGGCCAGCGTAAGCAGGAGTACCGCGGTGAAGACCAGGAAGCGATTGTGTGCGCACCACTCAATGATTCGGGAGATCATGACTACATACCTCCTGTGGCATTGAGCGTGAGCTGCTTATTGGCAATCGCTTGCCCGTTTTGTTGCGCCCTGATGGTGACCTGCCAAGTGCCACCGGAACCCAGATCGCCCTTGCCTTCATACATGCCGCCGCCTTTGTCGCTGGCATTGATGACGGTTTTCATCGAGGCCATTCCCATCGCCGGCATTGCCGCCATGAAGAAGGTCACGGTTACGTTTGCTCCCGTGATCGGTTTCCCATCTTGGCCGGTGAGCTTCACGCGAACGATGTTGCTGCCCTTGTGCGTAGGATCGGGATCAGTCGTCAATTCCACATTCGCTTGTTGTTCCGCCGGAGCATTCATCGAAGCCGCCTGACCAGCACCGGGAGGCGGAGGAATAAACGCACCCGCCGCCGCCTGCAATTGGGCTTCGGAATCAATCAAGAAGTTCGCCGAAGTGACGATCTGTTCTTGGGCTTTGACGCCCTTCGTGATGACCAGTTCATCGCCGACTTGAGGCCCCAATTCGACTTCGCGCGGCTCGATGTTGCCTTCGCCGTTGTAGACGAATAGCAGGTTCTTGGTTCCCGAGTGAAAAGCCGCGCTGGCCGGGACAACCAACTGCTGTCCCATCGGCAACTTCGCGCGAACATTCACATACATTCCGGGCCTCAACTTCAGACCAGGATTTGAAAACACCAACCGCACCGGCAACGTGCGCGTGTTCATGTCCACTTGCGGAAGGATGTAATCCACCCGCCCGCTGAAGACTCGTCCGGGATACGCATCGACCGTGACCTCTGCGGGATCACCCGGTTTGATCTTGCCTGCATCGTTTTGGAATACCTGGGCGAGCACCCAAACGTCGGACAGGTCAGCCACGGTGTACAGCATGGTTTCGGGCTGCACGTACATATTGGGCAGGGCGCTTTTCTGCGTGATGTAACCCGAGACGGGAGAATTGACTGTCAGATCCGTAATCGCCTTTCCACCTTGATCCAGCTTCTCGATTTCGGCAGGAGACACTTCCCATTGCAGCAGCCGCTCTTTGGCAGCACTGAAGAGCGAAGCGGCACCCGAAGCTACTCCGCTCACTGTGCTCTGCTGCAAAGACTCAGCATTCTTCTTCGCCAGCAAGTATTCATGTTCGGTCGAGACCAGGTCAGGGCTGTAGATCGTAAATAGCGGCTCGCCCTTGCCGATGAAATTGCCCGTTGCGTCGGCATATACTCTCCGAATCCATCCCGCGAATCGCGTCTGTACGTAGGCCTGCCGCCGCTCATCAACCTGCACGTTGCCGTAGAAACGAAGCTCGGTGTTGACCCGCTTGGATTCAACCTTCCCCAGCACAACGCCGATGCTCTGCATTCGCTGCGGCGTGAGCTGGAAGGGGGCAAGCGGCGTCTCTTGCATAGTGCCGGCCTGAGGGTCGCCTGTTGCTCCTGCCGCGGAGCCCGGGGCGTTGGCCGATGAAGTCTGTCCCATCGCCTCCATCGACTCGCTTGCGGAAGCGGCGCCAGGCTGCGAAGCAGGTCCAGCATGGCTTAAACGCCACCACAAGACTGACGCCACAATCGCGAACAGAACGGTTGTAGTGAGTGCAATCCAAAACGCCCGGCGATAATTGTTGTTGGCTGTACGGAGCATGTCTGATCCCTCATTCGCATTCGTTCTGAAGTTGCGCTCGTTCATGGCACATCCACCCCGGTT
>NFUO01000295.1 GCA_002197545.1 Acidobacteria subdivision 2 bacterium RH1 MAG20 | reverse complement strand
TGCTGATGCTGGTCGCGATGGCGGCATGCTATATTCCGGCGCGGCGCGCGATGCGAGTTGACCCCATGATTGCGCTGCGCTATGAATAGGTCATGCTTCTTCGAGGCACAACGAACGATGAAAATAATCTCGAGATGGATGTATGTTGGAGCACCGCCAAGCGGACGAAGGCCGATTCATTCTGGCGCGACGCGAGCCCGAGTATGAATATGACCTGGACGTCGATGGGCACAACGAACTGTTGCCTCCGCAGGAGTAGCGGAGAGCACGCTGAGGAATCTCGGTAATCTGCTGACGTCCTCCGCACGGCGGAAGGAGGATGACAATGCAAGTGATGCACCAAGTGTGTTGCGGACTGGATGTGCATAAGAAGAGCGTGACCGCCTGCGTGGTGTGGGCCACGGGCCGACGGCACCAGACGCGGGAGTTCGGGACGTTCACGAAAGACCTGTTGGAGTTGGGTGACTGGTTGCGCAGCTGCGGAGTAACCCATGTGGCCATGGAGTCCACCGGTGTGTATTGGAAACCAGTTTGGAATCTTCTGGAAGGGCAGTTCGAGGTGCTGCTGGTGAACGCGCAGCATATCAAAGCGGTGCCGGGGCGGAAGACGGATCAAAAGGACAGCGAATGGATCGCCGACCTACTGCAGCACGGATTGTTGCGACCGAGCTTTGTGCCGCCGACGCCGATCCGTGAGCTGCGGGACCTGACCCGCTATCGAGCCAGCCTAGCTCAGGAGATCAACCGGATCGCCAACCGCATCCAGAAAGTGCTGGAAGATGCCAACATCAAGCTGGCCTCGGTGGCCACCGATGCGCTGGGGGCTTCGGGCCGGGCGATGCTGGAAGCGATGGTCAAAGGCGAGCAGGACAGCCAGCGGCTGGCCGAGATGTCCCGCGGGCTGCTGCGCAACAAGATTCCAGAGTTGCAGCAGGCCATGCAGGGACGCGTCACGACGCACCATCGTTTTCTGCTGCGTGAACTGCTGGACCATCTCTACTTTGTGGAGTCCAAGATGCGGCGGATCGAACAGGAGGTCGAGGAGCAACTGCGCCCTTTTCAGAGTGACGTCGCGCGGCTGTGCACCATTCCGGGAGTCGACCGCGTGACCGCTTGGGGACTGCTGGCCGAGATCGGGCTGAACATGAGCCAATTCCCCGATGCGCAGCACTTGGCGAGCTGGGCCGGACTCTGTCCGGGCAGTTATGAGAGCGCGGGCAAGCGCAAGAGCGGGAAGATAAGGAAAGGAAGTCTGTGGCTGCGGCGCTGTTTGTGCCAGGCGGCTTGGGCCGTCTCGACCAAGAGGAACAACTACTTGTCGGCACTCTATCGCCGATTGGCGGCACGGCGAGGAAAGAAACGCGCGACGATCGCCGTGGCCCACAATCTCCTGGTGATCGCTTATTACATCCTGCGGGATCAGACTTGCTATCGCGACCTCGGCCCAGACTACTTCGATCGTATAAATCCTGCCGGCCTGCGGCGACGATTGACCAAGCGGCTCGAAGGTTTGGGTTTCAAAGTGACACTGGAGCCCGTGGCCCAAGTCGCCTAGAAGCTATTTTCTGAGGAAT
>NFUO01000294.1 GCA_002197545.1 Acidobacteria subdivision 2 bacterium RH1 MAG20 | reverse complement strand
TACTGCCGTTGAACCAAATGCTGAGATGCGCGCGGCGTGCTCGGAACTGAAGCAGAGTTATCCGGAATTGGGCGTTGTCGAAGGGACGGCGGAAGAGTCCGGGCTGCCGGCGCAATCGGCGGATCTGATCACCGTGGCGCAGGCGATGCACTGGTTCGATCTGGAGCGGACGCGTGCGGAGTTTACCCGGATCTTGAAGCCTGGCGCATATTGCGCGGTGATCTATAACAACCGGCATCCGCGCGGCGATGCATTTCACGAAGCATACGAGCAGTTTCTGCTGAAGTTCAGCGTCGATTATGAATCGGTAAAGAAGCAGCACGTGGGCAGGAAGAGGCTGAAGCAGTTCTTTGCGCCGGCGGAGATGAAGTGCGCGGTGTTTGCCAACTCGCAGGCGCTTACGCGCGAGCGCTTCGAAGGGCGGATTCTTTCCTCGTCGTATATCCCGCGGCCGGGAGACAGACGTTTTGGCGAGATGCAGGCGGAGTTGCAAAAGCTTTTTGAGGAGCACCAGTCGGATGGCGTGGTGACAATCAGGCATGAATGCGTGGTGTGTTATGGGCGGTTGACAGGCTGAAAGCGATCGCCGGCGACTCCCGGGCGGTCGAGTTCGCTCCATCCGGGCTCCCCACCCAGCCGCAAAAGCAAAGACACGGCCAGAGTGGGGCACCCAAGTTGAAGGTTGACCGAGGTTACTGGTTCTGGTCACCGCCGTTGCCGCCGCTGCCGTTGGCGGGGGGCAGGTTGTTGGTCGGCGAGATGACCCGGTAGATGGTGCCGCCCTGCGGTCCACCCTCTTTGTCCCAGACGAGGAGCAGAACACTCTGCTCGGCGGGAATGTTCCGCACCTGATCGAGGAAATTCTGCGCGCTGGTAATGGGATGGCGATCGACCTGCTCGATCACCTCGCCGGGAGCCACGCTTCCGTCGGCGGGACTTCCGGGTTGGACACTCTGCACGAACACACCCTGAACGTCGTTGGGAATCCCCTTCTGCTGACGCAGTTC
>NFUO01000293.1 GCA_002197545.1 Acidobacteria subdivision 2 bacterium RH1 MAG20 | reverse complement strand
CCCGAAGGGCGTATGGACAAATCGATAGAAAAGCGGATCTCGCCGTTCGTAGATATGGTCGACGAAACCGCAATGAATACGGAGCTGGATGTCATCACGTCGAAATCATTGGCACTGCGCGTCGTCAAGAAACTGCGCCTCTACAAGGATCCGGAGTTCCAGCCGCAAGACCGTCTCGCGTCGTGGCTGCGCTGGTGGTCCGGGAAGAATAGGCCGACCCCAGAGGACCAGGATCCGGAAAAGTCGCGCGCCAAACGCATTGCCGCGGCAGTCGAAGCATTGCGAGGGCACATCCAAGCCGAGCGCGTCGGGTTCTCATACGTCCTGGCCATTTCGGCCACCTCCCGGGACCCCGTCACGGCGCAGCACCTGGCAGCAGCTCTCGCCGATGAATATTTGGCCGACCAGCGGGAGGCGCGACAGCACTCGTTGCAACGGGTGGCGACATGGCTGAAGTCCCGGCTCGAAGACCTGCAATCTCGCATCATGGAGACCGAAACCTCAATCAAGAAACTTGAAAGCGAGCCAGGAGTTACGGGTGCAGGTATGAGCGAACAGCAGATCTCAGATCTGAATAAACAGCTCATGACCGCGCGCGGCGAAGTCGAGGAGAAGCGGGCACAGCTCGATCAGGTGCGTCAGGTGTCTGAGGGTCATGGCAATATCCAGGACATCCCGGCAATCATGGCTTCTCCCGTCATCACCCAACTTCGTCAACAGCAATCAGAGTTGAGTTGGCGTGAACAGCAGCTTCGCAAGAGGTTGGGCGACAATCATATGGCGGTCAAGCTTGCCGGAGCGGAGCTTGGGGACATCGATATACGGATAAGGAAAGAGGTTAATCACATCCTGGAGGATATGAAAAACGCATATGACATCGCCGTGCGCCGCGAGCAGTTGCTCGAGGCTAATCTGAAAATCCTCACGGCCAGTCGCAACAATCCGGCAGCCATGAAGCTGCGACAATTGCAACGCGCCGATGATGCCGATCACAAGCTGTACGAGAGCTATCTCTCCCAGTTCAATTCGATATCGACGCGCCAGCTGTTGCAGGATGCCAGCGCACGAATCATCTCTCCAGCCGACCTCCCGCCTGCACCCAGTGATCCCCGTCGGAAACGTTTTTTCGCGGTCGCCGGCGTCTTGGGGCTCGGGGGCGCATCGATGCTGGTCTTTCTGCTGGAATATCTGTGGG
>NFUO01000292.1 GCA_002197545.1 Acidobacteria subdivision 2 bacterium RH1 MAG20 | reverse complement strand
GTACTCGGCCGTGACCCATCCCCGGCCGGCGTTGCGCAGCCAACCGGGCACGCTCTGTTCGACCGTGGCGCAGACCAGGACGCGCGTGTTGCCGAGCGTCACCAGTACAGAGCCTTCCGCGGTCTGCACGAAGCCGGTGGTGAGAGTGAGAGGGCGAAGCTGGGATTCCGACCGGCCGCCGGGCCGGAAATACACCGCAGTGGCGTGCATAAAAGGATTGTAAGGGAGTGCCGAGGCTCGCGAACGCGGGAAGAGGCGGGTGGCGAGTTTCGGAAATGGGAATAGCGCCGAAGCGGACTGAAATGGGAATCTTCCGATAAGCCGCTGAAAATGTGTGGCTTGCCTTCTTTACCAAGAGACGGAAGTTCCATTTCGGGAGAGTTCCGCACCGCTGCGAATAGCTCCTTCCGCTGCCGAAACAGGCCTATCCCCATCACTTTCCGGGACTTGGAACGGGAGTTCCGGTTTGGCACTCGACGTGTATGCAATGGGGTGAACAATGGAGTCAGACAAGGGCTGGCTGAGGTTCCGATGCCGGATCGCGACAGATTTCGTGGGCGGCGGACCCGGCGCGAGGGGCTGCAACTTTGCTGTTCGCAGCCTCCAGAGTTTTGTGAACCTGCGCGAGGCGACTACAATGTTGGGAACAATCGTTAACATGAGGGCGATGGAATGTATGCCCCAATCCGTGCAGCCGGCGGGAGCGTTGCACCTGCTGGTGGTGGACCCGGATGCCGCCGTGCGCTCCGCGTGCGCGGAGATCGCAGGCGGCCTGGGAATTGCGGAGGAAAGAACAGGCGATCTGGCTCAGGCGCGGATTTTGATGAGCGCACGCGCGGCGGACATTGTATTGGTGAATCTTCCCCCCGGCAGCAGCGCGGGACTGGAACTCCTGGACGAGGTAAAGATGTTGCATCCGGACACCTCCGTGATCGCCATGACGGCTTCAAACTCAGTCGGCGCGGCGGTGGAAGCGATGCGCTGCGGCGCCTCGGACTATCTGACCAAGCCGTTCGCCGTAGATGAGCTTTCGACAGTACTGGAACGGGCGGCAACCAACCACCACGCGGGATCGGCCAGCCGGCAATTGCGGGAGCGGCTGCGGCTCTCTCAG
>NFUO01000291.1 GCA_002197545.1 Acidobacteria subdivision 2 bacterium RH1 MAG20 | reverse complement strand
GCTTGTAGTGCCGTTCTCAACCGCCGCAGTTTAACACCGCCCCGCCCCGCTGATCGTTGTGATAATTTACCCCACTCGGGGCCTTTGGTAAAGTGAAAGGAATGTCTCTCGGAGATCGGCTCGGTTTTGCGGGGCTGATCGTGGCGATAATCGGAATAGCGCTTGTATATCTCTGGCCAGACAAGCGGTGGATCGGTTGGTTGTGTCTAATCCTTGTGGTGCCATTAACGTTGGCATGGATCACTCTAGAAATGCGGCAGGCATCCTGGAACCTCGACAAATCGCTCCTCGCCTATATTGGAACCGGAGGCCTAACTGGAGCTCTAATCGGTAGCTTCATCGCGACACTGGTATGGTTCTATTTGTCGCGCGCTAGCGCGTCGCTGCCGGAATCCCACCCGAAAGCGGGCATCATAATCCAAGGGCCCGGCCCCTCCTCGGCTAAGACGAGCGACATCCTTTCCGCGCACGACCGCGCTCTGCATGTCGCTATTCAGCAGTCGCCAATTGAAGGACTCAGTCAACTGGGCTGGACCGTCAAGCCGCAGAAGGACGACACCCAGTTCGAAGTGGCAAACGAGGCGCTCCCAGAGATGCATGAATCCGCAAAGTATCTTAGACAACTTAGAACGCCATTTACCATACATCTTCAAAACGTAAAAGGCATCGACGGTCTCAGGTTTATCAAGGGATCTCATTGTAAGAAAATCGAGATCAGCGCAGGTGAATTCACAGATCTTTCGGATCTAAGAGACTTGGACGGTCTGACCTGCCTGATAATCAGCCAGACGCCGTTCAACGGGCTCACGACAGTCGATATCTCCCCGCTGGCTTCTTTGAGCACGCTCCGCACCTTAAGCCTTGGAATGTCGAAAGTAACTGACCTTCGACCGATGGTTCGTCCGAGAAATTGGTGGGTAACAGATGGGCTCAGGTCTGGGTCTGAGAGAGGAAGCGGTGGAGTTTGCGGCAGGTGGAGTCGAAGGAACGCTGTTCCTGCTCGGAGCCGTTCTGAACCAGGGGACCTCCGTCCTGGTGTACGGCGTCACGGAGAAGGCGGCCAGCCGCAACCCTTCTTAGAGAAGGGTCGTAGTGCAGATCCCGGATGATCTCCCCACCCAGCATCCAGAGGTTGTCCACGTGACGGCGAATCGTGTTGGGGGAAAGGGCCGACGATGCCAGATGCAGGATGAAGGGCCGCAGGCAAAACAAAAGCCGCTCACCCGGCGGCAAGTCTTTTTCCAAGCCCATCCACGAACGCGGCCAGCGGTCCAGATCGCGGCAATAGGCGGAAACATCGGGGGCCGGCTCCTGCCGGGCGGCGTGGTTTACTCTGGAAGTCTTCGTCTTCGACATCGTCCGCGCCATGGAACTGACCACGATTCTAAACCACTGCCATCCCCAGCGGGGGTTTGTCTATTTGCCCGCCCGCTTCAGCGCCGACAAGAAGACCGTCGAGGTGAGCGTGCGGCCGCGCCAAGGTACGGCGGCGGTCTGCTCGGGATGCCACCGGCCGGCGCCGGGTTACGATCGTCTGCCCGAGCGGCGCTTCGAGTTCATCCCCTTCTGGGGAATCCTGGTTTTCCTTCTGTACCGGATGCGGCGTGTCCATTGCCGAAGCTGTGGCATCAAGGTGGAGGAGGTTCCGTGGAGCGATGGCAAGCATCAGTCCACCAAAGCCCACATGCTCTTCCTGGCCCAGTGGGCGCGCAAACTTTCCTGGAAGGAAACCGCCGAGTCGTTCCACACCTCTTGGGACAGGGTGTGCGACGCCGTCGAGTACGTGGTCGGCTGGGGCCTGGAGCATCGCACGCTGGAGTCGATCCAGGCCATTGGCGTGGATGAAATCCAGTACGCCAAAGGCCACAAGTACCTGACGCTGGTCTACCAGATCGACCAAGGCTTCACCCGCCTGTTGTGGGTAGGCAAGGAACGCACCATTGAATCCTTCCAAGGCTTTTTTACCGTCATCGGCGACGGGCTTGCCTCGCAAATCCAGTTTGTGTGTTCGGATATGTGGCCGCCCTACCTGGACGTGATCCGGCGGAAATGTTCCCAGGCGCTGCACATCCTGGACCGCTTCCACATCGTCGCCAAGATGAACCAGGCTTTAGACGAGGTTCGCGCCGGCGAAACGCGGCGCATGGCCCAGGACGGCCACCGTCCGCTGCTGTCGAAGTCGCGCTGGTGCGTGCTCAAGCGCAAAGAGAATCTCACCGCCAAGCAACGGATCCGCCTCCGCGATCTGCTCCGTTACAACCTGCGGACTGTCCGCGCCTACCTGCTCAAGGAAGACTTTCAGCAGTTCTGGAACTACAACTCGCCCACCTGGGCAGGCCTGTTCCTGGACTTCTGGTGCCGCCAAACCATGCGCAGCCGCATCGAACCCATGAAGAAACTCGCCCGCACGCTGCGAACTCACCGCCCCCTTTTGTTGAACTACTTCAAAGCCAGAAAAGAGTTTTCCAGCGGCGTGGTCGAAGGTCTCAACAACAAAGCCAAAGTAACCATGAGAAGATCGTACGGTTTCCGCACCTTCCGCATTCTGGAACTCGCGCTCTACCACTCACTTGGCCACCTACCGGAGCCCCAGCTTACCCACGACTTCTTCTGACGAGGC
>NFUO01000290.1 GCA_002197545.1 Acidobacteria subdivision 2 bacterium RH1 MAG20 | reverse complement strand
GATCTTCCCCGAGGAAATCAACGGAGGGACATCGCCGGCACTTTCACGGCTTGGTGCTTCAGATATATTGCAGATTTGCGAGCGCCGGAGTCTGTCGCTTTGTTGCGGGGAGTCGCAATGCGCGTCGCTTCGCGCCGCTCCCGCGCGCTACTGCGAAGCGCTTCCCGCAGCAGCTCACGAAGACGAAGCCGCGCTTTGAATAGCTGCGACTTGGAGTTTCCAACCGAGCAGCCCAGGATTGCGGCAATCTCCTTGTGCTCGTATCCCTGGACGTCGTGCAGAAGGAACATCTCCCTGTAGCCTTCCGGCAGTTGATCGATGGCCTTGTCAAGATTCACGTGGTCCAGCATGCCGCTGAGCCGCGGGTCTGGCCCGCCGAACTCCATCGGAATCTTAGAATCGTCCTCGGGCTCGAACATGGCGTCGAGCGATTTTTCCAAATGCCGCCTCTTGCGAATGCGCATGAGCACCACGTTTACCGTCAGCCTGTGAAGCCAGGTGGAAAAGCTCGACTCTCCGCGGAAGGTGTGCACCTTGCGGAACATCTGCAAAAAAGCGTCCTGAGTCAGGTCTTCGGCTTCGGCCGGGTCGCCGGCCATGCGCAGGCACAGACTGTATACGCGCCGGCTATGTAACCCATAAAGCCGCTCAAAGGCATGGGCGTCGCCGACCTGAGCCAAATGGATGGCGTCGGACTCGGGCATGTCGCCGGGGTTAGTTTGCTCGGATGCCCTGTAGCTGTGCCGCTTCATAGCAACTAACCAGTGCAGCGCCCATGCCAAACCGCAGCGCTCCGCACAACTACTGTACTCGTTTGATACAACGCCAGTTACCGCTGGCAATGGTCCGGCGAGGTCGGAAAAACTCGGCAGCCGAGCGGTGGATTTAGTACACCAGCGGTGCATTTCAGCCACCCCTTCCTCCGCCGGAATGGAAGGCTGCGCAAAGCCGCATCCGCAGGAAGTACGGCTATCTCGAGCATCCCGGTAGGCCACCGGAACGTGTCCTGGCGGACATGCGCGGGCGGGCGTTTGCGCGATTGGTTACTGTCCTTCGTTTGCACCGCCGATCAGTAGGCCCCCACGCGAAACTCTGTCAAAAACATTCAGCGTATCAAACGCTCTCGATAAATCCGGTCGTCGCGCTGAACCACGAGCCCTGGCGTCCGGGGGCAGGACTCGCTGAAAACTCTCCTAGGCTTTGCTTTATTCGCATGTATTGGCTTCTTCACTTCATGCAGTGCTCCAACCAGCCGCAGCTTTTCCACGCCGGCTACCGAATCGTTAGCAGCGGCGGTGGGAAGCAACGCAACTCCCGGCAGCGGCGCCGCAACTAACGGCGGCAGCACAACCGCTAGCGCTACGAGTAACGGCAGCACAAGCACAAGTACAAGCACAGGCGGCGGCACTACGACGTCGGGCGGCGGCTCGTCGGGACCGGTGGGGATCCCATCCTCCAGCTCCGATCCAATAGCGATTACCGTGGCCATCTCGCCGACGGCGGCGACGGTGGCGGGCAGCCAATCGCAATCGTTCACCGCTAGCGTGACGGGCACGAGCATTACAGGCATGAACTGGTATGTGTCCGGCGTGCAAGGCGGCAATGCTTTAGCGGGGACGATCTCTTCGAGCGGCGTCTATACCGCGCCGGCGTGTCCCACTTCGTCTGCCGTTGTTGTTACCGCGCAGAGCGCCTATGCGCCCTCCGTTCAGGCCACCGCCAATGTAACGTTGACCACCGGCACTAGCTCCTCGCTTGCTCGTTATGTGTCCACAAAGGGCAGCGATTCCAACGATGGCAGCGCGTGCAGCCCCTGGGCGACCATTCAGAACGCCGCCAATAACGCGCAGCCGGGCATGACCATT
>NFUO01000029.1 GCA_002197545.1 Acidobacteria subdivision 2 bacterium RH1 MAG20 | reverse complement strand
GATCGTGGTGTGGGCGCTGTTGTACTTCCCGCGCGGCGAACCGGCCGCGTCCGCTGCCGGGTACTACGATGTCCGCATTGCCGAACTGCGCCGGGAAGCCGGCGAATCCAAGGAGCGCGGCGAAGCCGAAGCGAGCGAGGAAAAGGAACGGCACATCAACGCCTTGACGGCCGAATGGAAGCGGCAAAGCTACCTGGGCCGCATGGGCAAGGCGATTGAGCCGGCGGTGCGCCCGCTGGGTTGGGATTGGAAGCTCGGCGTGGCGGCTTTGGCGAGTTTTCCGGCCCGTGAAGTAGTAATTGGCACGCTCGGCATCCTCTACAGCGAGGGGGAGCAAGACAGCGAATCCATCCAAGAAGCGAAGAACGTCGGCGACTTGCCGCTGGCCAAGGCGATGCAAGAAGCCCGTTGGGACGACGACCCGGCGCGTCCGGTATTCACGATCGCCTCGGTGTTGTCGCTGTTGGTGTTCTTCGCCCTGTGCTGCCAGTGCGCCTCGACGTTGGCGGTCATCAAGCGCGAGACGCGCAGCTGGCGCTGGCCGGCGTTCACGTTTACCTACATGACGGTGTTGGCGTATGTGGGGGCGTTGGCGGTGTATCAGATCGGTCATTTCCTTGGCGGATAAGGCGAAATGCTGGGCTGTGGAATTTGCTCCGGTGTGGATAGGATAAAGGGGGAGGAGGTCAATAAATGAGCGATACCGTCTTGCGCATTCTGTCCCAAATCGAGACCCTTACCCAGCAGGAGCGCGCCGAACTGGTCCAGGCCGTTCTGCGTTCGCTGGAGCCGGAAGATGCAGACGCCGGGCAAGCGTGGGATGAGGAACTGGCTCGCCGCGTCGCGCGCCTTCAGAGCGGGCAGGCCGTGGAGGTTCCGGCGGAGCAGGTCTTCGCCAACTGGCGCTAACAAGCAATGGGTTTTTCATTTCTATGGATTGGCAGCTGCTACTCGTGGTCCTGCTCGTGTTGCTGGCTCTGCTTTATCTGGGCCGGCAAACGCTGCGCACCTGGCGCGG
>NFUO01000289.1 GCA_002197545.1 Acidobacteria subdivision 2 bacterium RH1 MAG20 | reverse complement strand
TTTATCATCATTCTACTGGCCATTCTGGACCGCTTGTTCTTCCGCCCCATTGCGGACGTGATGAAGAAGCGTGCCGAGGGGACCGTGGGTGCGATGTCCCGCGCCCGCGAGCAGATGAGCCAGGCGGAGGCCAGGTCCCGGCAATACGAAGCAGCCCTACAGGCGGCGCGCATGGAAGTATACAGCCAGCGCCAGACCGAGCACGCCAAGGCGCTTGCCGAGCATGAGACTGCGCTGCGTGCGGCGCGCGAGCGCTCCGAAGGGCTTGTGAAAAAAGCGGAGGCGGCCATCGCCGCGGAAGTGAGCGTGGTCAGGCAAGAACTATCGGTGTCCTGCCAGACGTTGGCAAATGAGATCGCAGAGAAGATTCTCGGTGGGGGCACGGAAGCTTGAATCCTACACTCCGTTTTTCGGTCATCGCACTTTTTCTGGGCGCTGGCCTTGTGGCTGCGCCGAGGTCCGTGCCGGCGAGGTCATGGGCGCAGCCTCATTCTACGGGACACTTGGGCTTTGCGAACTCGCGCGAAATGAGCCAGGTTTCGCCCGGCCCCTCACCCACCGCTTTGCGGTCCCCCCTCTCCCGCTGGGGCGGGAGAGGGCTGGCTTACTTACTCGTTTCAAGCCCTCTCCCACCGGGAGAGGGTGGCGAGCAGGGAAGCAGTGCTTCCCGTCGCGAGCCGGGTGAGGGGTTTTGGCCGAACTTTTCAGGACAGGGTTTTTGCAAATTTAGATGGGGCCTCGAGTGCAGGACCAAGGAAGCGAACTAGAGGAGGCAAGCGATGGCTGCAGGTACTACCGAAGGCGGTGTGCGAGGTTTCTGGGATAGCCGGGCGGCAGAATCTGACGCGCCCTCCGTCGCCGTGACGCACAGGGACGTCTGGCAACGTTGGTTGGAAATCGAGATGGTGAAAAGGTTCCTTCGCGAGGACCAGCGCGTGTTGGATGTTGGGTGCGGCAACGGTTATGCGACCCGAAGAGTCGCTCCATATGTGCGGCAGATCACAGGAATAGATTACAGTGCCGCGATGATCGCGAGGGCGGAGACGGAAACAGCGGCAGACGCCGATCTGGGTGACCACCGGCTTAAGACATCATTCGCGGTCATGGATGTGTTGGAGCTTGCCCCGGCTTCCGTGGGTAAGTTTGATGTGGCTGTCTCCATGCGTTGCCTCATCAATTTGGCGAGCTGGAGTGAACAGCAGCGGGCAATTGAGCGGATCGCTTCCATCCTGTCAAGAGGTGGGCAGTTCATCTTTGTAGAAGGGTGCCACGACGGAAGAAACGAGCTGGATCGCGTGCGCCAGACCTTGGGTCTGGAGCCTATGCCTACGGTGTGGCATAACATCGACTTCAGGAAGACCGCGACTCTGGAGTTTCTGCAGCGTTTTTTCACCGTCAGGGAGGAGCTACACTTCGGGGTATATGATTTCGTGTCCCGCCTGCTCCACCCGCTGTTCATCGCCCCAGATGAGCCGGCGTATCAGTCGAAGCTGAACGAGATCGCCGCCAGACTCTCCTTGGAGTTCCAACAGTTTGGCGACCTCAGCCGTGTGTTGTTCCTCGTTTTGGAGAAAATATAGTCGCCGAGTGCTGTGGTCAGCCGCGACGTTCCCGACAACGCGGCCGTCGCGGGCGTACCCGCGCGAATCCTACGATCGCGGCGGGAGAAGAGAGGGATGAGGTGAATCCAATTCGAGGTAGCAAAATCCTGGTCACCGGCGGGGCCGGCTTTGTCGGCAGTGCGATCGTGGATCAATTGGCGGCGGCCGGCACGAGCGAGGTACGCATTATCGACAACCTGGTTCGCGGGTCCGAGGACAATCTAGGTAAGGCGCTCGCGACGGGGCGGGTGCAGTTAATTGCCGGCGACATCCGCGACGCCGGAGTGGTGGAGCGGGCCGTAGCAGGAGTCGATTACATCTTTCATGAGGCCGCGCTTCGGATCACGCGCTGCGCGGATGCTCCGCGCGAAGCGGTAGATGTCCTCATCGGTGGCCTTCTCAATGTTCTCGAGTCGGCGGTACGGCACAAGGTCAAGAAGGTTATCGCCGCCTCATCCGCTTCCGTCTATGGGAATCCGTCTTACCTGCCGATGGATGAAACCCATCCATTCAACAATCGGACGCTCTACGGGGCGGGGAAGATTGCCAACGAACAGATACTGCGCGCCTATTATGAAATGTTCAAGCTGCCCTACGTCGCTTTTCGTTATTTCAATGTGTACGGCCCTAGGATGGACTTGGATGGCGTTTATACGGAAGTCTTGATCCGCTGGCTGGATGCGATTGACGCCGGTAAACCACCTCGCATCTTCGGCGACGGAACCCAGTCAATGGATTTCGTCTTTGTTGACGATGTGGCGCGAGCGAACGTTCTTGCCCTGGAAAGCGACGTCTCCGACGACGTGTTTAACGTGGGCACGGGTGTTCAAACCAGTTTGAATGAGCTTTGTGCGTTGCTGCTCCAGCTTACCAGTTCAGCGCTCATGCCGGAGCACCTGAAGGCGCGCAAGGTGGCGAATGTGCAAGCCCGCCGGGCCTCCATCGAGAAGGCGGAGAGGCAACTGGGATTCCGGGCGCGAGTTGACTTGCACGCTGGACTTCGGGAACTCATTAAGTGGCGATCCAGCGTTAAGGCAAAGAGTTTAATGCCAGCGGGAGGCCATTCTTGAATACGACCTCACCTCCAGCTACCCAGTCTATCCCTGTCGCC
>NFUO01000288.1 GCA_002197545.1 Acidobacteria subdivision 2 bacterium RH1 MAG20 | reverse complement strand
GGGCGGCGCCATGGCGGGCATGGCGGGCATGCAAGGCATGGGTGCGGCAGGTGGTCAACCGGGAATGGGGGCTCCTGGCGGGGGCGGCGCTCAGAACGCCGAAAAGGCCGCTCCCGTTGGTCCCAGCCGCGAGAGTTGGCTGCCGCTGGGCGAGCAAGAGGGTGGAGCAGGAGGAGGCATTCGCGGCGGCGGTCAACCCGCAAAAGGTTTTCCCGGCATAGCTGGTCCTAAGGCCATCGGAGGAGTGCCGGCTCCCGCGATGCCGGGAGGCGGCAAAATGCTGCCGCGCGGTCCCGGTGGTCCCGGCCAAAATCCTGTCGGCAGGCCAACAGACACCTCGGAGCCCGCCACGCCCGCCGCTGAAGGTGTGCTGCAACGCACCGAGTTCGTTATCCTGTTTGTCTGGAAAGAGCCGACCCCCTCCGACTCGCTGCGCGGCTTGGCGACTGCGGGCAGCAGCGAGCCTGGCACGACCGTTGGCGCCGCATCGGGAGGCGGAGCGCCTGCTCGACCTATCAAACCGGCTCGGCCCCGACGCGGCAAGAACAAAGGGAAACGCGACGGCCGTAAAAACGGGTAACAACGCCGCCGTCGATCGCCCAACGAATCGAAAACCGGGTTATTAAGCCATCACTCACTCTTACCCCGCCAAGGGGGGGTTGGATATGAAGCTCGATAAAGAAACCATCGTCAAGCACCAGTTCTGGTTCTTGCTGGGCAGTTACCTCCTCGTCTGGATCATCGCCGTGTTTTGGCTGAAGGTCGCCGCCGGCGGACCCATTGACAGCGCCAAGAAAAAGTACAAGGGCGCCGCCGACACACTGGACACTGCCAAACGGGATCCCATCAACACCACGAAGGTTCTGCCGCCCTGGAAGAAACAGGCCGACGTCTTCGACTCCTGGAAGACCGACATCTGGAAGAAGGCTTGGAACCTGCAAGGGGGCATGTACGATTGGCCCGACTACCTCGCCAAGACGAAAGACATGACGACTCCGCAGACGGAGTTGACCCCCGATGAACGCACTCACTACCAACACAAACTGTATAAGGCCGAGATCGACCAACTGCGCAGCTACATCGAGGGCACACCCGAAAAACCCGGCTTGCTCAAGCCGATCGAACTCCAAGGCGGTTTCGACCGCATCTTCCAACCGATGGAGTGGAAGGAAATTCCGACGCTTGAGGAAATGTGGCTCGTGCAGGAAGATTACT
>NFUO01000287.1 GCA_002197545.1 Acidobacteria subdivision 2 bacterium RH1 MAG20 | reverse complement strand
TGCTCAAGCAGTAGCACCTGACCTCGGCATGTTTATTATCAAAAGGCGCTTGCGCCAACGCCAAGGACTGCGCAATCTATGAAATTATGAAATGTTGATTGCGAGAGGCCTTCCAACCGAGCGAAAAACAGTCAGCAGCGAAGGCAACAATTAGCACGCAGAGATTGGGGCCTCGCTGATCACAATGTTGACCTCTGGAGGCTGCTTTGCCCGCAGATCTTCCTCGCGTGGTGATTGTCGGCGGTGGTTTCGGCGGACTTTATGCCGCGCGCACCCTCGCCAGCGCTCCCGTGAGTATCACGCTTATCGACAAGCGCAACTACCATCTCTTTCGCCCCATGTTGTATCAGGTAGCCACGGGCTTGCTCTCTGCCGACCAAATTGCCGGGCCGCTGCGCTCCATCCTCAGCCGGCAGCGCAACGTGGAGGTGCTGCTGGACGAGGTCATAGGCATCGATGCGCAGGCGCGGCTAGTCCACTTGCCCCGGTATGATCTTCCGTACGACTTCCTCATTCTCGCCACCGGCATTCAATACAACTACTTTGGACATGACGAGTGGCAGCAGATCGCTCCCGGTCTGGCGTCACTGGAGGACGCGGACGAGATCCGTGGCAAGGTCCTACTGGCTTTTGAGCGCGCGGAGGAACTCGCCTCACTCGGTCACGCCGCGCCGGAAGCTATCCAGCAGCTTCTGACCTTCGTGCTCGTAGGCGCTGGAACGGTCGGAGTGGAAATGGCCAGCACCTTGGCGGAGATGTCGCGCATCGCTCTGGCGCACGATTTCCGCCACATTGATCCGCGCGCGGCGCAAATCCTGTTATATGAAGCGGCGCCGCGCGTGCTGCCCACCTACCCGGAAGCTCTTTCGGCCAAGGCACAGCGCCACTTGGAGGGGCTTGGTGTCAAAGTCCATACCAATACGCGCGTCACCGTGATCGATGCCGAAGGCATCGTTGCCGGGGACCAAATGGTCCTCGCCAGCACGGTGCTCTGGAGCGCCGGCGTACTGGCCTCGCCTGCGGGACGCTGGCTAAGCGCGGCCACGGACAAGTCCGGGAAAGTTGTCGTTAATTCCGATTTGTCGATACCCGGTCATCCGGAAGTTTTTGCGATCGGCGATACAGCCCACGTTGTCGCCCAGTCGCGCAATCTGCTGGGCATCAAGGCAAAGGAGCCGATGGTGGTTCCCGGCGTCGCGCAGCCCGCGATTCAGGAGGGCCAATATGTTGCTCGGCTGATTCGCCGCCGCGTGCTTGCACTGAAACCGCCGCCGCCCTTCTGGTATTGGGATAAGGGCGATCTCGCCATTGTCGGCCGTACTTATGCGGTCGCTGATCTGCGCTTTCTGCGCTTTACCGGATTTCCAGCCTGGATCGTTTGGGCGGTCGTGCACATTTACTTTCTGATTGGCTTTGCTAACCGCTTTTTCGTGCTATTGCAGTGGAGTTTTGCGTTCCTTACAAAGCGCCGGCAGGTTCGCATCTTCCCGAACCAGCCGGAGCGTGAACAGCCGGGAGCAAAACCTCGAGCTTGAGGCCATCTGCCTTTCAGTGCACTCCATTCGCTGGGTTCCACGAGCCCTGCTCTTTGCGGACCAGGACCATT
>NFUO01000286.1 GCA_002197545.1 Acidobacteria subdivision 2 bacterium RH1 MAG20 | reverse complement strand
GGGGCGTGGACATCCTCCAACCAGAGATGCGAGATGTTTGGCTAAATCCAGCGTCGTGCGATCATGGAGATACGGACCTACAATCTGGATGCCGACCGGGAGTCCGTTGCTAAGGCTGCCAACCGGTATGACGGTCACAGGTAAGTAGCAGGCCCCCGCCGGAGCCATCCACGCCGTCAGATCCCAATAAGGGCGCTGCTCACCGCCCACCAATGCGATCCGGCTAGCCATCGGTTCAGAATGATCATGCGGGATGGCGGGGCAGGGCATTACAGGCAGTAGCATCGCATCCCAATTGGCGAAGAACTCTTCCCAACGCCTGCGCATCTGTAGGCGTCGCTCGTTGTAACTCAGCCATTCGCGATGCCGGAGCGCGAGGAGCCGCTTGGTGCGCGCCGCCGCGGTATCGCCACTTGCGACGGCGTACTCTTCGAGCCGGCCGCGATCGACGCCACCTGCAAGCGCGGCTTGAAGCAGGGTGAAGAATGTATCGGTCACCTTCTCTAGGGTGAAGGCCGGTCGCACCTCATGGTCAATCCGCACCCCAGCGCTAGCGAGAGCATTGGCAGCTTTTTCCAGAAGCCCGCGCAGCTCCGGTTCCACCCGACAAAATGGATCATCGAGCCAGGCAGCCACGCGATATTCTTTGAGAGTGCGAGCGCGCGGCGGCGGGAGTTTCAGTTGCCACGCCGGATGCTCCCATCGATTGGGACCAGCCATGATATCGAGGCCTAGTTCGAGATCCTCGACACTACGCGCCATCGGTCCCGCGACGGCAAGGTCAGCCAGCGTCAGGGTTCCCGGAGGGCCTGGTATCTGTCCATGGGCCGGCACTATGCCATAGCTCGGCTTGTGGCCTACCACGCCCGACATATGCGAGGGCAAACGAATCGATCCTCCAATATCGCTGCCGAGTTCCAGCGGCGTAAATCCGCAAGCTAAAGCAGCAGCCGAGCCGCCGGATGAACCACCCGGAGTCCGCGAAATATCGTAGGGGTTGTTAGTGGTGCCGAAGACTTCATTGTAGCTCTGAAGGTCGCCCGCATAGATCGGCAAATTGGTCTTGCCAAAAATAATCGCCCCCGCTTCGCGCAGGCGCGCCACCGGCCATGCGTCCTCTTGGGGAACGAATGCGGCTAGCTCGGGCGCACCCGAGGTGGTGCGCATGCCTGCGGTCTGGAAAGAGTCCTTGATGGTCATCGGCACGCCGTGCAGCGGGCCTCTCATCTCTTTGCGAGCGAGCGCGGCGTCTGCATCATCTGCCTCGCGACGGGCACGAGCCGCATCGATAGTTACAACGCTGTTGATGGGCTTGTTCGCGGGCTTATCCAGCGCCTCGATGCGCGCGAGGAAGTAGTCCAGCGCTTCGCGGCTTGAAATCTCTCGATGGCGGATTTTTTTCGCGATTTCAATCGCACTCAAATAAGCAAGCTCTGACATGGCGCCCTCTCTCAGACGTGACCTACGAATTCAGCATCGGCGATATCGCTATATACCTCAAAAGCAACGCGAGTGTAGAGGGTATTGCCACGTCCGCGATCGGGTTTTGGTTTGCTCACCGGTGTGTTAATGAACGGAAGCGAACCCGCTACGCCGGGCGTTCAGGAGACTCCTACCATGACGTTAGTTCAGATCGCAGTGGTACTGATCGTAGTTGGGGTGTTGATGTGGCTGGTCAACACCTACATTCCGATGATGGGAGCGATGAAGAGCCTGCTCAATCTGGTGGTGATCGTGGTGGTAGTGGTGTGGCTGCTGCAAGTGTTCGGCATCATCGGTCCGATACCGGGAGTGCGGATGCCGCGCGTGATGTAAAGTTACTCCGCCAGGATGAATCGCGCGCTAGACAGGTATTTTTTGCCTTCAAAATGCAGAAGTCCCGGGTGTACCGGGACTTCTTTAGCGACCTTAACTATGGCAGGGATCGGCTACGCGACTTGAAAGAAACCACTGCCTCTCAGTCGAAGCAGCCGACTGTTTACCCGACCAAGGAATCCGGGAATCGGTATTTAGGCCTGCTTCTTGCGGCGCTCGGCCCAACGCTTCTTCATCGCTTCCGAGAGCTTCTTGCGGCCCGCGGCGGTGAGCCCGCCACGTCGCTTGGGCGCCGCAGCCTTAGCCGTGGTTTTGCCACGCCGCTCGGCCCAGCGCTTTTTCATTGCCATTGACAGCGCCTTTCTTCCTGCGGCCGTAAGCCCGCGCTTACGTCCTCGCTTGGAGGTCTTTGCGCCTTTAGGTGAAGTCGCCTTGACGGCGCCACCTATAAGCAGCGATATGGCTCGGCTGCTGCGGTCCTTTTATCT
>NFUO01000285.1 GCA_002197545.1 Acidobacteria subdivision 2 bacterium RH1 MAG20 | reverse complement strand
GGCTCGACTTCATTCCGTCCTCCTTGGGTTGTTATACCCCGGAGAACTCACATTTCAACTGGTACAGTTTTCGGGGGGCAGGTCAGCACGTCCATCGCAACCCTTCAATTGACGCAGTGCGTCACGAGTTGAAAATGGTTAGGCGGAAGCCATCTGTCTTGTGGGTTCTACCTCAACCTTCGTTCGGAGATGCGCGTCGAGGGCATCGAGCACTCTGACTGCGCGTTCCAGAGTAATCCCGAAATATTCATTCCGCTCATCGCGTGAGACTTGTGATTCGTGCACCTCCAGCCGCTTCGCAAGTTCACGCTGGGAGACACCTTGAGCGATCCGCAAAGAGATCAGGAGATGACCCAAACCTCGCAGGTTGTCGAGTTCGTCGAACTCCCCGCGCTTCAGTCGTTCATAGCTTTCGACTTCCTCTTTCAATTGCAGGTGAAAAGACTCCATCGGATCGATGACGCGCTTGATTTCATCATCCTTGAGGCCAGTTTTCTTCAACTGCGTTCGATGGTCGGCGAACCGTTTCCGCTCGTCGGCCAAGCGAGCTACGGCCTCCTGGTATTCGGTCTCATTTCGAATCATGACTGACCTCCATATCTAATTTTCACGATGCCTCGTGGTTTTCCGTCACGGCGCGACTGGCGAAATGCTGCGGGAAACTCAAGCTCGTGACCGTGTCGATCGCGGATACCGCTGCCGAAGCCTAAGCCCGGAAGATGCGGGTACAACTCCACACGGTATCGATGCCACATCGGAAGCTGTTTCTTCGGGTAGCCGCGATATGGCTTCCGAGATGCCGGGTCCCATGTCCATACCTTGAATGGATCGAGCAGGTTGAGCTGCCGTGTCAACTCTCCGGTTCTCAACCGATCGAGATCGCACACAAAGTAGCCATCGATATCGTTGGGATGATCTTTGTCTTCAGCGAATGAGCCATCCGCGAATATCTCTCGGATGCCGATCTGCCAAAGTTGCCGGGTGAGGATTTCGAGGTTCCCCACCAGTCGCTCATGCCACAATGTGTCCCAGGCTGACTCATAACCTGGTCCAAGTACGAGCACGGACTGCAGAAGTTCCTCGAAGGAGATTTCATAGTCTCCCGGAGGCAATAACCCGTCCTGCTCGAATGGTGGGATCACAGCCAAGCTCATCCACGACACGCCTCTGCCATCCATTCAAATCTACCGATACTTAACATAAATGTCAAGTATCGGGGGGGATTGCTCCATGCTTGGAACTTCCTTTTCACGGCTTGCTCAAATCTTGTGGTGTCCTTTTTGGACACCGAGTGGAAAGTTTTTCCACGTTTTGTGGCATCGGCACGATCTACGCTTCTTCTCGGAACGGAACACTTGAGGAGCGGCGTGGAGGTCAAAACCACCAAGAACGGAAGTGGATCTGCGTCGGAGCGGTAACGCGGCTCTGCGCGGTCCGCGAGGCTTGGAAAGCGACTCGATCCAGATCTCAAGTCGTGGTTGGACAATGTCGTTATCCCCGCGCTGGTGCGGGAATATCTGGCCGAAACCGAGAAGCAGAATCGACTTGCACCCACTGGCGCTTCAGAGGTAACTTCCGACTAGGACGGGAGATACGCCATGATCCTACGCTGCGCCGCCTACACTCGCTACTCCAGCGACCTTCAAAGTCCCCGCTCGATTGAGGACCAGCTTCGGATTTGCCGCGAGTACGCCCAGGCTCGTGGGTTCATTTACCTCGAAGAGCATGTCTACGTCGATGAAGCATTGAGCGGCGTGGGCGCGGATCGTCCCGGGTTGGGTCGTCTGCTGGATGCGGCTCTGTCACCGACGCGCCCGTTCGACATCATCCTGCTCGACGACAGCAGCCGCCTGGCACGGAACACCAAGGATGCTCTGACCTTCTTCGAGCGGCTGAACTTCGCCGGCATCCGGCTCATCGCCGTAAGTCAGGGCATCGACTCCGACAACGAGCAGGCGCATGTGCTGGTGACCGTTCACGGCATGGTGGACAGTCTGTACGTGAAGGAGCTTGCCAAGAAGACTCATCGGGGACTCGAAGGTCTGATGCTGCGCGGCCAGCACACGGGCGGACGCTGCTTTGGTTATGACTCGATTCCAGTGTCCGGCACAACGGGAAAGCAACTTGTCATCAACGAGAGTGAAGCGGCAGTGGTCCGCCGCATCTTCGAGATGTCGGCAGAAGGACAGTCGCTCAAGACGATTGCGAAGACTTTGAATCGTGAATGCGTGCCTCCGCCGAGGCCGTGCGCGGGAAAACGGTATGCCACATGGTGCCCGACCTGCATTCGGGAGATGCTCCGGCGCGATCTCTATGTGGGGAAGGTGATCTGGAACAGAGCTCGCTTCGTAAAGGTGCCGGGCACGAACAAGCGGGTGCGACGTGCAAGGCCGCAGAGCGAGTGGCGCATCGTTCCTTCACCCGGAGCTTCAGATCGTCAGCGACGAGCTTTGGCAACGGGTGAAGGAACGGCAGGACAAGCTGCAGGCCACGTATGGAGTAAGGAAGGGCGGGGGAGTTCTGATTCCTCGTTCTGTCACAAGCCCGTACCTGCTCAGTGGAATCCTGAAGTGTGGATCTTGCGGCGCCAATCTCATTATCATTTCGGGATACGATTCGTCCGGTCACCATCCGAGGTATGGCTGCTCTCAGCACTTCAATCGTGGCGCGTGCTCGAATTCCCTGACTGTGCGGCGGGACTGGATTGAAGGACGGCTATTGGACGAATTACAGAACTACGTACTCCAGCGCGATGCTGTCGAGTACGTTCTGGATGAGTTTGGCAACCACGTCAAGAGCGCCTTTGCGAACCTTTCAAACCAGATGGCTCAAATGCGGGAGCGCAAGCAGAAGCTCGAAGCGGAGCTGCGACGGTTGGCCGCTGCGTTTGGCAACTTCTTTTGGCCCACCTTGGGACGTTGTGGGTTGGGAGGGGCGTTGCCCTTGCCTCTCCGGTTGAGATAATAACCGCCGCCGTAGCTGTGGG
>NFUO01000284.1 GCA_002197545.1 Acidobacteria subdivision 2 bacterium RH1 MAG20 | reverse complement strand
GCTGCTGATTTTCGGTGCGGTGCGTCTGGCCATGCCGCAACCTGGCCCTGACGTGAATGTAGGACTCGTCGCCTCCGATGCCAACGGCGGCGCGCCGGTCGATAATCCCGGGGCGCCGACCGAACAGCTCTTTGAGAACTACGCCCAGCATGCCGGGCAACTCATCGCCCGGGGAGCACAAGTAGTCGTCATGCCGGAGGACATGGGGGTGGTCCTCGATTCCGATGTCGCGAAGACTGACGCCATTTTTCAACCCATCGCGGATCGGACGGGCGCGATGCTGGTTGTGGGAATGGCTCACATCGGCGCGGCAGGGAAACGCAACGAAGCGCGCATCTACGCGCCCGGAGTCGCCGTCCGCAGTTATGACAAAGAACATCTGCTGCCGCCGTTTGAAACCAGCCATTTCATGCCCGGAACCTCGCGGGCGACTTTCACGCCTCCAGGCAAAGCTGCCGGACAAACATGGGCGGTAGCCATCTGCAAAGATCTGGATTTCACCAACCCGGCGCGAGCTTATGGGTTGGCAGGCGTGGGCCTCATGCTGACGCCTGCGTGGGACTTTCGCGTGGATGGTTTCTGGCACGGACACATCGCCGTGATGCGTGCGGTGGAAGACGGGTTCAACCTGGCCAGAGCCTCACGGCACGGCTTGTTGACGGTTGCCGATAATCGCGGGCGAATCGTTGCAGAAACTGCAAGCGATACTGTGCCATTCGCGACGCTGCTTGCGACTGTGCCGGCTGGACGCAGCAATACCTTGTTCCTGTTGCTCGGGGACTGGTTTGGGTGGTGCGCAATCGCGCTGCTTGCACTAGTGCTGGTGCAACTGGCACGAAGCCGGCAAAGCTGCCGGGACATCTAGACGCCTGTAGCCTCAATGGTGGCGCCGATCATCGCGTCAAACCCCATGCACGAATTCAGCATCAGGTGGTAGATGCGATAGTCGTTCCACACATTGCGATAAAAATGCTCGACGTAATCCGAGCGCCGCTGGTCCGTGGCTGCCAATTCGCGCTCTGCAATCGCCTTTTTGTCAGGAAATGCCTGCTCAAACCAGCGAACCTTCCTCGCCGTCGAGGCAT
>NFUO01000283.1 GCA_002197545.1 Acidobacteria subdivision 2 bacterium RH1 MAG20 | reverse complement strand
TCGTCATTGGCCCGGGCAAGGAATTCGGCGTCGACTCTGGTATTCACGATTTCATCGACAGTCGGTGCCGGCGCCACCGCACTAACGTCCTGGTCCACCGCGTCCGCCAATTCCTTTTTGACATTCTCGTGAGCTTCAGCCAGACGAGCGAATACTGCTTGCGAGCGGGCCTCGGCCTCCTCGGCGGTGATCAACCCCTGTTCGATCAACTTCGCGACGAATACCTCGCGAGCTGCGGGGTGGGCCTTAATACGCTGATACATGAGCGGCTGGGTGTAGGCCGGTTCATCGGTCTCATTGTGGCCGAAACGGCGATAACCAACCAGATCAATTACGACATCGCGCTGGTAGGTGCGGCGGAAATCGAAGGACAAAAGCATGGCGCTAATGCATGCCTCAGCATCGTCGGCGTTGACATGGACGATAGGGCAGTCAAATCCTTTAGCCAGATCAGAGGCGTAACGCGTCGACCGGTCATCGCCAGGATCGGTGGTGAAACCAATTTGGTTGTTGGCAATCAAATGGATGGTGCCGCCGGTGCTGTAACCCTTCAACGCTTGCAGATTGAACACTTCGGCCACCACTCCCTGACCGGAGAATGCCGCATCGCCGTGGATTAATACCGGCATGGCCGCCTTGCGTTCCAGACGAAATTCAGAGCCATGGTGACGCACCGTTTGCACCGCCCTGGTCCAGCCCTCGATGGGGGCATCAATTGCCTCCAGATGCGAGGGATTAGAGAGCAGCCGCACGGTGATGGCCTTGTCATTCTCGGTGACGTATGTGCCGGTAGCGCCCATGTGATATTTCACATCGCCAATCACCACGTCGCTTGAGCCATTGCCAAATTCGCGTCTGACTTCCGCTTGTTCGAATGCCGAGATGATCGATTCGTAAGGCCGGTTGACCACGTGGGCGATCACCGCCAGCCGGCCGCGATGGGCCATGCCCAGGATGACTTCAGCGATCTCATCATTGGCCGCCGACGTCAGCAGTTTTTCCAACATCGGCACCATCATCTCCAAACCTTCGCCACTGAAGGTTTTCTGGCCGATAAAGGTCTGGCGCAGATAACGTTCCATGGCATCGACCTTAGTCAGGCGATGCAGCAATCTTAGCTTTTCGTTATCGGAAAAGGGCAAACGATAAGCGCCGGACTCAATGTGTTCGCGCAGCCAAACCCGCTGCTCGTGCGATGAGATGTGCTCGA
>NFUO01000282.1 GCA_002197545.1 Acidobacteria subdivision 2 bacterium RH1 MAG20 | reverse complement strand
TTACTGAGTCCCGCATGGCAAAAGTCATCCGTCCGAGCCGCGACCGTAACAGTTGTTTCAAAAAGGGTAGACAGCCAGCGTCCTCCGAGTCACTCCGCCAACTTTCGGAGAGCGGTGGCGGAGTGACTTTTCGTAAAGGACCGCGGAAGCCGTTCCCGCGCGCACTGTCCCCTTCGCTCATCGACGGAAGAGCGGCGTCTGCTCCTGATGGAAGGGCGGACAAGTCTTGCGATCAACTGGTGTCGGTTTTCTGCTCCGACCCCGCCAGGCACAGCTTCGCGCGCCTCTCTTCCGACAGATTCCACGGCAGGAACTCTTCGATGTCCTTCGGTGCCTGCCCTCCGGCCTCGGCACAGCTTTGCAGGTACCAGTGTAGCCACAGCCGCGGATTGATCTGCCACAGCTTCAGCGTGGCCAAAAGGGAAAACAGCGCCGCGGCCAGCCGACCGCTCCACTCCGCCCCCGAACCGTAAAAGTTCTTCCGCCCCAAAGCGGGTCCTCGCAAGACACGTTCCGAGCGGTTGTTGTCCATCGGGATGCGCGCGTCCTCGACAAATAGCGTCAAGCCCGACCAGTGTTCGTGCAAACTGGTTAACACCTTGCACGCCGGCGTTGCCAACGCGGGATCGGCCCGTTCGGTGTCGAGTTGTTGCCGCATCGCCGCCACGGCCTGCCGCAACGCGTCTTGCCGAGCAGGGTCCGTCGGCTGCGTCAGTCGTTCCCGATTGAGTCGATACAACTCGCGAATACGCTTCAGCCATTGCAAGGCCCAGGCGTGCAACGCCGGCCAGCCTTTGCCCACACGCACAAAGTCGCGACGGACATGCGCCCAGCAGAATGCCAAGATCAGCAGGCCGTTCTTCACCTGGGCCATCGCCTTGTAGGCGCTGTAGCGATCCACCATCAGCACGCCACCGGCCTTGTCGGGATAATGATCTTCCGGGACACGATGACTCCGCGAGGCGTCCAGAATGTACACCACGGTATCGTTGCCGCTGAAGGCCCATAACCACCAGCC
>NFUO01000281.1 GCA_002197545.1 Acidobacteria subdivision 2 bacterium RH1 MAG20 | reverse complement strand
GATCCGCGGGAGGCCCCAATACTGTCGCAGACCTTCGAGATCATCCACCATGTCGGAGGTGCTCATTTTCTTTTCGTCAGCCGGGCGGCTGGACCGGCCGTTGCCGCGCGTGTCATAAAAGACGAGAGTAAAGTGAGCCTCCAAAGGAGCGAGCCCATTTTGCAAGTACTCGGAACCAATTCCCCAACCCGGTGCCTGGACGATGAGCAACGGGCCGGTACCTCTTACTGCGTAGCAGAATTTGACGCCGTTGACGTTGGCCGAATGCTCGCCCTTCGCCAGACGCGCCTCCGATTTCGCAGACTGCGCTTGCACGACGCACCCGAAGCATGCAGAAAGCGCGACCGCCACAAGTATGAATTTCTTCATGATTCTGAGATCCTCCCCTAATTCGTTTCGCGGAAATGTTCAATGCTTCGGGTCACGACCTCCCGCACCGCCTCATCAAAGCGCGGCTGGGGCGGCGCTACTTCTCGACTTTATACCGCGCGACCATGCCCGCCATCATGTGATCGCTGATGTGGCAATGATAGAGCCAGATGCCGGGCGCATCCGGCACCATGTCCGCGGTGATCATTTGCGCCGACAGAACCGACACAACGTCCGTGCGCTGGCCGCCCACCAGCACCGTGTTGCCGTGCCAATGCGGCGTGTGCGCGTTGTTAAAGTCGCCCAGAGTCGCCACGTACCATCGCACGCGGTCGCCTTGCTTCATCGTCATCATCGGCATATTTCCGAAGATGTAGCCGTTGATCGACCATTTCATATTGGTGTCCACAAAGCCCGTCCCGACAACCGGTGTCGGCATTCCGCCGGGAGTGACGAGCCGAGACTCCGTCCGGTCAACACCCTTGGGATCGGTGCAGTGAGCGCGGATGTTTTCTTCCAGGTACCAGCTCTCGTTTTCATTGATGGCGATAAACAGGGTGACGAACTCGTGATCCACGTCCTTCGGCCGGCCGTCAGGGAGCGCCATGCCGCGCCGCGTCACGATGATGCCCCCAAAGAGGCCCGAAGCTACGTCACGGAGCTCGTCCGTGTGCGAATGGTAGAGCCAGAAGACCGAGCTGGGGTCGTTCGGTCCCGGCCCAGCCCGCTCCGGTATCTGCCACACGTAAGTGTGGGTGGCACCGGGAGGCACGCCGCCGTCCTCCTTGTCCGCGCCCGAAGTGCCGTCGTTGTAATCCGCGCCCTCGGAGTCCTTCTCGTAAAAGACTCCGTGCGGATGCATGCTGTAGGGCCGCGTCGCATTGTTT
>NFUO01000280.1 GCA_002197545.1 Acidobacteria subdivision 2 bacterium RH1 MAG20 | reverse complement strand
CCCGAAGCCAATCCAGCCGCCACACCCAAAGCCCCTAACTTCGCAAACTCCCGCCGGGAAACATTCATAGACTCCAGCCTCTCTTTCGCACCGTGATCACACTTGTAAGCCCAACGCAGCCAAGTATAGTTCGCGCCTGTGTTTCCACAGAGAACTTCAAGTCAAAAGAGCAGTTTCATCCTGAAAAACGACATGCCACCATCCATATTTACCACGCATTTCACCACAACATGTCCGCCCAAAAAGCAGGCCAACCAAGCAAGAATCCCCGCAAAACAGCAAAAAGCCCCGGAGATAACCCGGGGCTTCTGGCCTTCAAAAAACAGCGATCTTTAGTACATGCCGTCCATGCCGCCGCCGTGTCCGCCACCACCAGGAGCTTCCTTCTTCTCAGGAATCTCCGCGATCATGGCCTCGGTCGTCAGCATCAATCCAGCGATGGAAGCCGCGTTCTGCAGAGCAGTGCGCGTCACCTTCGTGGGATCAATGACGCCGGCCTTCACCAGGTCCTCGTAGACGCCCGACCCGGCGTTGTAGCCGTAGTTGTGCTCCTTCGATTCGTGGATCTTGCCGATCACCACTGCGCCCTCTTCGCCTGCGTTCGAAACGATCATGCGCAAAGGCTCCTCAATTGCGCGCCGAATGATCGTTGCACCGATCTTCTCGTCGCCTTCGAGGCTCTTGATCACATCTTCGACAGCTTTGGTGCAGCGAATCAACGCCACGCCGCCGCCCGGGACGATGCCTTCCTCAACCGCCGCGCGGGTTGCATGCATCGCATCCTCAACGCGGGCTTTCTTTTCCTTCATCTCGGTCTCGGTAGCCGCGCCAACCTTAATGACGGCAACGCCGCCAACCAGCTTGGCCAACCGCTCCTGCAACTTCTCGCGGTCGTAGTCCGAGGTGGTCTTGTCGATCTGGGCGCGAATCTCCTTCACGCGGCCCTCGAGCTTACCGCCCTCGCCGCCGCCGTCGACGATGGTGGTGTTGTCCTTGTCGATGGTGACGCGCTTGGCGGTGCCGAGATCTTCGATCTTGACGCCTTCCAGCTTGATGCCGAGATCCTCGGTGACAGCCTTGCCGCCGGTCAGGACAGCGATGTCCTCTAGCATGGCCTTGCGGCGATCGCCGAAGCCAGGAGCCTTGACCGCAGCCACATTCAATGTGCCACGCAGCTTGTTGACCACGAGGGTTGCAAGCGCCTCACCGTCCACGTCCTCGGCAATGATGACGAGCGGCTTGGCGGTACGGGCAATCTGCTCCAGCAGGGGCAGCAGGTCCTTCATCGACGAGATCTTCTTCTCGTAGATCAGGATGTAGGGGTTCTCGAGCGAAACTTCCATGCGCTCCGCATCGGTAACGAAGTAGGGCGAGAGGTAGCCGCGGTCGAACTGCATACCTTCCACGGTCTCCAACTGCGTCTCCATCGTGCGCGACTCTTCGACGGTAATGACGCCATCCTTGCCCACAGTCTTCATCGCAGCGGCGATGATCTCGCCGATCTGCGCGTCGGAGTTGGCAGAGATCGTGCCCACCTGGGCAATCATGTCGCCCGAAACCGGCTTCGACAGCTTGCTCAGCGCTCCGCCCTGGGGAACGCCATTCTCATCGCGCTTGCCGATGATGGCTTCGACAGCCTTGTCGATGCCGCGCTTCAGCGCCATCGGGTTCGCGCCGGCTGCAACTGTCTTCACGCCCTCGCGGTAGATGGCCTGGGCCAGAACTGTGGCGGTCGTAGTGCCGTCGCCGGCAACGTCCGAGGTCTTTGAAGCAACTTCGCGGACCATCTGCGCGCCCATGTTCTCGAGCGAATCCTTCAGCTCGATCTCCTTGGCGACTGTCACGCCGTCCTTGGTGATGGTCGGCGAACCGAACTTCTTCTCAATCACGACGTTCCGGCCCTTCGGACCGAGAGTCACCTTGACTGCATCGGCCAGAATATTGACGCCGCGCAGAATTGCCTGCCGTGAATCTTCTCCATGCAGAATCTGTTTTGCCATTGTGTTGCTCCTGTTTTGGTCAGCGACCAATCAAAATGTTTTTAGTGAGGCGCCCGAAGCGCCGATTAGGCGGCAAAGCCGCGGTATACGGCACGAAGTGCTATTTCTTCAAAATACCGAGGACTTCTTCCTCACGCATAATCAGCAACTCTTCGCCATCCAGTTTGATCTCCGTGCCGGAGTATTTCCCAAACAGGATGCTGTCGCCAGCCTTCACGTCGAGCGGGAAGACCTTGCCCTCGTCGTTCGACTTGCCCTTGCCGACGGAGATAACTTCGCCCTGCTGCGGCTTTTCTTTTGCGGAGTCCGGAATGATGATGCCGCCACGAATGCTTTCGCCCTCTTCGACGCGGCGGACCAGAATGCGGTCATGCAGCGGTGTAAATGATGTCTTTGACATTGCTTACATCTCCTTGATGCAATTTAGTTGCGATTTGGCGAACAGTCTGACCGTCCGCAGTTGTATTGCGCGAGGCTTACCGGCAGCTTTCACCTGTAAACCTCGCGAAAATTGGGTGGAATCGGCCGTTGGCGGGGAGCACACAGCTCGTTAGCACTCAAGCCTTCCGATTGCTAACATAGGCCAGCCTGCATACCCCTGTCAACCCGTTTGGATGAAATATGAGTGAAAGTCACGCAAGCCTGATAAGTCCACCCTCTCCCGTTCAGGAATTCACCCTTCGGCCTTGATCGTCGTAAAATAGCGACATGTCGTCACGTCGCACGTTTTGGTATCAACTCGTCCTCGTTCTATGCATAACCCTGATAGCGTCCAGTCAGGTTTTTGGCCAGTATCGTGGCCGCAAGTACAAGGCTCCGCCGCCCACTTCGCGCATCGAGGTACAGGTGACGAAGAAATTCAACGGCAAGCCCATTCCCAATGCTGCCGTCGTCTTTAACCCCAGCAAGGATGGCAAAGATCTCGGAAATCTCGAGGTCAAGACCGATCCTAACGGCAAGGCCGTCGTCGATATCATTCCCACGGGCAGCACGGTTCGCGTGCAGGTGATTGCCGACGGGTTCGCCACCTACGGGCAGGATTTCCTGATAGATCAAGCCTCGAAGCAAATCTCTGTCTCGATGTTGCGTCCACAGGAACAGGTCTCCACTTACGAAGATAATTTGGGCAAACCTGCCGAGAGAAAGCCAGGCGTTCAGGAGCCGATACAGCCCAAGCCACAGCCCCCCGCGACGATGCCTGGTCAGGACACTCCCGCCACCGACGCTGCGCCCAAACCATAGCCGTGGATAAGATGAATAAGCCGCTCACAGGCAAGATAGTGCTTGTAACCGGCGCGGCCAAACGTATCGGCCGTGCCATTGCGCTGGCCCTCGCCGAAAGCGGCGCGAATGTAGCCATCACCTATCTCGGCTCGCAGATTGAGGCCGAAGCCACCGTTCAGTCTCTTGCAGGCTACGATGTAGACGCGTTCGCGGTCCGTTGCGACCTCCGCGATCCCGAAAGCATCGAGCAATCTGTAGCCGCCGTGATCGAAGAGTTCGGTCAGATTGATGTGCTCGTCAATAACGCCGGCCTCTTCGCGTCGGAAATCCTCGAAAAAATCTCAGCCGAAGAGTGGGATGAGATGTTCGCGACTAATACCCGCGCCCCCTTTCTGATGGCCAGGGCTGCGCATCCTCATCTGAAAGAGGCAAGAGGGCGCATCATCAATATCGGTTCACTCGGCGGTCTGCACCCCTGGCCCACTCACGCTCATTACTGCACCTCTAAGGCTGCTGTCCACATGCTCTCCCAGACCATGGCGAAGGCCTGGGCACCCGAAATCAGCGTCAATTGCATTGCCCCCGGTATGATCGTGCAAGGCGAAGTGGACGAGGCCTACAAGCACTTCGCCCGCAAAACCCCGATGCAACGCAATGGAACCGCAGAAGACGTCGCTGCTGCCGCCAGATTTTTTGCCACCGCTCCCCACTTCATTACCGGACAACTCCTTGCTGTCGATGGCGGTCTCGGCCTTTAGCGTGGCTCGTCACAAATTGGCCACCGTCGGTCGCGCAGTTACCGGCTCATCAACCTCTGCCACCAGTTCTTCTCTTTGAACTCTGCATAAAGGTTGAGAGGTTCAAGCTGTGGAGGCATGGGTCTTCCCGTAAACGCAGCCAGAGGATTCGAGACGCAGAGGAGATGGGCATAGTCCGGCCCATACTTCTTCGCAACAGCTTCAAAGGCCTCACGCATCTTTGGCGGGCGCGAGGTCGTATTGTGAGCGTCCGTGGCAAGAAAATGGACCCATCGGTTCGCTAAAAGCTCATGCGCCATCCGCTCGGCCTGTTTGCCCATGCGGCCCACAACAGATCCTGCGGTCACCTGCACAAGTACGCCTGCGCGTAGCCACTCCAGCAGCAACGACCGGTCCGTCTGCAATGTCCTATTGCGTTCAGGATGCGTCAGGATCGGCGTCAGCCCTACAATCTGCATCTGGTAGAAGACCTCGGCCAGTCCACGCGGCAAACCGTAATCGGGGATCTCAACCAGTAGATAGCCCAGACCGTTGATGCTGTATCGCGCAGGGTCGTCCTGGGCTGCCTGAATATTTTCATACGACATGTGGAAGTCGCATCCGCGTCCCAGTTGAAGCGAAATCTGCTCACTCTCCAAAAGGCGCTGCAACTCCGCGATCTTCCCGGCAATCACCTCTGGCTGATACTCATACCGTCCATTCGCATGTGGCGTGCAAACGACATGCGTCATTCCATCCGCAGCAGCCATCCTTGCCATATCAAGGGTGACTTCGACGCTCGTTGCACCATCGTCGAGATCCCATAGAAGGTGATGGTGAATATCAATCATCGGTGCAGGTTACCTCAACAGGTCTACTGTGCCGCAGTCAAAGACTGCGCCATGGACTGGAAGAGCAGCAAGCCATCCGCAGAACCCAGCAGGGCTTCGCTGGATCTGTCTGGGTGCGGCATCATGCCAAGAACATTGCGGCCTTCGCTTAGAACTCCGGCAATGTTCTCCAGCGATCCATTCGGATTAGCCGCCGCACTGATCTCTCCATCGGCTGTGGCATAGCGGAAGGCAATGCGGTCCTGCTGCTTCAACGTTGTTAGCGTATCTGCATCGCAGAAGTAGTTGCCCTCCATATGCCCGATGGGCATCTGCAGTACCTGGCCTTTGGAAAGGCCGTGAGTAAAGGGTGAATCGGTAGTCTCTGTCCGCAGGTATGTCTGTTTGCAGATGTAGTTCTGCCTCGCATTGCGCATCAACGCTCCAGGCAACAGGCCAGCTTCGCAGAGGATCTGGAAACCGTTGCAGATGCCCAGAACCAGGCCTCCGCTCTTTGCAAAGCGGCTCACTGCCTGCATGACCGGAGCAAAACGGGCGATAGCACCTGTCCGCAGATAGTCGCCATAGGCAAAGCCGCCGGGGACGAGAATGGCGTCGCATCCCTGAAGGTCTTCGGATGCATGCCATAGGTAGGTAACGGGTTGTTGGGCTATCGCATCGACCACATGATGGGTATCGTGGTCGCAGTTGGAGCCGGGGAAGACCAGAACGCCAAACTTCATGGCTTAAGGATAGCATTTGACTACCGATGTGCTTTGAAAAGGAATTGGAGATAAAGCCGTCATGGATATGAGGAATGGCAGTCCGGCATCACACATAAAAACTGCTGGTAACGCGTTGGTGAACTGGTGGCGAGCGGCAACGCTGGACGCGCTGATCGTTGGCGTGCTCTGGCTGATTGGACTGGAGTTGATTCGGGTGCCATTTGCTCCTCTGTGGGCAATTCTTGGCGGCCTGTTGCAGATCATTCCGACGTTTGGCGGCATGATCGCGCTGATCGGCCCGGTACTAGCCGTCGCCTTTAGCGGGCATGACGAATGGCGGCTGGGGCTTGTTTTGGGCCTTTACGGCGTTATCGTGATTCTCGAAGGGCTTGTGATTGGGCCTTATGTTTTGCACCGGACGACGAAGGTGCCCTGGTGGGCTGCGTTCTTCGGGCCGATTGTGCTTGGCATCATCATCCCGTTCTGGGGAGTGCTGCTTGCTCCGCCTTTGCTGGCGGTGATCTATGCGTTTCGAAAGCCTGAAGTGCCTGGGCGTTAGAGCGAGGCGAAGTTCGCTCAACCTTCGAGTTTGTAACGAGTTTCAGCGAGCCGATAGAGGGGGCGCCAGACCAGGCGATTGATGGTGACTACCATCAATGCCATGACGATGGTTGCCAGCAGCAGGATGTGGAACTGGCCCCTGTCGGTTGCCGCGCTTATCACGGCTCCAAGGCCTACCGTCTGATAGGTATGGTTGTTGAGACTGAAATACTCCGCAATGATGCTGGCGTTCCATGCACCGCCGGATGCAGTGACCATGCCGGTAATGAGAAAGGGGAAGATTCCTGGGAGGATGACGGTGCGCCACCGCTGCATGGTGGTGAAGTGAAACAATGTCGCAACCTCGCGCAGGTCGGAGGGGATTGCCATCGCTCCGGCAATCACGTTGAACAGCACATACCACTGCGTTCCCAGCATCATCAGCGCGACCGAACCGATCCCCAGGCCGCCGCCCATCTTGATGAGTGCGAGCAGGATTACAGGGAAGAGCGCGGGCGCTGGGATGGAGGCTACAACCTGTACCAGAGGCTGCGCGATACGGGCCAGCTTTGGATTGAACCCGATGGCGACTCCTGCTGGAATTGTCCATGCGGCGGCAAGTACAAGCGACAGATTGACGCGGAGAAAAGTAGCCAGCGCGCCCTTCAGAATTTCGCCGAACTGGCCCGCCTGCACCTCGCGCAGAAGCTGCACGGCCTGCCATGCGGCATACAGTACAGCAGCAGCTACGATGACCAAAAGAACTCCACGCAGCAACGACGCCAATTTGCTTCGTTCCGATGCTGCCTTTGCGTCTTTCGCGACCAGCCTGGCCATGCGCTCCTTTCGAGCGTCGGCAAGGTGCCGGTATACACCTTCGGTGAGGGGTCTGATGGTGTGGCGGCTCAGGCTGCGGAGCGCGCGAGAGTGCTGGAGCAGATGCAGCAAGGGAGACTGCACACGTGCTGTAGTCTCGACTTGCTCGAACTTGAATTTGTCGCTCCACGCAATCACCGGCCTCCAAATGAGCTGGTCGGTGGCGACGATGATGGCGATCATGGTGAGCAGACCCCAGGCGATGGCCCTGTAATTTCCATGGCCTGCCGCCGTTTGAAGATACGAGCCGAGACCGGGAAGTCTGAAGTCATGTTTGCCAAGCACGAACATCTCGCAAGCCATGAGAAAGAACCAGCCACCGGCAACCGACACCATCGAGTTCCATACCAGGCCGATGGTGGAGTAGGGAAGCTCGAGCTGGATGAACCGCTGCCACCGGGAGAATTTATAGATGTTCGATGCTTCTTTTAATTCGCGTGGAATGCTCTTTATCGAGGAATAGAAGCTGAAAGCCATGTTCCAAACCTGGCCGGTGAAGATGAGCACGATCGCACCCATCTCAAGGCCAAGCTGCCGCGTGGGAAAGAGTGCGACCATGGCGAGCATGACGCCAGGCAGAAAGCTGAGCACCGGGATCGATTGCAGAATGTCCAGACCCGCGATCATAAAAGCTTCCAGTCGCTTGCTGTAAGCTGCGACGTATCCGTAGCCGACGGCGAAGAAGAGACTCAGCAGATAGGCGAGGCCGATGCGGACTACGGAGTAGAAAGCGTAGCGCGGAAGCGCCCGGGGGCTTAGCGAGATAACGATCTGCGGTTCGGGATGACCGAACCAGTACTTCGCAATCTGCATGACGCTATAGAAACAGGCCAGCCCTATGCCTGCGACGCACAGATCAAGAACGAAGGGCCAGCTTCGCTTCAACACCTGCGAACGCGCGAACATCTCCCGGCTTCTACCCCTGTTGAAGCTGTTCGGCAGATTGATCATGCACCAATCTCCGCCGAACTATCCGACTCCGTCTCGTTCAGTTTTTCCGGAAGGATGAACCTTCTGCGCGATGCGTCAAAGTCAAACAGCTCTGCGTAGCGGCCCCAATTGATGGCGGTCTCCAATTGCAGGAGGGTCTCGTCTTCGCTGAATTGCTCGTCGAGCATGTCGTGGAAGAACTCTTCGGGGACGGACCTGTCACTTTTGGCTTCGATCGCTCGCACGATCTGACGCAGCAGCAGCACGTTCTCTATCGCCGCAATACGAAACAGTTCCTTTTGCCGCAGGATTTCAGAGTTGGCATACTCGGCGCCTGTGGGCGTGATCGCCGCATCGCCTTCGGTTACGGTGAGGAAGCCAAGCAACTGTGCCGCGTCGACGATAGGCAACAGGTCGTCGATCTCGAAGGCGAGGTCATCTGCCAAGCGGTAGATGTCGTCTTTGCCGTCGTGGTCAAGCACAAGCTCCAGCAGACCGGCGATGCCGCCGGGGCGCGCGTGCGGCAGCATCTGATAGTGCATCTGCTTCTGATTTCGTGCGGGTTTTCCGCCAAGCGTCTGCGGCAGCGCAGGTGGTTGCGTCTCAGGCTGAGTGAGCACCTTGTAGATGTAGTCCACCAACTGCGTGAAGGCTGAGGTTTTGCGGTCGCGCGGATGGGAGAGCGAGACCTTGAAGTCTGTTCGAACGTGACCGGGATTGCGACCCAGGACAATGATGCGATCCGCCAGGAGAACTGCCTCTTCGATATTGTGCGTGACGAGAAAGATCGCCTTCGTCGGAATTGTTTTCTTCTGCCACAGTTCGAGCAGTTCGCTGCGTAGATTCTCCGCGGTCAGCACGTCGAGAGCGGAGAAGGGCTCGTCCATGAAGAGGACCTCTGGCTCCACGACGAGCGCGCGCGCAAAGCCTACGCGCTGCCGCATTCCTCCGGAGAGTTCCTTCGGGTATGCGGCCTGGAAACCATCGAGACCGACTGTGTCAAGTATCTTAAGGCTGCGCTTGCGCCTTTCTGCTGCCTCCATGCCTCTGGCCTTTAATGGGGCTTCGACGTTTTCGAGGACGGTGAGCCAGGGGAAGAGCGCGAAGCTCTGAAAGACGATGGAGACATTCACATCGGCGGTGGCAATAGGCCTTTCATGCCAGAAGACTTCGCCAGCCGAGGGTGCCGATAGGCCGGTCAACATCCGCAGCAGAGTGGATTTACCCGAGCCGGAGGGACCGAGCAGCGCGATGATCTCGCCGGCTGAAATGGAGAGGTCGGTGGGCGAGATGACCTGGATGCGGTTCTCGCTCGGCTGTGGATAATATTTTTCGACTTGTTCGGCGCGTATGATTGCTGGCTGCATAAGTTTTTTTTCTAATATTATTGAATTTGAGCGTTGAATTCAGGCGGCTCATCCGTCTATCAAGTCTGCGGTCAGCGTATCATTAGCATGTAGGGAAAACAGCGTAATCAAGCTTACGTAATTGCATTTATAACTGATATATTGAATCTTCGATTTGGGGACATACAGCATGGCAGATCCGACATTCACCACTACGCCTAAGCCCAGAGTGCTCGTGGCCGACGACGAACAGGTGATTGCTAATACTCTTGCGATCATTCTGAATCAGGCGGGCTTTGAGGCGCGCGCGGTATTCAGTGGGGAAAAGGCGGTCGAGTTGCTCGATAGTTTTCAGCCCGACATGCTTATCAGCGACGTCATTATGACCGGCATGACTGGCATTGAGGCTGCGATTCTCACGCGCAGCAAGCTACCTAAGTGCAAAATCCTTCTTTTTTCAGGACAAGCGGCGACGGCGGATTTGCTTGAGAAGGCACGCGCGCAGGGGCATGAATTCGAAATTCTGGCTAAACCGGTTCATCCGACGGATCTTCTTGCGAAGTTGCGCGGCTAAAAGGACTTCTTTCGGTTACATTTTCGGCTTCGCTTTCAGAGACCAGGCGGTGGTGGCCGCCGCTCCTTTACTTTGACGGCAGGCGTTCCTGCGTATACCGTCCAGGGATCGAGGTCCTTTGTCGCGACGGATCCCAAACCTAGTACAGCACCTTCCCTTATGTTGACTCCTGGCGCTACAGATGCACGTGCGCAGATCCATACGTAGGCGCCGAAGTTCATGGTGTAGGCCAGCAGAGGAAATGCTGGATCGTCGTAATCGTGGGTCGCGCCGCAGATGTAGGCATCCTGAGACAGGATCACGTGCGAACCAAATGTGACGGGAGCGGGGTTGTAGATTTCGACGCCGTCGCCCGCCGTTACCTGGTCCGCACAAATCAGGTTCCAGGGTGCCCATACTTTTGACCTTGGATAGAAGTGGCAGTTCGGCCCCATCGTCGCTCCGAAAGAACGAAGCAGGAAGGAGCGCCAGGAATGGAATGGTCTGGGCGATGTTCGGTACAACAAAGTTCGGCAGATATTCCAAATAACGCGTCTCAGGCGGTTGCCTGTGGAGAAGGCTGGCCGAAGGTAAGGATCGGCGGCGGTCTCTGGGGCGATGTGCTCACTCGCATTGTAGTGAATCTGCCTGGGCATTGTTTTCTGCTATCCCTATTTTCCGTGAATCGCAGCTTCAAATAATTGAATGATAGTCTTTGCAGTCTCTCGCATATCGTAACGGAGATGGAAGGTACGATTGGCCTCTTCTGCCATCTGCTGGCGCTCTTGTGGCGATGTGGCAATCCAACGCTGGAGCAGGCTTAGTGTTCCATCTGGAGTGTCCGGCTCCACTAACCCTACGCCATCGGCTGCAATGTCCCCGGCGATGTTTACTTTGTCGGCAAGCAGAACAGGTTTTCCGCATGCCAGAGCTTCTGCAACGGCAATGCCGAAGTTCTCCTGGTGCGATGGAAGAATGAAAGCCTCGCATCCGTAGAAAGCTCCCCACTTGGCGTCCCCCGTCACCATGCCGGGCCAGTGAATGCGAGTTGTGATGCCTGCTTTGGCAACTGTCTCCTGCAATTCGACGCTCCACTGCTGCGGATCGGGACCGGCCATAACTAGATTGAGTCCGGGATCGTCGGCAGCGATTTTTACAAAGGCGTCGATCAGCATGTCGCAGCCTTTTTTCCGGTGAATTCTGCCGAGAAAGAGGAGATATCGTTTTCCCTTTGCTTGAGGGCACCGGGCAAAAAAGGTCTGCTTCAGCGCTTCCGGGTCACCCACCGGGCCATTTGCTCCGTAGGGAACCACGTAAGGGTTCCAGCGATACAGCCAGAAACTCTCTTCCGCAAGCCGCTTCTCCGCCTCGGTGGTGAAGAGAACTCGATTGGCTGCTCGCAGTGTCCAATACTCTGCAAGCAGCCAATAGGGCCACTTCTTCAAGTGCTTTAGCGGAAAGGCATGTTTGAAGTATGGGTCCAACATGCCATGAGTGAAGACAAGATAGGGCGTGGCCGTTCCAGAGAGCGCGCGGCGGGCAGCCAATCCGCAATACTGCCACAAACCGTTCACGACGACACCATCGAAGCGATGGCGGTTGGCTTTAATCCATGGCACGAGCCTGGTATTAAAGCCGTAGGTTGTGCCGACTGGGCCGAGCGCGTGAACTCGAAATCCGATGTCCTTCAGGTAAGACGCTGCCGGATCATCGAGCGTTACGACTTCGCCGATGTAACCAATCGACGAGTAGCTCATCAGCACCCTCACCGATTGAGAGGGGCCGCCGGCCGCTGGATTCAGGGTTCCCATGATGTGAAGAATACGCATCGGTTAGTCACTGTCAGCCTGGAGTATCGCAGGCAAAATGCAAAGGAAGAATCAGACGGTTATCTTGCGTGTAGTCCGCGCGATTGCCTGTCGCAAACCGCGAATATCTTCTTCGTAACTCCACGCCCGGATTCGTTCCAGTCCGCGTTGCCCCATGAGAGATGCGGTCTCCGGTGTTGCGAGAGCTCTGCGTAGCGCATCTGTAAGCGCTTTGACATCGCCGGCAGGGAAGATACAGCCTTCAACGCCCTCCGTAATCAGGTCCGGTTGGCATCCAACGTCGTCAGAGATAATCACAGCCCGACCTGCATTCATAACCTCATTAACAATCAGTCCCCAAGGCTCGTGGCGGGAGGGCAGAACGAAGACTGTCGCGATATCAAAAAATCCAGGCAGTTCTGACTGGTTCCGAAACCCGCAGAAGCGGATACTATTGCATCCGCTGTCCGCAGCTTGTTTTTCAAGCGCCGCGCGCTCTTCGCCATCTCCAACGATTACAAGATAAGGATGCGGCTCCAGTCCTGGTCCTGGAGACAGATTGAGATAGGCCGTCATCAGATCTTCGCAGCGCTTGCGGCTCTGGAGCTTTGAAGCAAAAAGAATGACGGGTCTGGAGGGGTCCAGATTGAGTTCCTTTTGCAGGCGTTCACGATGTTGCCGCGCTTCCTGGCTGCGTCTTTGAAAGTAGTCATTGTCGACAGCGTAGGGCATCAGATACTGCGGAAAGTCATCGCCAAGATAATGACGCCAGTAAGCAGAGTTCAGCGTTCCAATGGGAAGAACTCCATCGACAAACTGCTTGAGCAATTTGAAAAAGATATGCTTGGCTGCCAGTTTGGGCCAGCTGCGTTCTCGATCTCTAAGCCATGACTCAGCACGAAGCAGTACAGGTATTCCCAAAGACTTGGCAGCAAGTATCCCATGCAGTGCATTCACCGTCGAATATCCGTGCACCCAAATCACATCAAAGTCTGATTTGCCTTTGCCTCCGCGCAAACGCCCGAGGATGCCGTAGTTGAGTGGGCGAGCTATGCCTACTGTGGCATTATCCCGAAGCGCAGGCAAAAATTCATGATGATAACCATCCAGTAGAGGGACGTCCCATTTCACGCCTACGCCCCCAAAGCCCTTGTCTTTGTAGCCTCGGACCGAAAAATCAGAACCAAATAATACGGTCAGCTCGATGTCCGGCTCCTGCGCAATTCGTCGCAGCAGCGGAGCCTGGTATTGAATGGGGTGGCTTGCAAGATAGGCAAGCTTTACTTTATTTGTCATTCTTTTATCCGTCATTGTTTACGAGTGAAGCGAAGCCGTCAATCAATCTTTTCGAACTCAAACAGAGATAGTGAAACAGATCAATCTTCTCAGATACTAGTAGCGCAAGGCGAGCACCAGAAGTGAGGCAATACCGGTTAGAGTAGCGATGCCCCCTGACTTGATTGCAGCTTTCATCGCATTTGTAGGCAGCAAGACGATATCGTCTGCCTGTAAAACCGGATCGGGGACTTTGCCATTAATAACTTTTTTAACGTCGACACTGACTACCTTCCGGTCGAACCCTACCGTTCGCACAATTCGCAGGTCATTCAGTTTTCCCTCGAATCCGAGACCACCTCCGAGAGAAGCAGCCTGCATCAACGTCAGCGGCGAATTCTGCTGAAGGGGTATTGGTCCCTGAGTCTTGAAGGCCCCCAGCAGGTAGACAACACCCACACGAGAGACGACGATTGTGTCTCGTGCAAAGACAGGCACGTTTGCACGTTCGCTTTTGGAAGGATTCGTCCCGAGATCAACAACGATCGGCTGGGCTATTCCCGGTCGATTGATCGTGACCACGTGACTTGCTGTTGAGGGGAGGCCGCCTGCTGCCGACAGAACATCAAAGAGCCGCTTCTGTCCGACTATGGGGATAAGGCCATGCAATTCACCGGTTAGTGTGACGACCTGGTTTGGCGCCTCCGTCACTTGAATATTTACCTGAGGATTACGGTACATGCCCGCACTCGACAGTCGCTCTGCAATCAGATTTTCGGCCTGATGCAGAGTAAGACCTTCCAGGTGCAGACTGCCTATGAGTGGAAGCTGGACTGAGCCGTCCAGACTGATTCGCACTGAGGGTTGATAGTCCTCGGTACCGTATAGGTGAATTGTAAGAAGATCGCCCTGCCCAAGAACAACATCGCGGTCGGCCGGATAAAGGATCGCCGGATCTGTCGTTGGTGTAACCGGTGGATTGACCTCCGAAGAGACGCCAAGCGCAGGTCCGCTAAATTGGGCCTTTGCCATGCGCGGATACATGCATAGCGCGAGAACCGCAGCGGCAACTACGAGCAAGTTTCGAATAGAGTTCTCCGATGATCTTCTAGTGCGCCTATCAAGGCTGAGATGATTTTTCATTTTCATCAATCAATCTCCCCGACCTTGCGATTTCTGTCTCCCGTGGCCGCCTGAGGCTCCCAACTTCCCGAATCTCCGCTTGCATAGGAATACCCTGTATATCCGTAGTAGCCGTAATACTCAGGAGAACTTAGGTCGACAGCATTCAGGACGATTCCAGTCATGGGGGCGCCAGAGCGAAGCAGCAGATCTCGCGCCCGACGCACCACATGTTTACTCGATTTACCATGACGAATCACTAACGCCACAGCATCGGCATGACGAGCAAGAATAACGCCATCCGTCACAGAAAGAATCGGCGGCGTATCAATGACGACATACGTGTACGCTTCGCCGCACTGTTTGAGTAGATGGTCCATTGTCTCGGAGCTCAACATTTCCGTGGGGAAGGGAGGCATAGGCCCCGCAGGCAGAACGTCAAGATTTGGGACTTCCGTAATGTTTTGCGTTGCCTTTTCCAAAGTCGTCGCGCCGGTGAGGACGGTTGTCAGACCGGTCTTTCCACTCAAGCCAAAGCGGTGGTGAACACTGGGCCTGCGAAGGTCGGCATCGATCAGAAGGACACGCGCATCTCCCTGTGCCAGAATGCATGCCAGGTTAGTGGCCAGTGTCGTCTTGCCTTCAGACGGCGTTGCGCTGGTGAGCAAAATGAATTTTGGAGGATGGCCGGCCGTAGAGAGCAGGAGCGAGGTCCGCAACGAGCGAAAGGCTTCGGCAAACTGCGATTTTGATTGTGCCAACACATTGAGATTTTTCTGCACCGTGGTCAGCGTAGCTAGTTGCTCAGCCGAGTTCCGTCGGGCGCGCGGAATAACGGCGAGCGAGGGAAGTTCTGTGATGCTCTCGATCTCGGCAATACTGCGCAGTCCGGTGTCCAGGCTTTCCATAATGAAGGCTATGATGATGCCGCCCAACAAGCCAAAGATCATATCGGTAAGGACGATCGTCGATCGGCGTTTGAGCACTGGATTCGCTGGGGGTAATGCCTGATCGACGACATCGATCTCCATAGACTCGAGGCCAGCCTCGACGCCTGCGCTACGGAGCTTTTGCCGGAGCCCCTCATAGAGTGTCCTGTTCGATTCGAATTCCTGCTGGCGCAAGGTGTATTGAATCAGGTCATCTCTTAGTTTGTAGGCATCTGACTTTTGCGCTTCGAGAGCTGCGTTAGTCTGGTTTTCGTTCTCGCGCGCGACAACAAAATCTTGTTTTGCTTTCAGGAGTAAACGGTTTTGTTCTTTATTGACCTCTGTAGTGATTTCGTCAATTTGGGCTCTGGCCGCCTTTGACTGCGGATGGTTCGGTCCAAGTGTCGCGCTCATCTGGGCATAGTTTGACTTGGCCGTCGCAAGCTGAGTGCGCAATTGGGTTAATTCCGCAGGCGCGGTTCCAGACATGAAATCGATAGAACTCTCCATCGAATCGGGGTCCATGCCATTCAAAACACGATATCGCGCCTCGGCAATAATGCGCTGAAGCTTGGCGTCTCCAGCGGCCTTGGAGAGATTCTCCAATTCGGTACTGATCTGGTTGTGATTTGGATCGAACCCCAGAATTCCCAGTCGGCGCTGCAGGTCCATCATTTGTTCCTGGGATGTCTCAACCTGCTGCTTCAGGTCGTCTAACTGACTGGACAGCCACTGGGAGACCCGCTGGGTCGATGCGAACCTCGTCTCGTAACTGCGCTGAATATAGGCTGAAATAACCTTATTCACGATGTCTGCGGCCAGCTTTGCATTCAAACTGCTATAGCCGATGCTGATAATTTCTGTCTTCGGAACGAGCACGATACTTAGATTGCTCTGCAATTTGTGCACGATCGCCTGCCGCACGTTCGCATCCTCCAGGCTTCTGTGCGGAACCGGACCTTGTGCGTCGAGGAATACCGGATTGTTCGCCAGATCCATTTCGCGGGCCACCGTCAACATCAGCGAATCGCTCTTCAGAATCTCGATTTCCGTCAGCATCTTGGAGGTATTGTCCATTCCTCCTATTGCTTGCACTGCGCTCAGGCGGTATTCATTCGACGAACCTGAGCGGACCTGAATTTGTCCAGAAGCTTCGTACAGCTTTGGTTGCGTCTTAGCTTTGTAAATACCGTAAGCGAGGCCGAGCAGCACCGCGACAACGATGATCCATCGCCGCTTTTTTAGCGTGAGGATCGTCTCGGATAGCGTGTTGTCAGTAGCCATGGCGCTGAATCCAGAAGGATTCAATCCTGAGGCGTCCCCACCGGGCGAAGACTGCGTGTTTTGAAAACCCATTACCTCCTAGTCTACCCGACAGTACCTTCGTAAGGAAGATAGATTACCTACCTGCGCGGAGAGTACGTGTAGCTGTCACTTAAGAGGAATGAGCTAAACTCAGATATTCTCAATTCTGAGGGGAGTTATCACCGAACCATGGAGAAGAATATTCAAATTGCGGTTGTCGGTTCAGGGTACGTAGGCCTCGTCGCTGCTGTCTGTTTTGCTGAGATAGGCCATACCGTCATCTGCGTCGACAATGACGACCGTAAAGTCGCCGCCCTGCAGGGAGGCGACACCCTTATTCACGAAAAGTATCTACCTGAACTTCTGGAACGGTACCGCAACACTAAAATTCGCTTTATGACCGATCTTGCCGAGGCCACCCGCGAGTGCGAAGCCATCTTTATCGCGGTGGGGACACCCCAGAGCGAAGCGGGCGATGCGGACCTCTCTTATGTCGAGGCTGTCGCCTGCGAGATTGCGCGCTCCCTTACCAGTTACAAGGTCATTGTTGAAAAAAGCACTGTCCCCGTCTACACCAACGAATGGGTCCGGCGAGCGATCGAGCGTAATGGCGTCGATCGCCATCTCTTCGACGTTGTCTCAAATCCTGAGTTTCTTCGCGAAGGCACTGCTGTTGCCGATTTTCTCCATCCCGATCGAATTGTCGTCGGCTCCGATAGCGATCGCGCGGCAGAGCGATTGAGAAGTATTTATGCTCCGCTTACGAGCGGAGAGTATTACAAGCGGTCCGATGCTATTGGCGGCTGCTACACCGCGACGGAACCGCCGCCGCTGCTGCTCACGTCAACAAAGAGTGCCGAGATTATCAAGCACGCTTCCAATGCATTTCTTGCGTTGAAAATATCCTTTATTAATGCCGTCTCAAACCTGTGCGAAGCCACGAACGCGAACGTGGAACAGGTCGCTTTGGGGATGGGCCTCGACAACCGTATTGGGCCTAGATTTCTTCGCCCAGGCATCGGTTATGGAGGCTCCTGCTTCCCCAAAGATGTCGCGGCCTTTCGCTCCGTCGCGGAGCAACTGGGCATTGACTTCAATCTTTTGAGTGAGGTTGAAAAGATTAATGTTCAGCAAAAAAAGCGCTTTCTTAGCAAAGTCCGGTCCGCTCTGTGGACCTTGCGAGGAAAGCGAATCGGTGTTCTCGGCCTGGCGTTCAAAGGAGAGACCGATGATATTCGCGAGTCGCCTGCGATCGATCTGGTGGAAATGCTGCTTGCTGAAGGTTGCTTGATTGCCGTATTCGACCCTGCGGCAATGAAGCGCGCGAAAGAGGTGCTTCCCGCCGAGTCGAGCCTCCGTTATGCAGAGAGTGCTTATGATGCCGCCAGAGACGCGGACGCGCTGCTGATTCTGACAGACTGGCCGGAGTTCGCTTCATTGGATCTCGATCAACTGAATAAAACTCTGCGTTATCCGATCATTATTGATGGCCGTAATCTCTACGACCCCCACGTGATGGCGCAGCAGGGGTTCACCTATCTGAGCATTGGGCGTCCGGCGGCGTATCCCGCAAGAGAGACCTCGACAATGGCATAACGCTCCACTCAGCAATCTGTTTTGCAGTGCATGAGAAATATAGTTAGACGTGTCACCCTTCATATTCGTCTGGCATCGAACTGCAAGTCATTACGGCGTGAGAGTTGCAACTTTAGAAAGGCAGTAAATATTGATGTCTCAAAGAATTCTTGTCACAGGAGCTGCGGGATTTCTTGGCTCGCATCTCTGTGACGCTTTGCTTGGTGAAGGTCATACGGTTGTAGGGGTGGACAACCTCTGCACAGGTCGCACCTCAAATCTCAGCCATCTTGCGGGAGAAGCCCGTTTCAGCCTGGTCGAACAGGACATCTGCAGTCCGTTCGACATCGGCAAGGTTGACTTCATCTTCAACTTCGCGTCACCCGCAAGCCCGGTGGACTACACCCGCCTTGGAGTCGAAACACTTTTTGTAGGCTCGGCTGGAACAATCAATACGCTCGACCTGGCGCGGAAATATGATGCCGGTTATCTCCATGCCTCCACCTCTGAGTGCTATGGCGATCCTGAGGTGCATCCGCAGGTTGAAACCTACTGGGGCAACGTTAATCCGATTGGTCCTCGATCTGTCTACGATGAGGCCAAACGTTTCTCCGAGGCCGTAGTGATGGCTTATCACCGTTATTACGGAGTTGACAGCCACCTCGTCCGTATCTTCAATACCTATGGTCCGCGCCTTCAGATCAATGATGGGCGGGTCATCTCCAATTTCATGGCACAGGCGCTTCGCGGCGAGCCGCTTACGATCTATGGCGACGGCTCCCAGACTCGCAGCTTCTGCTATGTCTCTGATCTCATCGAAGGGATCGTCCGTCTTTCGCGCTCGCAGGAACATCTTCCTGTTAATATCGGCAATCCAGACGAATGGACGATATTGGAGTGTGCGCGGGAGGTGCTGGCGGTCACCGGGGCCAAAACGGACATTATCTCCAAGCCTTTGCCTCAGGACGATCCCACGCGACGGCGTCCGGATATTACAAAAGCTAAGACCCTTCTAGGCTGGGAACCGAAGATCGGCCTCCACCAGGGTTTGCAGAATTCTCTGCAATACTTCAAGGACTGCATCCTCTGAATTACTGAAGTTTACTGCGGATGCGGGGAGGAGTGGAGTTTGGGGAACCAGGTCAGTTGTACGGCGGTAGTGGTGTTTTTCTGCAGGCCTGGTTTGTAGATGGGTGCCTTCCAACCTTCGTACTGGACCCAGGCATTCATCTCCAGATCGGGACCGAACCGCTTCACGACGCTTGCCTTGAACTGGTTTTGGGTGGTGCCGCCTGGAATGAAGTCCTTTGGCGTCTTCTTGTTGAGATATTCGAACTGCACCCATTCGTTGCCGGACAAGTGATAGGTTAACCAAGCCTGTCCGCCCTTGGCTTCGCGGCCGATCCAGTCGCCCATGATGAAGCCCTTATTGGTGTAGCCCTGCAACTGCACTACCTCCCAGTAGTTGAATGAGCCGGCATTGCTTCGGGCTACGCCAGGATCTGTGGTGACGGCCTCTACTCTGAAATCGAGCTTGTGCAGTTTGGGAAATTGAGAGATATAGACGCCAGTGCGATAGGCGGCTCGCCGAGGAGCGCTGATCGGAGTTACATCGTCATGGGAGATCGAGTCGATATACAGCGTCGCATAACGTCGCACAAAGGGCAGGCGATAGGAGAAATTGAAGTCGCTGTACCGCGCCCCAGGGTCGTTGCGAGAGTATTTTTCAGCCTCTGTGGTATCGCTAAAATCAAAGAAACTCTTGAGAAAGGTATGCAATGTAACCGGAGCATGCCCTTCGCCGCCGAAGATAACGGTCCGCTGGAAGCCAAACTCGAAGTTTACCGTGGGGCGGAAGGCAAACATCTCTGAGTGCACCCAGGGGCTATTGGGGGCTGTATGCCCTTTGAGGCTGCCGATGAAGAAGTCGTAGCGTAACGGACCGAGGAGCTTCGACAACAGGAAGATATTGAGCGGCTCGACCCGATTAATGCGGAAGGAGTAGATGTTCTCCGCGTTGTTGGACCAGGCCATGGCGCCGCCCGCCGCCGGTCCAAGCCAGGCGTCCGTCTTGCCGCCACTGATCTCATGGCCTAGCAGATGGAAGGAGAGCGAGGCATCCACCAGCCGGAAAGGATTCTGCGCGGCGATAGGGCCAGCCGGGATGGTGGCCTGCGGTTCATTGGGCGGAGCATATACAATTTCGTCATTTCTGGATAGCTGGCTGGCCAACGCCTGTGAGTATCCGGTTGCCGCAGGTGAATGCTGATACTCGCCACGCACATACAGTGAAAATCGCCCCATTTCGTTGACCGTGGAGAAGCCGGTGATGTTGTTGAAACCGGGCTGGTAAGGCCGTCCGTAGTCGTTACTGATCGTCTGTCCCAGGTGGTAGCTGTCGCGCAAGGTCGAGCCGCCGATGCCCATGAACCGTGTGTAGGTCGATTCCAGACCATAGACCGTGCCGCGCGCCACCAAGCCAGAAGGCTGCTCGGCGCTTAACTCGTCCAGAAGTCTGGCCAGAATCTCCCGGGCCTCTTCGTTATTGCTGTGAACGATCTCGTCCTGCGATTCCTGCAGCATATGCAACACGCTGCGGCGCGTCCATGGGCGCATGCTCAGAAACATGGTGTTGGCAAACCCCATTGAATAGAGTCGCGTCATCGCGGGGTACACCCAGTTGTCCACAGGGATATACGTTGACCCATCGTGGTCCGGGCGCTTGTTCATATCCAGCGGCCCGTATGGCGGATAGGCCGCATAGGGGGCCTCACGCGAAGTTTTTGCCGGAGGCACGACAGGCTGCGGCGCTCTCTGAGGCACAGCCGCTGCTGGAGGTTGAGACTGGCTTGGAGGGGCATAGGCGAGCATGGTTGCGGCACCTGACGAATTAACCGCCGGAGAAGGTGGTGATTGAAGGGGGGAAGAGGATGTCGGCGTCTGGGCTAAGCCTGCCATAGTCGCACAGACTATGACAACAACAAAAGGAATATAAATTCTTTTCCGCACTCGTACCTCAAAACTCAGATTTAAACCGCTAATTACAGTGTAATCGCTGCTGTTGTCGATGTTTATATGTCTTTGATGCTCAAGTGCAGCGTTTACGCTACTTGGGATCGCCGGTCTTTTTATATCTTCAGAACCGGAATGGATACTTCCTTTCCATGCTGGTCTGCGTCGAACCAAAGTCGTACAACAAATTTGTGTTGCAACACTTGACGATCATCTGTTGCGACGGGCAGACTCTACAACGGCAATATGGAAAGTAGGGAATACGCATTATGAGCACAGCTTCTCCTGTAACAGCTTCACCGGCCTCTAGTTTTGCTTCTTTACCCCATTTCGACCGCCCAACGTATCTGATGTGCGCGCCGGAGTGGTATGACGTCAATTACGTCATCAATCCCTGGATGGCAGGAAACCTCCACCGCCCCTCGCGTGACACGGCATTTACCCAATGGAAGATGCTGCATCAGCAGCTTCAGCAGATTGCCGATATCCGGCTGCTCCACCCGCGACAAGGATCTCCGGACATGGTTTTTGTTGGACATACGGCGCTGGTTCAGCATGGGATAGCCGCACTTTCGAGCTTCGCTCATCCGCAGCGGCAGACAGAAGAGCCGCCTATGCGGCGATGGTTTCAGGAGGCTGGATTCCTGGTATGGGAGACTCCTCGGGAGACGGCTTTTGAAGGCGAGGGTGATGTTGTCTTCAATGCCAAAGGAGACCAACTCTGGGCGGCGCATGGTTCGCGGACTTGCAAGCAAAGCCATAAACATGTTGCAGATGCGTGGCATACCTCCGTCACTTCGCTGCATCTGGTTGATCCGCGTTTTTACCACTTAGACCTTTGTTTTTCGCCGCTTAGCGGTGGGCATCTGCTTTACTTCCCGGAGGCCTTTGATGCGGCTTCGCTGGCCAGAATTGAAGCGGCTTATAGTGCGGAAAAGCAAATTGTGGTCAACGAAGCTGAGGCCACGCAGTTTGCCTGCAATTTGATCAATGTGGGACGCAATATTCTGATGGGCAAGGTGGAGACCGACCTGGCGCAACGCCTTACGAATCAAGGATATGATGTGGCGGAGATAGACCTGAGCGAGTTTATTTGCGGTGGTGGATCTGCCAAATCGCTGGTTTTGCGGCTGAGCGATATGGATGTTACTCATGCTTCAGCGGTTAAGGCCTGATTCTACGAAAGAAAAAGCCCTGAATTGCAGCTTTTTAGCTGCGGTTCAGGGGCTTTGTTCGTTATGGCTTGGAAACAGCCGCTTTTGGGGGCTTCAACGGGGCTCAATGGCCTGAGCGATCTCTTTGAGGATGGATTGGGCGGCTTCTGCTGGGTCTGCGGCACGGGTGATAGGGCGGCCAACCACAAGCATAGAAGCTCCGCGCTCAATGGCGATCGTGGGGGTGGCTATGCGCTTCTGGTCGCCAATGTCGCTGCCGATGGGGCGAATTCCGGGGATGACCAGCAGGATTTCCTTCCCTAGCTCGGCGCGCAGGATGCCTACCTCTTCGGCAGAGCAGACCATTCCGTTGATTCCGGCCTGCTGAGCCAGTCTGGCGAGGCGCAGGACCTGTTCGGCAGGAGAGGAGGTTATGCCTACGGCTGCCAGCTCGTGAACGTCCATGCTGGTGAGGACTGTGACGGCCAGGAGGCGGGGTGCGCCTGGGGCTGCTGCTGCTTTGGTAGCGGCTGCCATCATGGCCGGGCCGCCGCCTGCATGGATGGTCAGCAGCGATGCGCCAGCCTGGGTTGCGGAGCGTACGGCTCCGGCGACTGTGTTGGGGATGTCATGGAGCTTCAGGTCGAGGAAGACCTGAAAGCCTCGGTTGAGGAGGGCCTCGACAAACGCGTTACCGGCAGCATAGTAGAGTTCCATGCCTACCTTGAACCATCGGCAGGTATCGGCCAGACGGTCTACCAGTTCAAGGGCAGACTCTCCGGAAGGGAAGTCGAGGGCGACGGCGAGTCGGTCTTTTGGGTCCGAGACGAGAGATTTGCTGGTTGATGGCTCCACAGGAACCAGTCTAATTGGCTGAGGAAAGATTCAGGAGAGGAAAAACCGTAAATCCTTATTCGCCAGCGACGGGAAGAAGAGGAATGTGGAGCTGAGCTATCAGTTCTTTCGCAAGCTCGGGATCACCGTCCCGAACTGGTTCCAGCTTTACTTTGCCGAGGCCGCTGATGCCTACGGCGTGGGCTGCGGCATACGACAGGTCGACGATCCGGTTCTCGGGCACGGGGCCACGGTCGTTTACGCGGACAAAGATGGATTTGTGGTTTCTGAGGTTGGTAACCCTGATCCAGCTCCCCAGGGGGAGGCTGCGGTGGGCGCAGGTAAGGGCAAACATGTTGTACGACTCGCCATTGGCGGTGGTGCGCCCCTGAAAATGCCGTCCGTACCAGGATGCTGTGCCGATTTGAAACCAGTGCCTCGATTTGGCGGTCTTTGCGGTCTTGGTATTTTGATTTGCAGCCGGAGCAGGGTCGCTTGCGGAAGCCGCGACACCGAGAGCAAGCGCCAACGTTACGATGGCAACTCCGCCTTTCATCATAGTGACCTTGCGGTCGCGTATTTTGGAAGGAATCATCTTCATGCATTAGCTCCAGTCATTATTGTCTTGAGTTGAACCATGCAAGTCAAACATCCATATGCATTTAAGTGACAACCAGCCTTGCTGGACCCATCCTCTTTGTGCTATAGAAAATCGAGAGAGGGAAATCCGTTATTCGCCCAAATGAGAGGGTTTTAACGCTCAATTGACCCATTAAGAGACAATCCGGCAATATGCTGTTATTTTTTGGAAAAGGGCAAAAAAAGGCCTTTTTCTGGTTCCTCCTCCGAAAATGCAGACTGTTTTGACGATTGCCGGGTTTGACCCCTCTTCGGGTGCCGGGGTGACGGCAGACCTGATGGTGTTCGCAGCGTATGGTCTGTTTGGAACTTCGTGCATTACCAGCTTGACGGTGCAGTCGACCATGGGAGTGCAGGAGGCGCATCCGATACGGCCAGAAACACTACGATCGACGCTCGACTGTCTCCAATCCGACCTTCCGGTAGTTGGCATAAAAATTGGGATGCTTGCCAGGGGGGAGACTGTTGCTGCTGTTTCGGACTTTCTTGGTGATTTAAGGAGCCGGGGAGAGCGGGTTGCCGTGGTTCTCGATCCGGTTCTGCGATCGAGTTCGGGAAGGGAATTGCTCGAACCTGTTGGAGTAGAAACACTTAGGGAGCGGCTACTGCCTCTGGTCGACTGGGTAACGCCGAACCTGGAGGAGTTGGGAATTCTGACTGGAAGACAGGCCATTGAGCGACGCGATCTACCGGAAGCCGCGGCGCAGCTTCAAGGCTGCTGGCCCGGACTGAACGTCATGGCGACCGGAGGCCACCTGACGACGCCGGATGATTTTCTGCTGACCGTCGGCGGAGGGACGTGGTGGCTGCCGGGGACGCGGATTGATTCGACCTCGACACATGGAACAGGCTGTGCGCTTTCAAGCGCGTTGCTCAGTGGTCTGGTGCAGGGGAAGTCACCCTATGAAGCTGCAGTGGGAGCTAAGCTATACGTCGCCGAAGCTATACGGACAGCCACGGCGCTGGGTCATGGGCGTGGCCCGCTAAACCATCTGTGGCCGCTGGGGCGTTTTCATGTTTCCCGCTAATTTTGTTGAAAGCTCTTATAATTCCGAGTTGTCAAAGACTTCTTTCCCGAAAGGAAATTCCATGCGCCACATACACTGTTCCACCATTGCAGTCGCTATCGCTCTCCTCGTTCCTGCGGTTGCCAACGCACAGGGACAAGGAGAGACCTCCCGCTCCATTGCAGGCGGCGGCATCTCGGCGCCGGGCTGGACGGGAAAGATCGACGCCAACGCGGAGAAGGCTGGGCAGACCATCAAGGACGCCAAGCTGACCGAGGAGGGCAACGCGCTCCGTGTCACGACGGGGCCAGCGGTAACCTACTGGAACCCAGCCGATAAAGCGGCAGGGAATTACACGGTGAGCGCGACGTTTGCCGAGCCAAAGTACATGAACCTGAACACCCATCCGCACCCCTATGGCATCGTCATTGCCGGCAACGATATGGGAACTGCACAGGAGAGCTATCTGTACTGCGCGGCGTATGGGAATGGCACGTTCATCGTGCGCGGATTTGGGCCGGAGCCGTTTGCGATGAACGGGCGGAGAGGTGAATCGGACGCGGTGCACAAGGCTGCCGGGCCAGGGCAACCGGTGACGCAGCAGATCGCGCTATCTGTGAAAGATGGCCGCGTGGAGTGCTCGATCAATGGCACCGTCGTTGCGGGCTACGACAAATCCGAACTGGTGACCACTGGAAAGCTGAAGTCCACCGATGGGGTCTACGGAATTCGCTTTGCCCATAACACCGAAGGTGTGGTCACTGATTTGAAGATGACGAAGCAATAGAGCAACATTGCCGGTGTTTTTAAAATAATGTACCGAAGAATGATGCCGATGAAGACTCTGACGGAGGATTTATCGGCATGGCTACGGCAGCATCTTTTCCCTGTGCGTGTTCAGCTTCGGTTGACGATGTGACGGCAGCCCGCAAGGATAGAGTTGGTGCGTCCCGTGATGTGTCTGCCGCGCCAAAGCAGGTCATTCGGCGTCGCCCCAGTCCGTTCCAGGGCCGCGCACTGGAGAAGCTGGGCCACGCGGTGGAGTATCTGGTCGATTCGCGGATGGCCCTGATTGGCGAGCCGGCGACAAAGGCCGATACCGAAGCGGTTGACATCCTGATGCGGCTCAGCCGTTGCGTCTTTTCCGAGTGCGAGGAGATTGTCCCGGTTGGCAGACGCCTGAAGGCGTGGCTCGCTGGCACTGTGAGCAAGCGGGCGCATTAGAAGGTGGGCGCTAAATTTTTGCTACCCTTGAAGTGCCATGCCTCTTACGCTTGTTCTCAACGGTCAGCCCCGCACCTTTCCTACACTTTCGCAGCCGGCCAGCCTGGATCTGGTGATCGCTGAACTTGGATTGAAGGGAGATCGCGTGGCGGTTGAACATAATGGAGAGGTCGTTTCGCGCAGCGCCTGGCCGCAGACCGGCGTGGATGCGGGGGATCGGCTTGAAGTGGTCCACTTTGTCGGCGGCGGGACTAGCGAAGGCTGGGAGACGGGCCACTTACAGTAAGCTCCCGAAGGAAGGTCTCCCAATGATCGCCATAGTCGCTCCAGCCGCCAAGAGAGCGGACGCGCTGGATGGCCGCTCCACTCATCTTCGATTGAAGGGCAGGGTTGTCTGCGATGAGTTGCATTTTTTCTGTCAGCGCGGCTACGTCGCGGATAGGGACGATGAAGCCCTCGACACCGTCGGTAAACAGGTCCTCGCCGCCGGTGTTGGTGGAGCAGAGAACCGGGCAGCCGCAGGCCAACGCCTGGCCCTGAACCAGAGCGAGACCTTCCTCAAGGCTGGGAAGGACCATCAGGTGGCTTGTGCTCATCAGTTCTGCCAGCCGATCCTGCTTGACGGAACCGAGAAATTCAACGTTTTCCTGGGGCAATCGATGCAGTACGGTTTTGAGGTCGGGATGCATGGCTCCGGCGATACGCAGCCGCTTGGCAGTGTGTCGAACCTTGGCGAAGGCTTCGAGAAGATAGGGAATTCCTTTTCGCAGACCGACAGAGCCTGCGAAAAGGACCTGGAATCGGTCTGCCGGAGGTTCGCCAGTGCGGGTGAATCGCTCAAGCCGTACACCATAGGGGATGACCCGAATCTTTTCCGCAGGCAGGCCGCTTTCGATGAACGACCTGGCCGCGAATCTGGATGGAACTGTGATTGCGTCCGCCGCCTCGTAGATCTGCTCTTCACGGAGGGTGTCGCGGATGTCTGAGACTGGCAAATGGACCCCCCAGCGACGATATTCGTCTGAGACAAGACGTTCCTGGTAACGCTGGTGCGATGATCCACGATCGCAGATGAACTTGCCGCCACGCTGCTGCACTAAACGTCCAGTTTTCAGTCCGGCGCCTGAGATCGCTATGAAAGCGTCGCAGGCAGGGATACGACGGCGCGTCCACTCATCGAAGGCGAGTGCATTGGCATACCCGAGGTTGTCGCCGAGCCGTTTGCTGAGAATACCTTGCCTTTGCAGCAAATATTCCGGGACATGAAACCAGGGGAAGGTTTGGACCTTACTGTGCGGGAGACCTTCGCGTTTGAGGCGTTGCCAGGGGAAGGTGGAATAGATGGCGGATAAATGGCTGCGACGCTCGAATTCTCGTGCAAGCTCGAAGTGGTGGAAGACGCCAAAGACAGCTTGAACAATTCGCATGAAGACTCAGAAGGGAGGACTAAAACGATAGTATCAAAGGCAGGAATGGGACTTTATTAGTGGGGCTGGACGCATTACTGACCTGAATATACATAATATGTGTTATCGGACATTAAATATTGAGCGGACCGATAAGCTGATATCAATGCAAGATGACACCTCCACTTGCAATCCTCACGAATAGCGATCTCGGATAGTCTCATTTCTGACCTATTGCGAGGGGTTGTGCGACCAGGCAAAGTGAGTTCACCATTGCGATTCCGACCCCATGCTCTCTTCTGCTGCGCGCTTGCAGTGGGCGCGATATGGGCGCCTGGTCTACTGGCTCAAGTTCAAGGCGCCTCCGGCTTGACGGCTACGAACTCTAACAGTTCGGCCACAATCTCAGGACGAGTGGTGAATGCCATCACCGGATTGCCTGTCCCACGTGCCCTTGTGCGCTTCAATGACCGTGCGATGCTGACCAATCATGATGGCAACTTCGAGTTTGACCAGGTTACGGATACCGCTGGCAACCTTCAGGTCATCAAGCCAGGCTTTTATTCCAACATTGATCCGGAGGGGGCTTCGGGCATGTTCCTGCATACGGACCAGATTGCTCATCCGCTGGAACTGCGGCTCTATCCTGAGGCCATCTTTACCGGGACGGTCACAGCGGCCGATGGCGAACCGTTGCCACATGTCCTTGTGAGTGCGCGCAGAAGCGTCTTCGATGATGCTGGACACCGTTGGTCCCCTGTTGGACAGAGCCAGACAGATTTTCATGGCAGGTTTCGACTGACGGTGCCCCCTGGGGATTACAAGCTGGAATCCATGTACGTCGCTCGATATCAAACTGGCCAAGTCATTTTGCCTCTCATAGTTCCCTCACAAAGCTCATCCAATTTATCAGATTTTATTTCTATACATAGCGGCGAAGAACAGAGCTTCGACCTTCGACCGGTCACCAGCAAGTCTTATACCGTCACGGCGACGTTCGATGCCAATCTGGCACGCGGCTTTCCCAGAATCACTGCGCGTACCAGTAATGGCGTGGCCATTCCAATGCCCGTTAATATGCCACGCTCCAATTCTTCCGGTGGAACTCGGTTGGAGCTTCCAAGTGGCACGTACAGGCTCACTGCTGACGTCATGTCTCCTGATGGAACCGAACAGGCTGAAACTACAGTTACCATCACGGACCATGATGTCTCAGGCGTAGTGTTCCACTTGGCGCCTGTGCCAACACTGCCTGTCGAGCTTCAAGTGGATGGAAGCGCAACGTCCGATAATTCGCAGCCAAACCTGCGACAACTTGGTCTGACGCTCGAAAACGTGGAGTCCGATTCCGATGTGCTCAACTCCACAATCCAGCTTGCTCCACAGAGAGACAGCACGGTAGCCTTCACCGTTCCGCCGGGCAGTTACCGGCTTCGAGCGCGCAGCAGTGGTGCGTGGTATATAAAGTCGGCTGGCTATGGAGCGTCGGATCTGCTGCAGCAGGACCTTGTCATTGGTCCGGGCGCAGGTGGTACACCTATCCGTATTACAGTCAGCAATCAAACGGCGAGTCTTCAGGGCACCTGTAAGCTTGGCGGTCTTCCGGCTTCCTGCACGGTCTATCTGATTCCTACGTTCCCCAGCGCAAAGACGGTCTTTACCGTGCAGGGCAATACGCAGGGTTTATATAGCGATGCTTCCCTTCCGCCTGGAACTTACCAGGCCATTGCATTTGAACAACGGCACTCTGCCGATTACGGCGATCCGGCTACCCTTGCGCATTTTGCTACGCATGTCCGCACGGTCACCATCAATGCCGGAGATAAACCTACGCTTGATCTGGATACGGTCTCCGCAGCGGAGATGGTTCCATGAGATTGATTTCCGTGCTCCGACTGTTGGTGTTCACGGTTGCCGGGACGTATTTTGCGGCGGCGCAGGCGAAAACTCCGCCCGCAGTTCCCTATCGCATTACGGGTACCATGATCAGCAGTTCAGGCGGCTCACCGGTTCCGCATTGCCATCTAACCGCTACGCTTGTCTCCAGAGATCGTGCGGCAGGCCGCCGCTTCCCTGCCCCTCTTGGCACCTTCGACGCGGATGTTCACGGCCACTTCTCGATCCCTCTGCCTTCTGCGGGGATGTGGAGGCTATCGGCAAGCGCCCATGGCTATGTCACGCAGGCTTACGATGAGCATGAGTTCTTTTCGAGCGGCATTGTGCTCACGGCTGCCTCCCCTGCCATCGATCTTCGTTTTCAACTCTCACCGGAGGCCGCGATTACCGGGCAGGTGCTCGACGAGGCTGGCGAGCCTGTCCGCAATGCCCGCGTCTCCCTGCTGACGCTTCCACCGGTAGGACCGGATTCTGTTCAACCCCCTGCGAACGCTCGCGCCATGACGTCGACGGATGACCGTGGGTCGTATGAGTTCGACGAGCTGCCACCGGGCGACTACCGTATCAACGTGCAGGCGCAGGTATGGTACGCCGTCGCTGCCCAGCCGCGGCGTTTGGATGCGGCGGACCAGCAACCGCTTGATCCCTCGCTCAATGTAGCGTATCCGCTGACCTGGTATCCCGGCACCAGTGATCCCGCAGCGGCTGAAGTGATCAGTCTTCATGCGGGAGACATCCGTCAGGCAGACTTTCAACTTCTTCCGGTCCCCTCCGTGCATCTGCGTATTCTGCCGGATGCGGGAGCGATGGTAAACGGCCGCCGGGTACAGTCCTATCCCATGATCGAGCAAATCTCTCCTGGCGGTGGAGGCGGGTTTGTCCCTGCCTCTGTCCACATCGATCCGCAGGGCGGGGTGGATGTGAGCGGTCTTGCCCCCGGACAATATGAGATCAGGATGCAGGGGCCGGGACAGGCGATCAAGCCGGCGCTCGTAGAGGTGACGGCTGGCTCCGTACAGACGCTGGATATGAGCGGGCCGGCAACGATTGCCAGTGTCTCGATCCACATAGAGGGCATTTCTGAGGAGAAGGCCAGTTCGGTTCACGTCAGTCTTATCGATCCAGAGACCGGGCGCAATGCCGAGCGAAACGGAAGGGGAGGCTTTGTTCTTTCGGGGGCGCTGCTGCACCGGCGGGAAGGAAGTTCCGTCGACAATGTGGTTGAGGTACCGCCAGGACGTTATAAGGTCGTCCTCGATAATGAGCCCAACCTTTATCTCACCGGGATTACCGCTCAATCTGCCCATGCCACCGGCAGGTTCGTTACGGTGCCTAGCGGAAACTCCACACTAACATTGCATATCGCCGACGGACGTGCGGCACTCTCCGGCGTGGTTACTTTTCAAGGAAAGCCATCGGTTGGCGCGATGATTCTTCTAGTTCCCACGACGCTTGACGATCCTGCCGGCCTCAATATCATTCGTCGCGACCAAACCAATACCGACGGCAGCTTCGATCTTAATGATGTGCTGCCCGGTCAATACATCCTGATTGCCATCGACCATGGCTGGCAGGTGAATTGGCGAGACCCCTCGACCCTTCGCGGCTACATGATGCATGGCTTTCCCATTGACTTGACCAGAGCCACAAAACAGAGACAGAACATCGAGGCCCAGACGCCTTAGCGAGAGGGTTCAGTCCCATCGCTCGCCTCACAATTGTGTTAGATTCAAAAAGGCCCGCAAGATTGCGGAGAGATGGCCGAGTGGCTGAAGGCGCACGCTTGGAAAGCGTGTATACCGCAAGGTATCCAGGGTTCGAATCCCTGTCTCTCCGCCATGACCTTTCAATAATCTCTCCCATGCCAATCTAAACTCATTTAAACCTGTAATTTAATAGATGTATTTCAAGTATTGGTTTACATCATTTCTGCCGTACCTATCGGCTTTATATGCCCTAAACCTTATCGCGGGATTCTGGGGGTATATGCGGGGTGCCATGCCTCTTCAATTGCTTTAACTTGAACGGATGGATGATTCAATCAAGTAGTAGCCTTTACCGGTATCCATAAACATATTCACTCTGTTTTGAGAAGAGGATTGTCGAATGATGCTTGACTGCGTTGCGCGGAGAGGACTGTTGCTATTTGTGGCGGCGGGTCTAGCATTTACTACACCTATGTTTGGACAGGAAGCGGCAACTGCTGTCAAGACACCTGCATACGAAGTGGTCTCGATCAAGCCGGACAAATCTGGCAATAGAAACATGGGGGTGAGATGGTCGGTTGATCGATACTCCGCAACGAACACTACTCTGAAGTTACTTGTTAAATACGCCTACGGACTATTAACGGATGACCGGGTTTCGGGGTTGCCGTCCTGGGCGGACTCCGCGCACTTTGATATCGAGGCGAAAGCGGATGATGATACCGTCTCTGCGATGAAGAACCTGTCAAGAGATGAGGGGGCAAAACAGCGTCAGTTGATGATGCGGCTTGTGCTGGCTGACCGCTTTCAGCTCAAGGTCCATCATGAAAGCAAAGTGTTGCCGATGTATGCGTTGATTGTTGCGAAAGGCGGATTCAAACTGAAGCCGGTCGAACCTGACGAGGTTAAGGGACCCGATGGAGTCTCGCGGGCTGGAGCATGGTCGGCCGGGAATGGTCAATTGACGGCCTGGGCAATCCCTATCTCTAACCTTGCTGACAATTTGTCCTTACTGGTCGAGCGGCAAGTCGTCGATCAGACTGGACTAGCTGGGAAGTACAACATCAAGCTAAAGTTTGCGCCAGATGACGAAACAGCAATGCCTGCCGCGCAGCAGGATTCTGCGGCAGCGAAGGAAACAGGACCGTCCATTTTTACAGCAATACAGGAAGAATTGGGTCTGAAGTTAGTGTCGACCAAGGAACCCTTGGACACTATCGTTATCGACCACGTCGAGATGCCATCGGAGAATTAGTGAAATGTGCCGATCTCTACTGAATGCGATAACCGACGAGCATGAAGCTAGTCACGGCGGCTGAGTGTTGGCCGATCGTCACCGGAGTTGGCAGGGTTATTAGGGCTATTGGGATCGTTGTTAGAGCCGCCTACGCGACGCAGCGTGGGTTTGTTGCCGCCGTTCTTGTCGTTGAGCTTGCGCTTGTTTTCGAGCCGAGCGAGCCGGGCTTTGACGTCGTCAAACTCAGAAGTGGTGACGATGTAGTCGGGCCGCGGAGGCATGATGGTGGCGATCTCATCCTCAGAGCGGGCGATGCGGTCGGGCGTCTGGGGATGGTCGGAGAAGACCTTGGCCAGGGTGCCGGGTTTGTGCTTTTCGAGGGCGTCGAGCTTCTCGAAGAACTGAATGAGGGCCTGCGGATCGTAGCCGGCCTTATACATGTACTGAAGGCCAAGCCAGTCGGCTTCGCCCTCGAAGTTGCGCGAAAACTGGAGGAAGGTGACGGGGATGGCAAGCTGCGATGCCTCGTAGATGCCATAGCCGGTCCAGGAGCCGTAGCTGATAATCATGAGGGGGACGGAGCCGATCTGCATATAGTTCAGGCGGGTCATCTCGCGGGCAGCGTGGTGGGCACAGACGTGGGCGATCTCGTGAGCCATCACGCCGGCAAGCTCAGCCTCTTCATCGGCGGCGAGGATGAGGCCGCTGTTGACATAAAAGAAGCCGCCCGGAAGCGCCATGGCGTTGATCTCGTCGGTATCGATGACCTTGATGGTAAAAGGAACCTTGCAATCGGAGTTCTTGACGATGTTCTGGCCGATGCGGTTGACGTACTCGTTGACGACGGGATCGGTGACCATGTGGGCGGACTTTTCGATCTCCATGGAATACTGCTTGCCGTTGCTGATCTCCCAGTTAGTGGAGTACCAGTTGCCCATGCCGCGGCCGCCGATGTTGCGGTCGCCTACGGCGTTGACATCGTCTTCGCTGCCCTTCTTGATGTGGGGATCGAGGTCTTCGCCGGGAGATGGGAGGGAGTCGGATTTGGCCGCAGCCGTGGCGGCGGCAGCCTTGCTCTCCTCAGGGGTGGCGGTGGGCTTGCCAGGGATGGGGGCCTCGGCCGGAACCTTTGACGGCGGTGGCGTCTGAGTTTGAACCTGAGCAAAACCGACTAGGGTAAGGGTGAGAAGAGCGGCCAGAGCAAGTTGCGTGACGGGACGCATGGGGATTCTCCTGATGAGCCGCTTCCCTGTCAACGGACGCAGCTCAGCACATCATTTGACGTAGTATGCGCCTTTTTGGTGAGCCAAGGATAGTGGGGGTGGTCACTTTTAGCGCTGGAAAGCGCCAACATTTCGGCATAGCATAGTGTGCGCGCGGGAGATTACCATGCAATATGCAGCTGTACTTGCCGGAGTGGTATTAGGAATCAGTGCAATAGCTCTGGCTGAGAACCTGACAGTCCCGCTGCCCGGGGTTCAAGTGACGCGCATTCGAGCAACCTTCGCCTGCGGAAGCGACGGCATAGCCCTCGGTCTGCCGTCGCAGCCATTCACCGTGAAATACCTGAACGCCGGGGAAAACCACCTCGCAGTGCTTCCCTTGCATGGAAAGAGTATGGTCTTCGCCAACGTGATTTCAGCTTCCGGAGCACGCTATGCGGCTGGCCGGTATATCTGGTGGGATGCTGGTGACCGCGGCGTAACGCTCTACGTCGAAGGGATTGACGGGCACCATAAAGCGGGTTGCCATTTGGTGAAGAAGCAATGACAGATGTGAATCATTTGCTGCCGAAAGAAGGTTAGGACATGACGAAGAAAACAATGCGACTGCTGCTGACAATTCTGATGTACGCGGGGGTTGTCGTCTTCCTTCTTCCTTACTTCAGGGGAAGGATTGTGACCGGCATGTGGTTCATGATTATTGGCGCAGGCATGGCCATCGTCTGCGGCCTGCTGCGCTGCTACCTAACCGAAGGCGACTGCGAGCGGATACCCCATATCGGCCGCGACTGGTAGAACAATGTAGTCCCGAGACCACAGCCTCTGTTCCATTGACGTAGAGTCCTGTCTGTTTAGATCGATCGGCCCCATAGAAAACAGAAAAACGTCCCTAACCCTAAAATGATAGGAGGGATTCGCGTCGGCCTACGATGGCCCGACCTCATCGAGCTTACAAACGGAGGCAGTTTGAATAGATGGCACCAGCTTCCGAATCAGTTGCACTCTCTGGTCGCCAGTCATCCGGAGTCCGTGTTGCTTCAGACCTCCCGCTTCGATCCCTCGAATAAGCGCAGCCTTCTCTTCCTCAACTCGCTGCGAACAATATCGGCCCTCTCGCTGGAGGAAATTCCTGAACTCTTCCGCCAGATCGAGCAGTCACTCGCCAGCGGCTTCTACGCAGCGGGATTTCTGAGCTACGAGTGCGGCTACCACTTTGAGCGCTTCCACGATGTCGCCCTCACTCCCCAGAGCCTGCCTCTGGCCTGGTTTGGCATCTATCAAAAGCCTTTTATCTTCGACCACGACACTGGCCTCTTTGACGGGGATCTGCCGCCAGGCCTGTCCGCAGATCATTTACAGCAGAGCGCAGCCGGCTTCGCCGAAAACATCACCCTTGCAATCTCAGATGAGGACTACTGCGCGAAGATCCAGCAAATCAAGGAATACATTCGCGCCGGCGATACCTATCAGGTCAATTTCACGACTAAGGTGAGCGTACCCACTGAAACCGGCTCCGACACTGCGTTTGCGAGCCTGCTGCGTCAGCAGCCCGTGGCTTACAGCGCATTTTTGAATGTAGCCGGTCACCACATTCTCTCGCTGTCGCCAGAGCTGTTTTTCAAGATCGATCAAGGCAGGATCATCACCCGGCCCATGAAAGGGACGATGCATCGCGGCCTCGATTCAGCCGAGGACGCACAGGCAGCCATCCGGCTTCAGAACGACGAAAAGAACCGCTGCGAACATGTAATGATCGTCGATTTGCTACGCAATGATCTTGGCCGCATCTGCACGATGGGCAGCGTGCACGTCGATGACATCTTCTCCGTCGAGCGCTACGAGACCCTGCTGCAGATGACCTCGACAATATCGGGAACGCTTCGACCCGGTCTTACCTATTACGACATCTTCAAAGGAATCTTTCCCAGCGGCTCCATCACCGGCGCTCCCAAGATTCGGACGATGCAGATCATTCACGAGCTGGAAGAGATGCCTCGCGGAGTCTATACCGGCTCCATCGGGTTCATGGCCCCCGACGGTTCTTCTCTCTTCAACGTTGCGATTCGCACGCTCGATTTGCATGAAGGCAAAGCGCAGATGGGCGTGGGCAGCGGCATCGTCGCCGACTCCGACCCCGAGGACGAGTATCGGGAGTGCCTGCTGAAGGCCGCGTTCCTCACTCGTCCCCGGCGCGACTTTCAGCTTATCGAGACAATGCTCTGGAACGGCGACTTTCGCCTCCTTTCCATGCATCTCGACCGTATGGAGTCTTCCGCATCGTACTTCGGCTGTTTCTTCGATCGAGCCGCAATTACTACGCAATTAATCGAGACATCGGCGTTGTTTGAAACAGATGATCTCTATCGGGTGCGGTTACTACTCGACGAAGCTGGAAACGCGACTATCAGCTACGCAAAGCACATCGCGAATACGACGTCATTAGGTCACATCCGGCTTTCAACGCAGCGCACCTTATCGACGGACGTATTCTTGCGCCACAAAACAACGCAGCGTGAGTTATACGAATCGCAATATGCAGAGTGCCGCGCCGACAGCTTCGATGAACTAATTTTTCTCAATGAACGGAACGAAGTGACAGAAGGAGCCATCAGCAATATCTTTATTCGCAAAGCAGACAAACTGCTGACACCTCCGCTCAGCTCGGGGGTGCTTCCTGGGGTCTTCCGCCGCCATCTTCTGGAAACGGAAGCTGCATCCAAAGAAGCCGTCCTGACGGTTCAGGACCTCGAATCAGCAGACGCCATCTATATATGCAACTCTCTTCGCGGGCTGCGCGAAGTCAAACTCTCCGGTGTTCCTCACATCTCTTCAGGCATTGCGTCTGGATGCGCCAAGGCCGGCAGTTCAGCGCTTTAGCCTTTGGGTGCTACTGGAGCGCGTACGCGTAGACGGCACCCGCAGTCGAACCCTGCGGAGGCACAATCACGAAGTAGCGCCTCAGCGACTCTGCCAGCAGCGCATTCTTTCCTCCCGGTCCGGACGGAACCTTGCCGATCAAACTGTACTGGTCCTGATTTTTTGCGGCGGGCCGCTGATAGATATAGATCAAACCGTCACCGCCGCAGGGAGCATAGAGACGATTGTTTGCGGGATCGAAAGCAAGATCGTCAACGCCCTTGCCAATCGGCAGCGAAGTGAGTTCTTTCTGCGTCTTCGTATCGAAGACAGAGATAGAGCCGCTGCGCGACGCCACGAAGAGCCGGTGCCCGGCTTCATCCAGCGCCATCGCTACATTGCGCTTGCCCAGCTTTACCGGCCAGCTCGCGACAATCGCGCGGGTCTTGCGGTTCAATACGACGATCGTATTCTTCGACGCATCGTTCACATACATCCTGTCGCTCGACTTCTCGAGGGCCATCGCTTCCAGGGTGTCGCCGTCGATCTTTATGTCCGCTACCTTGACATCGCGCGTCGTGTCGACGACGCTGAGCATCGAAAAAGTCTCATGCGCGTCTCCGCCGCCGTTGTCGATGTAAAGCAGATGCGTGGCCGGATCGTAACCGATGGAGTCTGCATCCACTTTCAACGGAATCGATTTCAGCAACTTGTAGGTTGCGCCGTCATAAACCTTCAGAGCGCCCTGCCCGCCATCTGTAATGAAAATGCGGTTAAGGTCCTCGCGCACAAAGATGGCATGGGGAATCTCGATGCCTTCAATCGACTTTAGATATTTGCCGCTCTTCAGATCGAAGATAAGTACCTGATGAGCGCTCTCGGCCGCAACAAAAATTCGGTTACCTTTGATATCAATTCCTAAGTGGTCGAACTTCCCCTGCACGGTAGCCGGCATCGCGAATTTCGCGACCGGCCGAAGAGCTTCCTGCGAATAGGCCTGCATGGTCATCAATCTCAACGAAATGAAACAGATTGACATAAGTACGAAACTATTTCTAGGCATTTAGGGTTTCCTCGCGGTCAGTCTAGTCGCTGATTATTAAGCCACGCTTAAATAACAAGGAAAGGCTGGCATTAACTCTTTTAGAAAGAATTTATTAGCTATCGCTTAGAGATTCTTTTAGAAAAACTGAAACATGCCACTCCCCTCAAAGCCGGAAAATCTGGCATTCTGAAAGACCATGCTTTTTTCTCTCCACGACGTCTCCGCTATCGGTATCGACTTCGGAACCACCAACAGTTCCGTCGCCCTGGTGACTGCCGAAGGCAAGGTTGAGCTCGCCTCCTTCCCGACTGCGGCGGCGGCAACCGAGTCCTTCCGCTCCGTGCTCTATCTGGAGCAGCTCAAGCAGACAGGCCGCAGCCACGTGAAAAGCTTCACCGGCCCAACCGCGATCGAGCACTATCTCTACGTAGAACACAAGGGACGGCTCATCCAGTCGCTCAAATCCTACCTAACCAGCCGAACCCTGACGGGCACGGAGGTCTTTGGCCGCCGCTACACCATCGAAGACCTCATCTCACGCATCCTCACCGACCTCCGCCTTCACGCTGAAAAACAGTTCGGCCAGCCAATCCGACACGCCACAGTAGGCCGCCCCATCCGCTTCGTCGGCTCCGACTCGACGGAGGATGATGCGTTCGCGCTGCAGCGTCTTCAGGAAGCCTTCTTCCATGCCGGTTTTGAGTCTGTCGACTTCGAGATGGAACCCATTGCCGCTGCGTACTCTTATGAATCCACCCTCGACCACGACGAGCTCATCCTCATCGGCGACTTCGGCGGCGGCACCAGCGACTTCTCCCTGCTGCACGTTGGCCCCGGCATCCGCAAACGTGGCCGCGCCGCGAAGGATCTGCTCGGCAACAGCGGTCTCGGACTGGCCGGCGACGCCTTCGACGCCCGCATCGTCCGCAAGCTCGTCTCTCCGGCGCTTGGAGCCGATTCCCTCGCCCGCTCGCTCAACAAGCTGCTGCCTGCCGTCCCAGCATGGATCTATGCCAACCTCGAAAGGTGGCACTATCTGTCTTTTCTAAAGACCCGCAACGTCAACCAGATACTCAAAAGCGCCCGCGCCAACGCGCTCGAACCTGAAAAGATCGAGGCCCTCATCAATCTCATCGACGAGGACCTCGGTTACCAGCTTCACCAGGCCGTCCAGCGCCTTAAAATCAACCTCTCCCACAACGATTCCGCACAGTTCCAGTTCCGCGATGGCAGCATGGACATTCAGGCCACCGTCACCCGCGCCGACTTCGAATCGTGGATCGGCGAAGACCTACAATCCATCGAGCAATGCGTAGACGGCCTGCTCGAAACGACCGGCATCTCCCCAAAGAATGTAGACCGCGTCTTCCTGACTGGTGGAACCAGCTTCGTTCCCGCTGTCCGCCGCATCTTCGAAAGCCGCTTCACCACAGACCGCGTCCGCACAGGCAACGAGTTCACGTCAGTCGCTCGAGGCCTCGCACTTCGAGCCCGCGAAAGAGACTTCTGAACCATACCTCGAAGTATTCATCTCAAACCCGCTGCATTGCGCGCCCGCCACAGCGCACCTTCGAGAGAATCCACCGCTCCTGGAATCACCTTCGCACGCGGCGTCGACTCCCGCAGGGCCGCAATCATGGACTCGCGCACCACGGCAATATGCTCCATCACGCTGCCGGTATACGCCACTCCAATCTCGCTATCGGAGCCACCTCCTGACTCCATCATCTTCACCGCCATCAATGCAACCGGCTCTGCCAACTCTGTCCCAGCCCGCCGCAGCACGGCCTCGGCAAGCTCGTCACCGGCCTCCGCGCATCGCACCACCACAGGACATAGTGCCGCAAAATCTGGTCCCGGCTGCGCATTCCCTTTCTCCAGAAGCTCACCCACGGATTCCAGTCCCCAAAAAGCCTGGATCTCCGTCAGCAAGTTCGTCTTCATCCCGCGATCCATGGCCCACAACCCCGCTCGAATCCCCTCCAGTCCAATCCAATATCCCGAGCCCTCATCCGCCAGCACTGGCCCAAACCCTGCCGTGCCGTATATCGTGCCGTCCGCACTGCGCCCGGCAACGATCACTCCGGTTCCCGCAACCAGCAATATTCCTGCCCCGCCCTTGAACGCCGCGTCGAGCGCGATGTGCTCGTCTCCGCAGAGTTCCACTTCGCCTCCCACTACCGCTCCCATGGTCTCCAGTGTCCACTCCTGCACGGCGGGAATCGCCACTCCCCCCATGCCGACGCAACTCTGCGTGACCTCCCGTAAGTCCACCCCGGCCGACGCTGAAATCTCCGCCAGCAGCCCGCGCAGCCGTGCCGTCGCCTCTGATTCGCTAACACGCATCAGTTTCACCGTTCCTGTTGAAGCCCGTGCAAGTACCTGTGTTTCATCCGCCAGAACACATCTTGTCTTCGTTCCACCTGCATCCACCGCAAGAAAATAAGCCAAAATCCCAATCTCCTGTCATCGCGCCAAGCCATTTCGACGCTCCGACCGTTATCATAATCTGCACAAAGTAAAACCGTCAGGCAGCACATCAGGAGAGTCGCATTGACCAGTTGTTGTTTCGAAGCCCTTGCGCTGGCGGTACCAACGCGTCTTCATCCCATCGATCTCACTCTCATTGCCGTCTACCTCGTTGGCATCACTCTCTTCGGACTGAGCTTCCGTGGGAAAAAGACCTCTGACAGCCGTTCCCTGAAGAGCTACTTCCTCGCCGGCCAGACGATTCCCTGGTGGGCCATCGCGCTCTCCATCGTCTCAGCCGAAACCAGCACGCTTACGATCATTTCTATCCCAGGCCTGGCTTTCGGCGGCGACTTCGGCTTCCTCCAAGTCGTCTTCGGATACATGGTCGGACGCATCGTCGTCGCGGTCATCTTCCTGCCCAAATACTTTCAGGGCGAGATGCTTACCGCCTATCAACTTATCGACAAGCGCTTCGGCCCCACGCTTCATAAAGTCACTGCCCTTCTGTTCCTTCTTACGAGGGCGGCAGCCGAAGGAGTTCGAGTCTTTGCCGTGTCCATCGTCGTAGGCATCGCTATCGGCACACGCGATGTACTGTCAATCGGCATCATCTCTGCTCTCACCCTTCTCTACACCTTTGAAGGAGGAATGACTGCCGTTATCTGGACGGATGTCGTTCAGATGATCATCTATGTCGCCGGAACTGTCGTCGCCATCGCAACCCTCGGAACACACGTTCCCGGCGGGTGGTCACAGATTCACGAAGTAGCTGCTGCCGCCGGCAAGTTCCACCTCTTCCACTTCGCGCTCAACCTCAGCGAGACTTATACCTTCTGGGCTGGGCTCATCGGTGGAACCTTCCTCACCATGGCCTCCCATGGAACAGACCAGTTGATGGTCCAGCGAATGCTTGCGGCCCGCAATCTGCGCCAGTCCATCGCGGCCCTCCTCTCCAGCGGAGTTGTCATTCTGCTTCAGTTTACGCTCTTTCTTCTCATCGGAGCCGGCCTCTTTGTCTTCTACGGCCTGCACCCCACCACCTTCGCATCCGCCGATAGAATCTTCCCAACGTTCATCGTTCGTGAGATGCCCATTGGAGTGGCCGGACTTCTAGTGGCTGCCATCCTCGCCGCAGCCATGTCGAACCTCAGCGCCGCGCTGAACTCACTCTCCAGCACGACTGTCGTAGACTTCTACATGCACTGGCGGCCCCAAGCCGATGACCGCGAACGAATGCTCATCTCACGCTCCTCCACGGTCGTCTGGGCCCTTGTTCTCTTCGCCATTGCCGTCTACAGTGTCCATGCCGGCGGGAAAGGCCACGTCGTCGAGATCGGCCTCTCGATCGCTTCCGTTGCCTACGGCGCTCTTCTCGGCGTCTTTCTTCTCGGCACTCTCACCCGTTATGCCACTCAGACAGGAGCTATCCTCGGTATGATCGTCGGTTTCTCTCTCAATATGCTTCTCTGGCTCCATCCTGCCGCCATTACGCTTGGCCCCATCACCATCCCTGACGTGGCCTGGACCTGGTACGTCTTCATCGGCGCCGTCGTCACCTTCGGCGTTGGTTCGATCACCAGCCTCCTCTTTCGTACCAAGCCCAAGGTTTTAGTTACGACAATGCTGCTGGCTTTCTTCGCGCTCGGCACAGTCTCCGCTCGAAGCCAAAGCCGGGTGCAGCCTCTTCACGATAGCTACATCGGCGCTAAGCCGGAATCCGCCGAGGCCCCAGACTTTACCCCCGTCAGCACCCTCATCGATAGCGCCATTGCGGCTAAAAAACTTCCCGGCGCAGTCGTTGTCATAGGTCACGACAATAAGATTGCCTTCGAGCAAGCCTACGGCCATCGCTCTCTTGAACCCACTGTCGAACCGATGACCGAAGACACCATCTTCGACATGGCTTCGCTCAGCAAGTGCCTCTCCACCGCAGTAGCCGTCATGCAACTGTACGAGGAGCATAAATTCAAGTTCGATGATCCCGTCGCGAAATATCTTCCAGCTTTCGCCGCCAACGGAAAAGAAAATATTACGATTCGCGAACTATTGACTCATTATTCCGGCCTGCCGCCTGATGTAAGTCTCAAAGATCCCTGGGGCCTTACAGGTCCGTATAAAGCTGAAGGCATACGCCGGGCCATGGATTCTCCGCTCAAAACCGTTCCAGGCACCCACTTCGAATACTCCGATATCAACTTCATTACCCTTGGGGCCCTTGTCGAAAAACTCAGCGGCGAACCACTCGACGTTTATGCAGAGCAGCATGTCTTTATACCGCTGAAGATGACCCACACCCATTATCTTCCCATCGGCCAATCCTGCGGCAGAGTGGCTGATCCTTCTGCTCCGCATGGCCGGCCAGTCTCCATGGCCATCAAACGCTGCGGCCCGGGGGAGTGGAACCGCTATCAGATATCCCCTCTCACTGCTCCCACGATTTATGACAACGAAGGCACTCCTGCCACCAATCCCGACTATGGAGTCATGCTTCGCGCAGTCGTCAATGATCCAACCACCCGGCGCATGGGTGGAGTAGCCGGTCATGCAGGCGTTTTCAGCACTGCTGGCGATATGGCCATCTTCGCTCAGGCCCTTCTCGATAAACTTGCTGGCCGCCCCAGTACGTTTCCGCTGAAACGCTCCACCCTCGAACTCATGACCAAACCCGAGCAGCCGACGACCGCCGAAACGACCGCCACCATCTTTACTCCAGATGGCAAAAGGACCAAGGGCGTAGCCACGCGCGGTTTCGGATGGGACATCAACACAGCGTTCTCCCGCAACCGGGGAGATGTCTTCCCCATAGGCAGCTTCGGTCACACCGGCTTCACCGGCACGAGTCTGTGGATGGACCCTGGCAGCGATACTTATGTCGTCCTCCTCGCCAACGCGATTCATCCTCGCGGAGATCCGCCAATCACCGCTCTGCGTAACGTGGTCGCTACAGCCGCAGCCGAGGCCCTCCATCTCTACGGCAGCGCCCCGTCTCCATCCATCTTCGAGGCCTCCGGCGTTTCGACGCTGACTGGGATCGATGTGCTCGAAACAACCAACTACGCTGCCCTTGGCGAGGAGGCAAAACTACACAACGATCATCTGCGATTGGGCCTGCTGACGAACCAATCCGGGCTTGATGCAAAGGGACGCCGCACCATCGACCTTCTCGCCAGCGAAGCTCCTAAATTCGTTCCCGGCTTAACTCTCATCACTCTCTTCTCTCCGGAACATGGCATCTTCGGCAAACAGGACACCACCAACATCACCGCCGAAACTGACCCAACCACCTATCTTCCCGTCATTAGCCTCTATGGCCCCAAACCCTCCGACAAGCGGCCCAAGCTCGAAGACCTTGCCAAGCTGGATGCCGTAGCTATTGATCTTCAGGATGTCGGAGTCCGCTTCTACACCTATGAAACCGTGGTTGGGTACTTCCTCGAAGCAGCGGCGAAAGCCCACATCAAGATCATCCTTCTTGATCGCCCTAACCCTATCGGGGGTGAACAGGTACAGGGTCCCGTCTCCGATCCCAACATCGAGTCATACACCGACTACATGCCTCTGCCCGTCCGTCATGGCCTCACCCTCGGCGAGCTGGCCCGTTACGACAATGGCGAACACCGCCTCCCCACCGCCGCCACACCCAATGTTCAAGCTCCCATCAACGCGCCACTCACTGTTATCCCGATGCAGCATTGGAGGCGCAGTGAATACTTCGACCTCACCAACCTTCCCTGGACTAATCCCAGTCCAAATCTCCCCGACCTCACCGCTACTACGCTTTATCCCGGCGTAGCTTTTCTCGAAGGGACCAACGTATCTGTAGGCCGCGGTACCCCAGCCCCCTTCGAGTACATTGGCGCCCCTTACATCGACGCCACCGCTCTCGCAGCGTATCTCAAAGCGCGCAATATCCCTGGAGTCACCTTCACGCCAACTACGTTCATCGTAGCCGAGGGAACCTATCACTATCCTTACCACGGACAGACGATTCCAGGACTCCATATCACGCTTGTCGACCGCAATGTCCTCGACGTTCCCGAGATGGGCGTTGAACTCCTCTCCGCTTTGCACCATCTCTATCCCAAAGAGTTCAATCTGGCTAAAGCAGCCCGGCTGGTGGCCAACGTGAACACCATGCTGGCCATCGAAAATAATGAAGATCCACACGCCATAGCTGCTTCATGGGATACGGATCTCGCCGCTTTCAAGAAACGCCGAGAACCCTATCTTCTTTACCACTAACCGATACCCGAATTTCCGGAGAGGTATTCATCTCATTACTGCCGCCGTAAAATTCATCGTTCCTTTGCTCTCCTTGCATCACAATAGATAGATTGGCACTTAGGAGAGGGAGGCACCCCATGCCCCGCATCAATTTTCAGCAACAACTCGTCGCATTGAAAGACAAACTGCTTGCTATGGCTGCACTTTCGCAACAAGCCCTCAGCCTTTCGCTCGAGGCCTACCTCAGTGGAGATACAGGCCTTTGCGATCACATTAAAGAGATCGAAGAAGCCATCAATGCCGCGGAGAGGGACGTCGACGAGATGGCCTATGACCTCCTGGCTAAAGAGCAGCCTATGGCGGTCGATCTTCGATTCATTCTCTCGGTCATCAAGATCAACGGCGACCTCGAGAGAATTGGCGATCAGGCAACGAACATCTCGCAGCGCGTTCAAACCCTTCTTGGAAACCCAATGATCTCTTTGCCCATCGATATTTCGGTGATGGGAGAGAAGGTTGGCGTTATGATACGCAGCGCCATTCAGGCTCTTTTTGAAGCGGATGCCAAGTTGGCCGACTCTGTGCTCTCCATGGATGACGAGATCGATGACATGAACCGCGCCGTCCAGGCTGAACTTGTCGATCTCATGCAACGAAGTCCCGAAATAAGCAGCCAGGCGCTGAACGCCATCATCGTCTCCCGCAACCTTGAGCGTTCCGCGGACCACGCCACGAACATCGCGGAAGACGTCATCTTCTGGGTCCGGGGATCAGACGTTCGCCATAAATTTTCTCTGGCAAATGCTGAGTAAATCTTCCGCAAAAACAGGAACTAGATTTTGACTGAAGCTTGTTCTTCCACCGTATCTCCCTCTCCGGGGGCGAGGAAGAGATTGGTCTCCAAACCATGTTGACGGGTGTAGAGATCATAATAGCGGCCTCCCATCTGGTAGAGCTCCTCGTGCGTTCCACGTTCGACGACCTGGCCCTGCTCTACGACGAGGATCTGGTCGGCTCGGCGAATGGTTGAAAGGCGATGCGCGATGACGAAGGTCGTTCGACCCTGCATCAGGAAGTTGAGGCCGTTCTGGATCATCGCTTCAGACTCGGAATCGAGCGAGCTGGTGGCTTCGTCGAGGATGAGGATACGGGGATCGGCAAGGATGGCGCGGGCGATGGAAAGACGCTGGCGCTGACCGCCTGAAAGTTTGACACCGCGTTCGCCAACGATAGTGTCGTACTGTTCCGGGAAGCGCTCAGCGAACTCGTCCACGCGCGCAATGCGACAGGCCTCCATGAGCTGCTCCTCGGTCGCGTTGGGACAACTGAAAAGAATGTTCTCGCGGATGGTGCCATCGAACAGAAACGTCTCCTGCAGGACAACGCCGAGCTGCTGACGGTAGCTGCTGAGGCGGATGGTGGCGAGGTCGATGCCGTCGACGAGGATATGACCGTTGGTGACAGTATGGAAGCCACAGATGAGCGAGATAATCGTCGATTTTCCAGAACCTGAGGAGCCTACCAGAGCGGTAACGGTGCCGGGTCTCGACTCGAAGCTGATGCCATGCAGTACCGGCTTCCCGGGTTCATAGGAGAAAATGACGTTTCTGAAGGCTATGTCGCCGGTAATGGTAGCCAGATTGTAAGTACGTACAAGCTCGGAATCTTCCTGGCTCTCAGCGAGAATTTCGTTGGTGCGGTCCAGTCCGGCGACGGCTTCCGTGAGCTGCGTTCCAATGGAGACGAGCTGAACGATAGGCGCAATCATGAACGCCAGGAACATCACATAGGTAACGTAGCCGCCGGTAGTGAGATGTCCGGCAACGACTTGGTGGGCACCGAGATACATCACCAGGGCTCCGACGACACCTAGAACTGCGGTAGAGGCTAGTGCCATAAGAGACTGCGCAGTAAGCGAGGAGATAACATTCTGAAGGAGGCGGTTGGCCCCGGCAGCAAAGACGTTGGCCTCGCTGGCCTCGGCGTGGTAGCCCTTGACGACGCGGACTCCGCCAAGCGATTCGGTGAGACGGCCAGTGACTTCGGCGTTGATCTTGGAGCGCTCACGGAAAATAGGCCGGATGACCTTAAAGGCACGTTGCAGGATGAGGCCGAAGATCAGCAGAATGATGAAAGTTACAAGCGTCATCTGGACGCTGAGAAAGATGAGAAAGCAGAAGGCAAAGATCGCCGTAAGCACACCGCCGACGAAGTCAACCACGCCCGTCCCGATGAGATTACGCACGCCCTCTACATCAGTCATAATGCGCGCAACCAGGGTTCCCGTCCGGTTCTCGTCGTAGAAGGCAACAGGCAGACGTCCAATGTGCGCCTGGACTTTCATCCGAAGCTCGGCTATGAGCCGTTGGCCTTCTTTGGACAGAAGTTGCGTAAGAGCGTAAGAAGTGATGCCCTGAATGATCGTAGCGAAGACCACAACGCTAACGATGACGGGCAACAGATTGAGATGATGCTTGTCTATGAAGCCGGCGATGATGGGCGATTTGATCGGGTGCTTGCCCATGACGTTGTCGATGAGATACTTCGTCGAGGCCGGCAGGATGAGGCCGCTGGATCGATTGATGACCATCAGAAGGAAGCTGCCACCGAGAAGAATTCGGCGCGGCTTGATCAACTGCCAGACCTCGGGCAGCACCTTCTTCAGTTTTGGTTTAGGACGCGCCGAAATAAGATCGGCTGCCGTGGCGCGTCCTGCGCCGCGAGAAGGGCGGTCAGCTGATTTCATTCCGCCGCCGAAGCTGGATGGACCAAAGGAAGAAGGCATAGGCTCGCTAAAGTTTACGCCTTTTAGATGAGCGGTTTAGGAAGCTGGATTCAAGGTTCTTTGACGTCTGGCGGCAATGAAAGAACGAACACACAGAAGGACGTACAGAAGACACAGAAGAGAGGTCGCCGACTTCTCCAAAATTGCAATCGGGTGCGGGAAGGAGACCCCGCGGCTGAGGCGGATGACATCGATATCTGCAGGAATAAGCCCTAGGAACAGCAGCAGGGCTATGGTGACAGAGATGTGCATCCACAACATGCGTTTTTTTGAGTTCTCGGTGCTGGCGAGCACTCCAAAGATGATGAAGAGCACTCCGGCAGCAGCAGGAATAAGGGCCGTGGGGTGCGCGCTGCCAGTAACGACGAAACCACTAACGCCAATAATGACGAGAAGAATGCCGAAAAGAATAGTCAACTTTGCCATGATGCCGTACTCCTTACACGTGCTGGAAGAGACAGAATATCTGAGTAAGATCAACAAAAGATGGCATGGATTCCTTCATGGTGCGCCCCTATCCCGGAATAAAGGCGGGTGCAGCGTCCAGATGAGAACTCCGGGCACTCCGAAAAATATTGCTAGGCAAGCGCTTCTGCCTCGTCCTTCTCAGACCGGACTGCATCCGGCAGCTTGTGAGACGGGACGAGAAGGTCTTCTTTGCGCATCACTAGATTAGTCGCATTGAGGCTGGCGAGCTCGAAGCCGTGACCGTGCGTGATGGCATCCGTCGGGCAGGCCTCGACGCAGTAGCCGCAGAAGATGCAGCGGTTGTAGTCGATGTTATAGACCTTGGCATAACGCTCGGCTGAGGAGATGCGAACGGATTCGGTGTTCTCGGCGGCTTCAATATAGATACAGTTCGATGGGCAGGCAGCGGCGCAGAGAAAGCAGGCGACACATTTTTCCAGGCCGTTTTCGTCGCGCTGGAGCTGGTGTTTGCCGCGGAAACGCTCCTGGAATTTGGCCCCCCGCATGGGGCCTTTGCCGTCAGGATAGTTTTCGACTTCAGTCGGCTGGAACATCTCCTTGAGGGTGATGCTCATTCCCTTGGCTATGGCTGCGGCGGCGCGTACTTTAGACATGGTTTAAGTATAACTTGTGCTGAAAGAGGGATACATTTGGCTGCAAAACCATAGCTTGTGCAGTGATTAGACCTATCCGTGCCCCGCTTTTCGATGGATACGTTCAGATCACTTTTAAGTGAATGGCGTAAAATATAAGACATTGTGACCACTTTGCATGCCTATCTTTTGCTGCAAGGTGTAAACAAGAGATCTGAACGCAGGTGAGCTGTAGGTAGCGACCCGACATATCTCTAAAGTTTTCGGCAATGTGATTTTGCCAAGGGATCTGCACTCACGTATGAGGCGGAATCCACGGAAGGATCTACCAGAATGTCGCGTATCGTTCGTTGTTCCCTTATTCAAGCTACAAGCATTCATCATGAAGGAAAATCGTTGGCCGTCATTAAACAGGCCATGATCGACAAACATACCGCACTGATCCGGCAGGCGGCTGCCAGCGGATCGCAGATCGTTTGCCTTCAGGAACTCTTCTACGGACCATATTTCTGCGCGGAGCAATCAACCCGCTGGTACGATATGGCGGAGTCTCTGCCCAATGGGCCAACAACAAAACTCATGCAGGACCTGGCGAAGGAGTTGCACATTGCCATCGTGTCGCCGATTTATGAAATCGAGAGTGCAGGGGTATATTACAATGCTGCCGCGGTGATCGATAGCGAAGGCAACTATCTTGGAAAATACCGGAAGTCCCATCTTCCGCACGTCGATCCGGGCTTCTGGGAGAAGTTTTATTTCCGGCCAGGCAATCTTGGGTTTCCGGCCTTCGATCTGGGCTTCTGCAAGATCGGTGTCTATCTCTGTTATGACCGTCATTTTCCAGAAGGTGCGCGTGCGCTAGGCCTGAATGGCGCTGAGATTGTCTTCAACCCTTCTGCGACTGTCGCGGGTTTGAGCGAATATCTGTGGAAGCTGGAACAACCGGCACATGCGGCTGCAAATGGGTACTTCGTCGGCGCAATCAATCGCGTTGGCATGGAAGCCCCCTGGAATATTGGTGAGTTCTATGGACAGAGCTACTTCTGCGATCCTCGCGGCCAGATATTTGCCGAAGCCTCGCGTGATAAAGACGAAGTGCTGACCGCCGATTTAGATCTCGATCAAATTGCCGAGGTGCGCAAGACATGGCAGTTTTACCGCGACCGCAGGCCGGAGATGTACGGCGATCTTGTGAAGCCGTAGCTCTCTTCCCTTTTCACCTGAAGACTGATTTTTATTTATCCCGAGGTAAGTACCGATGCAGGAGCTACTCCAGCAGAAGCCAGAGATTGCAGAGATCTTTGCAGATCTGCGTCCTCCCTTCGAGGCGCAGGCTGCGGTGGTTGAAGCGAACCGCTGCCTGAATTGTTTTGACGCACCCTGTACGGGAGCGTGTCCTACGCATATCGATGTGCCAAAATTTATTAAGAAGATCGCCAGCGACAACCTGCGCGGTGCTGCCCTCAGCATCCTTGATGCAAATATTCTTGGTGCTAGTTGCGCGCGGGCATGCCCTGTGGAAGTGCTTTGTGAGGGCGCCTGCGTGATGCATGGCTTTAACGAACAACCGATTGAGATTGGGCGGCTCCAGCGATTTGCCATGGACAACTTCCACGCGCAGGGCGGTAGGCTACCGCGAAAGTCGGATGAGGAGCGGACAGAAAAGATTGCCTGTATTGGCGCTGGCCCTGCGTCATTGGCTGCCGCAGCCGAGCTGAAGCAGCGAGGCTTTCAAGTAACCATCTTCGACAAGCGCCCACTTCCAGGCGGTCTGAATACCTATGGAATAGCAGAGTACAAACTGCCACTGGCAGATAGTCTTCGTGAGATTGAGTTGATCAAAGAGTTGGGCGTCGAGTTTCGATTCGGAGTTGAGATCGGCGACGAAGTATCGCTTCCCGAATTGGAAGCTGAGTTCGACATCATCTTCATCGGGGTAGGGCTCGGCACGATGCATAAGCTGGCTATTCCGGGCGATCATCAGCCGGGAGTCGTTGACGCTTTGCAATTCATAGAAAGCTACAAGACAGGAAAAATCACGCAGGTAGAGGGCAATGTAGTAGTAGTTGGCGCGGGCAACACTGCCATCGATGCGGCCAATGCTGCGAAACGGCTGGGAGCCAAGGAAGTCTCGATCCTGTACCGGCGAGCTAAAGCGCATATCTCTGCGTTTGACTTTGAATATCGCCAGGCCTTGCAGGAAGGCGTCCGCTTTCTCTGGCTGACTCAATTGATGACGATTCATGCTTCTGTCGACGGCATTGTGTCCGTTGAATGCGTACGTATGGAGACTGACGCCAATGGATTACTCAAACCGATTGAAGGTTCAGCTTTTCATATTGAGTGCAACATGGTAGTTCCTGCGATTGGCCAGTCTTCCATGCTTGAGCTTCTCTCTCAATGCCGGGACGTGCGATTGGAAGGCGGACGAGTGGTAGTGAATCGCACAACCGGGCAGACGACGAATCCGAAGTATTTTGCCGGCGGCGATTGTATCAACGGAGGACGTGAAGTGGTTGACGCAGTTGCAGACGGCAAGCGAGCCGGAGTGGCCATCGCTCGCCTGTTGGAGGTGGCATATGTCTAAGTACAGCGTAAAACCAGACCTATCTGTAAACTTTGCAGGCATCAAATCGCCAAACCCATTCTGGCTTGCTTCCGCGCCGCCAACAAATACCGGCGAGCAGATTATGCGAGCGTTCGATGACGGATGGGGCGGTGCAGTGTGGAAGACGATGGGCGCACAGGTCACGAATACCTCCTCGCGCTACTCGTCGACCGACTGGAACGGCCAGCGGATGATGGGCTTCAGCAATATTGAACTGATCAGCGACCGTCCGCTCAATGTGAATCTACGTGAACTGACAGAGGTCAAGAAGCGTTATCCGAAGCAAGCGCTCATTGCATCGCTGATGGTTGAGTCTTCACGCGAGGCGTGGCACACCATTGTGCAACAGGCAGAAGATGCAGGCGCCGATGGGTTGGAACTGAACTTTGGCTGCCCGCATGGCATGAACGAGCGCGGCATGGGGTCGGCTGTGGGCCAGGTGCCGGAGTATGCGGAGATGATCACGGCGTGGGTGAAGGAGAAGGCCAAAACTCCGGTCATCGTCAAACTGACGCCGAATATATCCGACATTCGCGTCGTGGCGCGGGCGGCGAAACACGGTGGAGCCGATGCGCTTGCCGCCATCAACACCATCAACTCAATCACGGGAATCGATTTGGATACGTTGATTCCACAGCCCAATGTGGATGGTCGTTCATCGCATGGAGGTTACAGCGGGCCAGCAGTGAGGCCGATTGCGCTGAATATGGTGCAGCAAGTAATGAGCGATCCGGAGGCAATATTACCTATCTCCGGAATCGGCGGCGTAGCCACATGGAAGGATGCTGCCGAGTTCATACTGCTAGGAGCCAGCACGGTACAGGTATGCACGGCAGCGATGCATTATGGATATCGCATCGTCGAAGACATGATCGACGGACTTGAGAACTGGATGTGCGAGAAAGACTTTCAGGCAATCGAGGACTTTCGCGGGCTTAGTCTGTCGAAGATGAGGGACTGGAAGGACCTGAATCTGAACTACAAGGTGGTCGCGCATATCGATGAAGCGAAGTGCATCGGATGCGGGCTTTGCTATATGGCATGTTGGGACGGGGCACATCAATGTATCCATGTTGATCGTGTGAGTGGGCGGATCGATGGCCCTGTTGAGTTACACACAAAACCCGCTGATGTTGAAGCCGCTGGCAGAAACAGCATTACAGTTACTCCGATACCGAAGCTAGATGCTATAAGCAACATGGCGCGTCATTCCTATACGACTCCGCTTGCTCGCGTCCCTCGTGTGGATGAGACGGAGTGTGTTGGATGCAATCTCTGTTCGCTGGTTTGTCCTGTGGATGATTGCATCGCGATGGTGGAAGTGGATGAGCATCTGCCCGCGGAGAGCTGGGAAGAGCGTACTGCTGAGTGCCTAATGGAGAAGAGTTGCTGATGGGACTGCTGATTCAGAATGGGACTGTTGTGACTGCCGAAAAGACCTTTGCTGCCGATGTTCTGGTGGAGGGCGAAGTCATCAAGGAGGTCCGCGCCGGAATTATTGCTGACGGCCATACGGTTGTCAATGTAACTGGAATGCTGGTGCTGCCGGGGGGCGTCGACGCGCATACGCATCTTGACATGCCGTTTGGTGGCACTATGTCGAGCGATGACTTTGAGACAGGAACTCGGGCCGCTGCCATCGGCGGGACGACGACCATCGTGGACTTCGCCATCCAGGCCAAGGGAACGAAGATGCGCGATGCGCTTGATCTCTGGTGGAAGAAGGCCGAAGGCAAGGCGTGCATCGACTATGGCCTGCACATGATCGTCACCGATCTGGGCAGCGATGCCGGCAGGACCGGCCTCGACGACATGGACGATATGGTGCGCGAGGGAGTCGCCAGCTTCAAGCTCTTCATGGCCTATCCCAATGTGCTGATGGCCGATGACGCGACCATCTTCAAAGCGCTGCGGCGGACTGCGAAGAATGGAGCTCTTGTCTGTATGCATGCCGAGAATGGCAGCGTGATCGATGTGATTGTGCAACAGGCCCTCGCCGAAGGCAAGACTGCGCCGATCTATCACGCGCTCACGCGGCCTACGCTGGCGGAGGCTGAGGCGGTGCAGCGAGCGATTGCGATGGCGGAGATTGCGGGCGCGCCGGTATATATTGTGCATCTCTCGTCGGAGGATGCCTTGAACCAGGTGCGTGAGGCTCGCGATCGCGGCGTTCCTGCGTTTGCTGAGACCTGTCCGCAGTATCTGCTGCTGTCGATTGAAGATAATATGAAGGGTGAATCCTTCGAGGACGCCAAGTATGTCTTCTCGCCACCGCTGCGAAAAAAGAAGAACCAGGCGCGGCTATGGGACGGGCTGAAGCATGACCATCTGCAGGTGGTTTCTACGGACCACTGCCCTTTCTGTTTTGCCGATCAAAAGATGCTGGGGATCGACGACTTTACGAAGATTCCCAACGGAGGGCCGGGTATCGAGAACCGGATGCAGTTGATCCATCATCATGGGGTTAACTCCGGCAAGCTCTCGTTAAACCGGTTTGTCGAGATTACTTCGACCGCTCCGGCCCGCATCTTTGGCATGTATCCCAAAAAGGGGACGATTGCGCCGGGCAGTGATGCGGACATCGTCATCTGGGACCCTGACGTCGAATACACGATCAGCGCGGCAACCCACAACATGCGCTGCGACTACTCGATGTTTGAGGGATATCGGGTGAAGGGTAATGCACGTCAGGTGTTCTCCTCCGGGGAGTTGATTGTGGAAGGTGGAAAGTTCTTGGGCAAGCCGGGGCGGGGCAGATATCTAAAGCGTGAGCCTCGGGGCGGCGCCTGGCGCTGAAAGTGGCTTCTTCAGAGTACCCCTCCCTGGAGTGTATTTTGATAAAGTATTTTGCTTCAATATTTTACATGGCATACTTAAATTTAAAGTTTCATCCCAGATATTTAACTGAAAGGTATACCAAGGGGATACCCAAGAAACCGGCAACATCAAATCAACCCGAACCTTCTATGCTCCGCCCTTCAAGGGCTGCAAGCTCTTCACAACATCCAGAAGATCCTGACCAACAGTCCTCGTCTTGGCAATCGCATCGGCAATAGGGATGTCCGAAATCTGCGTCCCGCGCAGCACCACCAGGCGGCCAAATTTGCCCGCATGGACCAGGTCAATCGCCGCCACGCCGTAGCGAGTCGCCAGCATCCGGTCATAGGCCGTCGGAGTACCTCCCCGCTGTGTATGCCCCAGGTTCACGCTCCGTGTCTCATAGCCGGTACGCTTCTCGATCTCCTCAGCGAGCGTCTGTCCAATCCCGCTCAAACGCGGATGGCCAAACGAGTCCACCGACGTGTCATGAGTGGCCACATCTCCCTCTGGAAACTTCGCGCCTTCAGCCACAACCACAATCGAAAACTTCTTCCCATGCTCATACCGATACTTGATCAATCGGCAAGCCTCTTCGATATCAATCGGCACCTCAGGCACCAGAACCACGTCTGCGCCACCGGCAATTCCAGACGTAATCGCAATCCAGCCCGCATCCCGTCCCATTACCTCGCACACCAGCACGCGATTATGCGACTCAGCGGTCGAGTGCAACCGGTCCACAGCCTCAGTTGCAATCATCACCGCGGTATCAAAACCAAAACAAGCGTCCGTCCCACTCAAATCGTTGTCAATCGTCTTCGGAACGCCGACGCACCTCACCCCGCGCTCGCTCAGCGCTAGGCTGATCGACTGCGTATCGTCGCCGCCCAAAGCAATCAGGGCGTCCAGTTTGTTCCGCTTGATCGTCTCCAGGCACTTCTCGAATCCGCCTGGGATCTTCTTTACATTCGTTCGCGAAGACCGCAGGATCGTCCCGCCCTTCTGCAGAATCCCGGAGGTCGTCTCCAGCGTCAGCGGCATGGTCACATCGTCGATGACCCCGCGCCAGCCTTCCATGAAGCCGATAAACTCATCGCCATGATGCTGTATTCCCTTGCGCACCGCAGCGCGAATCACGGCATTCAATCCAGGACAATCTCCACCGCCTGTCAACATTCCAATCCGCATCAACCATTCTCCTTAATTATTTAGAGCAACAGAAAAATCATACGCCCGAATCATGCACCGTTCAGACAGCCGCCTCAACGCGGTTCGCATGAAGCGTCTGCAGCGCAACCACACTCAGCGTCCCTTGCTGCAGAGCCGAGATTCCCTCAACCGCTGCCCGCGCTGCCGCCAGCGTCGTAATCGTCGGAATCCGCGCCAGCACAGCCGCTCGACGAATCGCCTGCTCATCGAAGAACGTGTCCTGCCCGCGTGGCGTGTTCACAATCAGATGGATTCGGTCGCCCTTGATGAGATCAACCACATTCGGGCGCCCTTCCTTCACCTTGTAAACGCGCTCCGGCTGCAATCCCGCCTGTTCCAGCACAGCAGCCGTCCCATGCGTCGCCACCAGATGGAAACCCATCTCGACAAACTGCCGCGCCAGCGAGACAACACCTTCCTTGTCATGGTCATTCACGCTCAGGAAGATCGTTCCCTCCAGCGGAAGCACCTGTCCGGCGGCGATCTGAGCCTTGGCAAACGCCTCGCCGAAGTTGTCCGCCACACCCATCACCTCGCCGGTAGACTTCATCTCCGGCCCAAGCACTGTGTCAACGCCCGGAAACTTGCCCCACGGAAACACCGGCGACTTCACAAAGAAATGCGATCCAGTTCCCAAATCCTTGCCGGTCGCAACCGCTTCCGGCAGCAACTCCTTCAACTTCCGCCCAACCATCAGCCGCGAAGCAATCTTTGCCAGCGGAACTCCAGTCGCCTTCGAGACATAAGGAACCGTCCGCGAAGCCCGAGGATTCACCTCGATGACAAACACCTTGCCCCGCTGGATCGCGAACTGGATATTCACCAACCCCATCACGTTCAGAGCCATCGCCAGCTTCCGTGTGTACTCGCGAATTGTGCGCAGCACGTCATCGCTCAGATCGACCGAAGGCAGCACACACGATGAATCCCCGGAATGAATCCCGGCTTCTTCAATATGCTGCATGATCCCGGCAATCACAACGTCGTCGCCATCGCACAGCGCATCGACGTCGACCTCGGTCGCATCCTCAAGGAAGTGATCGATCAGCACCGGCCGCTCCTGCGAGAACTCGATCGCCGTACTCATATACCGAACGACAGCCTCATCGTCATAGGCAATCACCATCGCTCGCCCGCCTAGCACATACGAAGGCCGCACCAGCACCGGATACCCCACTCGATTCGCACCGGCAACCGCCTCCGCCACATTGGTCGCCATCGCGCCCTCAGGCTGTGGAATCTCCAACTCTTCAATCAACTTTCCAAACCGTTTCCGGTCTTCCGCCAGATCGATCGACTCCGGCGAAGTACCAATAATCGGCACTCCCGCATTCTTCAATGGGAGGCTCAGGTTCAGCGGAGTCTGACCGCCGAACTGTACGATCATCCCAATCTCCGCACCCGACGAAGCCTCATGCTCATAGACCGCGAGTACGTCCTCCAGCGTCAGCGGCTCGAAGTAGAGCCGGTCGCTGGTGTCATAATCGGTCGAAACCGTCTCGGGATTGCAGTTGACCATGATGGTCTCGTAGCCGTCTTCACGCAGAGCGAACGCAGCATGGCAGCAGCAGTAGTCGAACTCGATTCCCTGCCCGATCCGGTTAGGCCCGCTCCCCAGAATCAGGATCTTCTTGCGCGTCGTCGGCGCCGCCTCATCCTCTTCGTCGTAGCAGCTATAGAGATACGGCGTATAGCTCTCAAACTCGCCCGCGCACGTATCCACCATCTTGTAAACCGGCAACACGCCCAGCTTCTTGCGCAGTGCACGAACCGCGGCCGTTCCTTCCGCGCCCTTGAGCCCCCAGCTAGCAGCCAGCCGCTCGTCTGAGATGCCCATCCGCTTGGCCTCGCGAAGCTGCTCCGCAGTCACCTCGTCAAACGACACGCCGCCAACAGCCTTGATCTCATCCGTAATCTGCTTCATCTGGTACAGAAACCACGGGTCCATCGAGGTCATACGCGCAACCTCGCGCACAGTCATCCCGCGCTCAAATGCATAGCGAATATAAGCCAACCGGTCAGGATGCGGAGTCACCAGCCGCTGCGTCAGCCGTCGCGGCTCAATATCGTCCGCCGTGGCCTTCTTGCCTGTCTCGAGCGACCGCACCGCCTTCATCATCGCTTCCTTGAAGGTGCGCCCAATCGCCATCACTTCGCCGACAGACTTCATCTGCGGCCCCAGTCCCTCGTCCGCGCCAGGAAACTTCTCGAACTGCCACTTCGGAATCTTCACGACAACATAGTCAATCGTCGGCTCAAAGCAAGCAGGAGTCGCCTTGGTAATGTCGTTCTGAATCTCATCGAGCGTGTAGCCAACGGCCAGCCGGGCAGCAATCTTCGCAATCGGAAATCCCGTAGCCTTTGACGCCAGCGCCGACGACCGCGACACGCGCGGATTCATCTCGATGACTGTCATGCGCCCGTTCACCGGGTTCACCGCGAACTGCACATTGCTCCCGCCCGTCTCCACGCCAATCTCGCGGATCACGCGGATCGCCGCATCGCGCATCGACTGATACTCGCGGTCAGTCAGCGTCTGCGCCGGAGCCACCGTAATCGAATCGCCCGTATGCACGCCCATAGGGTCGAAATTCTCAATCGAGCAGATGATGATGACGTTGTCCTTCAGGTCTCGAACAACCTCAAGCTCATACTCCTTCCATCCCAGCACGCTCTCTTCAATCAGGCACTCATGCACCGGCGAGAGATCGAGTCCACGCGAAAGAATCTCCATCATCTCCTCGCGGTTGTAGGCAATCCCGCCACCCGAACCGCCCAGCGTAAACGAAGGACGAATCACCACCGGAAACCCAATCTTCGAGGCAAACTCCAGCCCGTCGCGAAGATTGTTCACAAGCTGCGACCGCGGCATATCCAGCCCGATCTTGTTCATCGCGTCCTTGAACAGCAGACGGTCCTCTGCCTTCTTGATCGCCTCCAGCTTCGCGCCAATCAACTCAATGCCAAGCTTTTCCAGCACCCCCGAATCAGCCAGGTCTACGGCAAGATTCAGCGCCGTCTGTCCGCCCACTGTAGGCAGCACAGCGAACGTGCCAGAGCCAGCCGTCATCATCTCCGCCTCAACCCGGAGAATCTCCTCCAGATAGGCCGTATTCAAAGGTTCGATATAGGTGCGATCCGCAACCTCAGGATCGGTCATGATGGACGCCGGGTTCGAGTTCACCAGCACCACCTCATACCCCTCAGCCTTCAGCGCCTTGCAGGCCTGCGTGCCGGAGTAATCAAACTCCGCCGACTGCCCAATCACAATCGGCCCCGAACCGATCACCAGAATCTTCGCGATGTCATTCCTGCGTGGCATTATCTATCTTCTTTCAAGCAATCTTTGTCAATCAGTCTTTGAAGGGGCGGGGCTTCAGCCCCGCCGTCATCAGCACAAAAATCAAGCGGCTTTAGCCGCTGAGGAAATGTATTCAAATAATTTATTGTGAATACATTATTTCCAGTCATACCATTACTCTCGCCGCCAAGGACACCAGCAATGCGTCAAATGCAAGCTCCTCGGATGGTTCACGATAGATTCCTTGAGTACCTTCTAATGCGGAGGAAGTAAGTAAGCAAGCACTATCGTAATGCCTGTCACGTACCAGTTTTGTCAGCAAAATCTCATAACGCTTCGTGTAAGAAGCTCCAATAAACTCAGGAAATACCTTGAAATGAGATTGACTCGCGCCTACTGCGCGATTTGATTCGGGAGCATCCTCTACCATCATGAAATAACCCAGCCATGGTCGTGGAGATGGGGCAAATGCACCTTCACGGTATGCGGCCCACAGGTCGGTGGCACTTCCCAAAGCCTCCTCTGTGCGGTTGTTGAAGTTGTTACCGAAAGAGCCAACCTGTGATTTGAATTCCATTGCGGCCACAAGGTGTCCTTTCGACACAACCAGCAGATCCCATCTCTTTTCTGATCGATACCACCCCGGAATCTCTGCCGAACGGTCGCAATGTATGCTCGGACGATCCAGCCCGGATTCCTCAAGATAGTCGCAAATCAAATCGGCGAATCCCTGTAACTGTCTTCCGCCGGTTACGGCGCTTCTTGCCCCAGCATCTTTCTGACCCGTTTTTCTTCCCTGGTTGCCAGCTTGAGTGCTTCTAGTCTCCCAAAAATGACGCACAGCGCCTTGCAACCGTTGATTCCATCGCTCGCCGAGGTTCATCGTTCCCAAACCTCCACCACTTCCGGTTGATGAAAAAGACTCCCAGTCTCTCGCCTCACGCGGGACACAGCAGCCTTAAGGTATGTTTCCTGTACTTCGCAGCCTATGCTGTTTCTCCCCGATTTAGCGGCTGCGACAGTCGTCGTCGCAGTCCCCAAAAAGGGATCGAAGACAACATCGCCGACAAAACTGAACATCCTGATCAACCGCTCGGCCAGTTGAACTGGATAAGGCGCAGGATGATGCTTTGTGGATTCTCCAGTAATTCCAGTCCATATTTGTTGAAACCATTGCTGATAATTTTGGGCGCTGATGACACTCAGCAGCTTCGTTGACGCGCTGGGTTTGCGATATCCCCCGGGCTTCCTTAGCATCAAAATAAATTCAATATCATTCTTGATGACCGCGTTTGGCTCGTATGGCTTGCCGAGAAAGCCTCCCGCGCCGGAAGCCTCGTACACCGCATTTGAAATCTTGTGCCAGATAATCGGGGCCAGGTTATCAAAACCGATTTTGCGGCACTGCTCCTGGATTGCAGCGTGAAGCGGAACAACCGTGTGACGCCCTTCATTCTGTCGCCGTGACAAACATACATCCCCGACCACGCACACTAATCTCCCACCCGGAACCAGCGCGTCAAAGCATTTCTGCCAATCTCGCTGTAGTTCTCCTAAAAACTGTTCGTAATTCGCAATATGCCCCATCTGGGCCTGCGAATCTTCGTAACGCTTAAGTGTCCAATATGGTGGAGACGTTACAACCAGATGAATGGAATTTGGTTTTAACCCCGTAATTTCTCGTGCGTCGCCATGTACAAGAACATGTTTTGTGGGAACAGTCCGCACAGCAGCTTCAATTTCTTGCAGAAGAATTTCGTCCTTCGCAATTCTTGGAATGGTCGTCTGATCGAGTCCCATTCCAGCAAAAGCAGAAGGCAAATAAACCGATAAGTCCTTCTCATCGAAAGCAAAGTCGCGCTTTCGAGGCGGAGTCAACAGAATCGGCAGATGAGCAGCAGCACTCACTTCTTCCACTCTTCCATCATCTTCCGGAAATCCCTGAAGAGATAATGCGAATCGTGCGGCCCCGGACTGGCCTCCGGGTGATACTGCACGCTGAACATCGGGTCGGTCTTATGCTTCAACCCGGCCAGCGTCTGGTCGTTCAAGTTCGTATGCGTCCGTTCCACATCTGCTGGAAGCGAATCTGGATCGACATTGAAGTTGTGGTTCTGCGCCGTGATCTCGACCCTGCCGGTCTGGTGATTCATGATCGGGTGGTTCCCGCCATGATGCCCAAACTTCAGCTTGTAGGTCTTACCCCCTAGAGCCAACCCAAAAATTTGATGTCCCAGACAAATCCCGAAGATTGGCGTCTTCCCCTGCAACTTCCTCACGTTTTCGACCGCATACCCCAGCGGCTCCGGATCGCCCGGCCCATTCGAGAAGAAAACCCCATCAGGCTCCATCGCCAGCACTTCTTCCGCGGAGGTCTTCGCCGGAACCACAGTCACGCTGCAGTTCTCGCGTGTCAGCATCCGCAGAATATTTTCCTTGATGCCGTAGTCATAAGCCACCACATGCATCTGCTTGCCGTCTGCATTTTCTGCTGGGGTCAACAGCGTGTCGCCGGTCTGGTTCTTCGGCTCGTTCGCATCCCACTTGTACACGGTCTTCGTAGTCACCACACTGGCCAGATCGGTGCCTTCCATCTTCCTGATCGACCGCGCTTTCGCCACCAGCGCATCCGCGTCCAGATTCTCGCCGCTCGCAATCACGCCGCGCATCACGCCATTGGCCCGCAGATGCCGTACCACGGCCCGCGTATCGATGTCGGAGATCACCGGCACGCCATAGCGTTCGAGATACTCGTCGGCAACCTGGGTCGAACGCCAATTCGAGCTCATCGGCGAAAACTCTCGCGTCACCAGTCCTTCGATGTAAGGCCGCGTCGCCTCGGCATCGTGCGGCGTCGTCCCATAGTTCCCAATGTGAGGATTCGTCAAAACCACAATCTGGCCAGCGTAGGAAGGATCGGTAAAGATCTCTTGATAGCCAGTCAGTGATGTATTGAAGACCACCTCGCCGGAGCATTCCGCTCCTGCGCCAAAACTCTTGCCACGAAAGATGCGCCCGTCTTCCAGCGCCAGTATTGCCTGCATTGCCTCTCCAGAGGAGTGGATTTTATAGATTCTAACAGCTTCCGGAGCGCATAAGTAGCGGCTCCCAAAGGCAGCCCCCACAAACAGCCCGCAGGCAAGAGAAAAGGCCCGAAACATTGTGTTCGGGCCTTCTATCCTGGTTAAAATACTAGCGTCCATGATGGCGATGATGATGCGCCGCAGGATTTGCAGGGTTCCCGCTGTGATTCCTAGTCGCGATTCCGTTCCTCAAGATGCATTAACACATCCTCCCCTTCAACCCGTACCGGAAACACATTCACGCGTTCATGCACTGGATATTCCGCAACTCCTGTCTTCACGCTGAATGTCCACGAATGCCACGGACAAACCACCGCCTCGCCCTCCAGCCATCCCTGCCCCAACGGTCCCTGTCGATGGGGACAGATATTATCCAAAGCTGACAGCTCCCCATTCACATTCACCAGACAAATCCCCACGCCCTCCACTTCACCCTCCATCACTTTTCCCACCGCCGGAGCCTCATCGAGCCCGCATAACCTGACCCACTGCGCCACTTCAAAAATCCTCCGCTCCTTCCATCTTAAAACCCAATGCAGGGAATCACCTACATCCCTCTCAGATTGCAGATGCTAAAGTTCAGATAGAAGCCTTCATGCCTCGCCCCACCCCAAAGCCGTCCAAACGCCGTCCGCAGCCAGCCTCTACACCGGAAGCAGTCGATCCCATCTGGCTCGTCAAGGCCGTCGCTGCCACTGTAATCGTGGCCATCCTCTGCGGCTATCTCGCTCTCTGCTTTCTCTTCTATCAGGGCCAGTGGCAGCTCGTTCTGCATCCCTCCCGAACATCCGCCGCTCCCCAATCCATTGGCGGCGCTCCCTACCAACTCATCCACTTCGGTCCCGACGAATCCGCCATCCCCCAACTCACCGGCTGGTGGATTCCCGCCACCTCAGGTGGCCGCTACGCCAACACCACCATCCTCTTCCTCCCTCCCGGCGACGGCTCCCTTGCAGCCTCTATCCCCACCCTCTCCACCCTTCACAGCCTGGGTCTCAATATCTTCGCCTTCGACTACCGTGGCTACGGCCAAAGCGCCTACACTCATCCCAATCAACAAAAGATGACACACGACGCCGATTCCGCCTGGCAATACCTCACCAGATCAAGAGCCATCCCTGCGAGACAGATCGTCCCTTACGGCATGGGTGTTGGAACCTCACTCGCAGCTCACCTGGCCGCCACCTATCCCGTCATCCCAGCCATCATCCTGGATTCACCCCACACTGATCTGCTCGCCACTGCCCGGCGTGACCCTCGCTCGGCCCTGCTTCCGGTCAGCCTGCTCTTTCACGAAAACTTTCCCTTAGCCGAGCCCCTCCAGACCCTGCGAACCCCCAAACTCCTTCTCTCCGATCCCAGTTCTCCAGACAAGTCTCCCGCATTCTTCCGCACTGCCTCCGGTCCCAAAATCACCGTCGGCCTCACCGCGCCAACCGAAGCGCTCTATCGCGAAAGCATCACAAGGTTCCTCGATCAGTACCTGCCGCCTGCATCCGTTCCCCAACTCGTATCTCCCCCGGCACCCGCCCGATAAATCGCTTTCCCATCCTCATCTCACCACGCTAAGCTCAGAGGGAAATCCTTATGACGAAATTTCTAAATAGCCTCCAACCCTGGGGAGCATTGCTTCTCCGTCTCGCGCTAGGCCTTTCCATGATTGTGCATGGATACGAAAAGGTTGAAACCCACACTGCACTGCATCGTTTCGTACACTATGTCGTCACGCTCGGGCTTCCCTATTGGCTGGGTTATATCTCGGCATTCACAGAGTTTGTTGGCGGCATCCTGGTTACCCTGGGGCTGTTCACCCGCCTGGTCTCAGCTTTGATCGCCATCAACATGCTGGTCGCGTTCTTCACGGTTGGAATTCACCAGGGCTTCGGCATCTACAACTACATTGCAGAACTCGCCGCAATCGCCATCATGCTGCTCTTCTACGGCTCCGGCGCTCTCTCCATCGACCGAAAGATAGGTTTCTCTTAAGGCAGTCGTAATAGACGATCTAAAAGGAGTGAAGGCCCCCGATACTGTGGGGGCCTTACGTTTACGGTAGGTAGTTGCCTTGCGGATAAGGGACGCCGGAACCGAGGGAAGTGAAAGTCCGGCAACTGCTGACTACACTCATTAAGACGCCAGTTCTTCTAAAAAGTTGTCCTGCTTTTTCCACCATTTTGTAGATTTATAATTTTCATATCCTGAAAACGGAATATCTGCGATACCAACGCTCGAATATTCCGAATCACACTTTTCCACTAAATAAAGTTCAAAAACTCACCTGGCTGCACTTGCGACCCTGGAAACACCAGTTCGAGATTCCTGGCGCCTAGAGTCTTATAAGCCGCCTCACCCAGGACCCGGCGAAAGTCCGTTGTCACCGTCAGATCGCGTCCTTCATTTAACTGGTCATTATCCAGTCCCGGCCACTTCCCATACACCTTGCCACCCTTTACCTGCCCTCCCAGGACGAACATTACATTCGCATGACCATGGTCGGTCCCGCCCGTCCCATTTTGTCGAGCCGTCCGGCCAAACTCCGACATCGTCACCAGGGTCACATTCTCCGCATCCGTTCCCATGTCCCGCCAGAAGGCAGCAATCCCCTCGGAGAAATCCTGCAACCTATTTGCCAACTGCCCATTCGCATTCCCCTGGTTCTGGTGCGTGTCCCATCCGCCAATATCCGAGAAAGCTGCCTCCACGCCAAGGTCCGCCTTCATCAATTGCGCCACCTGCTTCAAACTATTTCCAAACTGGGTCTTCGGATAGACCACCCCAGCCGCTGGCTGATAGTGAGCAGGGTCGGTCGCCTTCAGCATCTTCACGGCCTCGAAGGTCTCTTGACCTGTTCCATGCAGCACTGCGTCTGAGCTCTCGTCATACATCGCCTGAAACGCATTGCTCATCGGCGAAGTCTGCGGCCCACGCCCCCCAACCGAGAAATCCAACAGGTTGTCCAAAGCAATCGCCGGCACTTTACCTTCCAGTGTCCGCGGAATCTCCGTCCCCAACGCCACCGCACGAAACGCCGAAGGCTTCCCGCGCAACAACTCTGCCTGCAAGGCCCGATTCAACCAGCCATCGGGAGTAGATTTAACGCCCGGCGTCCCACTCTCCATATAATCCTGCGCATCGAAGTGCGACCGCGTCGTATCCGGCGACCCCGCCGCATGAATAATCGCCAGATGCCCCTGGTCATACAGCGGCTTGAACGCCGCCATCGACGGATGCAGCCCAAAGAACCCATCCAGATCGATTACCTCATTCTGCTTAATCGCAATCGTAGGACGCATCGCATAGTAATTCTGCTCGCGATACGGCACGACGATATTCAACCCATCCGCTGCGCCTCGCTGAAACAGCACTACCAGCTTCTTCTTATTTGCCGCAGCGGTCGTCATCTCCGCCATCACGCTGCGCGTCAGGAAACTCGGAATCGTCGAGGTCCCCACCAACGCCAGAGCGCCACCTTTCATAAAACCGCGCCTCGTGATTTCCATATCGTGTCTCCTTCTACTTCAAAAGCCTGGGTCGTATCGTGCAGGTGCCTACTCTACCTAACGCCAGATTCCGCAGTAAGTTTCGCACCTTTCACAACTATTGAGGCACTCAACTATTTACCGGTGCTGGAACTCAGGCGAACCAAGCAGCAAACCTGCCATCACCTCAGCTTCGCGGTCCTCCTGGGCCTTTACCTGCCGTACTTTAGCTCCGGCATTCAGCACTCGCGCGTTAGAAAACCTTTTTGCGGCGTCATCCTGCGCCGCCGTATTCTTGAACTGTTGCAACACTATGGCCCGAGTATGGTCGCTCGCTGGCTGGTCAAGCAACAGCATCTCCAGACTCTGCTCTTTCGTCGCCGCTGAACGATCGGCACTCTCGCCCGACAACGGGGTCTCCCCCAGTAAACCGCGCCAGTCCGTCTTTACGCCATTCATCCGACCGCCGCTCAACACCAGGGCAAAGTTCATCCGGTTCACCAGATCGCCCGTATTCACCCAGGGATCAGCCTTCCAGCTATATCCATTCGGCGTCTGCATCCCATACAACGGCATCCCCAGCCGGTTCAGCGAGGCCACCAGCGGCTGAGCATCGGTCACATCCACACCGCTCGCCCGCACTGCCGAGACCACAAACTCGACCGGGGTCTTCACCTTGGCCCGGTAGACCTTCGGAGACCAGAACTCCGGCGAGTTAAACATCGTCCGCAAAACCTTCTTGATGTCTCCATGACTCGACACAAAAGTCTTCGCCATCCTGTCCACCAACGCTGGCGGTGGCGTATCGCTAACAAACCGTATCGCCAGTTGCGTCGAAATCAACTTCGCCGTCGCAGGGCTAGTCGCCAACCTATGCAGCACTTCGAGCCCTTCGCCTTCGCCGCGCTCCCTGATCTTCTTCCCCAGCACCATCTTCGTGCCCGGTTCATGGCGTCGCTCATCAAACCGATACGCGGCACCATCATCGGGACGATCAATTGTCCACCCCGTCAGCGCCTTCGCTACTTCGATTACATCCTGCTGCGTATACCCCTTGCCGCAAGCCTTATCCAGCTCCCGCGCCGGACGGTCCGCGCTCACCTCGCACTGCACGCCGATCGTGTGTAGCTCCATCAGCTCGCGCCCATAATTCTCATTCAACCCACGGTCTTTCAACGCCTGCCTGACCTGGGGATTCTTCGCCCGCTGCGCTGCCCTGGCCGCATTCACCGCTGCTATCGAATCCGGTCCAATGCTCTGCCAATTGTCCAGATACATCAGCATCGCCGGACTCTTCGCTGTCGCCACCAGCAGGTCTTCAAACTTCCCCAGCGCATTCGGCCGGATCACGTCTCGCTCAAACGACGGCAGCAGATAAGGCTCGTTCTGGTTCTTCCTCAAGTACACATTGAAGTGGTTCAGCCAGAAGTCGGTCATCACCGCCTGTAGCTGCCGTTGGCTGTAGATGTCCCGCATCATCCGCGATTGCAGCAACTCCGTGTCGACCATCCGCGGACCACCCTGCAAAGCCTCAAAAATCTCCCTTTGCTGAGGACTCAAGCCCTCTTGCACTGCCGCCAGCTCCTTCTGATTCAGACTCTTGCGAAACGCAATGAAATCCTGCGGAGACATCCCCACAATCCGTTGCATCCGCGCATCCGGCGGCAGGCTAATCACCTTCACCACATCCGCATCGGAATACGGCTTCTCCTCCTGTGCCGCCGCACCGGCATCCATGCTACCCGCCATCGCAGCATTCCCCTGCATTCCTCCGGCATCAGCCATTCCGCTTCCGGCACTCTGCATCATCCCCGGCTGCATCGCATTCGCACCCGCAGTCTGCGCCGCTTGCTTCGCCTCTACCGCCTCAACCCGCGCAATATCATCCGCATAGATCGCATGTTCCACAGGACCAGCAGGCAGCGCCGACTCTAACCGAATCATCTGCCGCAGCTTCTGCGGCGTCGGGTATCGTGCCATCAACTCTGCCTGCGAAATCTTCATCGCCGGAAACATCGCCAGCCGCGCATCCAGCGCAGAATCATCGATGCTAGCGGGATTCAACTGCTGCTCAAACCACTTCTGTAACCCCATAGCCTGCACCGCCGCCACATCCCCTGGCCTCGGCCCAAACGTAAACCGGTTCAAAGCATGAAGCACCCGATCCTGCCCCTGAATCTGGTTGCCCGCCTTCTTTACCCGAGCACTCGCTGCAATTGGCGTCCCCAGTGTCAGAGAACAAAGCCCACCTGCAAGCACCAGAGACCGCATCCGAAGCCCAGCAGAAAACCTCATAGACACTCCTCCACCCCGCACTGGAAAGGCGCGCCAAAACGGCGGCAATCGGGGCGTCTTCCCAATCAAACCCCCGCCGAGTCCATCAGTTGCGTCCAGCCGCCGATTCCATCACCTTTTATTGTCCGACGGACCTTTAATGTCCCTCAAAAAGCCGCAATCTCGTCCATGGCCCGATACAAATCCTCCGGCTGCGGAAGAATGGCATCCTCCAAAATCGGCTGATAAGCCACAAACGTATCCATTGCAGCCACCCGCCGCACCGGAGCATCCAGATCGTGGAACAGCTCCTCCCCAATCCGCGCGGCGACCTCGGCCCCATACCCCCAACTCAACATGTCCTCATGCGCCACAATGACGCGGTTCGTCTTGCGCACACTCTCCGCAATCGTCTCCCAGTCATAAGGAGCCAGGCTCCGCAGATCGATCAACTCCACATCGATGCCCTTCTCGCGATGCAGCTTCTGTGCAGCCTGCAAAGCCCGCGGCACCATCGCACCATACGTAATCACGGTCAGATCTTTACCCGGCCGCACAATCTGAGCTTTACCAAACGGAATACAGTAATCCGGCCCTGGATAAACCGCGCGGCCGTAAGTCTCGCGGTATAGCCGCTTGTGTTCCAGAAACAGCACCGGGTCGTCGCACCGTATCGCCGTCCGCAGCAACCCCAATGCGTCCAGCGCATTCGACGGCATCACTACCCGCACTCCCGGCGTATGCGTAAAGATGCTCTCGCCCGACTGCGAGTGATAAATCGCCCCACCGGTCAAATCCCCGCCAATCGGAACCCGCATCACCAGCGGGCAGCTAAACTCACCATTCGACCGCCACCGGATCAACGCCAGTTCATTCCGCATCTGGTGCATCGCCGGCCAGATGTAGTCGAAGAACTGAATCTCCACCACTGGCTTCAGCCCACGCACTGCCATGCCGATTCCCCGGCCAACGATATTCGCCTCAGCCAGCGGAGAGTTCCACACCCGATCGCTGCCAAACTCCGTCTGCAATCCAGCAGTCAGCTTGAAGACTCCGCCCTTGCCCTTGATCTTCCCTGCGCGCAGCGGCTCATCCCGACTCGCATCGGCAACATCCTCGCCAAACACGACGATGCGCTCATCGCGCCGCATCTCGTCCTTCAGGCAGCAATTGATCAGATCGGCCATCGTCCGTTCGGTCGCATCCGCCGTAGCCACAGGCTTCGTCGCGAACCGCGCATCCATCGGACTCAAATCCTCCGAGTACACATGCCGCGTAATCGACTCGATAGTAGGCAGCTTCGCCATCAGGGCCTTGTCTGCAGCGCGTTGCACCTCTTCGTCAACCTGCCGCTCCAGCCGATTGATGGCCTCCTCATCCAGAATGCCCTCGCGCAGCAGCCACATCTGCATCTGCGAGATTGGATCGCGCAAAGCATCCGCCTCCAACTCACTCGCAGGACGGTACAGCCGCTCATCATCGCTCAGCGAATGCGAGTAAGGCCGAATCACATGCCCATGCACCAACGCCGGCCCATATCCGGCTCTGCAATAAGCCACCGCCTCCACCATCGCCTTGTAGCTGGCAATCGGATCGGTGCCATCAATCTCGGCAAAGTGAAAATTCGGAAAATTCGCCACCAGCCGCGAGATATTTCCGCCGGGAGTGTTCGTCTCCACCGGTGTCGAGATCGCGTATCCATTGTCCTCGACCACAAACACCACCGGCAGCTTCCCATTGCTCGCCGTATTTAACGACTCCCAGAACTCTCCCTGGCTGGTCGAGCCCTCGCCGATCGAGACATAAACGACCTCGTCCCCATGGAACTCGACGTCCTTGAACTCCCGGTAATCTCCATCGTGCCTGGCCGCCGCCTCAGGATGCCGCGAGAAATACCTCCCCGCCTCCGCACACCCAATCGCATGAAGGCACTGCGTAGCGGTCGACGAAGAAGTCGTCACGATATTCAATTTCGTGCTCGACCAGTGCGAAGGCATCTGTCGTCCACCGCTAGCCGGATCGTCCGCCGCACCCACCGACTGCAGTAACTGCTCTTCCACCGTATTCCCTAGCGCAAGGCATATCGCCCGGTCACGGTAGTAAGGAAAGAACCAGTCATACCCAGGACGCATCGCCATTCCCGCCGCTACCAGCAGCGCCTCATGGCCCGCGCACGAGACCTGGAAGAAGATCTTCTGCTGCCGCTTCAGCACAATTTCACGGTCGTCTGTCCGTCGCGACAGATACATCAGCCGGTAGAACTCCACCAGCCTCTCTGGCGTCAGTTCCCCTTCCACCGTCTTCTTCTCAACCGAATTGGACACCATATTCCGAGCCATCGTCATTGCCTCTGCCAAGCAGTGATTGTACTGTCTGGCACCAGCTTTATTCCATCCCACGCACAAAGGCCGCCTCTCATCAAGGCGGCCCTTGTGTCAAGCTATCCTTGACAACCTCAAACAAACAGCGGGGCAAGCACCAGCGTAATCGTTGCCAACAGTTTGATGAGCACATGCAGGCTCGGTCCCGCCGTGTCCTTGAAAGGATCGCCGACCGTGTCTCCAACCACAGCGGCCTTATGCGCTTCGGACTTCTTCCCGCCGTACTGCCCTGTCTCGATAAACTTCTTGGCATTGTCCCAGGCGCCGCCGCCATTGTTCATCAGCATCGCCAGCAGGATGCCCGCAATCGTGCCCACCATCAGCAACCCGGCAACGGACTCAGCCCCAGCCAGATTCACTGGAATTCCGCCAATCGCCGGAACCGGCAGAATCGTCCCCGGAGCATAAATCTCCGAACTCGTTTGATAGCTTGCACTAAAGTGCCGGAAGATCAACCCAACGGCCACAGGCATGCAGACCACCAGTAGTCCCGGTATCACCATCTCCTTCAGCGCCGCACCTGTGACAATGTGGACACATCGCCCATAGTCCGGCTTAGAAGTTCCCGCCATAATACCCGGATTCTCCTTGAACTGGTCGCGCACATCCTTCACGATCATTTGTGCCGTGCGCCCCACTGCCTTGATTGCCATCGAGCTGAACAGGTAAGTCAGCATCGCTCCCAGCAGCGCCCCCACAAATACCGGCACCTGGGCAAGGTTGATATTCGTGAAGTTCCACCCCGGCGGCATATATCCACCCGCAAGATGAACCTTGTCCGCCACAATGACCTTGATCTCCTCCAGATATGCAGAGAACAACAAAAATGCCGCTAACGAAGCAGATCCAATCGCATACCCCTTCGTCAGCGCCTTGGTCGTATTCCCCGCCGAATCCAGCTTGTCTGTGCGCTCACGGATCGACTCCGGCTGGTTCGACATCTCGATGATCCCACCAGCATTGTCCGTAATCGGCCCAAATGTATCCATCGCCAGAATGTAGGCTGCGCAGCTCAGCATTCCCATGGTGGCAAGCGCCGTCCCATAGATGCCCTTCGCATAGTCCGTGATACCTGCAACTCCAGCCAGTCCCTGTACGCCAAAGTAGTAGCTCAGCAGCAACGCCGCCGAAATCGCAATCACCGGAAGCGCCGGCGTCTCCATCCCCACGGCCAGTCCGCTGATGATGTTCGTCGCCGGGCCTGTCAGCGAAGCTGAGGCAATCGATTGCACCGGTCTGTATCGCGACTCCGTGTAGTATTCCGTAATCCACACAAAGAGAAACGACGTGATCAAGCCGATGACGCCGCAGCCCAGCAGCCACAGCGGCTGCACCATCGGGCCATTCAGCATCGTGTACACGGCGAGAGCAAACCCGCCCAACGCCAGCGCAGATGTGAGATAGAACCCGCGATTCAACGCTCGCATCGGGTCTTCCGTCTCGTTCGTCTTCACCACAAATACACCGGCAATGCTGGCGATCAAATTGATGGCGAGCACGATCAGCGGAAACAGAATTCCCTTCACTCCAAACACCGGATAAAGCGCCGCGCCCAGAATCATCGCGCCGACATTCTCCGCTGCCGTCGATTCAAAGATGTCCGCGCCGCGCCCCGCGCAGTCTCCGACGTTATCGCCCACCAGGTCCGCGATCACAGCAGGATTGCGCGGATCATCCTCTGGAATCCCAGCTTCCACCTTACCCACAAGGTCCGCGCCAACGTCAGCGGCCTTCGTATAGATTCCACCGCCCAGTTGAGCGAACAGCGCCACCAGCGAAGCTCCAAACCCAAACCCAACCAGCTCATAAGGCACCGTCTGCGGATGCGTCAGGCCGCCAAAGAAAAGAAACAGCGCACCCACGCCCAGCAACGAAAGCGCCACGACCACCAACCCGGTCACCGCCCCGCCTCGTAACGCAATCTGCAACGCTTTATTCAAACTTCCGCGCGCCGCCGAAGCCGTCCGTATATTCGCCCGGATCGAGACATACATCCCCGTATAGCCGGCCAGCCCCGAGCACACCGCGCCCACCAGAAAGCTGATCACCGTCTTCGCCGCAAACGGGGCCGTCCGCGCCGACATGTGGTACCCCGCAAACAACAGGATCGCCAGCACCACCGCAATCGCGCCAATCGTCCTGTACTGCCGTCGCAGAAACGCCTCGGCCCCCTCACGAATCGCATCGGAGATCGCCCGCATCTCCGTCGTTCCTGTCTCGCAGCAAAGCACATGACGCGCCAGCATCCAAGCTGCCGCCAGCGCCAGCACTCCCACGCCCATCGCCAGCCAAAGGCAAAATTGCCCACCATCTCCATTCACATCCACAGGCGACATAGGAACTTGCACCTGCACAATCATACCCAGAAGGCTTACTACATCCATGCAAAGGTCTCCTTAGAACACGAATCCACAATTAGCTTCACAAAGGCGGCCATTAGAGCATGTGCAATCGAAGAGGGTCAATGTCGCAAACCACTACCCCACGTGACGGGCATTACCAGTGCTCTCTTCCACATGCGGTAACCAAAGTAATAGCACATCTCCGCCAAACGCTAGTGCCTTACCCGGCACCCGCCGATGCAAACACCAGCGCAACAGCGAGGTGCATCCGTGTCCTGTCTCAGCCACATCTTCATCCCAAATTGTGCTCTGACTGCACGCCGCGCCCGGCGACGCTTCTTCATCCACATTTCTCTCCTGCTGCTCACGCTCGCGCCTCACCTTCACGCACAAATCAAAACCGCGCCCATCGCTCCCAACCGCTACATCGTCGTCTACCACAACGCCACCATCCCAGGAGACGCAGAAGCCCGCGTTCATGCTGCCGGAGCCCGCCTCATCCAGCGTAACGAACGCTTCGGCATCGCCGTGGTCCAGTCCCTCCCCTCCTCCAGCCAACTCCATTCCCAGATCGGTAACACTGCCGCCAGCCAAAGCAACGCCGAAACTATGCGCCGTCTCGCCGCCCAGCCCAACGTCGATTATGTCCTCCATGACCGTATCGTCACCGCCGACCGCCTCACCCTCAAACCTGTCCTTCCGGCAACCTTCAGCGTCATCATTGGTTCCACCACTCAGCCACAGTCATACGACACTTACTACACCACCTCGCCTCAGGGCTGGGCCGTCCGGCAGGTCGGCGGCTACGGCAACAACGTCTCCGGCGGCCCCGCTCACGGCCCCTGGGACATCACCATGGGGCGCGGCGTGCGCATCGCCATCATCGACAGCGGCGTCGATGAAACCCATCCCGACATCGCTCCCAATCTCTCCCTGAATCTCAGTGAAATCAACCAATCCGACTACCCCAGCCCATGCGACGACGGTACCCCGCAAGACCAGGACGGGCATGGCACCTGGGCTGCTTCGCTCGCCGCCGGAGCCATCGGCCCCGGCACCGGAGAGGTCATCGGCGTAGCCCCCGCCGCCACCCTGCTCAACATTAAAGTCCTCCAGAGAATGCCCGACTTGAGCGCAGGCGGCAACGCCTTCATCGCCGACCAGTGCTCCTCCGGTCAGGCCAGTGGCCTCTTAAGTTGGGTCATGCAAGGCATCGAAGACGCCATGACAAATCATGCCGATGTCATCTCTCTCTCTGTCGGAGCCACAATCGACCTCACCACCGGAGAAGGGGCAGGCTTGAAAGCCGCCTTCGACCAGATCACCTACGCTGCTACCCAGGCCGGCATCGTCATCGTCGCCTCATCCGGCAACGATGGCCTCAACCTCTCCGATCCCCGTTACATAGAACTCCCTGCACAATCCCGCGGAGTTCTCGCCATCGTCGCCTCCACCAACCCTGCCTGCACACAGAACACGAGTGCCGGAGCCACTTGCGCTCCCGGCCCCGTCTCACTCGCTTATTACAGCAACTATGGAGCGCCCCTCAACGCCCTGGCCGCCCCCGGAGGCAGCTATCCTGAAGAGGGCGACCTCGCCGTGAGCGGATGGATACGAGGGGCCTGCAGCTCCGGCAAACCATCCACCCTGGACGGCCCACCTTCCGACAGCGGACACAGCTTCGGCTGTTTCAACTTCGGTCACACCCCCTATGTCCAGGCCATAGGAACCAGCGCCTCTGCACCCCTGGCTGCCGGAGCCGTTGCACTTCTACGCGCAGCCCATCCCGACTGGACCCCAGACACCATCATCGCCACCCTCCGCGCGTCGGCCGTATCCTCCCCTTCATTGCCCGTGCCCCAGATCAACGCCGCAACAGCCCTGGCCACCCACTAGACCTACCCCTTCATCCGTTCCTTCACGCTGTGCGCCAGCTTCTCAATCTCATCTGCCTTCTTGATTACATCCACTGAGAGAACATCCTTATTCGTCTTAGACACATCCTGCTTCAACTCCGTAGCCAAAGCCAGCAGCTTGTCCGTATCCGCGACCAGCCGCTTCTGCCGCTCACTATTACGCGACCGGGCCTGCTGTTCCTGGATCTGCGGCGACAAAGGCTCCGGATTCCCCAGCGAAGGCATCGCCACGGGCGGACTGCCGGGCGGTGGCGGCTGCACCGGAGACGATTGAGGCATCTGTCCCTTGCCCGGGGTTCCCGAAACTCCCATCAACAACACTCCAACCACTGCGACGCAAAGTATTCTCATACCGCACCCCTGTCTCGCATTTCCCACCAATTGCATCCTACAAAAAGCTCAAGCATTCTATAGAAATCTAGCAATTTTGCTCTATATCTATAGCAAGCATTCACGAAAGCGAGACGCCACAATCATGCTCCTCCAGGCATTGCCCCTGCAAGACGAACGCCTCTCCAAGATACTCGCCCACGATTGGCACAACTATATCGTCGAGTTCGTCGGCAAAACCCTCCCACGCCTCGTCGCCATCCTCCTGATAGCATTCATCGCTCAGCGCATCGTTAAGCTCTTCGTCAACCGAATGCGCAAAAGGGCCGACAGGCAGGTCGGCCCTTCACAGCGAGCGGCCCAACTTCGCACCATGGCCTCTATTGTGCGTGCCACCTCGTACAGCATCATCGGCTTCCTTGCCCTTCTGTATATTCTGTACACGTTCGGCGTCAATCCCATGCCTGTGCTCGGCTCAGCCGCCGTCCTCGGAGTGGGCATCGGCCTCGGCGCACAGTCCATCTTCAAGGACATGATCAATGGCATCTTCATCCTCGTCGAAGACCAATACAACGTGGGCGAAGTCGTAAAGATCGCGGGTCTCCAGGGGACCGTCGAAGATCTCAGCCTTCGCGTGACCACCCTGCGTGATGGCGACGGCACCCTCTACACCATCCCTAACAGCCAGATCGCCACCGTCTCCAACCTCTCCCGCGATTTCTCCGTCGCCTCCCTGCCCGTCAGCGTGGACGCCAGCGCCAACCCCGACAGAGTCATGGCTGTCCTCCGCAAAGTCGCGACCGAAGTCCGCAACGACTCCGCCTTCAAACAAGTCGTCATCACCGACCCCGACATCCTCGGCGTCGACAAGATCAACGGCCGCGAAGTCATCTACCCCGTCAACCTCCGCGTTCGCGCCAATCAGAAGGACCCCGTCCTCCGCGAACTCCGCCGCCGCATCATCCTCGCCTTCGAGAAAGAGGGCATCCCACTCGGCGTCTCCTCCAACATGCTCATCATGCAGCAGAAGGCAGATCCCACCGCTCCACCCGCTCAGCAACCTCTAGTCAGTTAGAGGTTGCTGGAGATTCGATCCTCAATCCTCCGAGATCCCATACTCCTTCAGCTTCCGATAGAGCGTTGTCTTGCCAATGCCCAGCAGCCGTGCCGCCATCAGCTTGTCCCCGTTCAACTGCTTAAGCGTCCCCAGAATCGCCTGCTTCTCCATCACGGCGATTGGAACAATCCCGGCTTTCTCCGTCCCCGCGGCGGATGCCCGTGCTTCCTCCTCCGAAGTCTGTCCGATTCCACCGCGCTGCATCCTGAAGTCCTGCAACTGAGTCGGCAAATCTCCCATATGCAACACCGGCCCCGACGACAACGCGCAAGCCCGCTCAATCGCATTCTCCAGTTCGCGCACATTGCCTGGCCAGTCATATTCCATCATGGTCCGCAGCATCTCATCGGAGAAGGTGCGCGCCACTCCTGTCTGCTGTTGCATCCGCTCCAGAAAATACATCGCCAGCGGAGCGATATCGTCGCGCCTGTCCCGCAGCGGCGGAATCCGCAGGTTCACCACATTCAACCGGAAGTAGAGGTCCTTGCGAAACCGTCCCTGCTCCACCATCGTCGCCAGATCACGGTTCGTCGCCGCCAGCACTCGCGCCGAGATTGGCCGTGCCTGTGTCGCCCCCACCGGACGGACCTCCTTTTCCTGTAACGCCCGCAGCAGTTTCGACTGAAGATCGAGAGGAAGCTCCCCAATCTCATCCAGAAAAACCGTTCCTCCCTCCGCCGTCGCCAGCAGACCTTCCTTGGCCCGGTCGGCCCCGGTAAACGCTCCCTTTACATGCCCAAACAGCTCACTTTCAATCAAAGTCGGCACCAGCGACCCGCAATCCACCGGAATAAACGGCTTCGCCGCGTTCGTTCCATTGAAGTGAATCGACCGCGCCACCAGTTCCTTGCCTGTTCCGCTCTCGCCGAGTATCAGCACCGGATGCGTCGAAAAAGCTACTTTCGACAGTATTCTGTACAGCTTCTCCATCTCCGGCGACTTCCCCACCAGGCCGCCCATTCCCTGCTGCGTCCGCAGCCTCTCCCGCAGTTGCCGACTCTGCACATCCATGTGGTGCCGCTGTCCTGCCCGTTCCAGCACCCGCGTCAACTCTTCCAGGGCAAACGGCTTCGTCAGATAGTCGCTCGCGCCAATCCGCATCGCCTCCACCGCCGACGACACCGTCGCAAACGCCGTCATCACCACGACCGCCGTCTCCGGATGAAGCATCTTTACCTGCTCCAGCAGCGCCATGCCACCGCCGCCGGGCAGCTTCAGGTCCAGCAGGATCAGGTCAATCGGATGGTCCTTCAAGATCGCCTGCGCCGCCGTCGCGTTCCCCGCACCAACCACAGCGCAACCCAGCCGCTCGGCAATCTGACAACAGGACCTTCGCACCCCCTCGTCATCATCCACTACCATGACATGCAGCAACTCCATGTGTCCGGCTGCACGTTCCTTCTGCTCGTCTGCGATAGCCGAACCTCCACCAAAAGGTGTCAAGCCGACAAGCACCTCCAACGGCGCATCCTCATCCCAACCTACTATTCCCGCCATCATTCCTCCCGAGTCTCAGATTCTTTGCTTCAAGGCCTATCGCAAATCCAGTCAACACTCCCACCCCGCAACCGTATACCACTCTGCCGAAATACTCGTCCCTATTCCCGGCTGGCTCTCGATATTCAAGCACCCGCCGGACATTGCCACAAGCTCCCGCACGACACGAAAGCCAAGCCCGCGTCCGCCAGACGGAGAGATTTCGCCCGCCTGCATTAACCTGCGAACCTCCGCGCTGCTCATACCGCAACCGGTGTCCCGCACTGTCATCACGACTCGCCGCCGAGCGTCTTCCACGACGCCTTCCACCCTCACCGCAATGCTTCCCTCCCCAACCAATGCCTCAGCGGCATTCTTCACCAGGTTGGTCAAAATCCGTTCCACCGCTTCCGCGCGGACACTCACCAGCTCATAGGCGCCAGCCCCAAAGGAAACCTCCACTGCCCGCCCCGCAACCCGGCTCAACAGTCCCCGGCACCGCTCGACCACCTCGGGCAGAACCGTTCTCTCCTCCGGCACCGCCACCTTTGTCTCGGTTCGGGCATGGTTCACCAACCGATCGATCATCGCCCAGCTTCGATCGCTCAGCAGCCGCAACTCTTCCGCAAACTCCCGATGTTCCTCATGCAGAACTCCCGGCCGTGCCAGCAGTTCTGAGTAAAGACTCAGCGCCCCCAATAAATTCCTCGCATCATGCGCCAACCCCGCGCCTTCCGCAACTCCCCCAGCCGCAACATGCAGCTTGTGAGCCATCCCCTCATCAACCCGGCGAAGCGCGGCAAACTCTATCGACCGTCCAACTAACTCTGAGGCTGTCCAGCTCTGCGTTGCCTGCATGTAGTAGCTCCACTCGTCATCTTTTAACTAGATCAGGTACACCCTGTAATCACTTCAAGTGCCAAACTGGAACTCCATTCCCTAAGTCATTGCTTAGAAAGCGAAAATATTAATCCCTCCATCTACCGTCAAAGTCATCCAATTCCCAAACCGGAACAAGTATTGTCATCGATCCAGCAGCTTTACGGCAAAATTCCCATTCTTAGACAATTTCCTATTACGGAACCACATCCCATTCTGGAACCGTAATCGGAAACGCATCTTTGAACAATAGCCGCCGATACGAAAATCCTCACCAACTATAATCCCACCATGCCTCAAATCCCATCGCAACTCTTCCGGCCAGACAATCGAGCCGCCGATGCCCTCCGCCCCATCCGCATCACCCCTGGCTACATTGCCATGCCCGAAGGCTCAGTTCTCATCGAATCCGGCAACACCCGCGTTCTCTGTAATGCCACCGTCGAGCAGGGCGTCCCCGGCTGGATGCGCAACTCCGGTCGCGGCTGGGTCACCGCCGAGTACGGCATGCTGCCCCGCGCCACCCTCACCCGTACTGCTCGCGAGAGCGAACGCGGCAAGGTCGGCGGACGCACCCACGAGATCCAGCGCCTCATCGGGCGTTCCCTAAGAAGCGTCGTGGACATGAAGGCCCTCGGCGAACGCACCATCATCCTCGACTGCGACGTCCTTCAGGCCGACGGTGGAACCCGCACCGCCGCCATCACCGGAGCCTGCATAGCCCTGGCCCTCGCCCTCAACAAACTCGTCGCGGCAGGAACTCTCAAGACCTCGCCGCTTCGTCAGATGCTGGCTGCCACCTCGGTCGGCATCGTAGACGACCACGTCCTGCTCGACCTCTGCTACGAAGAAGATTCCCGCGCGGAAGTCGACATGAACGTCGTCATGCTGGCCGATGGGGGCCTCGTCGAAACCCAGGCCACCGCCGAAAAGAACTCCTACACCCGCCAGCAGCTAGGCCAGATGCTCGACTACGCGGAAAAAGGCATCCACGAACTCCTCGCCGCTCAACGCGCCATACTGAGCAGCGTAGTCTAACCCCTCAAGAGGCCAGGTTCATGAGCAAAGCAATCGCGAAGCACAAAGAAGATACGAAGCAAACCGGCGAGACGCGCTTTCAGGGACTGGCAGCCATCTGCAGCACCCTCGTCATCGGACTTTTTGTTCTGACCTTCGTCTTTCAGAATTTCGTCATTCCCTCAGCCTCAATGGCCAGCACCCTGCTCGTCGGCGACCATGTTGTGGTCGAACGCGCCACGCTTTCGCCATCGACTTCGTCCTCTTCGTTCCTGCCCTACAAAGCCCTCCGCCGCGGAGAGCCTGTCGTCTTCTACAAACCCGTGGCCGACTTTGACGGCAAATACAGCATCCTCGTCAAGCGCGTCATTGGACTTCCCGGCGACCGCATCCACCTTCGTCACGGCATCGTCTATCTCAACGGAGTCGCGCAGAACGAACCCCAGGCTGTCAAACCTACTTACGCGAACTACGATCCCTACCGCGACGACTTCCCTTCCATCCCACCATTAGGCCGGCGTGACGTCACGGCCCAATGGTCTCTCGATCTTCCCACCCACATTCAGGGCGAAGACCTCGTCGTTCCTGCGGACAGCTATTTTGTCATGGGAGACAACCGCACCGACAGCCTCGATGGCCGTTACTGGGGCTTCGTCTCGCGCAACAACCTTATCGGACGCCCCCTCTTCGTCTACTGGTCCTTCGAGATGCCTGACGATCAGATGTACAAAACCACCCTCTCAGACCGAGCGAGCTTCACCCTTCACGAGCTCGTTCACTTCTTCGATGAAACTCGCTGGAGCCGAACCTTCCACAGGGTCGAATAGTTATCCCTTTTTAATAAAAACGTGCGTTGCCTTTTCTCCGGCGACGGTTCTGACGGGAGCGAAGCCGAGTTTAGGAAGATTGATTCCGTAAAATAGATGCTCTCCTTCACCCAAAAAGACTGGCGATACGGCCAGGTGCATTTCGTCGATCTGACCTACAGTCAGGCACTGCCGAATGGTGGACACACCGCCGCCGATGCGGACATCTTTGCCGTTGGCCGCATCTTTCGCCTTCTTCAAGGCAGATTCCAGTCCATCCGTCACGAAGTAGAACGTAGTGTCGCCTTTCATCGCAAGAGGCGCTCGTGCATGATGCGTGAGAACAAAAACAGGGGTATGGTACGGCGGAGTGTCACCCCACCACCCTTTCCAGGAATCATCTGGCCAGGGGCCGCGAACTGGTCCAAACATATTGCGGCCCAGAATCCAGGCCCCGACATTCTCGAAAGATTGAGCGGCAAAATCGTTGTCGATCCCTTGAGATCCGCCGCTTTGACCGTGCATCTTCTTGAATGCTTCCGTATTCATAAACCAGTTGTGCAACTCAAAACCGCGAACCCCCAGAGGGTTATTCAGGTCTTGCCGTGGCCCAGCACCAAATCCATCGAGTGAAATTGAAAACGCAGCAACTTTAACTTTGCTCACAAATAAATACTCCTTTTTCGATATTTGAATTTGAAGATGTCCTCGTGCATGAAAATCGGCACGTACCATTCGTCAATCGACTTTTTGTTTTACATCATCTTACTTGCAAAAAACAAGTAGTTCGCGTTACTGTATTTTCGTGTCCCAGAGATCCAAAACCGAGCCTCGCTCCGGCTGCCCGGTCAGTATCTCCCTCGAAATCTTCGGAGACCGCTGGTCTCTGCTCATCATCCGCGACCTGATGGTCCGCGGCTACCACACCTTCAAGGAGTTTCAGCATTCCGGCGAGGGCATCGCCACCAACATCCTCGCCGACCGTCTGCAAAAGCTCGAAGCCGCAAAAATCATCACAGCAGAGGCAGCCGAAACCGATGGCCGAAGCATCCATTACAGACTGACCGAGAAAGGTATCGACCTTGCTCCCGTTCTGCTCGAACTCCTCCTCTGGGGAGCGAAACATGAAGAGACCGGGGCCCCTTGCGCTGTCATGGTCGAAATGGCAAAAAACCGCGAAGCCGTCCTCGCCGAAACCCGGCGCCGCTGGCAGGACCGGGACCCGACACCACTGCTTCCCCCGTTTGACACAAAGTCCGACCGTAATTGAAAAACTCTATGGAGAGATTCATGCAGTCAGAGATTCAAACAAATCCAGCATCGAAGAAACTACTCTGGACAGGCCGCATCCTCAGCACCCTCGCCGTTCTCTTCATGCTCTTCGACAGCGTAGGGCATCTGCTGAAGCCGGCCCCGGTTGTGCAGGCATTCGTCCAACTCGACTTCCCCTTGCGCCTGTCGCTCACTCTCGGCATCATCCAGCTCATCTGCATCGTCATCTACATCATTCCGCGGACTGCTGTCCTCGGCGCGGTCTTGCTGACCGGCTATCTTGGCGGAGCAGTCGCCATCCACATGCGCGTTGGCAATCCGCTCTTCGAGACAATCTTCCCCATCCTCATCGGCATTCTTTTCTGGGCCGGTCTTCTTCTCCGCGACTACCGGTTGCGGACAATCTTTCCCGTCAGCAGTTAGTATTACCAGGCCCCATCGACAAACTTCATTCAAGGGAGCAACTCATGAGCAAGGTAAGAGTATTAGTAGGCACACGCAAAGGCGCATTCGTTCTCACCTCCGACGGCAAGCGCGAAAAATGGGACGTCAGCGGCCCCCACTTCGCAGGCTGGGAGCTCTATCACGTCAAAGGCTCGCCCATTGATCCCAACCGCATCTACGCCTCTCAGTCCAGCGGATGGTTCGGCCAGGTCATCCAGCGCTCCAACGACGGCGGCCAAACATGGGAGCCGGTCGGCAACAAATTCGCCTACGACGGCGTCCCCGGCACCCACCAGTGGTACGACGGCACCGCGCATCCGTGGGAGTTCAAGCGCGTCTGGCATCTCGAGCCCTCGCTCACCGACCCCGACACCGTCTACGCCGGAATCGAGGACGCCGCCATCTTCCGCTCCACCGACGGCGGCCAGAACTGGAGCGAGCTCCCCGGCCTGCGCGAGCACGGCTCCGGTCCCCGCTGGCAGCCCGGCGCCGGCGGCATGTGCCTGCACACCATCATCCTCGACCCCAGCGACCCCAACCGTATCTTTATCGCCATCTCCGCCGCCGGGGCCTTCCGCACCGACGACGGCGGCAAGACATGGCAGCCCATCAACCAGGGCCTCCACTCCCAATACATCCCCGACCCCAAAGCCGACGTCGGCCACTGCGTCCATCACATCGCCATGCATCCCTCGCACCCGGACACGCTCTTCATGCAGAAGCATTGGGACGTCATGCGCTCGGATAACGCTGGCGACTCCTGGCACGAGGTCAGCGGCAACCTGCCCACCGACTTCGGCTTCGCCATTGATGTCCACGCCCACGAGCCGGAGACCATCTACGTCGTCCCCATCAAGTCCGACTCCGAGCACTTCCCCATCGACGGCCGACTCCGCGTCTACCGCAGCCGCACCGGCGGCAACGAGTGGGAGCCCCTCACCAAGGGCCTTCCGCAATCCGACTGCTATGTCAACGTCCTCCGCGACGCCATGGCAGTCGATACGCTCGACTCCTGCGGCATCTACTTCGGCACTACCGGCGGACAGGTCTACGCCTCATCTAACGCCGGAGACACCTGGGCCCCCATCGTCCGCGACCTCCCCGCCGTCCTCTCTGTCGAGGTCCAGACGCTCGCATGAATAAGAATCGCATCCGCGTCGAGCTTCCCGCGCATCTCCGCACCCTGGCGCAAGTGCAGGGCGAAGTAACGCTCGAAGTCGCAGCACCCATTACGCTGCGCTCTGTTCTCGATGCTCTCGAAGCCCGTTACCCCATGCTTGAGGGAACCATTCGCGACCACAGCACGCAACAACGCCGCTCCTTCCTGCGTTTTTTCGCCTGCGAAGAAGACCTCTCTCACGAATCTCCGGACGCCCCGCTGCCGGAAGCTGTCGCCACTGGAGCCGAGCCATTACTCATCATCGGAGCCATCGCCGGCGGCTGAGTTTACCCAAATGTTGTAAGAAATCCAAATCCCAGAAACGGAGCAAACCATCATGAAAGAATTCAGCACCTACCTGAACTTCAATGGAAACTGTCGTCAGGCCATGGAGTTTTACGCAAAGTGCCTCGGCGCCGATCTGCAGGTCATGCCCTACTCCGAAGGCCCCGCCGATATGCCCAAGGAGATGAAGGACGCGGACAAAGTCCTTCACTCCCGGCTGGCCAAGGGAACGCAGGTCATCATGGCCTCGGATTGCCCTCCGGGAAACCCCGTGCGCGAGGGGAATAACTTCGCCATCTGCATCAATTGCGACAGCAATCAGGAAGTCGACAACCTTTTTAAGTCTCTCGGCGAAAAGGGCAAAGTCGTTATGCCTGCCGCAGATATGTTCTGGGGAGCATACTTCGGCATGGTCACCGACCAGTTCGGCGTCAACTGGATGTTCAACCACGAAACCCCTAAACAAAGTTAGCCGAACCTCCATTCTGACTTCACTACGATGGGAGAGCAGATGCTCACCAATCGGAACTCTTGCTTTACGTTGCCTGCCAGCTACTGAAGGAGCCGTACTCTTTACCCCTTGCCCGCCGCCAACTCTCACCGATAGACTCGCAACAGTGCCAACACCCCGCCATTCCCTCTTTTCATCCCGGCTTCTCGCCGCTGCCGCGCTCGCACTCCTCGTCGCCTGCTCAGGTTGCCGCCGCAACAGCTTCCCCGACGTCCCTGCCGGATACCACGAGTTCGCTTACATCAGCAACGGCGGTTCCAACACCGTCACCGTGCTCGACCTCGTCTACATGCGGCAGGACCGCACGCTTCGAGTCGGCGACGATCCCACCGGCCTCGCCGTCAACCCTCGCCGTAACGAGGTCTACGTCGTCAACACCCAATCCGGCACCGTCTCCGTCATCAATGCCGAGACCAACCAGGTCATCGCCACTATCCGCGTCCATCGCCAACCATACTTCATCAGCGTCGATGACACCGGCCACCGCGCCTACGTCGCCAACTCCGCCTCCAACACCGTCAGCGTCATCGATCTCGACCAGCGCCGCGAAATCGCCGTAGCCGGCACCGGCGAGCAGCCAGGCCTAGCCCGCATCTCGCCCGACAATCGCACTCTCGTCGTCACTAATCGCGGCAGCGGCAGCGTCTCCATCTACAGCGTCGCCCCCTATGAGGAACCGCCATCGTCCCCATCACAGATATTGCACTTTCGCGACGCTTTCTCTGGTTGTCCCGGAGCTACCGACGCCGTCATCCTTCCCGACTCATCCAAAGCCTTCATCGCCTGCTCCGGAGGTCATCAGATCATGGCCATCAGCCTCGCCGCCGCACCCGGTTCCTGGGCTGCGAAACAGAACCCTTCCCTGGTGACCGATCACATGCTCACCTTGCTTGACGTCGGCAAGACTCCGGTAAACCTGGCCATGAAACCCGACGGTGGCGAGATCTTCGTCTCCAACTTCGACTCCGACAGCATCTCCGAGATCGACACCTGGAACAACCAAGTGGGGTGGACCCAGGCCATCGGCAACAAGCCCACCCACGGCATCGTCAGCAACGACAACAGCACCCTCTGGGTCTCCAACTTCGGCGCCGACTCCATCAGCCTCTACAGCATCGACGATGGCAGGGTCTCCAACAGCATCCACACCGGCGCCGCACCCGACGCCCTCGCCTTCTCCGCCGACGAGCACCTGCTTCTGGTCGCCGACGCACACTCCGGCGACATCTCCATCCTTCGCACGCAGGACAAAACCGGTCCCACGCTCTTCACCATACTTCCAGCCGGAAGTTCTCCCAACGCCATCGTCATCAAAGCCTTCAAATTCTGAGGCTCATCCCAGCGTCAATCTGACGAACTACTGCTTCACCACCCACCCGGCCAGATCAATTGCCGCGTCAAAATTGTCATACTCCACCGGCAGATGATTCCGCCTATCGGTGTATTCGTTGTAGACCCAGGGATCGACCACGGCAAACACCGTTCCCTTCCCATACTTCGCGACCGCAATCATCACATCGTTATCTTTCGTCACCACGGCCTTAGCCGGGGCCTTCACCGAAATCGTGCTGGTGTCCTTCATATAAGCCTGATGCGGGCGTTCAAAAACTCCAGTTCCAACCGGAATCATCAGCTTGCCTGCCGGATAGTCCTCTCCAATCACATGGTTCCGAAGCACCGGATTGAAGTGGATGCCAAACCGTTCGCTCAAGGTATTGAAGTGCTCAAACTCCGAGTTTGGTCCATCATTCTCCATCAACAGCAGCACTCCGCCCGTCTTCACCCAGTCCGCAATTACATCCGCGCTCTTCGCATCCATGTAATGCGGGTTTGGGTTCTTCGACGGAATATCCGGCGAAGGCAGAATGTAGATCTGCGCCTTCTTCAGGTCCGCCGCCGTCGGAGCAGTCTTTTCCTCCGCCAGCTTTACCCCATAGCGTTGAAACGCTCGTCCAAAGAACGAAAACCCGTTGTTCGAATCATCGTCCCACTTGTAATGAAACAACTCCGTCTGGTCCGCCGCATTCTTCCGCGTCTGCGAGTTGAACCACGCATCCACCAGCGCTGTCTTACCCTGTCCTAGAGCCTGAGTCGCAGCCTGTTCCATCTCGCTGCCGGCCAGCAGAAACGCTCCCGTCTGCCGGCCATCATTCGCGCCACCCTTCAGTGCAACACTGCCCTCAGTTCCACTCACAATCGACTTCTGGATCGCCGCCCATCCGCGCCGCGCATTTACCTCATACGACTGCGGCAGATAGCCCATGCGAACGCCCTTAGCAATCGCATAGACAGCCAAGCAGCTAGTCAAAGCATCCGCTTTGCCGCCCGTCTGCCGCAGTGCAATCCTGGCGCCCCGGTCCTTCACAACCGCCGCAACCGTCCGCTTCAATGCAGCAATAAGTTCAGGCCGCTGCGGTTGGTCCATCGGCATCCAGTCCAGCACATCCACCAGCGCCACTGCATACGAACTGCCCCTCGCGCCGGTCTTCAATAACCGCTTCGCAATGTCGCCAAACTTCTCCCGTTGCTGGAACGTAGCCGCGTAAGCAGCCAGAAACGACTCCGCCAAATCGGTCTGCTTACCTGCCGCAAGCTGATAGTGGAGGGCCTTTGCCGCATCGTAATACTTCGGCTTCTGCGTCACACGGTAAACTAGCAGTATCGGTTGCCCCATTTCGACGTCATGCGCCTTACCGTCATTCGCGGCCAGATATTTGTCGACGGCTGCCTGAATGTAATGAAAATCTTGCCCATCCGCTGTCGTGTGCCACTCCGCTGCCACCCCATCCAACAGCATCCCTTCATCTTTCCATTCCCCCGGATGCGACATCGCCGAAACGACCGTACCTGCCATCGACCGCGAAGGAGACTCCTGAGCCAGTACCCCTTGCGTTCCCAGAAAACCAAGCACTGCTAATCCAGCCAAAACTTTCATTCTCAAAACCCTCGCACAAAATATAAAACGCGCAAACCAGCATAACTCGTTCAGCATTGCTCCAGCAGCATTGCAATGCCCATCCACTGAAGACCCTAACTGCCGCAACTGAAAGCAATCAACAATCTTTGCCTTGACCCACTCACAACATGACCTCAGGGGCATCTAACCAACGGTGCGGTCAGTCCAAAGACATCGTACAACCAAGGAGAATTTCGATGATTCAGCTCGCAGACGCCCGCCGTATGATCGCCGCCGCCGAAAAGAAGGCCGAAGAGATCAAACAGCCCATGAACATTGCCATCGTAGACGAGGGCGGCAACCTGATTGCCTTTGAACGCATGGCAAATGCCTGGCTGGGTTCGATCGATATAGCACTGAAGAAGGCCTGGACCTCGCGCGCTTTCGACATCACCACGAAAGACCTCGGTGCAAACTCGCAGTCGGGCGACCAGTTCTTCGGCATCCACGCATCGAACAGCGGTAAAGTCATGATCTTCGCCGGTGGCATTCCTCTCAAGAAGGATGGCAAAATAACAGACGCAATAGGAGTAAGCGGCGGCTCAGGCGTACAGGACCATTCAGTAGCTGAAGCAGGTGCGGCGGCACTCTAACCGCGATACACGGCCTGGTTGCCGTCAATCCAATGGAAACGACCGCCGCACTTATACCTTGCGCATCACGGAAAACGGCTGCGAGATCCTCGCAGCAATCGGCAAGATAGGCAGCGAACACAACAATGCGATCTGCGGCACGCTGAATGCGGAAGAGCGCGAACAACTTGCTCAGCTCTTGCAACGCATTGCGGGAGAACAAAGCCTGCTCCGAGGTATCCATCCCGGTTACAGCCAGTTAGGGAAACCGGGGAAGACTACTGCACAATCACCTTACAAGTAAAAGGGAGCCACAATCATTGGGCATCTCTTTGGTTGTTTAGTGATGCGGACCGCTTCCCCGCTCCCACGGGCGCGGCGTGACAGGATCATCCTGCCACTTTTTTCGCCGGCCGACTAGAAACATGATGAGGCCGAAGAGGAACATGATTGCTCCCCAGGTCAGGTTCAGGTTGATGCCCATCGATTTTTCGTAGATCGCGGCATTGCCGCGGGTGATGAGTCCATAGATGCTCATCATGCCGCCTGTCGCCAGGAAGATGAGGCCGAGGGGGATGCGGATGTCGAGTCCCATGTGTGCTCCAGTTGTTGGTTCTTAGTTGCTGGTTGTTGGTTGAGGTCGTTCAACTAACAACCAGCAACCAACAACCGTTCTTAGGCGAAGACGAGGTTGAGGACGATAAGTATCGCGAGGACGGCAACAGCAAGCGTTGCAGGCTTCTGGTACCAGCTTAGATGACCCTCCGCCGGTTTCGGCGTCAGCGAGTAGACCAGGCCAACAAGCTCCGTCTCTTCGCGCGGCTTGGTGGCAAGGCTCACCACGATAGTGACCACGAGGTTGACGGTGAAGGCAAAGATGGCAGTCCAGAAGTTCTGCGCCATGTCGCTGGGGTAGTGATGAACGATTGCTATCCAGCCGCCGTGCATGCCGGGGAGAGCATTGGTAGGAATGGTGAGCCCATGATGGAGGAGCGCCGCAGCTGTGCCAGACAGCAGGCCAGTGAAAGCACCGTGGCCTGTGGTCCGCTTCCAGAACATTCCTAGCAGGAACGTGGCGAAGAGCGGTGCATTGACGATAGAGAATACCAGTTGCAACGCGTCCATGATGTTGTTGAAGTTAGTGACGGCGTAAGCCGCCCCGATAGATAAGACGACCCCTCCTACGGTTGCCATGCGACCCATCCAGAGGTAGTGGGCGTCTGTTCCCTTCTTATTGATATAGGCCTGATAGATGTCGTAGGTCCAGACAGTGTTGAAGGCAGTGACATTGCCTGCCATACCGGACATGAAGCTGGCGAGCAGGGCGGTCAGGCCCAGGCCGAGGATTCCAGTGGGAAAGAAGTGCAGGAGCATGACCGGAATGGCAAGGTCATAGTTGTAGACGGGGGTGCCATCGCCGTTGAGGACGACTTTCCCGCTAAAGGGGTCGGTTTTGACGGGGATGATGCCGTGGGGATGGGATTCGTCGAGGGGGATGTGGACGGATTTGGCTGAGGCTGCTGCGGCAATCTCTGCCTGGGCGGCGGCGCGTTCGGAGACAACGAGGCGGTAGGCGTGACTGGCGGTCCCCTGTCCTGCGGTCGCCATGTGGGAGGTCACCGTGACGGCAATGAGGCCGGGCAGGATGACCAGGAACGGGAAGAACATCTTGGGGATTGCTGCGATGAGCGGCACGCGGCGGGCAGAGACTTCGGAGTCCGCAGCCATGGCCCGCTGAATGACGAGGAAATCGGTGCACCAATAGCCAAAGCTGAGGACGAAGCCCAGTCCCATGGCCAGACCAACCCATTCAACTCCTAAAGTATTGGTTGAGGCATGGGCCATACCTTGCCAGGAATGCGTCATGTTAGCAGGGAGCGTGCGCTTGATTCCCTGCCAGCCGCCCACGTTGCGAAGGCCAATCCAGACGAGCGGAGCAAAGCCCGCCACGATGAGGAAGAATTGCAGGACTTCGTTATAGATAGCGCTGGTGAGGCCGCCGAGGAAGATGTAGCCAAGGACGATGATCGCGGACAGAAATACAGACACGTGGAAGATGTACTGATCCGGGATGATGCCGTGAAGGAGTCCGAGGGTCTGGATTAACAGCGCCATCGCATACATCGAGATGCCGGAGCTGAAGACGGTCATAATGGCGAAGGAAAAGGCATTGACGGCGCGGGTCTTCTCGTCGAAACGCATTCGGAGATATTCAGGCACCGATCGCGCCTTCGATCCGTAGTAGAACGGCATCATAAAGACGCCAACGAACACCATCGCGGGAATCGCACCGATCCAGTAAAAATGGCTGGTGATGATGCCATATTTCGCGCCCGAGGCGCCCATGCCAATGACTTCCTGGGCTCCAAGATTGGCCGAAATGAAGGCCAGGCCGCAGACCCAGGCAGGGATGGAACGCCCGGCAAGAAAGAAATCGTTGCTGGTGCGCATGTAGCGCTTGAGGGCAAACCCAATCCCAAGAACGAAGACGAAATAGACCAGCATGATGAGCCAGTCGATGATGGATAGAGTCACGGTAACCCTTATGAAAACTGACTTTAGATTGATACTCTGGCCAACTCTAAACTGTCCTGACGCACTGCGTCCAGCTAAAGGTGTGAACCAAAAGGTCTGGAATGTGTGGCTATCGGCTGTTCACAAAATAGGTCTAAAATTGATGCCGCGGATAACTTGTGGGTATATCAGCGCATCGTAGGAGACATCTTGCGGATGTGCCGCAGGTGAAGTAGACAGCAGTTCATTGCAGTGCATTTCGTTATCCACCTCTCTTCCCGTTCCACTTGCCAGACAGAGATTCAGGCGGATCGACACTTTGTTGGATTTTTCTCCTTGGAGCAATAGACCCCCGAATGACAGCAACCATCCTTCTTATTGACGATAATGCCGTACAAGCTGGCACCCGCCAGGCGATTCTGAAACGTGCAGGATACTCGACAATCGCGGTCCTCAACCCAAGACATGCGCTGGAACAGTTTCAGAAGAGCGAATTTCCCATGGAGATTGACCTGGTCATCACGGACCATATTATGCCGGGAATGAACGGCTCAGAGTTCGTCCGGCATCTTCGCCGGACGCATCCTGCGCTGCCGGTGCTGGTTATCAGCGGGCTAGACGAGGCTGAGGCCGAGTATCAAGGACTGCATGTGCTGTTCCGCCAGAAGCCGCTCCATCCTGACAATCTGCTGGCTAGTGTACATGCCTTGGTGGAGCCGGAACAGAAAGACTCTGCCAAACAAGCCGTGCGGTAAACGATGTTTTATTGCCGTTACGCTCTCCGCTTGAGAGAATGGAACCATGCAATCGCACCCAATGCCTCAGTTTGGCAGTTTCACGCTCCTGCTGGCTTTAGCCTTGAGCGTCTACACCTTGCTGGCGGGTGCATTTGCACTGTGGCGATTCAAGACGACGAAGGCAGAGGACGGGTCAGGACGGCTCGGCGAGACGGCGAGGCGGGCCGGGATCGCCAGCTTCATTGCATTGAGTTGCGCGGCATTTGCGTTAGTGTGGGCCTCTTTCACCAACGATTATTCCGTCTCCTATATTCTTCATCACACCAACCGGACGCTGAACCCGGCTTATAAGTTTTCCGCGCTGTGGTCGGGACAGGAAGGCTCGCTGTTGCTGTGGGCCTGGTTGCTCTCGGCATATGGATTTGTGCTGCGGATGCGACATCGGGTGGATGTCCGGCTGTCGGCGTTTGCCTCGACCATTCTGGCGGGGATTCAGGTCTTCTTTCTTCTGCTGCTGAACTTCGCGGCTCCTCCATTTGCGATACAGCCCGGACCGGTGGCGGCGGATGGCTTCGGCCTCAATCCCCTGCTGCAGTATCCGGAGATGGTGATGCATCCGCCGCTACTGTACCTCGGCTATGTGGGATTCTCCGTGCCGTTCGCGTTTGCGTTGGGCGCACTGATGATGCGGTATCCGGGAGAGAAGTGGATTCACATCACCAGGCGATGGACGATGGTGACCTGGCTGTTTCTGACCTGCGGCATCTTCATGGGCGCGCACTGGGCGTACAGTGTGCTCGGCTGGGGCGGCTACTGGGGGTGGGACCCGGTTGAAAACGCTTCGCTGATGCCGTGGCTGACAGGGACGGCATTTCTGCACTCTGTCATGATGCAGGAGAAGCGCGGCATGATGAAGAGCTGGAACGTGTGGCTCATCTTCTCGACCTTCATGCTGACGATTCTGGGAACGCTGCTCACGCGCTCCGGCATCGTGAGCTCGGTCCATGCGTTTGCTCAATCTGATATCGGCAATTGGTTTTATGGTTTTATTTTAATCGTCTTCGCCGTATGCCTATTTACTTTTTTCAAGCAGAAGGACCATCTGAAATCCGAGAATAAACTTGAGTCGCTGGTCTCGCGCGAGTCCAGCTTTCTCTTCAATAATCTGATTCTTCTGGTGGCTTGCTTTGTGGTCCTCTGGGGGACGCTGTTTCCGATTTTGTCGGAGTATGTGCAGGGCTCGCCAGTTACCGTGGGAGCCCCATTTTATAACCGGGTGAATATTCCGGTGGGGCTGTTCCTTCTCTTTCTGACTGGAATCGGGCCCTTGCTGGCGTGGCGATCCACTTCGCTGCGGTCGATTCGGCGGAATTTTGTTTTGCCGAGCGTTGCCGTGGTTGTAGCGTGTGTTGCGCTGATTATCGCCGGTGTGCGTCCATGGAGTGCAGGGGACGCCATGCAATCCACCACTTTCTCGTTGATTACGTTTTCTCTTGCAGCTGGCGTCATTACGGCAATTACCTCCGAGTTTCTGCGTGGTGCCTTTGTCGTGCGAACGCAGACGGGAAAGAACCTCCTCGCTTCGACGGTCCTGCTGGTGCGGCGGAATACGCGGCGCTATGGCGGTTATCTGGTCCACTTTGGGATTGTGGTGCTGTTTATCGGGATCGCCGGTGGCGCATTCAATCAGTCGCATGAGCAGGAGATGGGCTTTGGCGACTCAACCACAATGGGGCCGTACAAGCTGGTGTGCCAGAGTTTTACGGAGGAGAGCAAGCCTAACTACGATACGGAATATGCGCTGCTCGATGTCTATAAAGGCAGCAAGAAGATCATTCAGTTGGCACCGGAAAGACGTGTCTATACCGGAAGCGATCAACCGTCGACGATGGTGGCACTGCACTCCACACTGGCCAGCGACTTGTATGTGATCTACGAAGGAAAGAATCCTGATACGGACAGGCCGATCATTAAGGTATTCCTCAATCCGCTGATGAACTGGATATGGATTGGCGTGGCAATCGTCGTCTTCGGGACACTGCTGGCGCTGGTGCCCAGCCTGAGGAAGAATACGCGGTCGCAGATGACTATTGAACCCCCGCTGGTTGTTGAAGCTGAGGTCCATCATGTCGCTTAAGCGATGGATGCAGGGGTTGGTGGTGTGCCTTCTGTCGGTCGTCATGCTTGGCGCAGCCGATGGCGGTGCACGTTTCAGCAGGCTTGGCCATCTGATGATTTGCGAGTGCGGTTGCGGGCAAATCCTGCTTGAGTGTAACCATGTGAACTGCCCCGTCTCCGCTCCCATGATTCAGGAGCTACATGCGCAGATTGCAAGCGGGGCTTCCGATAAATCGATCATGAGCTGGTTTGCGGCGAAGTATGGAGCGACCGTAATGGCGGCTCCGCTTCGTGGGGGATTCGACAACGTCGCGTGGATCGCCCCCTATGCCGTCTTCATTCTTGCGATTCTGGGGACAGGGATGCTGGTTTATTTCTGGAAACGAAGATCTGCGACCAACCTGCCACCTGTAAGTACCACTGGGACGTTGAGCCCGGAGAGAGACGCGTTGCGCGAGCGCATTCGCCGGGAGACGGAATACTGATGGGCGCTATTGCCGGTATCGTGCTGACCGTTGCTGTGTTTCTGTTTATCTTCTGGCCGGAACGGAATCCGTTCTTCCAGGCGGACAAGACACGGGTCGATTACCTGCGCGAACGGAAAGACGCTATCTACGAGAACCTGCGCGACCTGAACTTTGAGTATCTGGCTGGAAAGTATCCCGAACAGGACTATAAGGAACAGCGGATTGGTCTTGAAGATGAGGCAGCCCGCGTGATTGCCGAGATTGACAGGCTGAACGCGCGGGGTGAAACGAGCCGCCGCAGCCGAATATAGGACACGAGGGAACGCAAACCTCCAGATGGCGGCAGGTTTGACGTAAACTTAATTCGTGACTTTTTCCTTTCCAAACCTACGACGTGTTGCAGGGATTGCCTCGCTGTTTGTCGCGATTTCCGGTTTTGCCCTGGCTGAATCCATTACCGGCACCGTCATCAATAAGACGACAAATAAGCCCGCGGTTGGGGATGATGTGGTGCTGATCCGTCTCGCCCAGGGGATGCAGGAGACAACGCGGACCAAGTCCGATTCGCACGGGCGCTTTACGCTGGATGTCCCGGATGCGGGTATGCACCTAGTGCGAGTGACGCATGATAAGGCGACATATTTTCGGCCGGCGCCTCCGGGAACGCAGTCGGTTGACGTCGAAGTCTACAACTCCGCGGCGAAGGTGGCCGGTGTCACCGGCGAAGCGGACGTGATGCGCGTCCAGACGGATGAGAGCGGGAAGAAGCTCGAGGTAGTCGAGCATTTTTTCATAAAGAACGCTTCGAATCCGCCACGGACACAATTCAGCCCACGATCGTTCGAGTTCTATCTGCCGGCGGGCGCAATCGTGGAAGGGTCGGCAGCACTGGCTCCAGGAAGTATGCCGGTCAAAGCCTCTCCTATGCCCCTGGGCGACCCAAACCACTATGCCTTTGTCTTTCCCCTCAGACCTGGAGAAACGCAGTTCCAGGTCACCTATAACTTGCCATATAGCGGTAGCTTTAAATTTGCGCCGAGGCTGACGCTACCGACCGACACGGTTGCGATCATGATGCCCAAGAGCATGACCTTTGCGAACGGACCTTCGAGTTCTTATGCTCAGGTTACCGAAGAGACCACGGCTCAAGCCTATGTTGCACGCAACGTAGCTCCCTCGCAGCCGCTCGACTTTACCCTCTCGGGAGCCGGACAACTCCCGCGAGATACACAGGCGGCAGCTACATCCGGCGATTCGGGAGGGGCTGGATCAACAGCGGCTACGGATACGCGGCCGGGTGGCGGGTTAGGAACACCCATTGATCCAAGCGGAAATGATGATCCCTGGGCCAAGTACAAGTGGTGGATACTGGGCGGTCTGGGGCTGGCAATGGCTGCCGGAGCGGGAATCATGTTAAAGGGAACCCCTGCCAAGCCTGCTTACGCGGGAGCTTCGCCTACAGGCACCAATGCCGCTCTCGCTGCTTTGAAGGAAGAGTTGTTTGCTGTAGAAACGGATCGATTGCAGGGACGCATGACCGATGCGGAGTATGCAGAGCAGAAAGCCGCGCTGGAGGTGGTTCTGCGCCGAGCGCTCCTGCGAAGCGAACCCGCCAGTGATGCATCTAATATTGACGGGCCTGTTGTATGAGGGACTGACCAATGAATACGTTCAAATCTACGCTTCTGCTCGCGGCTCTCACGCTATTCCTCCTTTTCATTGGAGAACGCATCGGCGGCCGGAATGGGATGTTGCTGGCGTTTGCCCTATCGGTCGCGTTCAACTTCGGCACCTATTTTTGCTCCGACAAGCTAGCGCTGGCCATGTACAGGGCCCAGCCGGTCACACGCGCTGAGTTGCCGCGAGCCTATGCGGCCGTGGAACGATTGACGGCAAAGCAGGGACTTCCCATGCCGAAGATTTATGTCCTGCCCACGGAGTCGCCGAATGCATTTGCTACCGGACGAAATCCGAAACATGCGTCGGTGGCGGTTACGCATGGCATTCTGGAGTTGCTCGACGATGAAGAGCTGGAAGGTGTTCTGGCGCATGAGCTGGGACATGTCCGTAACCGGGATATCCTGACCAGCTCCATTGCGGCGACGCTGGCGGGTGCTATTACGATGATCGCCCGGATGGGTTACTGGGCTTCCCTCTTTGGCGGGTATGGAGGGGGACGCGACAGCCGCGAGCGCGGCGGCGGGTTCAGCGGATTATTCATGCTTATTCTCGCGCCGATCGCGGCCACGCTGATTCAACTGGCCATCTCGCGGTCGAGAGAGTATGAGGCAGATGCTACGGGCGCGCGTGAAACCGGCAATCCATATGCGCTGGCGCGAGCTTTGCAGAAGCTAGACGATTACTCGCGGAGGATTCCGATGCAGGCTTCGCCTTCGACGGCACATCTGTTTATTGTGGCTCCCTTACTGGGTAGCGGTGGGTTTGGAAACCTGTTTTCTACGCATCCCCCGATTCCGGAGCGGATTCGTCGATTGATCGGACGGGACCACGTCTAATGATCGAAACCGTACTGAGAGCATTGCGGTTGCTGGCGATGGTGGCCTGGGTAGGCGGCCTTGCCTTCTTTGCGTTTGTGGTTGCGTCCACTGCCTTTCACAGTCTGGCTAGTCCGCATGAGGCTGGTCTCGTCGTGGGTGGAACGTTGCGCGTTCTCCACTTGATTGGACTGATTGGCGGAGGAGTATTCTGTGTTGCGACCACGCTCCTGTGGCTACGGGCTGAAGTTCCTGCGCGGGCAGGATTTGCTGTGGAGATGGCGCTGACCCTGGTGATGCTTGCGATAACAGCCTACTCACAATTTCATGTTCTACCGGCGATGGAACTGGACCGTGTGACGGCCGGAGGCGACATTGATGCTGCAGCGATGACAAACCCGGCGCGCGGAGATTTTGAAGAACTGCATGTCTGGTCGGAGCGGCTGGAGGGCCTGGTGTTCTTTTGCGGTCTTGGCGTGGTGCTCTTTCTGGCCCGCGAATCGCAGTGGCCCGAGACGGGTAAAATCAAACGAATATGAAAATTGAAGTCATCGGTCTGCCAATGGGTTCGGTAAAGGATGGCGATGTGATGCAGTTTCGCCATAACGCCTAACGATGCCGAAGCTGTGGTTGAGCGTTGGGCTAGGGTTGGTCGCCGGCCTCGCAGACTATCTGGGTGGAATCCTGCTCGTCCGGCGTTCGCCTTCAGCGAAGGTATTGCGATACTTTGTGGCGTTGGGCGCTGGCTTCATGCTGGCTGCGGCTTTACTGGAGATGGTGCCGGAAGGAATGGCGGTAAACCCGAAGTGGGCCCCGGTGCTGATCTTAATTGGATACTGTGGAGTCCATCTACTGGAACACTCCCTGGTTCCGCATTTCCACTTTGGGGAAGAGACCCATCATCATGAGTTTTTATCAGCGAAGACCAGCTATTCTGTACTGCTTGGATTGGCGACGCATACGTTCTTCGATGGCGTCGCCATTGGTTCAGGGTTTGTGGTCTCCGAGTGGCTTGGCTGGGTGCTCTTTTTTGCGGTATTTCTGCACAAACTGCCAGAAGGATTCACCGTAGCAAGCGTAATGATGGCGGGCGGGCAGAGTCGTCGTGCGGCCCTGAACTCTGCACTGTTTCTGGGAGCCACCACAGTGCTCGGCGTACTGGTCATCAATCTGGAACCTTCGCTGGTGCGTGCAGGATTGCCATTGTCTGCCGGCGTCACTATCTATGTAGCAGCGACCGATCTGGTGCCCGAGGTGAATCACGAGCCGGGAATTAAGATGGCGCTGATCTTTTTCGCAGGCGTTGTCGTGTTCTTTCTGCTGCGGATGTTGGGGCCGGCTTAGACGCAGGAGCCCATGTCCGAAGATCCGGACATGAGGCACCCATCTCCACATCGATAGGAAATGAGTCTATGACGGCCTACTTGCGAGAATCAGAGGCGAGGGACCAGGGGCAACCAGGGTTTGGGGGTTTTCAAAGCCAGCTTCGCGCAACCATTCGCTGATCTCTTCAAAAGAGTAAGTGTTACCCTGATCGGTGTTCACCAGCATGTTAACAGCGAAGAAGAGGCCGTTCACGGGACCTTTGCGGTCAGGGTTGACGAGGAATTCGGCGATGGCAATGGTCCCGCCGGGAGCAAGTGCCTTGAAGGTTTTGGCGAGGAGAGCGCGGCTGCGTTTTTCGCCCTCGCTATGGAGGATATGTCCGAGGGTCGCCACGGTATGCTGGGCCCCGAAGTCGGCTTCGAGGAGGTCTCCGGCGACGAAAGAAAAGCGGTCGGCAAGGCCAAAGCGGGTGGCCGTTTTGCGAGTGACGGGCAGAACATCAGGCCAATCAACAGCAGTCACGTGGAGATTGGGCGCGCTCTGTGCGAGAGCGATGCCCCAGACGCCGGACCCCGCGGCAAGATCGAGAGCCGTGGGATGAGGGAGTGAAGCGAGATTGAGGTGGCCCGCCAGCACTTGTGCCGATGGATAGGACATGGGAAAGATGTCGGAGACAAACTTCTGGAAGAAGTCGCTGCCTTCGGCTTGCTGGTTCACTGCGGCGGCAGGCTTGCCGGTGGCAACGATGTCGTTAAGGTGAAGCCATTTTGGGATCAGGTGCCCGCTGGTGTGGCGGATGATGCCACCCTGAAAGCTGGGCTTGGTGCTAACCAGGAAGGTCGCGCTCTCGGGGGTAAGCGAGTAAAGGCCATGATCGTCTTTAGCAAGGAAGTCGAGACCAACAAGAGCATTCATAATGGCCGCAAGGCCCCGTAGAGAGGCGCCGGTGGCTTTGTGGACCTGTTGAAGATCTTTAGGGCTGTCGTCAAGAACGTCAAAGATGCGATGGCTAATGGCGGCTTCGAGGATGAGTGGTGGAACGTAGCCCCAGGCGAACTGCATGATGCGTTCCGGTGTGACGGTGGATGCGGCTGGGGTTAAGGCTGTAGCGGACATGAACTTCCCTTTCGACTTGCAGAATAGGGGCCGTGATTCGAAGACGATTCTATGTGGAGGAGCGAGATCCGTCCAGTTCAATGGATTCGCGAATATCTGAAGCTGTAGCCGCTACCGAGAATCTAGGCTCTGCTGATGACTGGTGCTGATCGCGCTGAAATGCGTTTGCGGCGCTTTAGAGCGGCATAGACGATGCGGGCAAGGAGCAGGACGGTTACAACAGCGGTATCTTTCCAGGGAGTGCGGACACCGGTCTTGACCAGCCACCAGAAGTGGATAACTCCGGCGATGGCGGCGACATAAATGAGGCGATGGAGACGCTGCCAGTTTTTGCCTCCCATGGCCCGCATGATGAAGGCAGGAGAGGTGATGGCTAGCGCAAACAGTATGACCCAGGCAAAGAGTCCAACCTGAATGAAGCGTCGCTTGAGGAGGTCGTCAGCGATGGCTGGCCAGATCGCCTTCCACTGCACAATGATTTGGCCGGGATGACCCGCGCGAAGACCTGTGAGGGCGGTAACAATGTCATAGCCAGAGAAGAGGAAGATATAGGTGGCAAGGTGGAGCGTTGCGTAAAAGAAGGCGTAGAGGCCGATCATACGGCGGAACCGAACCAGGAAGCCTATTCGTGACGAGAGGCGGCGAAGGGGTGTGATAGCCAGCGTGGCGAGGAGGATGTAGAGCGTCCAGTTGCCAGTGAAATGGGTGATGTAGTTAACCGGATCAGGATTGAGCGCGAGCGTACCGTTGCCGTAAAGATGAAGAAGGTAAACGAAGGGAGCAATACAAAGAAGATGAAGGAGTAACTTGAGGGCGATGATGGATCGTTTCGACATAGATGGGTTTTATCGCGAAGGTGAATTTGTGACCAACGTCAAGCTTTACTATGCCATCCCTTGCAGAATTTCGCCGTTCGGTGCCATTGTCCGCTTGGGATGGCATAGCTGGAAAGAACCTTTGGCCTTGCAAAAAACTACAGATAGAGCAGTTGAAAACTCGTGAAAAGTGACGATGGTCAGTAGTATTTTTTGAGATCCATACCGCTGTATAGGCTGGCTACCTGATCGCCGTAACCGTTGAACATCTGGGTCGGAATGGTGCGGGGAAAGGCGCTGGAATCTATGCGGCGTTCGTGGGCCTGGCTCCAGCGAGGATGATCTACCTTCGGGTTGACGTTTGAATAGAAGCCGTATTCGTTCGGCGCCATCTCGTTCCAGAGCGTGTTCGGCTGTTTTGCTGTGAAGCTGATTTTAACGATGGATTTGCAGCTCTTGAACCCATACTTCCAGGGCATGACAACACGGATGGGCGCACCATTCTGGTTGGGTAGCGCCTGACCGTAGCAGCCGAACGTAAGCAAGGCCAACGGATTCATAGCTTCGTCCATGCGCAGGCCTTCAGTATAGGGCCAATTAAAACCTCCGGGAACATTTGGCATCGACTTCCGGTCGAGAAGGGTTGTGAACTCGATGTACTTGGCACTGGGCAGCGGTTGGCAGAAGTTGACGAGTTCGGAGAGCGAATAGCCATCCCAGGGGATGACCATCGACCAGGCCTCGACGCAGCGATGCCGGTAGACGCGGCTCTCGATAGGGCGATAGCGCATGATGGAGTCGATGTCGAGCGTCTGGGGCTTCTTGACGAGGCCGTCGACCTTCACCGTCCAAGGGCGGGTGATGAGGGTGTGGGCGTTGCGGGCTGGATCGGATTTATCGGTGCCGAATTCATAGAAATTGTTGTAATTAGTGGCTTTGTTGAAGGGGGTTTGAGCATCGGGGACAGTGTATTTGCTGGGGACAGTCTGAAGCTGGGTGGCGGCCTGGACTTCTTCGTCAGGATGGAAGAGGCCGGGGATGCGAGTAGCTGCGATGGCGCCTGCTCCGACCATAGCTGCTTCGGTGAGAAACCGACGACGGTTTTGTTGATGCCGCTCGAAAACTCCAGTCGATGTGATTTCGGAGGAGGCGATGCCAGGGCCGAGGCTATTGGACTTACGAAGAAGCATGGCGCTGTTCCCTTTCCTTGCGACTGGAGCACGGTGAAGATACCCTATAGTCTGCAAGATACTGCCGCTATTTAGATTACGTCCGAATGCAGAGGTTAGATGTGTCTTTTTCTAAAAGGTTATAGGGGGGAAACGAAGTCAGCTTCAGTGCGAGACAGAACAGGGCGAATTGGTGCAAACTGTCTGCATGATGAATGGCGTTCAGGAACGGCAAATGATGAATGCAGCAGATATGCTGCTCGATGCACGCAGAACAAACAAGCCGATTGTAGACCTTCCGAAGGATCTACGGCCGGAGACGATGGAAGAGGCTTATTTCGTCCAGGACAAATTGTCGTGGGCATACGAGGCAATCGGCGGATGGAAGGCGGGTGCCCCCTCTGCGGGCGCTGTACCTCTGTTTGCCCCGATGCCAGCGGCGTGGATGTCGTGCAGCGGCTGTGAATTGCGCGGCATAACGCACCGATATCGTGGGCTGGAAGCTGAGATTGCGTTTTTGATGGGCGAGGACCTGCCTCCGCGAAAGACCCTCTATTCCCGCGATGAGGTTTTGGGCGCGATTGCAAGCTGCCACCCGGCGATTGAAGTTCTGGAGAGCGCTTTTGTCGATCCCGCGCAAGCCTCGCGCCTGTCCATGATTGCCGATCTGCAAATGCATGGGGGCTTTGTGTATGGAGACGCTTACACAGATTGGCAACGGATCGATTTCACTCAGGAGCATGTCATGCTGGCCGTCGATGGAGCGGTGCGGGTAGAGCGAACCGGCTCAAATACTTCGGGCGACTTGCTGCGGCTGCTTCCCTATCTTGCGAATGAGGGCGCATCCCGGACAGGTGGCCTGAAACGTGGCGACTGGGTTACCACCGGAAGCTGGACTGGGAATACGCAGGCTTCGGCAGGTTCGGTGGTGGATGTGCAGTTCTCTACTGCGGGACGGGTGAATCTACGGTTTGGACTGGAGGGCTCAGCTCTGCCGGATTGATGGTGGGCATCTTTGGCCGCGGGCTCGGAATCCTAAAAAGAGACGGAATTCTCCGCCTTGCGAGGTGCTTGTGGCGCGTCCCTACTGGTCTGGGCAGATCCAGATATCGCTGGTTACGTTTGGAGTGAAGCTGTTTGTCGCCACAGAGGCGAAGGGTGACATTCATTTCCATCAGATAAGTCGGAAAACTGGTGAGCGGGTGCGGCATCAGAAGGTGCTGGCCTCGGCAATCGAACAGGCACCTGACGAGGCCGCCGCGCCGGTCGAGAAGGACGAGATCGTCAAGGGCTATGAGTACCGCAAGGGCCAGTACGTCACGCTTGAGCCCAGCGAAATCGAAAATCTGCGCGTACCCTCGAAACACACTGTCGAAGTGACGCAGTTCGTAGGGCTGGATGAACTGGAACCCGAGTATCTGGAGAAGCCTTACTTTGTGGTCCCTGAAAACGATACCCAGGCCGAAGCGTTCGCGGTAGTACGCAAGGCCCTCCAGAAGATGAAGAAAGCCGCCTTGGGCAAAATCGCGTTCGGTGGCCGCGAGCATATATTGGCCATCACTTCGCCAAGCGATGACAAACTGGCCGGAATGATGGCTTACACAATGCGGTATCAGGAGGAGTTGCGCGATCCCGCAGAGTACTTCCATGATATCAAGAAAGTTGCAGTGAATGAGGACTCTCTCGAGCTGGCAGAGAGCTTGATAAAGAAGAAAGCCGCGAAGTTCGATCCGGAAAAGTTTAAGGATGGTTACGAAGCTGCGCTGAAGGAACTGGTAGAGGCGAAGATAAAGCACGCTCCGATTCCTAAAGAAACTTCCGCGCCGAAGCGTGGAAATGTGGTGAACCTGATGGATGCTCTCCGAAAGAGCGTCAGTGGCGGGACTGTCTCAGAATCAAAGAAAAAGCCCGTCGCCATGAGCGATCATAAGAAGGGGCTCACTCTGGTAAAGCCTGCGGCAAAGACGACGGCCAGAAACAGCGGAAGGCGTAAGTCGGCTTAGCGGGCTGAACCTGGTGGAGAGTGAGATGGCAGGGACAAAGAAGCCGATAAAGAAGGCCGTGGCAAAGAAGGCGATTGCTAAAACGTCCGCGCCGAAGAAATATTCCAGTACAGCTCTGAAAAAAGTAAAGGCTAAACGCTCTGAAACTGCTGCGAATGCCGTTGACGAACAATTAAAGCGGTATCGCTCCATGCGCGATTTTCACGTTACAGCGGAACCTAGTGGAAAGTTGCATAAAAGCAACCCGAAGAGCGAGGGGCTTCCCTTCTGCATTCAGAAACATGCTGCATCGCACATGCACTATGATTTTCGGCTGGGCTGGAATGGTGTGCTGAAGAGTTGGGCAGTGACAAAGGGGCCAAGCTACTTCACCGGCGACAAGCGGTTGGCGGTTCAGGTAGAAGATCATCCAATGGAGTATGGCGGCTTTGAGGGGATAATTCCAGCAGGCCAATACGGCGGCGGCACGGTAATGCTATGGGATCAGGGGACATGGGAGCCTCAGGCCGGACATGAAGACGTAGATAAAGGCCTGCGCGATGGCAGCTTGAAGTTCGTGATGCACGGCACGAAGATCAAGGGGAAATGGACCTTGATTCGTATGGGGGGCAAGGCGGCGAACGAGCGTAAACCTAATTGGCTTTTGATTAAAGAACATGACGATTTTGAACGCAGAAGTGATGAACTTAGCGTGACGGAGGAAGAACCTAACAGCGTTGTTACTGGACGTACTATGGAACAGATTACCCGTAACGAAGATCATGTGTGGAATTCAAAAGACACAGCCAAAGGAAAAGCCTGGTATCGACAAGTTGGCAAAGGTGTAGAAACCGCGGGAGAGGCAGCCGATGATTATCGTTCGGATCGTCAGAATGAGGGTCTTGTTCCAGGGAAAAAGCACGCGATGACCGTTAGCGCATTCGAGAGTAGCTTGCGAAAATTGCCGGAAGAAAAACAGCCGCAATTTATATCCCCTCAACTAGCATTGCAGTCTGTGGCTCCGCCGTCAGGCGAAGGCTGGCTGCATGAGCTAAAACTGGATGGATACAGGATGCAGGCACGAAAGGACGGCTCTGGCGTGCAGATGCTTACGCGTAAAGGGTTGGACTGGACAGATAGAGTTCGTGCTGTTGCCAATGAGGTTGCGAGGCTCGCGGTGGACAAAGTAACGCTTGATGGTGAGGTTGTTGTTCTCGCGGAAAACGGGACTACCAACTTCGCGGATTTGCAAGCATCGTTTCAGAATGGCGCTCCGAACATGCTGACCTACTTCTGCTTCGACTTGTTGCACATGGACGGCCGGAACATACGGGGGCTTCCGCTAAAGAAACGTAAGGAGATGCTGGGTGAGGTGCTGAATAGTGTAGATAGTGACCGACTGCGGATGAGTGAACATCTGGAGACGAATGGTAAAGATCTGTTTTATAAAGCCTGTAAACTTCATGCCGAGGGAATCGTTTCGAAGAGAGCCATGGGACGCTATTCGCCAGGACGCAATAGCGACTGGCTAAAGATGAAATGTCTGCATGAGCAGGAGTTTGTTGTCGGCGGATATACCTTGCCATCCAATGGAATTCGCGGGGTGGGTGCGCTCCTGCTTGGATATTACCGCGATGGCAAATTAATTTATGCAGGACGTGCCGGAACAGGGTTTACGCAAAAGACACATAAGATGCTGCGGGAACAATTGGAAGCCTTGACTCAAACAGCTATGCCATTTGAGAAACCGCCTGCCGATGCGAAACGCGATGCCATATGGGTGAAATCGGAGCTTGTCGTCCAGGTCAGGTTTGCTACCTGGACAGCGGACAATCTGGTTAGACAGGCCGCGTTTCTCGGAGTACGCGAGGACAAGAGTGCGCGAGAGGTAGTGCGCGAAGAGGCTACCGTTGCTCCTCGTCCTAAAGGTATGAAAAAGAGGGTTTCGGAATCGAAATCTTCCGCCAAAACAAGTGCTGCATATGTGTTGAAGGGACGAGCGGCGGCAAAGAGTTTGGCAGCTGCCAAACGTCCTCAAATTCGACTGACGCATCCAGAAAAAATACTTGATGTTGAATCGGGCCTGACGAAGCAGATGCTGGCAGATTATTATTGGGCAGTTGCTGAAGAGATGCTGCCGCATATAGCGGACAGGCCTTTGAGCCTTGTTCGATGTCCCGAAGGATCGGGGCAGCCATGCTTCTTTCAGAAGCATGTAAATTCGATGTTGCCGCCTGGAATTGGCAGCGTGGATGTCGCCAATAAGAATGGAAAGGTTGAGCCTTACATTACCCTCTCTACCTCTGAGGCATTAGCTGGACTCGCACAGATGGGCGTGCTTGAGATACATCCGTGGGGGTCTCGAAATGAAGATCTCGAACATGCCGACAGGCTGATCTTCGATCTCGATCCCGATGAGGAGCTTGGGTGGAAGGTACTGACGCAGGCTGCGGCGGACGTGCGCAAAAGACTAAAGGCAATTGGGCTTGAGAGTTTCTTGAAGACTACAGGTGGAAAAGGTCTACATATCGTCGCGCCGATTATCCCGAGGCTGGAGTGGCCCACACTCAAAGAATTCGCGCATGGATTTGTAAATGCTATGGAGAAGATCAATCCAGAGCTATATCTGACTAAGATGACGAAGGCAGCTCGCAAGGGAAAGATCTACCTGGACTATCTGCGAAATGAGCGTGGAGCTACTTCGGTAGCTCCCTTTTCTCCGCGTGCCAGAACAGGCGGTCCGGTTTCGTTGCCGCTGAAGTGGTCGGAATTAAATCTGCCAAAGCGTCCGGTGTTTCGCGTGGCCGAATTTGAGGAATGGCGAGGAAGATTGAAATCCGATCCATGGAAAGCAATGGCAGGAATGAAGCAACGAATAACCGCAGAGGCGCTGGCAAGCGTTAGGATAAAGCTCTCGGCATAGAACGTATAGCGTCATAGGGTGATAAATATCTTCAGTGGACTACCCCGCTTAGTTTCATTACCAGACATTTTGCCGCTCCCCCGGCTTTGAGAAATTCTCCCAATGGCACCTGAATCACTTGAAATTCTAGCGCCTTGAGTTGATCCCTCAATTCCCCGCTGATCTCATTGAGAATGACGGTGCCATCTACATCGATGACGTTACAGGCAAAGCGCAGAGCGTCCGCTTCGCTGACAAGAATGCGCTTGTCTGTCGGGTAATGCGCCTCTATTTTTTTGATTGAAACTTCGTCAAAAGCTTGCGGATAGTACATGACATAGCCATATTCGAGCGGCGCAAAGCAGGTGTCCAGGTGATAAAAACGCGAGTCAATAAGGTGAAGCGAAACAACCTCGATGCCCCATACTTCACTGAGATAACGATGACTCGAATAAAACGTGCGGGCCCCATAACCAGCCCATAAAAGAGTGCCCTCTATTGCGAACAGCGCATCTCCCTCGCCCTCGAAAGGAGTCTCGCGCGGGATGCCCAAAACGGTATAGCCGGCTTTCTGAAACCAACGACGGAAGTGCTGTTCCTCACCTTGTCGCTCCGTATGGAAAAACCGACTAAGGACAACTGTGCCATTTCGTTCGAGACCTGCATTGGCAGTAAAGACCATGTCAGGAGATCCAGGTTCCGGTTCAACAAGAACGACGTCCGCTACCTGCGCAACTGCTTCAGAAAGGCGCTGCCACTGTTCAGCGGCGCGAACTCGTGAGGAGGCATGGACGTTACCCGCCATCCAGGGATTGATGACGTAATTCACGTCGTATAGCTTTGGAGGACACATCAGGAAAGTAACTGGAGTGCGAATCACACTTGAATCATAAGAAGGAATAAGTAGGCTATTTAGTGCTGAACTTATGCTGGCGCTCATTATCGTATCTCTATACATGAGCCTCGCAGGTCACGAAATCTTCGTCAACATGAATGTTTATGCCGGTTTTAATGAATATAGATGCATCTCAAGCGCCATAGGTTTTCATCCTATTTCATCTCTAACATAGAGAAGTCGTTCCATAAATAAGAGGTCGAGAGCTATAGATTCCCCCTCAACCCCTGTTCGCGTTCGATAGCTTCAAAGAGAGCCTTGAAGTTACCTTTTCCAAAGCTACGGCTTCCCTTGCGTTGGATAACCTCGTAGAAGAGCGTAGGCCGATCTTCTACCGGTTTTGTGAAGATCTGAAGCATATAACCTTCGTCATCTCGGTCAACCAATATGCCAAGCTGTTCAAGCGCTTCAACCGGCTCATCGATTTTTCCAACGCGATGCTGCAGTTCAGTGTAGTAGGAGTGCGGAATCGTAAGAAATTCGACTCCCTGCCGCTGCATCCTGGCGACGGTATGAAGAATATCGTTCGTGGCAAGGGCTATATGCTGAACGCCGGGCCCTTGGTAGAAATCAAGATATTCCTCGATCTGCGATTTGCGGCGTCCTTCTGCAGGTTCGTTGATGGGGAATTTCACATAGCCATTGCCGTTGGCCATCACCTTCGACATCAGCGCCGAGTACTCCGTTGAAATATCCTTGTCATCGAAGTGCTGATAGAGCGAAAAGCCCATGACATTGGCATAAAAATCTACCCACTCATTCATGGCATGCCAGCCGACGTTGCCGACCATATGGTCGATGTGGAGCAGCCCCACCGGGCGAGCAACCGTATCTTCCGTGACCGCTCTATATCCTGGAAAGAATGGCCCTTTATAGTGGCTGCGATCGATAAAGGTGTGGATGGTATCGCCATAGACAGCGATACTGCCGGTGGTAACGCGACCATCGTCATCGGAAAATTCCGCGGGCTCCTGGACGCTGCGCGCTCCACGCTTTGTGGTCTCAAGCCATGCCTGGCGGGCGTCATCAACCCAGAGGGCAATGGCATGGACGCCATCACCGTGCACCTGAACATGACGAGCAATATCGCTATCCGAAAGCAGTGCCGTAGTGAAAACGAAGCGGATTTTCCCCTGCTGAAGCACATAGGAAGCACAATCACGCTGCCCAGTCTCAGGGCCGGCATAGGCGACGAGAGACATGCCAAAGGCAACTCGATAGAAATAAGCAGCCTGACGCGCATTGCCTACATAAAATTCGACATGATCAGTACCCTTCAACGGAAGAAAATCCATACCCAGAGATTGATGTGCCTGGGATTGGATCGGGGAGGAAGCGGCCATGGCAAGTCTCCATTCCGCGCTTTACGCGCCTGCAAACTTCACTCATGAGGATATGCCTAAGGCCTTAATCATGCCAGCGAAGCGAGCAATGGACTGTCCGTCGGCATTACAGCGCCAGAACGAGGCCTGCATCAGCTTGAGATCGGGTTGGAGCGCCTCTTCCGATCCGACGAGTCTGGATTGTGCCTACCAAGTTTTTTCTGAATTTCCAAGGTTGTCGCTTTGAGTGCTTTGCCTACCTCGGCTATCCTATTATGGTTCATGCGCACAATAGGATCGGAGATACTGACGGATGCGATGGGACGTGTTTGTTCCGGGTTTAAGATGACACAACCGACACAGCAAGCGCCCAACATGCCCTCCTCATCATCCACCGCATTCTCCTCCTTCCGAATTGTTTCCAATTCAGCTTTCAGAGCTACGAGGGAGGTAATTATATTCTTCGTCAGTGAGGGCAAGCGCTTTGCCCCAAAGAGAGCGCGAACTTCGGCATTGGGAAGGTAGGCGAGATAGGCCTTACCGAGAGCGCTGCAATGAAGCATGTCCGCAGCACCTACTTTTTCAGCAAGACGGAGCCGGTCGTGGCTTTCCCAAACGCCGATACAGCGAATAATCCATCTACCCATAAAAAGCAGCCGGCGTTCCGGCGCCGGCGGACGGATGAGGCTACCCTCGCACATGTCGTAAAACAGCGCAGTTAAATCTGTACAACAAATCTTGTCAAAGCCCATGGTGTCGGCAATGCGCACCAACATCTCTCCATCCGCGGCGATTTGCAGACGCGTGGACTTTCCAATGTGAACATGTCCGTCAACCGTCAATATGCTTCTCCTCCCAGGCGACGGGCGTGGGTGGGCTGTCATGCTTGAAGCTATCGACGACAACAGTAGTACGCGTCTGACCTTGGATTTCAGCAAGATGACCCAGCAGGTTCTGAATACCGCTGCCGCTCCAGTCAGCAGCCATCCAGTAATGGCCGTAACAGCGTGTCCCGGTTCCAGACGTGTACGAAATACGGCGATGCTGCGGTTAAAAGAGAATTTATAAGTAAAGGTTGTATGGTGGCCCGGGCAGGAGTCCAACCTGCGACCTTCGCGTTAGGAGTGCGCTGCTCTATGCAACTGAGCTACCGGGCCTTGGGTATAGATGACAGTGTATCGCGGGGTTTAGATGCCGGCCGATGATAAACTTGTGGGTGGAGACTTTATGCCTGAGATACAGCGTCGACGTGCGGTAACGGTGAATGTGGGTGGGGTTTGTGTCGGATCGGATGCGCCCGTTGTGGTGCAGTCGATGACCAACACGGACACAGCAGACGTGGAAAACACCGTACAACAGGTAGCTGCGCTGGCGCGGGCAGGCTCCGAGATGGTGCGGGTCACTGTTAATAATGATGAGGCCGCGAAGGCTGTTCCCTACATCGTTGAAGGCCTGGCGAAGAAGGGTTGGACGACACCGATTATCGGGGACTTCCACTACAACGGACATCAGTTGCTGAAAAAGTATCCGGAGACGGCGCAGGCACTCGCTAAGTACAGAATCAATCCGGGCAATTGCTCCATCGGACGCAAGGATGACGATAACTTCCGCACTATGGTCGAGGTCGCTGTTGAACACCAGAAACCGGTGCGGATTGGCGTCAACTGGGGCTCACTCGATCAGGCGCTGCTAACGAAGATGATGGACGAAAACTCGAAGACCGCCGACCCCCTGCCTGCGCGTGACGTGATGATGGAGGCGATGGTGGTATCGGCGTTGGATAATGCGGCAGCAGCGGAACGGTATGGTCTGCGGCGCGACCAGATCCTGCTTTCGGCCAAGGTCTCCGGCGTGCGAGACTTAATCGATGTTTATACAGAGCTGGCCAAACGGTGTGATTATGCGTTGCATCTTGGCCTGACTGAGGCCGGCATGGGAATGAAGGGCGTGGTGGCTTCGACGGCTGGGTTGGCTCCTCTGCTGCTGGCCGGGATTGGAGACACGATCCGGGTAAGCCTGACGCCTACTCCAGGGGGCGATCGCAGCGAAGAGGTGCGTTGCGGACAGCAGATCTTGCAGTCGCTGGGCATTCGCAGCTTTATGCCGCAGGTGACAAGCTGCCCTGGATGCGGGCGTACAACTTCGACCTACTTTCAGGAGCTGGCAGAGCGGATTCAAGGGTATCTGGTGGCTTCAATGCCGGAGTGGAAGAAGCAGTATCCGGGCGTCGAAGAGCTGAAGCTGGCTGTGATGGGCTGCATCGTGAATGGGCCGGGTGAGAGCAAGCACGCCAATATCGGGATTTCGCTGCCGGGGACTTTTGAGGAACCTAAGGCTCCCGTATATATAGATGGAAAGCTGTTCACTACGCTGAAGGGCGACCGGATCGTCGAGGAGTTTCAGGTGATTCTGGATGAGTATGTCGAGAAGCGATATGGCAAGGTGCTGGTCGAGGTTTAATCGCTGTAAGCATTTGGATTCGAAGACGCCCCTCCCTATTGGTGGGGCGTTTTGTTGTTGCGGAGTTCGGCCAGGGGGTAGAAGGTGCCTCGCCAGGTGACTCCTCCCTGTTTGAGCGTAATGAACATTGAACGCAGCAGACTGTAGATAAAGAGGGCTGCGCTTACGGGAAACAACATGGCGTACCATGCGGAGATTCCGCTGAGACGTCCGGCAAGACGGTAGAGCAGGGCAATCGCTGCGAGGGTAATGATGGCCGGAATTCGGATCAGGGGCCATGCGAGGAATGCGATGGGGGCGAGGTAGAAAAGAGCCAGCCATGCACAGGCGATGAGCAAGAATGAGATGTGAAAACGAAAGACGGCGAAGAGGTTCTTCGTCATGACACCGACTACTCCCATGGCTCCCGAGGCCCAGTGAACTTGGATCAGACCGGGGGAGACGGCTACGCGTTGACGAAGCTCCATAACCTTAATGCGACGGGCGAGAAATAGATCTTCAAGTATCTCCATTCTAAAGGCTTCGAAGCCACCAATTTTCTGATAAACCGAAGCGCGGAGAAGGCAGAAGGCGCCGATGCCAATGAAGTCACGAGTGGCACGGGGGTTATCGACGTACCAGGGACGGGTTGGCCAGAGGCCGAGGACCTGCATGAAGCCCAGGAACATGCCTTCACCTGGAGTTTTAATAGTGGGTGTGGGCAGAGTGACGAAGTGGTCGGCATTGGTGGCAACGGCTTGGGCGAGGCAGCGGCGGAGGGCGTCGTAGCGGAAGAGGATGTCGGCATCCGTGAAGAGAAGGTAGTCAGAGGTTGCGTGGCGGGCGGCAAAGGCCATGGCGTGGGTTTTGCCCAGCCAGCCGGAGGGGAGTTCCGCGACGTGGAGGACGCGGAGTCGTTCCGGGTATTCGGCGGCGAGTCCGTCCATGATAGCGCCGGTCTGGTCGGCGGAGCGGTCGTCTACGGCGATGATCTGGAGGTTGGAGTAGTCCTGCTGCAGGAGCGATTGGAGGCAGGAGGCGATATCGGTGGCCTCATTGCGGGCGGGGACGATGACGGTTAGCGATGGGCTGCCGTCTGGAATTACATCGTACCGCGGCAGCGTGATGTCGGGGATGCGCGGGAGACCGCGGGCGGCGTCGATGGCTTTCCAGACCCAGGCGAGGGCTATAAACCATGCCAGGTACGGAAGGACGCAGGAAAAATTCATGCTGTTGCTTGAATTTCGGACGAGCGAAGCTCTGGAGCGTATCTCGATCCGATGAAGAAGATGATGGCGGCGAGGACCAGAGTGACGAGTGTGGCTCCGAGACCGGTGTTGAGATTGCTGCGGTCGCTGATGCTGCCGATGATGCGGGGAGAGATGGCGTCACCCAAGGCATGAATGATGAAGAGTTGTCCGGCAAGGGCGGTGGCGCGAATCTCCGGGCGCACGGCGTTGACCGTGGCAGCGTTGACCGGACCTGTGCCGAGGAAGATGAGGAAGACAGCGGCAGCGAGAGCGGGCAACGTGAACGTCTTTGGCCCGAAGAAGCAGACCAGCGCGGGAGGAATAGCGAGGAGGGCGCTCCAGGCGGGGACGAGGTAGAGAGCCTTGGAGTTCTTATGAGACCACTTCTGGGCGACGGTTCCGCCGACAATCGTGCCGAGGAGTCCGGTGACGACGGTGATGGCTCCCATGACGTAGGCGGCGGAGGATTCGCTGCGGCCATCGACGCGCTGGAGGAATGAGGGCATCCACCAGGAGATGCCGCCGAGCGAGAAGGTGACGGCTGCGTAGCCGAGGATGGAGGCGAGGTAGGCCTTGTTCTTGAGCAGGGTGAGGACGGTGTCCTTCTTCAGTTTGGCCTTGTCGTGCTGGCTGGCTCCGCGCGCTGGCTCTTTCATGAAGAAGGCGATGAGCAGCGCGATGAGGACGCCGGGGACGGCGGAGACGATGAAAGACATCCGCCAGCCGTGGTGTTCGCCTACGGTGCCTCCGATGAGATAGCCCAGCGCAGCGCCTACGGGGATGGCGACGTTGAAGACGGTGAGGACGCGGTTGCGCTGGTCTTCGGGGTAGAAGTCGGCGAGGATGGCAGGGGCGAAGATACCGAAGCTGGCTTCGCCGATGCCGAGCGCGGCGTGGCGGATGTTGAGCGAGTCGTAGGAGTGGACGGTGGCGGTGAAGAAGTTGATGCCGCTCCAGAAAAGGGCGGCGATGACGATCATGGGCTTGCGGGGAAAGCGGTCGCCCAGCCAGCCGGTGATCGGCGAGGTGAACATGTAGGCCAGCATGAACCAGAGGGTGAGCGAACCGATCTGGGCATCGGTGGTGTGGAACTCGCCTTTGATCTGCTCCTGCACGCCGGGGAGGATGTAGCGGTCGATGTAGTTGACGAAGTTAAGCGCGGTGAGCAGAACGAGAGCCGTGGTGGCTCCTACGACGGAGGCGGCGTTCGGGGTAGGTTTGGTCACAGAGGCCATCTGGAATTTTGTCTCGGAGAAGGATAGCAGCCGGTTGCTTTGGTCGATGATGGCTCCTGCATAGTATGGTCTCCCCCTCCCCCCTAAAAGTACCCAAAGTCTTCAAAATAAAAGACCTAAGTCTGGACTTCGCGTGCGAAGTCTCAGGGTTAAACACAACAGCCCGGCGTTGGCCGGACTGTTGTTTCCCTGATTTAAGGATAGCAGGCGTGTCAAGCGATGGGATGTGGGAAAACCCTTCAGAGAGGCGCAACTAGCTTCTGCATCGGTGTTGATCTCATAGGGTTTCAGGGGCATGAGCGCTAGAGCAGTTTTAGAGTAGGTGTAGAGGAGCAAAGCACAGGCAACAGCAAAGACAAATACCGGGGTTCTTCCCCTTCGACTCGTTTTGCTCGCTCAGGGTCAGAATGACAATGCTTTTAATGACTCGATAGCATCTACAAAACAGCTTTAAACTCAGAATAGAGAGTGCTGCTCTCGCTTAATCGCTGGTGCGCCTGCTTCATGTTTCAGGAGCCAACGCTTACGCTCGATACCGCCGCCATAGCCGGTGAGTGAGCCATCGGCTCCGATCACGCGATGGCAAGGAACGATGACTCCAACCGGATTGGAACCATTGGCAAGGCCAACCGCCCTGACTGCGGCAGGTCGTCCGATTCGCCTGGCAAGCTCTGCATAAGAGATCGTGGTGCCGCAGGTGATCTCTCGCAATGCTCGCCACACCTCGCGCTGAAACGACGTTCCGCCCGTCTGCACCGGTAAAGAGTTGATGGCGGTAAGTTCTCCGGCAAAGTAGCCGTTGATCGCATTCCTCAAGCGATTCGGACAGCGAGCCGGTTCGAGCTTGAATCCCTCTTCGCCATAGTGAAGCCGCAACAGGCGGCGCATTCGTGTCTCGTGATCTGTCCAATCGACAGCGCGAAGGTTTCCATCGCGGTCGGTTACGACAAGCATCTCGCCGATAGGCGTTTCGATTCGATCCATCGACAGATTCATCACTTCACTCATGCGCCCTCCTTAGTTGGCACTACATCTGCGTCGGCGGCCCAGAGGTGTTGCGCCGCGTAGGCCCGCCACGGCCGCCATGGTTCCGCACGATCAAGAAGACCGGCGGAGGTTGGCCGCGCGCCATCCAGCATGGCTGCACCGCGAAGCAGGCCAATGTCCGATGCGGGAAAGGCGTCGGTCTCGCGTATCGCGCGCAAGGCAATGTATTGTGCCGTCCATTCGCCGACTCCGCGGATGCTACGTAATCGAACGAGTGCCTCTTCAATGGTTCCAAAGGGGCGAAACAGATTCGGGTCAGCCACCGCGGCCTCTGCCAGCGCCTTCAGCGATGCTTGACGCGCACTCGGCATAGCGAGGCCAAGAGATTCTGCGGAGGCCAGACGTTTGGCTGAGGGAAACACGTGCGACAGGCTTGGATGGCTGACATGGGCTGCTGGGACAGGCTTGCCGTGGAGCGCGACGAGTTGTCCCGCGAGCCGTCGCGCTGCAGTAACGCTGATCTGCTGGCCAAGGGTGGCCCGCACCGCCAGCTCAAAGCCGTCCCATCCGCCGGGCGCGCGCAGCCCGGGATGTTGTGCCACCAGAGGCGCAAGCAACGGGTCCGAGGAGAGATGTGCGTCGATTGTCTCGATATCGGCTCCGACATCGAACAGGCGACGCACCCGTGTCACGATAGCGGGTAACGATCTGACCTTGGAAAAACGGATGGTGACGCCAAGGCTCTGCCGTTGCGGCAGGTGCGCGACTTCGACGCTTCCGACAAAGCCGTCCATCTCCACCGTGCGCAGATAACTCTCGTTCTCCACGACTTCAACTCCGGGAATTGCACGCGCCTGCAGATGCCCAAGCATGGAATCCCAGTCATAGGGAGGCCGATAGCGCAGGCGGAGCGTCACCCCTGCTTCTGCCCCCGCAGGACTCGCAGAGGACTTTCGCCGCAGTGCGCTGGGTGGACGATGAAATAGGTTCTGAAATGTTTCGTTGAATCGCCGCACACTGCCGAATCCGGATGCCAGCGCGACTTCGGTCATCGGCATTCGCGTCTCGTGGATAAGCTGCTTGGCAAAGAGGACACGCCGCGTCTGTGCCACGGAGATGGGCGAGGCACCGAGATGCTGGAGGAACAATCTGCGAAGATGGCGTTCGCCCAGGCCAAGACGATCTGCCAATGCCTCTATACTTGCGCTGTTGCCATCAAGAGCACCGTCGTTAATGAGAGCCAGCGCACGGGAGACTGTGTTTGAAGTTCCGCGCCATGAGGCCAGATCGGGAGCAGTCTCCGGGCGGCAACGCAGGCATGGGCGAAAGCCCGCTTCCTGTGCCGCTGCCGCCGAGCCGAAAAAGCGGCAGTTCTCGAACTTCGCGGTGCGTGCCGGACAGACAGGGCGGCAATAGATGCCGGTCGAGGTGACACCTACGAAGAGCAGGCCGTCGAAACGGGCATCCCGGCCCTGTAAAGCGCGATAGCATATCTCTCGATCAGGTAGTTCCATAGGCAAAGTCTCTCACTTGTTGAAGGAGCAGACTCGCGCTTTTCGGACATGGTCACTGGAAGAGCGAAATGCGAGCCTATTTCAATGGGCCTTTGGATTTTTCAGGACGAGGATAGAAGGCTTCGACGATGGTGGAGATGCCGCCGCGAGGACGAAAGTCGCCGACTACCTTTGCCCAGACGGGATTGCAGGCTTTGACTACGTCGTCGAGGACCTGGTTGACGATGTTTTCCTGGAAGATGCCAAGGTTGCGGTAGGTGAAGAGGTATTCCTTCAGCGACTTCAGCTCAAGGCAGCTTTTGCGCGGCATGTAGCGGATGGTGATGCGGCCAAAGTCGGGCAGGCCGGTCTTGGGGCAAACGCTGGTGAACTCTGGATCGTCAACGAGAATCTCGTAGGCCTTGAACTGGTTCTTCCAGGTTTCGATGGCAGGAAATTTGGCGTCGAGTCCCGATTTTGCGTGGTCGTCGGTATAGCCCGTGGTCTTCTTGGTGGTCATAGACCTATTTTATCGCGTTGGCGAGATCTGCCTTTGCGTCGAGTTTGACTGCAACATTCGGAGTGTTGCGGCTGGCTGGTTTCCCTAATCTCGGAGCAGAAAGGAAACTACATCATGCATCAGACCATACATCCGGCGATCCTCTATGTTGGCACCCCTGTCGTCCTCATCGGCACGCTCAATGAGGACGGCACGTCGAATCTTGCGCCCATCTCCTCGGCGTGGTGGCTGGGGTGGAACTGCATGCTCGGCTTCGGAGCGCACTCCAAGACGCCGCAGAACCTGCAACGCACCCGCCAGTGCACGATCAATCTGCCGTCCACGGAGCAGGTGTCGCAGGTGAATGAACTTGCGCGGCTCACCGGTTCCAACCCGGTTCCGCCGATCAAGCAAGCCCGGGGATACACCTTCTGCGCGGACAAGTTCGGCGCTTCGGGATTTACCCCGGAAGCTGCCGAGATCGTCGACGCGCCTCTGGTCCGCGAATGCCCCTTACAGATGGAGGCTGAACTGACGGCGGCTCACCCCTTCGCGCCGGAGACGAATGGAAGTCTCATCGCACTTGAGATTCGCATCCTGCGCGTCCATGCCCATCCGGAGATTCTGATGGGGTCGGAGGGAGACCGCATCGACCCCGATAAATGGCGGCCCTTAATGATGAGCTTCTGCAAGTTCTACGGCCTTGGCGAACAGGTACACCACTCGCGGCTGGCAGAGATTCCCGAAGCTCTATACCGCCCGGCGCGCGTCCAGCAGATGATGGAGGATGGAGCATCAACTACAGTGGCTTCAACATTGTTCTCTCCGCCGACGTCTCGAGCTTGTCAATACAGAACTCCGCGGCACCGTCGAGGACTTCCTCGCTGACAGCAACTTGCATATGGGGCAGATTTGCAGTTTCATCTTCCATAGTGGCGGGCCTAAAGTTCTCAAAGCGATGGAGAGCAGTCTTGATCTTCCACCCCACGCTCTCGCCGCTTCCTTTCCACTGCGTCAACAATGAACAACCGGGACCAGGACTTATCACCTCGATATACCCGTAGGTCGCCACGCTGGCGGCTTACGGGACATCGAGATAGGTTCAGATTATCTACTTGTTCAACAATTCCGATTGATGGTTCTTGCGTTGCGGACATTTTTGAACGCTTCGTGGGACATAGCCCAGGAAGGAATCCCCTATTCCTTTTTGTGGTCACTGCCGAGCGGATCGTATTGTTGCTGCAAGCGTCGAACTTCCCAGGCGTGCTCATGCAGCAACTTCTGCCATCTTTCGGCGTCACCTGGTTCGTAGTCATAAAAACCTCTACCGTTGAGAGTGCCGCGCTCTCCTGCGCACTGCTTTTCTGCGAATACTGCGGGCACGTCACCACCCTGGCTCAGAGTTGGCAACATGCCAGCCATAGCTGTCGCATAAAGGCTTGGACCGCCTGTGATATCAATCCACCGAAAAGGGCCGCACAGGGTAGCCCACAGTCCTAACCCATTGCGAAAGGCACGATCTATCGTCGGCACATCACCGACACCGAGTTCGAGCAGATGCGCTGCTTCACGATACATGGCATAGGCCAGGCGATTGGCGATGAAGCCGGGAACATCCTGGCGGACGACACAAGCATCCTTCCCTATCCGCAAAGCGAGTTCCATGGCAGCGTCGAGGGCCGTATCCGAAGTCTGTTCTCCGAGAATGATCTCCAGGAAGCGAGTCGCGTAAGCAGGCTCCGTCCAATGCATTCCAAGGAAGCGCGATGGCTGCCTTCGCCCGCGCTGCAGGACAGTAATTGGCAGAGCAGAGGTGTTACTGGCGATGGGGACATCTTCATCGACAATTATCTCGATTTCATCGAATACCTGATGTTTAACGACGAGATCTTCTACGATGCTCTCGATCACAAATGTGCAAATTTTAAGAGCATGCATCGAGTCGGATGCGGTGTAGTGCTCCTGCCATGTGGCTGCCGCCTGAGAAGACAAATTACCATGACGAACCATCTCCTGCAGAGCGCCTTCGATATAGGTATGAGCTTCCTGATAGGCCTCCTGCCGGGTATCGAATACGACGACATTCAATCCAGCGCCGAGAAGCGATGCAGCAATTCCCCGGCCCAGAAAGCCTAAGCCAATCACTCCGATAGCATCAGATTTCATAGGTATAGCCTAACTTGTCGGTTCATGATTGGATACTGGCTGATCTCACTTCAGGTTTGGTTCCGTGCATATCCGGGCCGTTGGGAGCGAATGCAGTCCAACGCGAAGCATAAGCCTCGTTAGGATCAGGCGGTGTATTCCAACGATCTGCTCCCATACCGTTGAGGTCATAGACAATCTTTCCGTCTTTGATGGTGAGTTCGCCAACGAGTTTTTCATGGCCATCTACTCGCAAATTCTGCATGTCGGTAAAACCATAATTTCCTCTTTCAAGCCGCAGGACAGCTACATCGGCGACTGATCCCTCAGAGAGGTTGCCGAGATCTTCACGTTTGATCTCATGGGCCGGATTAGCGGTTACATCCGCAATAGCTTCTTGCAGGGAGATCCCAATGGCCATCATTTTACTGGTGACATTCAGCAGATTTTTAGTCGCGCTATTCATACTGCGAATGTGCAAGTCGGTCGAAAAGGAGTCCGGACGAAATCCATCCTTGACCACGGGAACTGCGAGGAACCATTTGAAGCTACCGTTACCGGTGCCCAGATCGAAGTAGATGCCACGTTTACGTCCTTCAATGAAGGCCTTGCTCGGCCCGAGCGTGTTGGGGTCCTGCTCCTGGCGGAGCCCCGAATACATATGAGTGTAGATGTCGCCGGGACGCAACTTTTTCGTCATCAGATCGTAGAGTGGACGTGCTGAACGGTCAACCCCGAAGTCAACCATGACAGGAATATTGGCTTTGGATGCGGCCATTACAGCTTGCTCGACCGCCGTCCATTCAGGGCTGGCGAAGTGAGCTGTCTTGATGCCGACGATGGTCTCAGGATGCTGGAGCGCCATCTTTGCCGCAGCCTCGCTGTCCATGTCCGCCGTGTCCTGCTCATACTTGTCACCACGCATTCCGTGTCCGACGATATTGAGAAATGCGAGGACGCGGGTCTTCGAGCGGTCGATGATGCGCTGTTTGAAGTCCTCGAAGTTGCGCCAACCAGCGCAGCCTGCATCAACGACGGTAGTTACGCCATAGCCGAAGGTAAAACCATCCGGAGGAACGCTGTTGTCTCCGGCGTAGGAGTTGCGTTCGCCAGTTCCGCTATAAACGTGAACGTGAATGTCGATGAGGCCGGGAGTAACGTAAAGGCCTTCCACATTGATCGTTTTGAGCGCGTCAGTAGAGGGAATGTGCTTCGCAACCCTGGCTATCTTGCCATCCTTGATGGCTACGTCCATCACAGAATCGATATGGTTTCTGGCATCGAGAACATGACCTCCCTGAAGGAGTAGATCGTAAGCGTATGAGGAAGGCTGGGCGGAATATTGAAGCGGATGCGTCATGAAGTCCTCAATCCATGTAGTGAGGGAATGTCTAAATACTACGGCATGCACAAATCGAAACGGCACCCGTGATTGAGTGCCGTTTCGATTGCAGGAGTATTGCTATCAGGCGCGTGTTGCTTTCCAACTTGCATCGCCGTACTCGCCCATATTGACGGTGCCTGCGATGTCGTTTCCCTGCACCGTGCCCTTGAAGGTCCAGTGGATAGTATTTCCACCTACTCCCATGCTGCTGTGAAGTTCAATCTGGTCTGCGTGAACAGCACCCCTAAGGTTGGCGTTGTAAATCTCGCCCTTCTGGGTTCCGGTGAGAGCGTTGCCGCTCTGCTCGAGTGTGAACTTCTGCTCACCCATGCCGCGAGGATATTGAATAGTGACCGCCCATGCTCCCTGAATCTGTGCCGGAGCACCGGTAGGAACGACGGGATTTTCGTAGTGGCCGGGCTTGCTGAGGGCTTCATAGAGAGCGTTGGCAATGATGCGATCTTCTCCCGGGTCCATCATGTAGGGCATGACGGAGATGGAACTCTTCATCATATGAGGACGTGCACCTCTAGCGCCGTCGAGGATGATACGAGGGGTGCCAGCGTTGAGATGTGCAGCAAGCTCGGTGCCGGTGATCTTGAGCACAGTAGCGTCCCAATCAATGCGTAGAGTCGGAGCCTTATTGGAAAGGTCTACAGGCTCCTCATAGGTGAAGGTAGTGGATGGCAGGCCTTTGAGCCGATCCTCAATATTTTTGAGCCACGATCTCCACTCTCGCTGCTCTGCAGCATGATCACGCTTGTACCACTGCTGTACCGCAGCGAGCAGACCCATCGCCTCTTCTTTGCTGCACTTGAGCGCTCGACCATAGCAGTGGTGGGGCGCAGCCTGGTAGAAAGCGGCTTTACACAAGTCCTTTTGGCCGATGAGCATACCGGAAGATTGTGGCCCCCTCATGCACTTGCCGCCAGAGTAGCCGACAAGTGTCGCGCCTGCCGCGATGTGAATGTTCGGGCTAATGGGTTCTTCAGCAGCCGCATCGACAAAGACGGGAACATTCTTTTCCTTTGCCATGGAGCAGACATTGGCGATGCTTAGCGGACCCGTAGCTGCATCAGGACTGGAGAGGATATAGATCATGGCCGTGCGCTCGGAGAGTTTGGAATGGAGTTCGTCCGCTGTGCCGACTTCAACGACCTCGACACCAGGCATACGCACGCCAATGTCGTAGGGGTTGCGCGAGTGTTTTGGAATGATGACCTGATTGCGCTCTTTGACATAAGGCAGAGCCTGACAACGCTCTACATTTGTGCCCGCGATACATGCGACCGTAGCGAGACAGATGGCGGCAGCGCATCCCGTAGTGGCAATTCCCCACTCCGCGCCGGTAAGCTTGCCCAGTTCAGCGCCTATACCCTCCATCATTTCGTCAAGATGGACGTAATAAAACGACGCATCGTACATGGCCTGCTTCACCTGGGGGAGTGAACGCGAGCCGCTGAGGATGGTATAGGTGCCTCGACCATTGATGATCGGGCTAACGCCGATGCGCGTGAAGAGGTTATCCGTGTCCGTTCCCCCTCTCGCAGGAAGCTTATGCTGTCCTGCCAGTTCAACCAGCATAGCTGCACTTGCGGTAAGCGGGGACACTGCGTTTGCAGCACCCAGGGCAGAAAGTATTCCGGTCTGCTTGAGAACTTCTCGCCGTGACCAGCGCGCACTGCTAAAGAGGGACATGGACTCACCTTTTCTTTTAGTTCGGTTCTATTTCCGTATCAATTTCGGGTACTCATTATTAATCATCAAACTTAGGCAACGCAGACAATCTTGATCAGAGAGTTATCTCTTGCAGCGTTGCTAATATTGGATTTTGAAATAAAAACAATCTGAAATGGCGTAAGCCTCGCTGTCATGGGGCAAATGACCTAAGCGGTCCGGTTTCAGATCCTGCCAAATTGCTTGACTGCCTCCTCGATGGAGTGGAATTTTTCAATGAAGGGATACATAGAATGTTCGCTGTTATCGAGCTTCTGAGCGAGGACGAGGATTTCTGCAGCACGATCCCGGGGAACGTCGACGACGCCATCCTGATCTGCCACGATGATATCGTTCGGATTCACTCTGACTCCATCACAATCGATGGGGATATTCATGCCTCCAAAACGGTAGTGGCCCACTGAAGTGGAAGGCACAGGGCCGGTGGCGTAGACGGGAAAGCCGATCTTCTTAAGCTGAGGAAGGTCGCGGACTCCGCCGTCGACTATGGCACCGACGAAGCCGCGAGAGAACATCGCGGTGCCCATAAGTCCGCCCATTCCGGCGATGTCAGCACCGTCCTCGACCTTCATCACATAGACTGAGCCGGGACCGCCGGTGTCAATGGCCTTGAGCATACCGCTGAGCGCGTTAGGATCGTGGTTCTCTTCCTTGACGAGCTTGACGGTGAGTGCGGTGCCGGCAAATTTCGCGGGAAAGATGGCCTGCATGTTGTGGGACATATAGCGCTTCTCGTGCAGCAGTTGTTCGATAGCATCGGAGACGGAGGCGACTTCGACGTGGCGGTAGGCATCGATCATGCCGGCAGGATCGGCGGTGTACTCTGCTGCTGTTTTGGGCGCATCTGCCCGAACGATGTGAGTGACAGTAAGAAGCGATGCGCAGACGATCACAAGAACTGTGATCACACGGGTTAGACGCAACCAAGGGCTGGAATGGGTAGAGGGTAAATGCAAATCGAAGATCCTCCTGCTGACAACAGTCACGCTACTGGAAAAACAGTAACACCAGCGACGATGACTAGGCTACAAAGTGACGGATATAGAAATAATGTGGGCGAAGAAAAAGCAGCCGATTTTCCCGGCTGCTATCAGGAGGGAATACAGCAAGGTTAGAAGTTGATCTTACCCGCGAACTGGAGCACGCGAGCCGCACCCTGGACCGTGGTGATCGTGCCAAAGTTTGAAGCCGCGAACGTATTCGTTGTGTAGGAATACTTGCCGAGGGTCACGTTCGGATTGCCGGGATCAGGATGGTTGAAGAGGTTGAACGCCTCTGCACGCAACTGTAGCTTCACATTCTCGAAGATCGGAATGTTTTTGAAGAGTGACAGATTGGTGTCGATGCGACCGGGTCCATACTGGTCGTTACGGTGAACGTTGCCGTAGGTGTAGAGAGCCGGGATAGTATATGCCGTGACATCGATGCAACTAGTTCCCGTACCACTAGTCACAGTAGAGCGAGAGCAGTTGTTCTTGCCAGTGTGCACAAATTCAGGGCGTTGCGTGCCCAGGTTGCCAGCATTCGCGATGTCATCGCTGAGGCCGACATTGAAGGGCATGCCGCTCTGTAAGGTGATGATCGTGTTCGCCTGCCAGCCGCCAATCACTGACCGCACAGCGTAGTTGTATTGCTCGAACTCGGGGAACGAATAGGAGATCGTGCCGACAAAGCGGTGGCGGATATCCCAATTGGAGTTTCCATAGTCAAGCTTGAGATTGTACTGAGTCATGGCCGTACCGCCGCCATTCGAATCGGGGCTGGTATCCATGGTGTGAGCCCAGGTATAACCGAGGTTCATATCCAGACCATGAGTGAGACGCTGACGGAAGATTGCAGACAAGCCGTGATATGTGGAGAGACCATCATTCTGAATCTGACGAATCTGGCCGAAGTTTTGTAGAGGACGGCGCGGATTCACAGCACCCGGGCCCGGAAGAGGTTGATTCGGGTAGAGCGAACGGTCCAGATGAATGCCGTGCGAACCGAGATACTGCAGTTCAAAGGCGGCATTTCGCCACAGTTCTACACCCGTGTCAAGATTCCACTGGTAAAGACGTGGCGTAGGCAGAGAGTAGTTGTCATTGAAGACGCTTGAGTAGCAACCGAGATTGCCAGGAACGCAGGAAGTGCTGGGCGCTCCGCTACCCGTTGGATTTTCGAAGCTCAAGCTGGCAGGGGTGGATGAAGTGCCGTTATAGGTAAATGAGTTGGCAAGAGGATAGTTGCCCGACGCCAGCGTGAAGGAGTTGAGATGGTTCGGGTTGTAGTAGATACCGCCGCCGCCGCGCACCACAATCTTGTCTGTCGCACGGTATGCAAACCCGAGACGAGGAGCGAAGAGATCATGATTGGGGCCAATGAACTTAAATCCAGGAGTCGGCGTGAAGGTCGATCCTGAATCGGCCGAGCTGGCAGGCGTCAGAGCGGTGTAATCACGGTTGATAATGCGGGCATACCCATTCAGGCTGTACGGCACCGTTGGCAGCTCATAACGAAGACCGTAAAGCAGCGTGAGCTTCTGTGAAACCTGCCAGTTATCCTGAGCGAAGAAGCCGTCGCGCCACTCTGCGACAGAACCTTTGACCTGAGTAATCGGCGTAACCACTGTCTGAGCATAACCAGTAAGGAAGTCAGCAGCGGCATTTCCCGAGTAAGTTCCAGAGAAGGTAAAGCTGCCACGCGGAGCATTTTGAGCAGCGCGGCCAATGCTCATCTTGCGAAGCTCCAGACCCACCATGATAGTGTGCTTGCCGCGGGTAAAGCTAAGCTGATCGTAACCGTGGAGGGTACGGTCGTCCTGATACCAGTTGGTTCCATCTGAACCGAGTCCCGCATAATTCGTAACATTAATGCTTGGGAGTCCAGGATTATTATTTGTAACATCCGAAGTAAAGCCGGGAATGCCAAGAGCAGAACCCGCTCCCTGAATGTTGTTCTGTGCAAAATAGTTCAGGAGATTGGTCGAAAGCTTGTTATAGCCGAAGCGAAAATCATTGATGAGATTCGGCGTGAGGATGTGGGTGTACCCGAACGCGCCGTTCGAGGTGGTGGTAGGCGAGTAGCTGTTGGAGGTCGGGACAACAGAACCGGCTACGTAAGTTAGCTTCTGCCAGTCATATCGGGCGAACAGGCGAATCTTGTCCCCAATATTGTGATCGACTCGGTCCAGGGTTTGATCCTGATTGATGTTCGTCGGTACAGTTCCATTGAAGTTGTTGACTGTTCCGGGCTGATTGGGTAATGGATAGTACTGCAACAACTTTTGCGCGATTGGAGAGATATTCGTGATCTGGTTGTTGGCATACGGAGTTCCATTCGCAGGATTGATAAGTTGCGCCCCCAATGCTGAGAAATTTCCAGTCCGCATAGCGACAGTAGGCAACGTCGTCGTGCTCTGCGACTGAGCGACCTGACGGAGGCCTTCATAAGAACCCATGAAGAATGTCTTGTCGCGACCGTTGTACAGGAAAGGAATCACTACTGGGCCGTCGATGACTCCACCAAACTGGTTGTAGCGGAGCTCTGGAGTGCGTGTACCTTTTGCAGAGAGCCAGCTATTTGCATTTAAGAAGTCATTCTGAATGTAGTCGTAAACCGTGCCATGAAGATTGTTCGTGCCGGACTTGGTGTCCATGTTGATATGGACGCCCATGTAGGCGCCATACTGCGCGGTATAGTTGCCGTTCTGTGTCTGGACAGCGGCGATTGCGTCTGGATTCGGCGTTACCGGCGACGACGAGATCAAGCTGTTCATGATCGTAATGCCATCGAGCGTGAGCGAGTTCGTTACTTCGCGAGTACCGGCGCCAATATAGTTTGCTCCCGGAGGGTTGCCGGTAAAAGAGGTCTTGGGCCCGATGATGATGTTCGATGCAGTGGCCGCAAGATCCATGGCATGCCGTCCGTTCATCGGCAAGTTCTCGACCTTGGAGGTGCCGATGGTCTCACCGAGAAGAGCATCGTCTGTGGAAAGTGCCGCAGTTGCAGCCGAGACTGTGACCTCAGTGGAGGTCCCACCCAGGTTTAGTTTGATATCGGTGCGAACAGCCACGTTGATCTGAACGGATACACCGGTGGCGACCGTCTTCTGAAATCCGGGTTGCTCAACAGTGATGTCATAGACGCCCGGTGCGACAAAGGGGATCGAGTAGTAGCCTTCCCCGTTTGAGTCGCCGGTATAGGCTACCTTGGTTGCTTCGTTGACTCCTGTAACGTGTGCGCCAGAAACAACGCTGCCACTTGGATCGACTACCGTTCCGACGAGAGATGTATTATTTGCGACCTGGCCCCGAAGAAACAGTGGGCTTAGCAAAAACACAAAACAATAGATTAAAGCCTTCTTCATGTGAATAAATTTCCTCTGAGTCCTGTAGGTTCCAGGCAGTGAACGAATGAAATTGGATAATGCGCGCATGGCCCGCTAGAGGTCCACGTTCCCATTTCGCGCCGCGTTGTGGCTTGTTTTCTGAGTGCCCCAATTTCACAGGAAATCCAAGCAGATGTCATCGGCCTGTTGCCTGCGTAAAATATAGGGAATATGGCCTATCCATTGATAGGTATCAGCTTAGAGCCTCTAGTCCAAATGGACGAGACCGCGCTGCAGGGCATAAATGGTGGCCTGGGTACGATCGCGAGCACCCATCTTATCGAGCACAGAACTGACGTGGATACGCACAGTTTTTTCTGCGATATTGAGATCTTCAGCGATCTCACGATTGCTTCGTCCTTTGGTAATGCAGGCAAGGACTTCCGTCTCACGGGGAGTGAGATCAACCGCAGGCATACGCTGGGCAAGCCGGTCAAGGGCCACGTGCGGAAGATAGCGAAGACCGCGATCAACATTCTGGATGGCATTCAGCAGTTCCTCTCCACTGGCATCCTTGGTGAGATAGGCCATGGCGCCGCTATGGACAGCGCGATAGATATCTTCGCTGCCCTGGTAGTTGGAAAGGACGACGATGCGCACGGAGGAAAATTCCTTGCGAAGCTGGTTGATGACATCGAAGCCACTCACTCGTGGAAGACGAAGATCGAGGACGACGACATCTGGCCGCAGTGTGCGGTACATGGAGATACCCAGTTCACCATCACCTGCCTCGCCGATGATCTGAATCTGGGGGTGGCCTGAGAGGACCGAGTGGAGGGCCATGCGGGCGAGGAAGTGGTCCTCGATGAGAAGAACTCGTATCTGTTTCATATTCCAATCCACCGTATCACGTGATGCTCTGGATTTACTGGTTGCCGCATTGCATTAAAGGCCACTTTGACCGTGACCTCAGTGCCTGTGCCCGCATAGGTCTGCAGTCGAAGAGTGCCACCGAGTTTGCGTGCGCGCTCTTCCATCACGGGAATTCCAAAATGCCCACGCCGTGCCGCGGAGCGATCGGACGCCTGGAAACCGTATCCATCATCGCGAATGGTAAGGCTAAGGGCATCGCTCTCATATTTGAGATGAACAACGATGTGCGTCGGTTGCGCATGACGGATGGCATTGGATACAGCCTCCTGGCCGATACACACAAGATGGTGGACGCATCCTGGAGCGAGTTGCACCTCTTCCCCTTCCACATCGAGGGTAGTCTGGATGGCCCCCTGAATATGGTTTGCCGAGAGCGCGCGGGAGAGCGCCTGAGAGAGGATGTTGGTGACCTCGTCTGTGTCACGCAGGTCCCATATAATTCGGCGCGCTTCGGCCTGACAGTGAGAGACCATGCTACGGGCAAGCTCGCAGGATTTGGCTGCGGGAGTTGCGGCTGCACCACTATCGCGAAAGAGCTTCGCGGTAGCCTCAAGCTGCCAGGAGATTGCGGCGAAACCGGCCATGAGGGTATCGTGACACTCTGCTGCAATACGGTTGCGCTCTTCAATCACGATGCCGATACGCCCCTTCATGAGTTCAACACGGCGGCGAAAGAAACGCACTGCCAGAGCGATGAGGGGAAGAGCCAGCAACAAATAGAAGTACCACGTCTGATAAAGGTGCGGTTGCTGACGGACAGAAAGTATTGCTGGAGGAGAGAGCCAATCCTCGCCGCTGTTGCGGGCCTGCACTTCAAATTGGTAGCGGCCGGCTGGAAGCCTTCGGTAGGCGGCGGAGTGCGCGCGGGTATTTGTCCACTCCGAGTCATAGCCCACGAGCCGGTAGCGGAACTCGATATGAGAGGGATTTGTAAGGGCCCCTGTCTTGAAGAAGAAGACGATATCCGGTTGGTCAGCTTCAAGGTCGACATGAGTGCCGTTGACGGCATTCGATAAGTTGGGATCGTTCGCAAGAGTCCAGCCGGTAATAGAGGCGGTTGGCGTACTGGCGTTTACCTTCTCTGCGGCATCTGTGGTGCGAACGAATCCTTTCGCTGTGGTAAACCATAGCGTGCCATCGGACATGCGCGTAGAAGAAGGCATGGAAGGACCGCCAGCTTCACTGGAGAGCATGCCGTCCGCTCTGCCAAGAACAACGGCCGAAAGCTGAGATTGCTTGCCGTTGATAATGTCATGCATCTCTGAAACCGAGAGTTTTACGATTCCGCGGGACGTGCCTAGCCAGAGATGGCCGTCATTATCTTCCACCGCAGTGTTGACGAGCAATGTGGATATGCCTCCGCTGGCGGGGAGCACAGTGGCACGGTCATGATGTACCCATGCAAGACCGCCCGCTTTGGTTCCAGCCCAGACATATCCCATCCGGTCCGGCGTCAACGAAAGAACATGCGCATTAGGCAGCCCTGCGATGGCGGCAACCTTGCCATCTCGTATGCGGTAAAGACCGGAACTGGTGCCAACAAGAACAGAGCCGTCGCGGTCCTCGATGAGGCAGGTGATGAGTTTGGATTCGAGCAGGTGAGAGCCAAGTTTCGGGCCGGGCTCGCCGGAAGGAAAATAGAAGACTCCGGTGTAAGTTCCGATCCAGAGACCACCGCGAGCGTCGGACAGGATAGAGCTCACCGCATCGCCGGGGGATTCGATTCCCAGCAGGAAGTGGCGAAAAGATTTGCCATCATAGCGATAGATTCCATTGAACCAGGTGCCAATCCAGATATGACCAAGACTGTCCTCCGCCAGTGCGCGAATGGGCGCGTGGATCGGCATTCCTGGAGGATTGGCTGGCTTTAGGTCTCCATTATGGATACGAAAAAGACCCTTGCCCCAAGTACCAAGCCAGAGATCGCCATGGCTATCGGCAAAAGCAGTTGCGGAATAAGCTGAACCAAATCCCTGGGGATCGCTGAAGGGAGCAAGCGCTCCTTTGCGCCACCGGCTGAGACCGCCGCTCAGCATTCCAACCCACAAGTTCTGTTCGTCGTCTACAAAGAGAGAGCGTATCGAGTCATCGGGAAGTCCACTCTCCGTAGACCAGTGTGTCAGGCCATCGGAGCCGATGCGCCAGAGTCCACTGTGACGGGTCCCAATCCAGAGGTTGCCGGCGGGGTCGCCGAGCAGGACCGAGACTGCGTCATGAATGTCGGCTTCGGAGACCTGATCGTACTGGATGGGAGTGTTGGGCGAATTGCCCTTGCGTGGGACGAGTTTAATTACACCCGTCGTCGTCCCAACCCAGAGACGGTGCTGGAGGTCTCGATAAATGGCAATCGGAGTATTACCGGCAGAGAGGCGAAGCGGAAAAGGCCGGGCGATTCCCTTCTCCCAATGAAAGAGCCCGGATGAGGTAATAAAAAACATGCCTCCCCGGCCATCCTCTGCAAAGGGAGCGGTAATTCCTCCCGAGATCATGCCTCCTACAGAAATGATTTCAAGCTTGTCGCCAACAAGTCGTTCCACGCCATTCTGTGTCGCAATCCAGAGGACGCCCTGAGCATCCTGGTGGAGCATGCGGATGCGTTCGTTGAACCGCCCTGCCCGCTCACTAATATTGGCGGTGCCGGTAGGCGTACGATGCAGGACCCCGCGTCCATCGGTGCCAATCCAGAGATCGTCGTTATGTCCAAGCACAATGGCACTCACAGCTTCATTGTCGGTGAGACCTCCAGCCTCAACCGGTACGCTCTGAAAATGCTGACCGTCGAAGGTTGCAAGACCAGAAGCGGAAGCAAGCAAAAGAACGCCGTCAGGCTGCTGTGCAATCATTCGGATGTTGTTATCGATTAGTCCATCTTCAACCTGCCAATTTTGCTTTTGATACTCGGAGAGGCGCAAGGAAGAGGGTTGTGCGATGGACTGGGCAGTCGCAGAGATGAGACTCAAGAAAAGAAATAGGAACGCGCCAGCGCCAGATGCAAAGGACACGAAGAGATGGATCTTCGTGTCCTTTGCATCTGGCATTCTCTCCGGGCTCTGCGGTGTGATCATATTGCTATTACTAGAGCACCATATATTTCCATTGTCTGCAATCGGGCTTGCGCGATAGCAAAGTGTGTCAGGCATCGAGTGGGCGTTCCGGATGCACAGTCATCCAGCACAGAGCGCCAATAATGGCAAGTGCCGCAGCCACGGAAAATGATGATGTCCAGCCAAATCGCTGAGCGATCCACGGAGTAAGCGAAGCCGTGATGGCCGCGCCAATCTGTCCGCCCATGTTAACCATACTGGAGAAAACACCCGAACTGCCCCCCGCGATATCGGCAGAAACAGACCAGAAGGAGCTCTGCGAAAAGTACAAAGCGCCCGCGCCGCCGGCAAGGATAAATCCGGCAAGCTGCGGATTATGTACTTGCGATCCAACCACGAGGAACACAGCAGTAATAGCCAATGCAACGGCAGCCAGAGTGCAACGTCCAACCTTTAGGCCATATCTGTGCGTAAGACGGTCGCTTAGAACTCCGCCGACGAGACTACCGACCGTCATGGAAAGAAACGGCAGCATGGTATAGCGGGCACTGGATTTGAGGTCAAAGCCGCGAACCTGCGCCATATAAAGGAAGAACCAACTGAAAAATATCCATGCGATGTAACCGAAACTGAAATATCCGACCATAAGCGCTGCCAGATCGCGTCGATGGAAAATAGCGCGCCAGGAGATTTTGGGGTGTACCGGTTCGTCAATCGGGGCAGCGGCAGTAGGCGCAAGAGAGATTCCGTCGTGAATCTCGCGCAGTTCAGAAGACGAAATCCAGGGGTGTTCGTCAGGGGTATCTCGTGACGCGTACCACCAGATAACTCCCGCGATCAGACCAAGGATGGCGCTGAACCAGAAGGCAGCACGCCATCCGTGCTGGGTAATGATCCAGGTAAGCAAAGGAGGCGTGAGTCCGCTACCTGCACCGACACCGGCAAAGATGAGTCCATTGATGAAACCGCGTTCTTCGATAGGAACCCAGCGTGCGACGAACTGATTCGCTGCAGGATAGATCACGGATTCACCGGCTCCTAGACCGAAACGGATCGTAATCAGCAGAAGAACGGCATGAGAGAGGTTAGAAGGCAGAATCGCCGTGAGCGCCGTTGCGACTGCCCACCATATAACGCCATAAGCAAGTACCTTGCGTGGGCCAAAACGCGCCGCAAGCCAACCTGCAGGCACTTGGAAAACCGCATACCCGATAAGGAAGGCGCTGAAGATCCAGCCCAATCTCTGGTTGCCTAAGCCATATTCCATGCTGATCTGCAGACCGGCAATGGAGATGTTGGTGCGATCGAGAAATGCAACACCACTAAGGACAAAAAGCCAGAAGGCGAGAAAGAATCGGACTCGCGTACGTCGTTCGACAGACATGATGCTCCTGGTAGCCAGCGGGCTGCGATTCAGGAGACCGGCCGCGTGCGCTAATAAAAATTGAATATTGAACAGCCGAGTTCGGCGGCACACCGATGGTATCGGTCTTATTCAACAATGTGCAAGTGCCATATGTCCTAGACATGGCTTTTGCACGCAGGGACTCAACACCGTATTCTTCTGGTACATGATGATGACTGAACTAGGACAACCGATCCGAGTAGGACTGATTGGCTATGGTTTTGCCGGAAAAACCTTTCATGCTCCGCTTATCCAGGCTGTCGAAGGCTTGAAATTAACTCATGTGAGTTCCAGCAAGCGTGATGGGGTGCTAGTCGATCTTCCAGAGGCGCTTGTTCTTGCGGAGCCGGAAGCCGTCGCGACTCACAAAGATGTTGACCTGGTAGTGATTGCCAGTCCTAACGAATGCCACTTTCCCCTCGCGGCTGCTGCGCTGAGCGCGCGAAAGCACGTAATCGTTGACAAGCCATTTACTGTGACCCTGGCTGAGGCTCGCTCACTGGTACAAATGGCCGAAGATTATGGGAGGCTGCTTTCAGTTTTTCACAACAGGCGCTGGGAAAGCGAGTCGCTTGCAGCACACGCAATTCTTGATTCCAAGGTGCTTGGAGATGTCACGCATTTTGAAACTCACATCGATCGTTTCCGTCCCGACGTGCGGCAGCGGTGGCGAGAGGATGTTGGGCCGGGCGCGGGGCTCTGGTTCGACCTGGGGCCGCATCTGATCGATGAAGCAATCCAACTATTTGGTCTGCCAGAATCGATCAACGCGAGCTTAGCTGTGCTGCGCAAAGGAGGACATACGGATGATTGGGCGCATGTGCAGTTGAACTATGCCAACGTGAGGGTCATCCTTCATGCTTCCCTGCTTGTCGCGGGCGGCGGCCCTCGTTCGGCATTGCATGGAACGCTCGGGAGTTGGATTAAGTATGGTGCTGACGTTCAGGAAAAGCAGTTGATTGCTGGCATGAAGCCCGGCGATGCCGGCTTTGGCGTTGATCCGGACCCTGGCATCCTGATTGATGGAACGACCGGTCAACGAACGGAGATACCAGCGCCGGCGGGCGATGAGTCAAAGTATTACAGCGGCATACGAGACGCACTGTATGGCAAAGCTCCAAACCCTGTTCCGCCGATCAAGGCTTTGGCGGTAATGGCTGTCCTTGAGCGATCGTTTGAATCAGCAACTGCAGGGTGCATGCTGCCTTTTGAACTGACTCAGCAAGAGCGTCTCGCGTGGATTACGGGATGAAGTAGGAGATTACAGTTCGGCTGACAGTGAAGGGGTCAGCGGCAAAAACTTCCAGCACATTCCATCACCGGCCGTGCAGTCTTTCGCCACCCTCCCGATTCATCCGCCTCCATACTCCGGTATCAGCGTGCGACCCGGTGACAAAGAACTTCTCATCACCAGCAGAGGCAATGCAGACAGCCATATCACTGTTGTAGAGCAACTTCCGTAACAGTCATCTGTACAGCCTTCACCGGCAACCATAATCAATTGTCAGAGTTCCGTGCGGAGCGACACTAGCTGTAATGTCGAAGCCGTTTGCGCTCTCCTTCCCGCTTCCAATCCCTAAGAAACTGGACCCGCCATTCTGGGTCGCAGTGCAGATCATCCCGCTGGGCAGCGTCGCCTTCACGCTCGCGATCGTTCCAACTCCAGCGGCTGCGCTCGCAATCACCGTGAGCCGTCCACGGCTCGCCGTGCACGTATATCCTCTGGCACACGACACGCTGCCGCCATCATTGGCTGGGCCTGGCACTGCTGTTGCTATCCCGGACAAAGTGCTGCCAGCAGGATTCTGTGGAAGGCCCATTCCATTGACAACTTCGTTCCCCTGACTCTGCGAACCTATCACGATCCTGCCATTCGAATTCGTTATCGTAAGAATGTGACTTCGGTTGGTCGGATCCTGGAGATTTATTTGCGTCGTTGTAACTCTACCCTCCATATCTCCGTAAAACGAGCCAGCCGTCATACGAGGCACAGTAAAATTTCCATTCGCAGGGTCGTACTGCATGACCCCATTTTGTAACTGAAACAGGTTATATGGCGACTTATGATCGCACCCCCTCAAGTCGCATCCGACTGTAATCAATGCCCCCTGATTGAGAGGAGCACTTCTTATGTTGATGAGCTCCTTATAGGGTCCAGTGTAGGTATGCCATCGAATAGGCTCCAATGTCCCCCCACAACCTATATAAAACGAACATGGATTCGAATTTCTCCACACCGAAGGGTAGTAATTTGCGCTTATGCCCGAACCAAAGAAATCCCAAAGCTCTCCCGAAGAGTTGGTGCCATTGCTAAGCGTATGTTGAACCAGATGTCTCGATATCGCGCCCATGGTGAAGCTGGGGTTGTGAGGATTCTCGATGACATCGCCCGGTGCCCATTCCACTGAGTTAGGTTCTAATGGCACGCCATCTGCAACCTGGGGGCCTAAAACCTCCGCTCCGGGATAGAGATGAAAGCCATAGTAAGAAGCCGGAAGGTCGATCGAGGCAGAAGACGAGGTGGCATCCGCCCCTGCCTGAGACCATTTCAACGTATGATTCACGTCATCGTCATACACCGGCAAATGGACGGTGCCATTGAAGGATGGATTGCTTGCTCCTGCAATCACCACGGACGCAGCATGATTAAAAAGATAAGATGCGCTTCCCTGCGCGAAAGTTGCGGTAACTACGCCATTCGATCTCGACAGGTTCTTAAGAATGACCGGTGGCTCATATACTCTGATCACATTCTGCTTCGTGCTGCCTTTGACATTCCACACATAGGCAAGATGATTTGAATCCGTAGCTCCAACAATCTCATAACTTGTGCGAAATCCGTCGCGTGCCAGGTTACGGTCCAGGCTCATATATTGACCGCAAACTCCGCCCTGCCAGAGAGAAGTAGGATTATTCACATCCTTTCCATTAGGGTTTTTATGGATAACAGTAACATCCTGTAAACCATTGCTGGCTGGACCTACTTTTGTAACGATGACTTGCTCCGGATACCATCCTCCTGCAAGACATGCCTTACCTGTTACAAAGGAGCCGCGAATAAGACGTACATTAGTCAGCGTAATCGTCTCCGGCACAGTCGTGACCCTGATCCGCGGTATGACAGTATCCACGATCCCAATGCCTGTCGACGGTGGCAACGTGGCCGAGACCGGCATGACGTGGACAGAAGTCCCTTCAACCGGCGTCTCTGATCCTGTCACAACTCCGGAGATCGCTCCCTTGGTGATATCCAGCATGAAAGCGCCATCCGTGGTCGTCTCCTGCGATTGCGGACCAGCCACATAACCAACAGGCAACAGCGTTGTTCCCGGCGCCGCGCCGCCGCCTGCCGTCCCATGAAACCACTTATCTGTCTCGCCTCCTTCGCGCGTATCCAGCGTAAAACCCTCGTCCGATTGAGCGGTCGCTCCGCCATCGGTAGAGGAATAGATATACTGCACCGCAAAGTCACCAGTCGCATGCTTCACTGAATTGGAAACATACATCTGCCCAATCCCGCGAGTGTTAAAAAATCCATTCTCTGAGACACCGTGCTGCGCACTCCATCCACCCGCATTGCCCCAGTTATAACCCGGAGTGTTGAACTTATAGAGGTTGTAATACCCGATCAGGTCGTGAGGATTGAACGTGTCGAAAGTGAACCGCTGAACAACGGAAACAGCGTGATTTTGATAATTCGTCGAGGTATTATGAAAACCCTCATTATGCGGCGGACTTGTCTGGGCCGCATCCGGGGTCTGAGCTATGGCGCCATAGCTCAATATCACGCCAACCAATACACATTTCAAGAGCTTCATCAATATGCTCCTCATTCAGCTATTTTATTTGCATTAGGTAGGATGCAGTGTCAGCTCATGCGCCGCATGTATAGCCGCGCCGCAAAATCAGCCTTATAATCAGCGCCAATGTCTCGCAAAAGCCAACCCGCTCGTCACCCAGCCAACCAGACCCTGCTCATCGACGCAGACGACACGCTCTGGGAGAACAACATCTACTTCGAACAGGCCATTGCCTCTTTCATCTCCTACCTCGACCATCGCATCTACAACGCCGAGCAGGTCCGCGAGCGCCTCAACAGCGTCGAACGCGCTACCATCTCGGCCCACGGCTACGGACTCCACAGCTTTCGCCGCTCGCTCATCACCTGCTTCGAGCAGTTCACTGATCGTCCCATCACGCCTGAAAAGCACGAGCGCATCGTCAGCTTCGCCCAGTCCATCGCCGATCAGGAGATCGAACTCCTGCCCCACGTAGATGAAACCCTGGCCGACCTCGCCACCCGTCATCGCCTCATTCTCGTCACCAAGGGAGACCACGCCGAGCAGACCGACAAGCTCCGCCGCTCCGGCCTCGCCCCTCACTTCAGCGCCGTCGAGGTCCTTCCCGAAAAACATCATGCAGCCTATCGCAGCCTATCCGCCCATCACGCCTGCGAAGCCTGCACCACATGGATGATCGGCAACAGCCCCAAATCCGACATTAATCCAGCCTTCGCCGCCGGCCTCAACGCCATCTTCATCCCGCACGACTTCACCTGGGCGCTGGAGCGCGAAAACATCGACCAGCCCCCCGCAGGCCGCCAACTCCTCGAACTGGCCCACTTCGCCGATCTCACCCGCCACTTCTAAACCGGAGATACCTTTTCGATCCAAAACTGTAAGGTTCGGCGCGCTCATCCGTCAGCTATAGTGTCGGACACATCAAGCCGACCAAAGGAGAACGAAATGAACCTCTATATATGCCCCTGTGGAGCAGATTGTCCCTGCGGTTCCAACTGCCCTTGTCCCTCATCTAATTAATTAACTAGAGCCCGGCGTGCAGAAACAATCTCCACGCCGGGCTCCAGGAAAATCACTCGATTCAATGCAAACCAAAGCCATCGACGACCTCATTCTTCAACGGAGCAAGTTTCTCCAGTTCGTGAAGGGCCGCGTCGCTACTCCATCCGCCGCGGAAGATATCCTGCAAAGCGCCTACGTCCGCGCCATGGAAAAGGCCTCTACACTGCACAAGGAAGAGTCTGCCGCAGCCTGGTTCTACCGCATCCTGCGCAACGCGGTTATCGATCACTACCGCCATCAAGCGGCAGAAGATCGCGCTCTCGAACACTGGGCCAAAGACCTCATCACTGAAACCCAGCCGAACGAGACCATGCACAACATCGTCTGCCAATGCATCGTCAGCGTCCTCTCCACCCTGAAGCCCCAGTACAGCGAGATCATCCGCAGCGTCGATCTTGGAGAATATTCCCTCGAAACCTTCGCCAAATCCACTGGAATCACTCCCGGTAACGCTGCCGTCCGCGTCCATCGCGCTCGCCAGGCCCTGAAAAAGCAGCTTGCGCTCACCTGCGGAACCTGCGCCGAGCACCGCTGCGTCGACTGCACCTGCGCCTGAGCCGCCAGTCTCTTTCCCAGCAAATTCCCCCACATTTACCTCTCATAAATATCCACCGGAAACTCCCTGTAACATGATGAAGCAAGAAGTGAGAGGTGTATGAACGAAGGTCGTTGGGTTTTATTGATTGCAAGCGAAGTAGGTGGCACCGATTCCGTCTCCGATCGGGCCATGGAACGTTTAGTAGATGCCATCAAGCACGAGGGCTACGAGGTCGTTCGCACCTCGACGCCGGAGGACGGTCTGTCTCTCGTCACCTCGGATCCATCCCACAGTGCCATCCTGCTCGACTGGGACCTCGAAGGCGACAACCAGTTCGACGAACGCGCCGCGCTCAAAATTCTCCGTGCCGTCCGTCACCGCAACAAGAAGATTCCCATCTTCCTCATCGCAGACCGAACCCTCGTCAGCGAGCTCCCGCTCGAAGTCGTCAAGCAGGTCCACGAGTACATCCACCTCTTCGGTGATACCCCAGCCTTCATCGCCAACCGCGTCGACTTCGCCGTCGAGCGTTACCACGAACAGCTCCTCCCGCCCTACTTCCGCGAGCTGAAAAAGTACAACGACCAGGGCGCCTACTCCTGGGACGCCCCCGGCCATATGGGCGGCGTGGCCTTCCTCAAACATCCTGTTGGCATGGAGTTCCAACGCTTCTTCGGCGAGAATATCATGCGCTCCGATCTAGGCATCTCCACGTCGCAACTCGGCTCCTGGCTGGACCACATCGGACCTCCGGGTGAATCCGAACGCAACGCCGCACGCATCTTCGGAGCCGACTGGACCTTCTACGTCCTCGGCGGCTCCTCCACCTCCAACCAGATCATCGGCCACGGCGTCATCGCGCAGGACGACATCGTCGTCGCCGACGCCAACTGTCATAAATCAATCTGTCACTCCCTCACCGTCACCGGCGCTCGCCCCGTCTACATGAAGCCCACGCGCAACGGTTACGGCATGATCGGCCTCGTCCCCATCAAGCGTTTCAGCCCCGAATTTATTCGCGGCCTCATCGACAAGAGTCCCCTCTGCGCCGGTGTGACCAACCAGAATCCCACCTACGCCGTCGTCACTAACTCTACCTATGATGGACTCTGCTATGACGTCAACCGCGTCGTTACTGAACTCTCCAAATCAGTCCCCCGTGTCCACTTCGACGAGGCCTGGTACGCCTACGCCAAATTCCATGAGATCTACCGTGGCCGCTTCGCCATGGGTGTTCCCGACGACATGCCCGACCGCCCCACGCTCTTCTCTGTGCAATCCACCCACAAGATGCTGGCAGCCTTTTCCATGGGCTCCATGGTCCACATCAAGCTCAGCCCTCGCGCCCCGCTCGACTTCGACCAGTTCAACGAGTCTTTCATGATGCACGGCACGACCTCGCCGTTCTATCCACTCATCGCAAGCCTCGACGTAGCCGCCGCCATGATGGACGAGCCCGCCGGTCCCACGCTCATGGACGAGACCATTCAGGACGCCATCACCTTCCGCAAAGCCATGTCCTCCGTAGCCCATCGCCTGCGCGCCGCCGAAGACGGTGGAGGCTGGTTCTTCCGTCTCTTCCAGCCCGAGCAGGTCACCGACTCAGCCACCGGCGTCACTCACGTCTTTGAAGAAGCTCCCGACGAGCTTCTCGCGACCAACCCTCACTGCTGGACTCTCAAACCCGGCGAAGACTGGCACGGCTTCCAGGGCGACGATATCGCCGACGAATACTGTATGTTGGACCCCACCAAGGTCACCATCCTCATGCCCGGCGTCAACGCCCAGGGCAAGGTAGCAGACTGGGGCATCCCAGCGGCCATCCTCGTCGAATTCCTTGACAGCCGCCGCGTCGAAATCGCCCGCACTGGCGACTACACCGTCCTTGTCCTCTTCTCCGTCGGCACCTCCAAGGGAAAATGGGGCAGCCTCCTCGAAAACCTGTTCGAGTTCAAACGCCTCTACGACAGTGAAGCTCCTCTCGAAGAAGCTCTGCCCGAACTCGTCGCCAAATATCCCAACCGCTATCGCAATGTCACGCTCAAAGAGTTAAGCGACGAGATGCACTCCGTCATGATGCAACTCCGTCTCGCCAGTCTGGTCGGCGAAGCCTGTGACGAAGACTTCGATCCTGTCCTCACTCCCGCGCAGACGTATCAGAAGCTCCTGCGCAACGAGACCGAAAAGATCCGCTTCGCCGACATGCCCGGCCGCATCGCCGCCGTCATGCTCGTTCCCTACCCTCCCGGCATTCCCATGAGCATGCCCGGCGAGCGCTTCGGCGGAGCCGACAGCCCCGTCATCCGTCTCATCCTCGCCATGGAAGAGTTCGGCAAGCGCTTCCCCGGCTTCGAACGCGAGGTCCACGGCGTAGAGGTAGATTCCGAAGGAAACTACTGGATGCGCAGCGTCATTGAGGCTACCGGCAAAAGACGGAATGGAAATGGCAAACACCGTCCCCCCAGCTCCGCTCCACCCCTCAAAAAACCACGCAAACCTAAACCAGCCATATTGGAGACGTCCGCCACTCTAAACCCACCGTCAGAGAGATAATCGCCGGAAATCGCAGAGCGCAGACAATCTTTTGCCTTAGTCAAAACAATCAGGGAACCCGCCAAAGGGTTCCCTGATCTATTTTGAGCGTGTTCAAACTCTCTGCTTCAGTTTAGAAGTGAGCGACAACTCCACCATACACGGAGACTGGAGCCCCTGGATAAGCCAGCAAATACCCGCTGCTCTGATCCGGTGTTCCGTTGCCTGCCGTTCCGAAGTAGCCGCCGGACGAAATGTACTGATAGATGCTGTACTTTCTGTTCAATACGTTCAGCGCATTCACGTTGAACTCCAGAAATCTTGCAGGCACCTTGAGCCCAAGGTTCAGCGTTCCATATCCCGGCATCGTCCGGCTACTGGGGATAGGTTGCGGCTGCGCGTTATTGTCGAAGATGTGCTGCGATCCAAGATACTGGAACGACGCCATCGGCTGTATACGGACAAAGCCTTCGGGCTTGAAGTCATAGTACGCGCCGGCATTCACCGTCGAGTTAGGAACATAAGGCACCGGCAGCCCATTGAAGCTCAGCGCGGGCACCGTTCCCGCAGCCGGAACCGTCACATAATCCGTATACTTCGCGCTCTCCACGTTCATGTTGGCGAAGACATGGAGTTTCGCAATCGGATCGTCGTCGAAATAAGCATTGAAACCTTGATAGCTCGAAGTCCCGTTGGCGGAGACAGTATCGCCATTTGACAGCGTGGTATCCAGTTCCTGCTTCGCCCAGTTCTGATGATAGTAGGCCGCGCCCAGCAACATGCTGTTCAACGCGCCTGTTCCCTCCTGATGGATCTTGAATCCCGCCTGGTAGTACGTCTGACGGGACAGATGATAGCTGGCCGGATCAACGCTCTGGAACAGACCCCCGCCGCCCCCAACCTGTGGCGAGCGCAGCGCCTCAGTAAAGCCGCCATACAACGACAGCCAGGGCAGTGCGCGAACGGTCGCATTCACCGACGGCTCGACACCGCTGCGATTTTGCCGGTTATCCGGGCAGGCTCCCTGATTATTCGCGTTTCCTGCAGATCCGGTCCCGGCAATATACCGGCAAGCGGTGCTCAGCACAACTGTTGGGGCAAGTATGAAATCTTGTTGTGCCCCGGTTGAAAATCCAGTCGTAAATCCAACATACCGGATACCCGGCGTGATGCTTACGATAGAATTCAACCGAATCTCGTCTTGCACAGTAATCGCAAAATCATCCTGACTGAAGTAAGACGAGCGAATCTTACCGCCCAGGTTCACGATGCGCTTGGCGCCTCCAAAGTCCGGGCTGTAAAAATTGTTACGGCTGTTATACAGGGCATGAAGGTAATACCCTCCAACCGTGACCGTATTGAAAGGAATACGCTTCGTCAGTAGGAGTTTGTCTCCTATCGTCTCCGTATGCGGATTGTTCCACTCCCGTTCCTGCGGCCCAATCTGAAACACATCGTTGACGCGATAATGTGTCCGAGCGATGTGCATGTACCACGACAGATTTTCAAGATTGGTCGTCGGATCGAGATGAATGTGCTCTCGCCCATAGACGAGACCCATCTCATTCGTGTCGTATTTGTTATAGCTGGCATACGGCAGTGTGCTGTAATAGCCGGAATCCTTCTGGCTGTAAACTTTACCGCCCGGCTGGCCATCGATCGTAATCAGAGCATTTGTTGCAATCGGAATCACCTGCGAACGATACCCTGCCCCATGGGCGTAGTAGCCGCCAACCTCAAAGGTGTTGTCCTGATAATTCTTGATCCCCTTGCTGAACACGGCGACGTCTTTAGCAGGGTTCTTAAACCCATCCGGCGCGGTCCGAAAATCGTCCCCGCTCCCAACGCCCGCCGCCAGCACTCCAGACCATCCGTGATAGATGCCGCTCGTCAGGTTCGCTGCGAAATCCTTCTGATTGAAACTCCCGTAGGTGGCCGAAATGTCCGCATGGGGCCGCGACGTGGGCTGCACTGGCGTGAACTCTATCATGCCGCCGACATTGTTATACCAACGACTCGCCGGATCGCCAGGGCCATACGTCACGTTTGTATTCTGAATCATGAACGTCTCAGGAATTGTCGGCGACTGCCACAAGTTAGTCGCGGGATCGACCACTGGCACGCCATCGAATGTAATCGCCAGTGCTCCGCCGCCGGTATAACCGCCGTAGCCGCCCCAGCCTTGGCTCACGCCGTTAATACCAACGGTGTACTTCGTCGCTCCCGTATTTCCGTAACCTGTCACATTCGCGCCCGGTGTCAAAGCGACGACCTGGGCCGCGCCAGCCACAGGCCCTGCTGCATCCATCTGTTTGCGGTCAAGCACGCGAATTGACTGGTTCGACTCAAAAACGTCCTGCTGCGTTGGTTGCGCGGTTGCGCCCGGCAGGTCGCTGTAGACATTGACGGTCGAACCCACCGTCGTAATCTGCATCGTCACTGTTGTCGTGACGATCTGGCCGTTGCCCAGTTGCAGGTTGTCCTGGCGGAAGGTACTGAATCCGCCCTTGGATACAACGAGTTTGTATCGGCCGGCGGGCAATCCATTCAATGAATAGGCCCCGTCGACATCGCTTACAGTGTGCGTCGCAACGCCGGTAAGAAGGTTTGTCGCGGTAACATCCGCGCCCACCACCAGCGCGCCTGTTGTGTCCATCACTCTTCCGCTAATGCCTGCCGAATCTGCGGCCTTGGCAGACACCACGGTACACAAAACAAGAAACATGCAAAGAACAAATCGGCGCGTCGACAAATAAGCCTCCAAGGTTATCCAACGAAATGGTTTCTGCTCTGCCACCGCTATCTTGCGGTGCGAGTCAAATGCCGGTGAGCCTTCAGCATCGCTGTCCAATGTTGCAGTTCGGTCAACGCAGCATGAATCGTTTGTGACATGGCCAGTTTGAACAGGTTGTTCCCGTTGCCCATTTACGCTGGCAACAACCCGTGCCAGACAGTCATCTCATTTAGCTGTATTATTCGGGATAGGGCGTTCGCAGGGGTTGTTCCCCGCAGAACCGTCGTCAACGATCAAAGAGAGCCGTGCCGCCCTGGCGAACCGGAAGCACAATAACCAATGCGGCCTGGTCTGCGCGAACTGATCGGGAAGCCACAGTACTCGAACGAGGAAAGGCTCTACCAATTAGCGTTCATCTCATTAATCCCAGCGACAATTCTTTTGGAACGGCGGTTATCACGCCGCGATGGCTCTTTGTTCTGGCAGCCGCAACCCCACGCACAGCCGGAGATCCCATCCTTGTAGATGAATCTCTTGAGCAGATTGTGCCGGAGACCATCTCCCCCGGCGACATCGTCGGCATCAGCGTGCACACCGGCAACGCCCTGCGCGGATACGAGGTCGGGCGCATGGCGCGGGAACGTGGCGCCTGGGTCATCTACGGCGGCATCCACGCAACACTCTTTCCCGAAGAGTCCTTTGAACGCGGTCAGGCGCACTGTGTCGTGAAGGGCGACGGCGACCTCGTTTGGAGCAAAGTCGTCACCGATTGCCTCGCAGGCACGCCAGGCACGATCTATGAGGGGGGTCGTCTCGAAGGCAGCGAGTTTCTTCCCGCGCGATGGGATCTTATACCGCGCGATAAATACATGTGGGCGTCAGTCCAAACCACTCGCGGATGCCCCAAGCACTGCTCCTTCTGCAGCGTCTGGCGCACCGACGGTCAGAAACCCCGACAGAGGCAGTTTCAAAAAGTGATCGACGAGATCGTCGCTCTGCGGCGCATCGGCTTTCGCTTCATCGCTCTCGCCGATGACAACTTCTATCCTGTCACCTTGACCGATCTGCGGTTAGCGCGGGAGCAGAATAACATCGCCAGACTTGAAGAACTGACAAGTATTCGGGCAGAGCGCTTCCGCCTGATGGAAGAGTTGGCGAAGCTGCCAAAGGACATGGTGTTCTTCACCCAGATCACGATGGAGGCAGGCGAGGACGGCGAATATCTCGACGCCATGCGCAAGGCCAACATCAAAGGCGCTTTAGTTGGCGTCGAAGCCGTAACGCCGGAGGGCCTCAAGGCCGTCTTCAAGGATTTCAACTACTCGGGCGAGGCGCTCGCAAAACAATTGCAGACGTTCAAGCAGCACGGCGTACATGTGCTTGGGTCGTTCATCTTCGGCTTGCCAACCGACAAACCGGCAACCTTCGACGCGACCGTGGAGATGGCTCTGAACGCCGGCGTGACCTTCGCTCAATTCGTCATGATGACGCCATTCCCTGGAACCGTGGATTTCATCCGCTGGGAGAAGGAGCAGGCGGAGCATCCCACGCTGGTAGGCGATGTGCCCATAACACGCTACTGGCTGATTCCAATCGCCGTGCGTCCAAAGATGTTCACGCCGCATCCGTCGATGAGTTCGGATGAAATTCGAGAACGAACACAAAGAGTCTGGGACCGGTTTTACAACTGGAGCGCCATCTGGCAACGGTCAGCCTGTACACCCACTCTGCGGGCGCGAATCGCTTTCATGTTCCTGTCGAAGCTCTACCGGCAGATGTACGCGGGCACTGGAATCTCCACTGACAGCGCGCGCAAAAAGAAGTCAAAGAAATGGGCGCGGTGGACGGCCGGACAGTGCAAAAAACTCTTTCAGGCAAAGCCCATGCCAGAGTTGCAGTCACCCATCTGGGAACTGGACTTTTCATCCAATGCGCCGCGTCCCGCATTTCTCAGTGAGCAGCACGACAAGACGAGCCCATTCGCTGTCCTCCCATAGCGCCGAACCCCATGTCCCGCTTCTGAGACATGGGGTTCGGCGTGCGGCCTGACATCTACAGAAAACGTACTCATTCATAGTCCTAAAGGCAGAAACCGAGGCCCGGAAAGAGTAGACCGTCCCAAAAATCATGCACCTGATCTTGTGCATTTCCTCCACCCGCTCAACTCAAACGGGATGTTATACTAGGCTTCGGATTGCTCACCGCACCTCTCGCTTTCAAGCGTAAGAGAACAATGCGGAGGTGGCGAAATTGGCAGACGCACTAGCTTGAGGTGCTAGCGCCGCAAGGCATAGGGGTTCAAGTCCCCTCCTCCGCACCAATCCAAACATTCTGGCTTAAGAAGGTCGTAAAGCTACTCCCATGCTCTATTTCGTCCTTGTCATTCACATCATCGTCTCGTTCTTCCTCGTCGGCATCATTCTCCTGCAACAGGGAAGCTCTGCTGATCTCGCCGGAGCCTTCGGCGGCCAGGGTTCGCAGACGGCCTTTGGTCCCCGTGGCGCAACCACCCTCCTCACCAAGCTCACCTCCTGGTCCGCAGTCATCTTCATGGTCACCTCCATTACCCTTACGGTCATGCTCTCCCGCAGCAGCGGAGACCACTCCGTCCTTTCCGGCGCAGGCCATCCCGCAACCCAGACTACACCCAAGAAGTAAGCTCCCCTTTTAGGATCAAAGGCGCAGGCCCAGCGGCTTGCGCTTTTTTCATGCTGTTGCTCTTCTGACATTTATCCCAGTCCCTCATCTCACCCTCCAAGCATCGTCATCTCGACCGAAGCAGTGGACAGTTTCACCATCCGCTGCGGAGTAGAGAGACCCCTGTATTTCGCTTGTTGTCTGTTTTTAATCCGCCTCATCGGTGTAAATCCGTGTTAAGCCTTTAGTCTTTAACCCATGATCCACGAAATCCTTATCGTCGGTCCTCTCCAGTGCAACTGCTCCATCCTCGGCGACGAAGCCTCTCGCGAGGTCATCGTAGTCGACCCCGGCGACGACATCTCCCGCATCGTCAGCACCCTCGAGCAGCATCAGCTCACCGTCAAACAGATTATCGTCACCCACGCCCATATCGACCACATCGCCGGAGCCCAGCACCTCAAGCGCCTCACCGGAGCGCCCATTCTATACAACCAGAACGATCTGCCTCTGGTCAAAATGATGGACATTCAGGCAGGATGGCTCGGCATTCCCACTCCAGAAGTTGCCCCTCCCGACGCCAACCTCGAAGACGGCCAGGTCATCTCCATCGCCGGACTAACTGGCTCCATCCTCCACACCCCCGGCCACACCGAGGGCAGCGTCTGCCTCTATCTCTCCCAGCAAACCCTGCTCCTCGCCGGGGACACCCTCTTCGCTGGCTCTGTAGGCCGCACCGACCTCCCCGGAGGCAACACCCGGAAGCTCATCCAATCCATCCATGACTCCCTCCTCACCCTCCCCGACGAGGTCACCGTCATACCCGGCCACGGCCCAAAGACCTCCATTGGAGTCGAAAGAGAATCGAACCCATTTCTTCAATAATGAATGAGTTAGCCGCGCATACCTAATTTGGTACATGATAGGCACCCCATGAACTATTTACTTATTTGATTCCCTTTGAGAAGGTCGCAATCCTCTCCATCCCCACAGCAAACTCATTCCTCGGGCCAATCAAACTCACTACGATCCGTCCTTCGTCCGCGATCCCGTAAAACGTCCCCGGATGAACCACCACCCCATGCTCCTTCAACAACTCCTCAGCCACATCCTCACACTCCTTCACCCTCGGCAGCCGAAGAATCGCGCTCCATCCAGCCTCCATCCGAAACACCTCCACCCCACTCCCCTCGGCGCAGGCCAGGTTCACCCTCACCCGTTCCCGGATCTGCTCCTGAATTCCCTTCCGTCCCTCCAGCCACGACGGCAAGGCCAACTGGACCGGAGCATTCATCGACAGAAAAGTGTCTGCAATCACCTCCAGCCGTCCCATCGCCTCCTGCCGAATCACCTCTGGTCCAAACCCGGCAATCCACGCTGCCTTCATCTGAGGAAGCCCGGCAATTTTGCTCATCCCACTCAACACAAAAGTCAAAACCGGGTGCGGCCCCACTGCAAAGCTGACTAGCTCCTCCGAGTCAGCCCGCGCCAGCGAATAGTCCAGAAAGACCTCATCCACAATCAAGGCCAGCCCATTTCGGACACAAATCTCCTGCAACCTCTGTCGCTCCGCTACCTTCGTCCCATGTCCCGTCGGGTTATTCGGATGCACCACCACAATCGCCCGCGTCCGTGGCCCAATCCGCCGCTCCAGTTCCGCAAAATCAATCCACCATCCATAGTCATAAAACAGCGGATAAGGCCGCAACTTCACATCCTCAAGATCAGCCAGAAAATCAAACAGCGGATAGCTGGGCTGCGCCACCAGAGCCTCATCGCCCGCATCGCAGAGCAGTCGAAACAGATATCCATACCCCTCGCTTGTACTCGTAGTCAGCACCAACGCATTAGGATCAACCACGGCCCCATGTCCGCGGTAATACCCCGCCACGATCTCCCGCGCCGATCGCATTCCCTGTGGGTCGGGATCATAAACCATAGCCCTTGAAGTATTTAGCGGAGTCAAAACAGCCGCAATATCATATTCAAACCCGCAAACAGTTGGATTTGAAATAGTTAGGTCATACAGTCTGCGACCTGACGTCCGGGCCTCCCGGATAGCAGCCGCAAAGCCGCTCTCTCCGACATCCCATCCCGTACGCAAAGAAAACCGAAAGCTCACCCAACTATGCTAATCGCTTAGTATTCATCCCCTACAATAACCACTCAACCTATGAACTCAATCAAAGCAGTCCTCTTCGACTTCGGTCAGGTGCTCTCTCTGCCCGCCGACCCGGCCGTCTGGCAACAGATCCTCGCAATCAGCGGCCTCAGCGACGCCGACCTCGATCGCGAATACTGGGCCCACCGCCACGCCTACGACCGTGGCATCCTCACCGGCCAAACCTACTGGCAAAGTGTCGCCGCCGGTTCCCAAACCAGCTTCACCTCAGCCCAGATCGCTGCCCTGATTGCCGCCGACACAGAACTCTGGTCCCGCCTCAACCTTCCTATGGTTGAGTGGGCACAGCGCCTGCAGCGCGCCGGCATCCGCACCGGCATCCTCTCCAACATCGGCGACGCCATGGCCGACGGACTCATCGCAAAGTTCGACTGGATCAGCGGCTTCGACCACTGCACCTGGTCCCACACCCTGAAGCTGGCCAAGCCTGAAGCCGCCATCTACCACTGCGCCGCTGAGGGCCTCGCCACTGCCCCGGCCAACATTCTCTTCATCGATGACAGGCAGGAAAACATCGAAGCTGCCCAAGCCGCCGGAATGCAGGCCATTCAGTATCTCAATCACGCCGCCTTTGAGCAGGAGATGCAGCAGCGGGGCCTCGATTTCCTTTTTCACCTATCGGCCGGACTCGCAACGCGGTAATATTCACCCATTCCCAAATCGATACAAAAAAATCTCACCTTCCGCGCAACCCATGGATATTAAGGGCAGGCTGCAACCAGCGAAACACCGCAGCCAAATGACCATGATGAAAATACGGTTCTCTCTCCGGTTCATTCTTTCTGCCATCTGCATCCTCATCCCCGCAACCCTCTCCGCCCAGCAAGCCCAGCAACTAATCTTCACCGGCCTGCGCGCCGTCGCGAATCAGGGTCAGTTCAACGCCGTCCAATCCGCTCCCAACGGCGATCTCTATCTCCTGCTCGACCAGAAAGACGGCATTCGTCTCCTCAAAACCGATGCTTCTGCCACCACCGTGCTCACCCAAGCCCAACTAGGAGCCGCAGGCGACATCGGCATGGCCATGGCGCTCGACCCTTCCGGCAACATCTACATCACCGGAACCACCACCTCCAACTCCCTCACCGCAACCTCCGGGGCCGCCTTTCCCAGCCGAGCCGACACCTCCACCAACTCCTTCATCGCCAAATTCGACGCGAACTTAAATCCTCTCTTCGTCACCTACACCGGCAGCGGACGCACGGCTGCCACCTCCATTGCAGCCACATCCGACGCCGTCCTCATCACCGGCAGCATCTTCACCGCAACCCTCCCCGTCACTCCCTCCGCCTTCATCTCCACTCCTGCCACCCTCACCACCCAAAACGGCTTCGCCGAAAAATTCAACGCCACCGGGACCACGCTGCTCTACGCCACCTACCTTAGCGGAGCCAACGGCAACACCGCTCCCACCGCCATTGCCGCCGACGCCTCAGACAACGCCTACATCGCCGGATACACCACCTCCACCGGCTACCCCACGCTCAACGCACTCGTCCCAGAAATCCTGGCCCCCACCTCCGGCTTCCTCACCAAGCTCACCCCCACAGGAGACGGAATCCTCTTCTCCACCTACATCCCCGGCTCAGGCATCACCTCCCTGGCGCTCGACCCCACCGCCCAAAACCTGCTTCTTTCCGGCACCATCGCCCTCGGCAAATTCCCCATCGCCACCGTAGCCACACCACTAGTCGCGACCTCCTACCAGACCCTCCTTCGCATCCCGCTGGACGGCAACACCGTCCTCTCCTCAATTCTCCTCGCCCCCGGCACACAATCTTTCATCGCCCCCGCTCCATCCGGCAACGTATGGGCCACGGGAACACTTACCATCCCACTCCTCCCCGTGCCAACCCTCTCCACCATAGGCAACAGCTTCGCCCTCCGCATCACTGCCCAAAACACAATCGACCAGGCCCTCCGCTTCGGCGGCCTGCCCTCCGCAAACCCTGCCTACGCCAGCGTTCCCGTCGCCCTCACCTCACTCACCATAGACGCCACCGCCCAACCCGGTCAGCCTATTTTCGCCGGAGCTGTAACCCCCACCGCCAGTTCCAGCCTTCTTCCCACCCAGACCTACGACCTCCCGCTCTATAACTCCCCCACCGTCGCTCTGCCTTCCACCCTGCGCAACGCCGTCCTCGCCCCCGGCTCCTGCACCGGAAGCCTCTGCGCCGGCTCAGCCGCCTACCTCGCCAAAGTAAACCCAGCGACAGCAGCACCCAGCCTGGCCCTCTCCATCGACGACTCCCCCAACATCACCCTCCGCAACCTCGGCTCCGCCGTCGCTACCAACCTGCAACTCATCGCCACCGGATTTACTCTGGCCACCAACTGCCCCACCACGCTCAATCCCGGAGCAACATGTAGCATAGCCCTCAGCGGCCCAGGGCCCGGCAGCCTCACAGCACAAGCCACCAACGCCACCACCCAAACCGTAACCCTTCCCGCATCCACCGCCACACCAAACGCCATCGTCTTCTCTCCCAAAGAACTGGACTTCGGCATCCAGACCGCCTCCAGTCCCGCCGCCCAACGCACGATCACCATCACCAACCTCAGCCAGCAAAGCCAGACCTTCGCCTCCGCCGCCACAGGCACCCAGTTCACCGAGCAATCGAGCGACTGCACTACCTCCGGTCCCCCCACCACCAAACTCCTCGCCCCCGGCGGAACCTGCCACATCACCCTCGCCTTCACCGCCTCCAACGACCCCACCAACGACGGTCCCCTCCAATCCAACTGGGCCATCGGCCCCGGCAGCATCCTCCTCACCGGATACACCCAGGCCGCATCCCTCAACACCTCCGCCACCGAGATCGACTTCGGCACCCAATACACCGGAGGCCTCCGCCTTCCGCGCTACCTCTACCTCTCCAACAACTCCGCAGCCGCAATCTCGCACTCCACCATAACTCTCCCCGGCACATCCCCCTTCACACTCACCGACCGCTGCCCCACCCAACTCCTCCCCCACACCGTCTGCCAACTCCAACTCACCTATCTCTCCCCGAGATCTCCCTCCAACGACTCCATCACTCTCTCCCTCGACGAAGGCCTCACCGTCCTCGTCACCGGCAAAACCCTCCCGCCCCCCGGAGCCGGCGGAGCCACCGTCAACCCCAACCTCACCGTCTCGCCCTCTGCACTCAACTTCCCCAACGCCATCCCCGTCACCGAAACCTCCAGCGCTCCGCAGACCGTCACCATAGGCAACACCGGCACCCAATCCATCCCACTCGCCCTCTCCCTCAACGGAGACTTCACCGACGCCACAAGCTGCGGAGCAAGCCTCCCCGTCGCCTCCACCTGTACCGTAGTCATCACCTTCGCTCCATCACAACCCGGAACCCGCCAGGGCCTCCTCTCCGTCACCGCTGGCTCTGCAACCACTCCCGCCTACGTCGCCCTCAGCGGAACCGCAACCCCCATCCTCGCCACCAACAACGGCACCCTCGACTTCGGCAACGTCATCACCGGCCAGCCCGTAACCCAGTGGTACAAGATCGCGCAACCCTTCAGCACTTTTGTCGCCGCCACCTCCAGCCCTGCCTTCAAGGCCATCCTCGTCGAAGACATCGGCTACGGTCATGGCCAGCCCCCCACCTCGGCCTTCACCGCCACGGCAAACGGCCCCTGCACCAACTGCTGGCTAGGCGTCCAGTTCACTCCACCCACCACCACTGGAGACTTCAACATCAGCAGCGCCGCCACCGGAGGCGCACCCTGCAGCGGCACGCTCAACCCCACTGCCTCCTGCTTCATTCAAGTCGCCTTCACGCCTACCATCATCGGCCCGGAAACCGGAACCCTCATCATCTCCACCAGTGCCAACCCCCTCACCGCATCGCTCATCGGCTACGGAGCACCCGACCCCGGTCTCTCCCTCACTCCGACATCCCTCACCTTCAACAACATTTCAGGCAGCACATCGACGCAACAAACGATCTCCCTCAAAAACACTGGAACCGCCACCCTCCAGATCAACACCCCAACAACAAATACCTCCAGCTTCACTGCCATCACCACCTGCGCCCCACTCAACCCCGGAGCCACCTGCAGCATCGCCATCACCTACACCCCTGGAACCGCCAACGCGGCAGACACCCTCTCCATCCCCGTCACCAGTTCAGCCACCGGAACCACAACCTACACCATCCCTCTCACCGGCGCATATACCACCGAAGACTCCGGCCTCCAGATCATCCCTGCCGAAGCCAACTTCGGCCCGCAGACCACCAGCAGCCCCGGCCTCACCCGCCAGTTCACCATCAACAACCTCACCGCCAAGTCCCTCACCCTCGCACTCGCAGTACCTCGCCAATTTGTTCTGGCCAGTCCGCCCTGCGTCGCACTATCTCCCAACGCAGGCTGCAACTTCTCCGTTACCTTCCTCCCGCTCACCAACGGAGACATCACTGGAACCCTCTTCGCCCAGGCTACCCCAACCGACGGCAGCGCCACCCTCAACAGCCTCGGCTACGTCGAAGGCTACGGTTTGGGCTCAGGCACTCTCGGCATCACGGGCAACCTCACCCCCACCGGAGGCGATGGCAACCTGCTCAACTTCGGTCAGGTCGCCTCCGGCCAGTCCCTCAGCCAAACCCTCACCCTCACCAACCCGAATACCTCTCCCATCACCATCCGCCGCGTCACCAGCGAATGGCCCTTCCTCACCTCCACCACCTGCGGCACCACACTCGACCCCAGCCAAACCTGCACCGTCACTATCACCTACTCACCACTCAATCAAGCCGTCACAGGAACCATCTCACCCGCATCCAACACGGACACCGGCTCCCTCGTCATCGAAAGCGACGCCCTCACCAGCCCCGACCTCATCGACCTCACCGGAACCGCTGCGCCCATCCTCGTCTCTGCTCCCAACAACATTGCACCGCTCGTCTCCTTCACCGCCTCACAAAGCTCGCTCACCTTCGCCGCAACCGCCGTCGGCAACATCTCCCCACCTCAGACAGTCACCCTGAATAACACCGGCACCAAAACCATCCACATCACCGCGCTTCAAACGACACCCGACTTCACCGTCGCCAATCCCTGTGCCGTCCTTGTTCCCGGAGCCAGTTGCACTCTCACCGTAACCTTCACCCCGCAACTTGCCGGCTCTCGCATCAGCGCGCTCGAAATCAGCTCCGATTCGAGCACCGCGCTCGACTTCATCAGTCTCCTCGGCACAGCGGAGCCATCCACCCTCAACTTCTCTCCCGCCTCGCTCGACTTCGGCACCGTTCTCGTAGGCGACACCTCGCGCCTCTCCACTCAGATAACCAATAGCGGCCACACCTCCGCCATCTTCAACGGCATCACTGCAACTGGTGACTACAACACCACCAGCGGAACCTGCCCCGCTCCCGGTGGCACACTCGCCGCATCCACAAGCTGCACCATTCAGGCCGTCTTTACCCCGACCGCGTCGGGCACGCGCACCGGCGTAATCCACGTAGCCAGCTCCCTCTCCACGCTTCCACTCACCGTTCCCCTCACAGGCGTCGGCTCACAATCCCATCTTCAGGCCAGCCCCACCAGCCTCGACTTCGGCAGCCTCGCCGTAGGGTCTCCGGCAAACCTCTCGCTCACCCTCAGCAACACCGGCACCGCCTCCGTCACCAATCTCAGGCTCGCGATCACAAGTGACTACGCCATCACCGTACCCTGCTCCGTCACCACCCTCACTCCCGGAGCATCCTGCACCGTCACCATCACCTTCACTCCGACCATCCTCGGCCCACGCACTGGAACTCTTACCCTCACCAACGCCGATTCCAATTCCACAACGGTCCTGCCCCTCACCGGCACCGGCGTTCCCAACGAGACCTTTACCCTGACCGCCAATGGCAGCGCGACAGCCAGTGCCACCGTCAAAAGCGGAGACCCAGCCTCCTATCCGCTCACGCTCACGCCCCAGAACAACTTCAGCGGAACTGTCGTTCTGAACTGCACCCCGATCAAGCCCGGCCAGTACGCGACCTGCTCTTTGCTCCCCTCCAGCATTACCCTCAGCGGCACGGCACAAGACGCTGCCACTACGATCAACACTGTCACCTCCGCCAGCGCCACCGCTCAAAACGCACGCCACTTCAACGGCATATTCCTTTGCCTGTTGCCCACAGCCCTGTTCTTCTTACGGAAAACCCGCTCATATCTACGCTACCGAAGCCTCTTCAGCGCAATCCTCCTGGCCGCAGCGACCCTGCTCACCCTCAACGGATGCGGCAGCGGAGGCAGCCTCACCCCACCCGATCAAACCCTCCGGACGCCTCCCGGCACCTATCAATATCAGGTCACTGCCACCGCGACGACGGGAACCCGCATCACCCAAACCGTCACCCTCAACCTGACCGTCCAATAATCCAATCTGCCTCAAAAAAGAAAACGCTAAACCCCGACCCGGGTAGGCACCGGAACCTGCTCGACAATCTCGATCCCAAATCCCTGCAAAGCAGGCACATGGGTAGGCGTGTTGGTCAGCAGCCGGATCTTATGAATCCCCAGATCCGAAAGAATCTGGCCACCCAAACCAACCTGCCGCAGCGTTCGCTGTGTCCGGTCCTCACTTCGCTCCCGAGACCGATGCTCGCGGTGGAACGCCACCCGGTTCGGCGTCATTCCACGATCGATCCCAAACCCTTTCGTTCCATTGTGCAGATACACCAACGCTCCCCGCCCAGCCTCGGCAATCATGCGCAGCGAGTTCTCTACCACGGCCCGGCAATCGCAAAGCGTCGTCGAAAACACATCTCCAGCAAGGCAATGCGTATGCACGCGCACCGTTACCGGCTCATCGCCGGTCACGTCGCCAAACACCAGCGCCACATGCGACTCACCACCCTCGACCTCGCTCTCATAGGCAATCATGCGAAACTCCCCATGAGCCGTAGGCATCAGCGACTCCGCCACCCGATGGATATACCGTTCATTCTGCAACCGGTAACGGATTAAATCGGCCACCGTCACCATCTTCAACTTATGCTCTTCGCAAAACTTCACCAGGTCGGGAACCCGCGCCATCGTCCCGTCTTCATTCATGATCTCGCAGATCACCCCAGCAGAAATCAGTCCCGCCATCCGCGCCAGATCAACCGAAGCCTCCGTCTGCCCTGCCCGCACTAGAACGCCGCCCTTCCGCGCCCGCAACGGAAACACATGTCCAGGCCGAGCCAGATCCTGCGCCGTCGAGCCAGGATCGATCGCCACCCGAATCGTATGCGCACGGTCTGCCGCCGAAATGCCCGTCGTCACGCCTTCACGTGCCTCAATGCTCTCTGTAAACGCCGTTCCAAACCGCGAAGTGTTCTCCTGCGTCATCGGCCCCAGCCGCAGATAATCCGCCCGCTCTTCCGTCAGCGTAAGACAGATAAGCCCTCGCCCAAACCGCGCCATAAAATTGATGGCCTCGGGCGTGACAAACTCCGCCGCCAGGGTGAGGTCACCCTCATTCTCGCGGTCCTCGTCGTCGACGACGACCACCATCCGCCCAGCCCGTATCTCTGCGACCGCCTCGGCAACATCGGCAAACATCGGCTACCCTCCACCTGCAACTCTTTCGACTCAAACCATCATACGTTCGACGCAAAAAGAAACGCCGCCATTTTCAGGCGGCGTTCATTGTTTCAGACGACTTGCTTACAGGGTCGACTCAATCTCAAATCCCCAGGCTTCCAGCAGCGCCTCGGGAATATACTTCGAATTCTTGTTCCGCCGGGCCCACTCGCGCAGCCGCGTCGACCGGATGTACTGGTCGGGCGTCAATTTGAATTCCTTCACAACCTGTTCGAACGATGTCACCGTCGGCACCACTGGCCCTATCGGCTCAGGCTTGCCCCAGTTCGGATTTCCACGACGCTTTGCCATATCTGTTCTCTACCTCTTCTAAATGATCTCCCGCACTCCGTACAGCGGTTTCAGAAAAATTTACGCAGTATTCATTCTACGGCATTTATGCCCGTAAATCAAGATTTCACGGCATTCATGCTCGGATACAGACAGGTCTAACCACTTTGCGATACATTCTTAGCGAAGAGATTTTTTTGACCTTATTCGATGCTCTCAGTTCCACCTTTTTGTTCAGCGTCAGTTCCAGCTAAAGCATCTATTTTAGAATTTGCTTCGTCTATGCCATCAGACTATCCCTGTGACCGATCACTTCCGCACGACTAACCGCACGTGAGGCAAAGTCTATGAGTAATTCTCCATGCTCCCCTCCCGAAGAGGAGGAGCTTCTCGAAACAGAATCAGCCGATACCTCTTCCGACGGCGAAATCTCCCGCCGCACCTTCGTCAAAGCCGCTGGCATCCTCAGCGCAGGAGTAGCCACCGGCATTCCCCGCATAGCCGCCGCCGAAGCGACCCAGGCCGCCGCAACCAGCGCTCCCCAGACGATCTCCGTGACCCTCAAAGTCAACGGAAAATCAGAGCCGCTCACCCTCGACACCCGCACCACCCTCCTCGATGCGCTCCGTGAATACCTCGATCTCACCGGCAGCAAAAAAGGATGTGACCACGGCCAATGCGGAGCCTGCACCGTCCTCGTCGACGGCCGTCGCGTCAACAGTTGCCTCACTCTGGCCGCCGTAGTCAACGGAGCCGAGATCACCACCATCGAAGGCCTCGCTGAAGGCGACAGTCCAACGGATCTCAGCCCCGTGCAAGCCGCCTTCCTCGAACACGATGCCTTCCAGTGCGGCTATTGCACTCCCGGCCAGATTTGTTCCGCGACTGCCCTCCTTGACGAGCAGAAGCACGGCACTCTCAGCACCGTCTCCTTTGAAACCGGACAAACCAGCAGTCCCCAACTCACCGACAGCGAGATCCGCGAGCGCATGAGCGGCAACATCTGCCGCTGCGCCGCCTACCCCAACATCGTCGCCGCTGTCCGCGCCGCAGCCAGGAGTGCCCAGGCATGAACCCCTTCAACTACCAACGCGCCACCGCACCCGAAGAAGCCATCCACGCCATCTCCGCCCGCGATGCAAAGTTCCTCGGCGGCGGCACTAATCTCATCGACCTGATGAAGGACGGCGTCGAGCACCCAGCCACCCTCATCGACATCAACCATCTCAATCTCACTCAGGTCACCACCACGCCCAGCGGCGGAGCGCTCATCGGAGCGCTCGTCCGCAACAGCGATCTCGCCAACCACGAGATGATCCGCCACAACTATCCCCTGCTCTCGCAGGGCCTCCTCAGCGGAGCCAGCCCTCAGCTCCGCAACATGGCCACCACCGGCGGCAATCTCCTCCAGCGGACCCGCTGCTACTACTTCATGGACACGACCTTTCCCGCTTGCAACAAGCGTAGCCCCGGCAGCGGCTGCGCGGCCATCAAAGGCCTCAACCGCATCCACGCCATTCTCGGAGCGAGCGAAGATTGCATTGCCACGAATCCCTCCGATATGAACGTAGCCATGGCTGCCCTCGACGCCACCGTCCACGTTCAGGGACCCAAAGGCAAACGCTCTATTCCCTTCGCGGAGTTCCACCGCCTCCCCGGTAAGACTCCGCAGATCGAGACCAATCTCAAGTCCGACGAACTCATTACCGCCGTCGAACTAGCCGCGCCGAAGTTCGCCAAAAACTCCTGGTATCTCAAAGTCCGCGACCGCCAGAGCTACGCCTTCGCGCTTGTCTCCGTAGCCGCCGGCCTCGAAATGAACGGAAACACCATCAAGTCTGCCGGTCTCGCACTCGGCGGAGTGGCCCACAAACCCTGGCGTTCTCTCGAAGCCGAAAAATCTTTAGTCGGTGCAACACCCGGCGCCGAAGCCTTCAAGAAAGCCGCAGACCTGGCCGTAGCCGGGGCCAAACCCTACGAGCACAACGCCTTCAAAGTCGAACTAGCCAAACAAAGCATCGTGCGCGCCCTTATCCTGGCCGCACAAGGAGCACAGGCATGATCGCCACGCCGCAGGAACAACGGCAGGAGCAGCAGCCGGAACGCCAGCTTGACCACCGCTACGACGCCTTCGCCAAGGTCACTGGCCGGGCGAAGTATGCCGCCGAGTTCCCTGTCAAAAACGTCGCCTACGGTTATATCGTCCAGGCCACCATCCCCGCCGGGACCGTGGCGTCCATCGACGATGCTGCCGCCAGCCGCGCCTCCGGTGTTCTCAGCATCCTCACGCCCTTCAACGCTCCGAAACTCGCCGAGCTTGGCAACGTCAACGCACTTCAGAACGCCACCGTCTTCTACAACGGCCAGCCCATCGCCGTCGTCGTCGCCCGCTCGCTGCCTGAGGCCCGCTCAGCAGCAGCCTTGCTTCGCATTATCTATAAGGAACAACCCGCAAAGCTCGACTTTCATGGCCTTCTCAACGATGCCCGTCCTCCAAAACGCGGCGGCACCTCTCGCCGTGGCGATCCAAATACTTCGCTCGCCAAGGCCGCTGTCACCATCGAACAGACCTACTCCACACCCATCGAGAACCACAATCCTATGGAGCCCCACGCCACCATCGCCTCGTGGGACGGCGACAAACTCCACGTCTACGACGCCACCCAGGGCATCACCGGCGTCCAGCAAGGTCTGGCTCGTACCTTCTCTATTCCGCAAGCCAATGTCCACGTCGAATGCCCCTACACCGGGGGAGGGTTCGGCTGCAAAGGTTACGTCTGGTCGCACACCATCCTCGCGGTCATGGCCGCCAAAGCTGCCCAGCGCCCGGTCAAACTCGTCCTCGACCGCGGACAGATGTTCGGCCCTGTGGGCTCCCGCCCTAATACTCAGCAGCACATCAAGCTGGCCGCATCGTCCGACGGCAAGCTGCTTCTTCAGCAGCACGACTCCACCTGCTACACCTCGTTCATCTCGGACTGGGTCGAAAGCGCCGCCAACCAGACCACGCTCCTCTACGACAGTGAATCGCTCATCACCAGTCACCTTGTCGTCCCGCTCAACCTCGGCATGGGAACCTGGATGCGCGCCCCCGGCGAAGCCACTGGCAGCGCCGGCCTTGAAATCGCCTTCGACGAGCTGGCCGAAAAGCTCAACATCGATCCCATCCAGCTTCGCCTCATCAACTACGCCGAAAAAGACCCCCGCAACGGCAAACCCTGGTCCAGTAAACATCTCCGCGAGTGCTATGCCCAGGCCGCAGAACGCTTCGGCTGGTCCAAACGCTCCGCTCAGCCGGGCCAGCATCGCGAAGGCAACAACCTCATCGGCTATGGCATGGCTACTGCCAACTACGGAGCCGGACGCTCTCCCTCCTCCGCTGTAGTCCGCATCCTTCCGAATGGCCGCGTCTTTGTCGGCATTGGCACCCAGGATCTTGGCACTGGCACGTACACCATCCTCGCCCAGGCTGCAGCGCTCGCCCTCTCCATCGACCCCACTTTGGTCGACGTCAAGCTCGGCGATACCACTCTACCCCGCTCCGGCGGCTCCGGCGGGTCAACCACCGCGGCCTCCGTCTGCCCAGCCGTCTACGATGCAGCCGCGCAGGCCAAACTTAAGCTGGCGCAACTGGCCATCGCCGATGCACAATCGCCTCTCCACGGAGCCACTGCCGAAGACCTCGACACGAAAGACGGCAAGCTCTTCCTCAAATCCGCTCCTGATAAATCCGAGACCGTCACCGCTCTTCTTGCCCGCAACGGAGGCACGCCCGTCGAGGCCACCGCTACCTCCGAGCTCGCTAAAGACCGCGACACCTTCACCTCTCACTCGTGGGGAGCGGTCTTCGCTGAGGTTGCCGTCGACGCCGACACTCATATGGCCCACGTTCGACGCGTCGTCGCGACCTACGATATAGGAACCCTGCTGAACGACAAGACCGGCACCAACCAGCTCATCGGCGGTATCGTCTGGGGCATCAGCATGGCCCTCCACGAAGAGGCCCTCATCGACACCAAATACGGCCGCACCGTCAACGAGAACTTCGCCGACTACCACGTTCCCGTCAACGCAGACGTCGGCGAAATAGATATCACCTGCCTCAACATTCCCGACTACAAGTTCAATCCCCTTGGAGCACGCGGCATAGGCGAAATCGGCATCACCGGAGTCGCTGCCGCCATAGCCAACGCCATCTACAATGCCACCGGCAAACGCGTCCGGGATTTCCCCATCACTCCCGACAAACTCATGGCCTGACTCCAAAGCCGGTATCCCATTTATCACGATAAATGGGAACATAAAGACCTTACACTCAGCCGTTGCTTTTACCTATCTTTTTCTCCCACCCTTGAATCCTTTCCAGTCACGTCTCATCTATTCGACAGTTGTCTAACTATGAAATAAATGGAGCGTAGAAGCATGAGCAAGCTGTCAGGCAAAGTAGCAGTAGTAACAGGAGCATCCAAAGGCATCGGCGCAGGTATTGCAAAGGGTTTGGCAGCAGAGGGCGCATCGGTAGTAGTGAACTACGCTTCCAGCAAGGAAGGTGCCGACCGTGTCGTCGCGGAGATCGCCGCCAAAGGCGGTAAGGCCATCGCAGTTCAAGGCGACGTAGCCAAAGCCGCCGACGTACAGCGTATCTTCGCCGAAACGAAGAAGGCATTCGGACAACTCGATATTCTCGTAAATAACGCAGGCGTCTACCAGTTCACGCCTCTTGAAGAGATCACCGAGGAGCAGTTCCACCGTCTCTTCAACACCAACGTGCTCGGCCTTCTCCTCGCAACACAGGAAGCAGCAAAGCACTTCGGAGCAGAAGGCGGAAGCGTCATTAATATCAGTTCTACCGTCACGGCAATTAACCCTCCCGGCTCAGCCATCTACACCGGAACCAAAGGGGCCGTCGATTCTGTTACCCACGTTCTCGCCAAGGAACTCGGCTCCAGAAAGATCCGCGTCAACTCCATCAACCCGGGCATGGTCGAGACCGAAGGCGTCCACACCGCCGGATTCATTGGAAGCGACTTTCAGAAGCAACTCGAATCGCAGACACCTCTCGGACGAATCGGACAACCCGACGACATCACGCCCATCGCAGTCTTTCTGGCCTCCTCAGACTCAGGCTGGCTGACCGGCGAAACTTTACTGGCGTCAGGCGGCCTCCGCTAAATCCGCACCAACCCGTTACCAGTCTGGATGCCCCATGTCCCGCTCCTAGGACATGGGGTTCCGCTTATAGGCACTCACCTTGAGGAAATTATTAAAAACAGCACCCACCCAAGCACTACGCGCAGGGCAAACAATATGCGAAGATAGCCAAGCGCATGGAATCCGAATCAACAGACCTCGCAACACTCCTCCACCAGACCTTCGGCTTCCCTGCCTTCCGCACCAATCAAGAGGCCGTCTGCCGCGCTGCCACCGCTGGCCGTGACGTTTTGCTCGTTATGCCCACCGGAGCCGGCAAAAGTCTCTGCTATCAACTTCCCGCCATCGCCCGTGGCGGTACGGCTCTCGTCATCTCGCCACTCATCGCCTTGATGGACGACCAGGCCGCCAAGCTCTCCGCCCTCGGCCTCCGCGTAGCTCGCATCCACTCCGGCCTCAGCCGCGACGAGTCGCGCCAGGCCTGTCGCGACTACCTCGACGGCACCCTGCAATTTCTCTTCATCGCTCCCGAGCGAATGCGCGTCCCCAACTTCCCCGCGATGCTGGCAAAAAAGAAGCCAGCCCTTATCGCTATCGACGAGGCCCACTGCATCTCGCAATGGGGCCACGACTTCCGCCCCGACTACCGCACTCTCGGCGACTACCTTCCTGCTCTGCGCCCCGCACCGATCGTTGCTCTCACCGCCACCGCTACGCCCACGGTACAAAAAGATATCGCCACCCAACTCCAACTCCAGAAGCCCGCCCTCTTCATCCACGGCTTCCGCCGCCACAACCTCGCCATCGAAGTCGTTGAGATGTCGAAGCCGCGCCGTAACGAGTTCACCGCCAACCTCCTCAAATCTCCTGCCAACCGCCCAGCCATCGTCTACGCACCCAGCCGCAAAGCGGCCGAAGAACTGGCCTCCGTCCTCGGAGGAAGCGCTGCCGCCTACCACGCTGGCCTCGAACCCAGCGTACGCGAACGAGTCCAGCGCCACTTCCTGTCTGGGAAGTTGGAGGTGGTGGTAGCCACCATCGCCTTCGGCATGGGCATCGACAAAGCCGACGTCCGCACCGTAGTCCACACTGCCCTCCCCGGCAGTGTCGAGGCCTACTATCAGGAGATCGGCCGCGCAGGCCGCGACGGGCAGCCGTCGAGAACGGTGCTCCTCCACTCCTACGCCGACCGCAAGATGCACGACTTCTTCCTTGAGCGCGACTACCCCGCCCCAACCGAGTTGGCCCGCCTCGCTGCCGCCCTCAACGACGACTTTCAAATGCCCGATCTCCTCCGCCAGCGTCTCAAAATGGATATCGAGACCTTCGACCGCACCGCCGAAAAACTTGTCTCGCAAGGTGCAGCCGCATTCGACATCGCAGGCAACATCCGCTCTACCGGACAGACCAACTGGCGCTCCAGCTACGACACCCAGCTAGCCTTCCGGCGCAGCCAGATCGACCGCATGGTCGCCTTCGCCGAATCTCCGCAATGCCGCATGTCCGCCCTTGTCCAGCACTTCGGCGACACCGCTGACGGCCTCCGTCCCTGCGGCCATTGCGACTTCTGCTCCCCCGAGCGAGCCACCGCGCAAACCTTCCGGCCGCCCACCCTCCAGGAAGATCGGCAACTCCGCGCCATCCTCGAATCTCTCGAGGGCGGAGCCGCCAAAGCCACCGGAAAACTCCACACCGACCTTGCCCTCGGAATTGACCGCAAGCTGTTCGACGCTTACCTTGACGCCCTCACCCGCGCTGGTCTCATCACTCTTACCACCGATGCCTTCACCAACTCCGAAGGCACATTGATCAATTTCAAACGAGCTTCCCTCACCCACGAAGGCCGTACCCGCGATGAAGTCGACGGCCTCAACCTCCTCCTCAAAGACGTGGCGGACCCCAAGCCCGCAAAATCTCGCTCTACAACGACTAACAAAAGACACTCCAGCAAACCATCTCTCCGCGCGCCTCACCCTCGCACGAAAAGCACCTCGCCCGCCCCGCGAAAAGCCGAAGCCGTCACCCACAAACTTTCCACCGAAACCTTTCAACGTCATCGTCCCATCACCTCCGACCCTGCCGAAGCTCTCACCCCCGATCAGCAAGCCCTCGACCAGCGCCTCCGCGACTGGCGCAAAGCACAATCCGAAAGATTAGGCCTCCCTCAGTTCTTCGTCCTGGGCTCCTCCACCCTCCGCAGCATCGTTCTCGCCCGCCCACGCAATCTCGCGCAACTCCGCGCCATCGCCGGTATCGGTCCCGAAAAAATAGAAAAGTATGGCGCCAGCATCTGTGAGATGTGTAATACATAGCCTTACAAAGTGCGGTTCCGGCCCAGATTTTTCAAAGCCATTGCCTGTCTTATCCTCACCTCACTGTGCTACTGTGCGGACAATTCATCATGAGCACACCCGACACCACGCGCCATTCCTCATCGCCCACCATCGACGAGCGAGCCAATCACTGCTTTGGTTGCGGCCCAGCCAACCCGCAAGGCCTGCACCTTGTCTTCACCACCGACACCACTAACCCTGAAGCCCCCACCACCACGGCCCAGATCCAGTTGACCCGCATACACGAAGGCCCACCCGGCCATATCCACGGCGGCATTGTAGCCACCCTTCTCGACGAAGCCATGAGCAAGCTCAACCACCCTCTCAACGTCCTCGCCATGACTCGCCACATGGAAATCGACTACCTCCGCCCAGCGCCGCTCCATCAGCCTCTGGTTCTCGTCGGCCACCACATTCGCCGCGAAGGCCGCAAGCTCTTCCATCAAGCCGAAATCCAGCATCCCGATGGCACCGTGCTGGCACGCGGCAAAGGACTCTTCATCGTCGTCGACAAAAAACTCCTGGTCCGTGCAGTCCTCACCCTACCAGAGGTTTAGACCTCAACTTCTTCCCAATAACCCTGGTCCCGCAAAAAATATCCTTCGTCCCAGCTATGCACCATCGTCTTGAAGAACATCCAGACCATCCGCCCATGCCCCAGTTTCTTGAACCGCCGATTGGTCGTCAGCACCTTACCCCGCACAATCCGAAACCGCTGCCGAGCCACCCCTTTCGACAGCAGATAATCCTCGGCAAACAGAGCCTGTTCATTAAATCCGCCGAGCTGCCAGAACGCCTCGCGGTCAAATAACATAAACATCCCGGTAGCAAAAGGCTTCAGAAAAGATCCCAGATGCTGCATTAAATTATTCCCTGCATAGAGCGCGTCATCAAAAAATCCGCCATGACGGCAGCCAATATTCGTCGTTGCAAGATGCAGATCTCGCCGCTGCATTGTCCACAAAGCCCGCCGCAGCAACGTAGGCTCGGACAGTTCGACATCCGCATCCAGGAACAAAACAAACCGCGTCCTAGCCAGCCTGGCTCCGGCGTTGCGCCCCACCGAAGGCAACCCACCCGGTATGACTTCCACGCGAAGCCGGTCACGAAAGCTAAGCGCCGCCTCCACCGTCCCATCGGTCGATCCGGCATCCGCGATCAGCACCCTCGTCTGCGCCATGCCGTCATAATCCTGCTTATAAAGTGACTTCAGCAATTTAGGCAACATCTTCACTTCGTTCTTCGCGGGAATGACAATGGTCAACTCGGCTTCCATGTATACCTCCACACTGGCAGACATCGTTGTCTACTTAGTTTGACGTTCGCGCGCTGCTCCACGTATAAATTGCAATGAATTTTCAGCAAAAATCGGCCACCTGCGACTCTCCTTCGTCAATACCGTGCGTGTCCTCATCGCCTCGTAACAAAGCTGATAAACTTAATCTTCCGCAGCCAACTGAACCAATATCTCAGTTCGCATCTGCGGCTCTAAGGAGAAATGTCATGGCAGACCACACCACCAACGGCAACTTCGGATCATCCTCACTTCGCCTCAAGACCGGCCTGGCCGAGATGCTCAAAGGTGGCGTCATCATGGACGTCATGAACGTCGAGCAGGCCCGCATCGCCGAAGAGGCCGGCGCCATCTCCGTCATGGCGCTCGAACGCGTTCCCGCCATGATCCGCGCCGAAGGCGGCGTAGCCCGCATGGCCAACCCCAAGCTCATTAAAGAGATCGTCAACGCCGTCTCCATCCCCGTCATGGCCAAGGCCCGCATCGGCCACTTCGCCGAGGCACAGATCCTGCAAACCCTCGGCGTCGACTTTATCGACGAGTCCGAGGTCCTCACCCCCGCCGACGAGGTCTACCACATCGACAAGCATGCCTTCACCACGCCTTTCGTCTGTGGAGCACGCAACCTCGGCGAAGCCCTCCGCCGCATCGCCGAAGGCGCAGCCATGATCCGCACCAAGGGCGAGCCCGGCACAGGCGACGTCGTCCACGCCGTCCAGCACATGCGCCAGATCGTCCGCGAGATCAAGGCCCTCACCGTCCTCGACGACTCCGAACTCTACAATGCCGCCAAGGTCCACGGCGCGCCCTACGAACTCGTCAAGATGGTCGCCAAAGCCGGCAAGCTCCCTGTCCCCAACTTCTCCGCCGGCGGCATCGCCACACCCGCCGACGCCGCTCTTATGATGCAGCTCGGAGCCGAGTCCATCTTTGTAGGCTCGGGCATCTTCATGAAGGAACGCGCCACGCCACTCGACGTTGAAAAAGACCCCAAGGAACGCGCCGAAGCCGTCTCCCGCGCCAAGGCAATTGTCATCGCCACCACCCACTTCAACGACGCGAAGATCGTAGCCGAAGCCTCCGAATTAGTTATCGGAAGTATGAAGGGACTCGCTGCCGCAGCCATCGAAGAGCGCGACCTCATGCAAACCCGCGGCTGGTAACATGATTTCATGAAAGCCACCTCAGTCATTGTCTGCGTCGCGCTGACAATCCCACTGATCTCGACGGGATGCAAGAGACCTCGTGATAGGCCTGTCATTTGGATAGGCAATGCCGACCTGTCGGACTACAAAGAAGTAGTCGCCGATTTTTCTAACGCTTTCGCGTCAGATCCTCTATGCCATGGTATTCGGATTGAGACGCAGAATTTTCCAAAGGAACCGTACTGGTTCTTAGAAACCTATTCGGCTGAGGGCTCAGGCACAGGGGAGCACGAGTTCTCAGACGGCATCTCATGGTGGATGCTACACCACGAGAGTAAAGATATCGCGAGATTCGACGGCTCGGACGGGTCGTCTACGACAGCCGCCCATCACGTCTGCTTCATCATCAAAGGCCAAGGTGGAGAGATTCATTGAAGATGCCCAAACCCATTACCATCGGCGTCCTTGCCCTGCAAGGCGCATTCGAAGCCCACGCCAAAGCCCTCGAATCCCTCGGCGTCAACGCCAAACTCATCCGCACCTCAGCCGAGCTGAAGAATCTCGATGGCCTCATCATCCCTGGCGGCGAGTCCACCACCATGCTCAAATTCATCGAGCGCAATGCCTTCTTCGACGCCCTCCAGTCCTTCGTCAAGACCACGCCCACCTTCGGCACCTGCGCCGGAGCTATCCTCCTCGCCAAAGAAGTACAGAATCCCACGCAAAAGTCTCTTGCCGTTCTCGACATCACAGTAGAGCGCAACGCTTACGGCCGCCAAATAGACTCCACCATCCTCACTGCCCCTACAAAGCTCGAAGGCGGCCCATTGGAGATGGTCTTCATCCGTGCCCCCCGCATCATCCACACCGGCCCCACCGTCGAAACCCTCGCCGACCGCGACGGATTCCCCGTCCTCGTCCGCGAAGGTCACCTGCTCGCCGCCACCTTTCACCCCGAACTAAGCCACGACACCCGGGTCCACCAACTCTTCCTCGACCTCATCCGCCAAAATATCGCTGCAGACCAGCCTCTCTCGACTTAGTGCAAACCCCATCGCCTCACGCTCAGCCACATTGCCAACGCAATGAGCTGGGCACACAGGCACCAATCCAGCACAATCCCCAGCGCGGAGTTATCTCGCCCGCCCAGCGCCACAACCACTAACACCACCAGCAATGCCACCATGCTGAGAAACATCGCATTGCGTCCATAGTGCGTCGGCCGCAGTGAGATCGCTCTCCTCACAGGAATCCGACCTGCCATCCTTGCCGCAAAGTTCTCAGGGATAAAAGCGGAAGGATCGGGACTCCTCTCCAGCGCACGAACAATGCACGCATCCAGCATCCGGGCATCCATCGGCTCCTCATTCATCCGTTCGTCGAACATGCTGTCCTCCTCTCCTGCAACTGCTGTGCCTGCAACCCCTCTCGCAACTTCTTCCGTCCGCGATGCAGATGCGTTCTCACCGTGCCAATCGGCATTCCCAGCGCCACGGAGATCTGCTCATAGCTGCGCTCCTCCTGATGGTAAAGCACGAGCACGCTGCGCTCCACATTGCTCAGTCTTTGCAACTGCTCCTCCACTGTCTGCTGAAATTCCCGCTCTTCCATCTGCTCTTCGGCATTGCGATCAGGATGCTCCAGCCGCTCCTCCCAAGCACTCACGTCATCGGAGATAGAGACCAACGGCCGGTCGTCTCTTCTGCGCCGCTTCCATTCATCCTGCGCCACATTCACGGCAATGCGGTACAGATAGGTCGTCACCAGCGCCTCTCCGCGAAAGTTCGGCAGCGCGCGGTACAGTCGAAGAAAGACGTCCTGCGCCAGATCGTCAAGATGCTCATGGCTCCCCGTCAGTCGAAGCAGCGTCCGAAAGACCATCGTCTGATGGTCGCGCACAACCTGCTCGAAGCTGAGATCGACACTCACAGGAGAAGTTAGACCTCGGACATCATCGAAAGTTTCATCCTCGCCAGTGAAACTTTACAAGAACATTGCAGTCAAACGCTGGCAGGAAAGAGAGGTATACATGGAAATCTTTAGGTCACCGCTCATTGTGCCAATCGGTGCATTTGTTGTTGGTATTGTAGCCATCATCGGCGGAATCTGGTCTCAGGCTCACGCGCGACGAGTAAAGGCAGAGGAGCGCATAATCATGCTCGGCCGCGGAATGTCGGTCGCAGAGATCGAGCAACTGCTCGGCAGCGGTGAAGAAGAGTTAAAACCTCCCAGAGATCCGCTCAGAAGCCTGAGCAACGCGCGTCGCACTGGCATTGTCCTCGTCTCCTCGGGCATCGGCCTGATGCTCTTCTTCATCACGCTTACTGTAATCGTCCATACCCGTGAGGTACTCTCCGGAGCAGCGGTCGGCTTCATCCCACTGGCCATCGGCATCGGCTTCTTCATCGACTACAACCTGCAGAAGCGCGAGCTATCGCGCTTCGGCATGGAAGTCGACGAGGAACAACCCGTCCACTAGGCAGCCTGATATCTTTGTCAACCTTCAATCGGTGTCATCCGTGCAAATCGGTGTTAAGGAGTGCCTTTCGCAGGCATCATTTTTCTTCTGGGAAATATGCCTACGCAATATGCTTCTTCAAAAAAGCCAGTGACCTCTCGCGGGCCAGGGTCGCAGCCTTCGGGTTGTAGGCGGAGCGCGCATCACAGTTAAACCCATGCTCCGCGCCATCGTAGAGAAAGATCTCTACCTCAGGATGCGCCGCCCGAACCGCCTCAATCTGGTCCGCTCCGATATGGCTATCGGCCTTACCGATATGCAGCATCACCGGGCAGCTCGGCTCCTCCCTGGCATACTTTCCAATTCCCCCCGGATAGTAGCCGACGCAGCACGAAGGCTGCATCTTCAACGTCTCGCCCCGCGTCGCCGTCAGCCAGCTCATCAGGCCGCCAAAGCAATACCCAATCACGCCGATCCCCTTCCCGGCCGTCTTCGCCTGCTCATATGCTGCGGCAATATCCAGGAGTGCCGTATCTGGATTCAGTTTTTTCCAAAGCTCCCCCGCCTTCTTGCCGTCCTCTCCGTCGTACTTCAATTCCACCCCGCGCTCGTAGCGGTCAAACAGCGCAGGCGCAACCACGACAAATCCATCTTTGGCATATCCATCCGCCACGCTGCGTATGTGCGCATTAATGCCGAATATCTCCTGCACCAGCACCAGCGCCCCAATCGGCTCACCTGTCGGACGCGCAACGTATGCGCTTAGTTCATGTCCGTCCGTCGCCTTCAGCTTCAACCATTCGTTCATGTCTTTCCGCCTTATAAAAGTTTTACTGCACAATCCCTTGAATAGATGCGGAATCACCGCCCACGGTCAACATCCTTTTCTGCATACCCCTTGATCTCGTCTGTCCAGCGAAGAAACCGGAGCAATTGCCTCTTCTCTTTCCAGAAGAGGTTCCAGAAATCCCGCGCGCGAACCATGTCCGCCCGTTGCCCTGAATAAGTCTCAAGCCGCCAGCGCAGATAAGGGCTCTGCCATGGTCGCAGCCTGTCGCCGCGTGTCGCATTCCACAAAAATCTGAGTGCTCCCATAAAGATCTACCTCAACAAGTATAAAGAACCAGCCCACTCTTCTTCCACAACTAACCCGACAGTCCAGCTTCCCAACGATCAAAGCCACTAAGGTGTCGCCTGCCCTCATTCGCTAAGCTCAGTGGGGTCACGGGAGGGTGCTGAAAACCTCTGGGTTGGTAAGGCACGACATACCAGGAGGGTCACTACTGCAGATAATTAAACAAATTGTTTTTTTGCAGCGCGCTCATCACGCTCATCAGGGCCTGCCTCTGCACTTCGGCAGAGCTCAACTGCGTGGCAATCGCAGCCGGATCGGCGGAAACCAAACTTCCCTGCTGCACCTTAAGCTGGCTCTCCTCCATCTGCGCGTAGGTGCTGGTGGCCTGCAACCTGCTCAATGAGTTATCCAACACGCTGCGTTGCGTGGACAACTGGCCAAGCGCGCTCGACAAGGAAGCCGTATCGGCCGCAACCGTAGCGCTGGCCGTGCCGCCCGAGAAGTCGGCAATCAACTGGTTCAACGAGTCCAGGACACCAGAACTACCCGAACCAAAGACGTCCGATCCCACAAGGTTCGTCTGTATCTTCTGTCCACTCGGAGTCTCAACATAGTTCACATTCGTGTCGCCCATATAGCTGGTTGTCGCCGGAGTAGTCGATGTATCCAAAGTAAAGGGCTTGACCGAACCCTGGCTGCCTGCAAACAGCGATTGCCCAAGATAGCTTGTATTCGCAAGCGACAAAACCTGATCGCGAATGCCTGTCAACTGTTGTGCAAGGCTTGCAAGGTTCGCCGAGTTGAGTGTTCCATTTCCGCCCGACACGGCCAGCGACAACGCCGAAGTCAGTTGGCTGACAACTTCACCCAGCGTCGAATCCGAGACCTGCATCATGGACTCCGCACCCGACGCTGTCTGAACGAACGTATCGTCTTTCGAGATGGCGCTGGCCATCAAGGTGCTCTGCGCCACCGCCGCCGGATCGTTCTGCAAAGAAGTAACCCGCAAACCGCTCGAAAGTTCGCTCGTAAGCGTATTTTCCACGCTGCTGGACTGGTCGAGCGCAGCCACCAGATTGCTGACGTAATTCGGATCGACTCTCATGCGACACTCCTGTCAGTTCTAGGTAACCGTAGTCTCGACGCCCAGGTTGAGCGCGCTGGCCATAATTGAATTAACAATCGAGAACACCTTGGCCGCAGCCTCATAAGAACGCTGATACTGTGTCAGGTTCGAAGCCTCTTCATCGAGCGAGACGCCGGAGAGCGCATTCCGCTGGCTGGTAAGCTGCGTCAACGTAGCCTGTTGGGCCGTATTGTCCGTCGTAGCGCCAGCCGTATCATTCCCAACCTGCCCAAGAAATGATGCCAGAAAACCTGACGCTGTCTGACCTCCCGCGACGTTCGCCGTTGAGAGGTTCGCCATCGCCACAGCATTCCCATTGCCCGCAGAACCCTCCCCCGTCGAAGCCGCTGCAATGGCCTGAGGATCGTTGGTCGCCACCTGCATCGACGCAGCCGCGCCCGCCGCACTCGAAGGCAAACTGAAGATCGCGGCGCCGGGATTGCCATTTCCATCGGTCCCCAGCGCATTCTGCCCGTTCACCGCAGTCCCAATTCCATAGGCCAGATTATCAAGCGCACTCGCATAAGCAGGCAACTCCTGGTCCCTCGCCTGCAGCACTCCGCCAAGCTGCCCGCCGCTAAGGCCAGAAGTAACATCCTGCCCACCGGCAACCACATGGGTCGTTCCGGCCACCAGCGTCGTACTCATCGCAAACGACTGATTGCCACTAACCAATACAGCACCGTTCGAAGTCGTCAGCGTAATGCCATTGCCATCGGTCGTCATCTGATTCAAACCGGCATATTGAGACAACTGAGTAATGGCCAACTGCCGTTGATCTTCCAGCGCACCGGCATCGGCATTCGGGCTCGTGCTTGCAATCTGCTGATTGAGCGAGGCAATCGTCGTTGTCAACGCGTTGATCTGACCAACGACAGTCCCAACCTGTTGATTGAGACCCGATCTCACTTGTGCAAGCTGATTAGAGGCAGAGTTGAAGACAGCCGCCAGGTTGTTCGCGGCCGTCAGCACGCCCTGCCGCGTCGACGCGTCCGATGGGTTTCCCTCAAGCGTCGAGAGAGAATTGAAAAAGGCATCTGTCGCCGAACCAAGCGCTGTCGAACTCGCCGACGTTGCCGTCGAACTCAAACCGAAGATGTCCTGTACCTGTTGCAGCGCGGACTGAAGTGCCCCGCTCTGCGCCTGCGTCTGTGTCTGCTGCTGCACGCGCTGTTCGAGTATCCGGTCGCGTTGCGACACCGCCGTCGACGTAATCCCCGTGCTATAGCTCGTACCGCTCAGCGTCACAGCATCCGTAGGCTGCCAGTTCACCACCTCGCGGGTGTAGCCCGGAGTGTTTTGATTAGACACATTATTCGCAGTTACGTTCAGCGCGTTCTGGTCCGCCATCAAGGCTTCTCGCGACAGATCCAGCAGTGAGGTTAGTGTTCCCATGGGTCTCTCGTATTTCTCCCGTATAGACGGTTGAGTGCGTTCAGATTCGATGCGCTGCTGCGAAGAACGAGCTCAAGCACACGCTTCTTCGCCAATACCGAGGTCATACTGACCTCATCCGCGATGAGATTGGATTGTGCCAATATTGCAATTTGCTCTTCCTGGACTTGAAGGCTCTCCAGATCCAGAGAGCCGAGTGCCTTGATGGTCTCCTCCAGAACATCCGCCACAGCTTGACCAGTCGTCATCTTTACTCCAGCAGAGACTGAATCATCTTGCCTGCAACATCCGACGAAGAGACGCTATAGCTCCCCGAGGCGATGGCCTGCTGCAAAGCAGCAACCTTCTCAGACCGTACATCGGAACCTGTCAGCGCATGAGCGATCATTCCACCCGCAGAACTCAAGTTAGTCTGGTCGGCATGATTTGCGCGGCCAGCATCTGCAACGACTGCGCCGCCTTGATTCGGTACATTCGTTGGTTCCGTCGGCTGCGTCGCTGCCGGTGTCATTGAACTGAGCACCTGCTGCAACGCTCCCACTCCATTTGCGTAACTCATGTGTTCCTCCGTCTACCTGAATCTATCGGCGTAGTCTTACTAAACTTTAGTACCCTGCGACGCCTTTTCCGAGTCCCGCTGATGCTCCAGCGTGACCTGTTGTATCACCTGTCTGGCGATACCCAGCCCTCCGCCCTTGGAGATGGCCGTGGCCATCGCCTCCGTTCCAAAGCTGCTGATCGTATCCATTGAACTATCCGAACTGCCCGAACTGTCGCTGCTCTTATCGTCTCCCCCCCAGCTGTCCTCACCGGAGCGCATAGGCTTCAGCATCTCCTGTAGAAGCATCGACTCGAACTGCTCAGCAGCATTCACCAGTTTGGGGTTCTTAGCTCCGTCAGTCGCAGCCGGAGCGCTCGTAAGGTCAGATGAAATCTTCATAGCACCTCTATCTCCGCTTCCAATGCGCCGGCGGACTTCATCGCCTGAAGAATCGAGATAACATCCCGCGCCGAAGCGCCAATGGTCTGCAGGCTGCGAACCAGATCATCTACCGTAGCCCCCTGCTTCAGTTCAATGCGGTTGACTGGTTTGTCCCGCGCTGTCACTTGCGTCTGTTGCACGACCTGGCTCGTACCTGATGAAAATGATTCCGGCTGTGACACCTCGAACTGGCTCACCACATTGATCGCCAATCCGCCATGCAGAATTGATACAGGCTGCAAAACAACGGTCCCTCCTATCACGACAGTTCCCGTTCGCTCGTTGACAACCACCTTTGCCCGCGGAAAGACAGGCACCTCGACCGACTCCACCTGAGCAAGCAGCTCCGGAATGTCCTCGCCATGCGAAACCGAAAGATCGATCTGCCTGCTATCAAGCGCGTGGGCCACCTGCCTGCCCAACTCGTGATTGATCGCCTGCGACACAGCCTCCGCGGTCCGAAAATCCGCATCGTTCAACAGCAGCGCGAACTTGCTCTTCCCCTCCAAATCCAGTGGAACTCCATGCTCCACCATCGCCCCAAAGGGTATCCTCGCCGTATTCGGGTGATTGTATTGCTTCGTATTCCCATTCACGCTGACCGAGTAGCCGCCCACAACCAGCGGCCCCTGCGCCTGAGCGTAGATCTTGCCGTCTGCTCCATAAAGAGGTGTCATCAGCAGCAATCCGCCCTCAAGACTTCTTGCGTCGCCGGCCGAAGAGACGGTGACATCCAGCTTCGTTCCCGGACGCGCAAATGGCGGTAGGGTAGCCGCTATAAATACGGCCGCCAGATTCTGTACGCGAATCGAAGCTGCCGGCACGCTGACCCCCATACGCAGCAACGTAGAAGCTAACGTTTGCGCAGGAAAGGTTGTCTGTTGACTATCACCTGTCCCTTCCAAACCAACTACGATGCCATAGCCCACCAGTTGATTGTCGCGAACACCCTCAATCGAGGCGATGTCCTTTACCCGAGCTTCTCTTTGCGTCGCAGCAGGAGCATCCGAAGCAAACACCGGAGCGCCGAGAGTCAACATCACAGTCAGCATAAGCCCCCGGCAGATAGACTTTTCCCCTAGCACTGCCCACATTTTAAATCTATTCATTTCAATATTCACCGCGCCTCGCTAGAAGATCAATATCTGTTGCAGAAGCCGGACGAGGATGTTCTGGCGATGGGTATAGTCGTTGATAATACCCTTGCCACGCACCTCAAGCTCAAGGCTGGAGATGGCAGTCGAAAGCACCTGGTTCTGCTGAGAGATATCCTCAGGGCGGACCAGCCCGCGAAGGATAATCGTCTGTGTCTGTTGACTGAACTCAACCTGTCTTGCCGCCTCAATGACAAGAATCCCATTCGGAAGCACAGCTACCACCTGTCCGCCAAATACTGTGCTAAGACTCGAATTCGTCGCGCTTGTTCCCTGCGCGTTAAGACCTGCCGCCGAGTTCTGGTTGATCAAATTCTGAAGAGCATTTGCGGCATGAAGCGTACCGATCAGGCCGGAAATCCCGGAGGTCGCATTCGAAGCACGCGAATTTTTCACAGTCCCATCCGTCGAAGCCGCAAGGTTCTCCTCCACCACAACCGAAATCAAATCATGCGGCCGCATCGCACGAACGTCCGTATTCATGCGGCTGAGCCGCCCACTGTCCATCCAGATCGAGCCCGGCTCAGGTTGAACATTTGAATTGGCAGCCCGCACCCGCTCTAAATAAGAGTCCAGCGATGCCTCCGCAACATTTGGCTTTGGCTCCATCGCTTTCTTGATGGCATGAACTTGCGCATGCATCGAACAGGCAGCCAGCAACAGAAGCAGCATGGCGATGACACCGGCAACAAATGGCCCCATGCCGCCATTTTGCGGCTGCCTCGGAATAGCCGGTGTTGCAATGATCGGCTCTGCCACAGCCACGGGCCACTCACTCACATTCATGCACAAAACAGGCCGCCCAAAATCAATCATGGTTGCCTCTCTACATCCGACCGCCCGCGAACGATACCGGTAAACTCTTCGATCGATTGGTCAGCCGTATTTCGGCGCAGCAGTCGCACGCGAATAGCCTTGCCCAAACCGCCGCTCTGTTCCGCTACTCCGGTGACCTCAATCCGCAGTACGTCTTCCTGCCACCAGATCTGAACAATATCCCCCGCATGAACCACCGGAACATCCAAATAATGTTCTTCCCGAACCTGAGCAGCCAATCCACGCGAAGCAGTGTTCATGTTCGTCTCACCCATAGGAAGCGAAAACCCAGGCCACTCCGTATGTCCACACCGCACAATCGTCGCCCAGCTCTGTTGCAGCACCGGGTCCCAGCGAACACCCGTCATGCGATAACCGTTACCCTCTAATACCGGCAGAGTCATAGCGCCCGATTTGATTGCAGCAGCAGGCGTACCCGCACAAACGCTCCGCGCAAAAGAAACCGAGGCCAATCCCTGCAAGCCCAGCACCACAGCCCAGCACAAAACTGTCCTGCTACGTGAACAAAAATGATGACCCATATACCACCTAGCGAATCATGCCGTTGATCTGCGAATACATATCGTCGGCAACATGCACAACCTTGGAGTTACTCTCATAGGCGCGCTGCGCCAGAATCATCTGCACAAACTCCGCGACCACATCGACGTTCGAGTTCTCGATATATCCCTGTTGTAGCGTCCCCATCCCACTCGTTCCGCCCGGAACATCGGTAATCGGAAGCCCCGAAGACTGTGTCTGCTCCAGCAGATTGCCCCCGACAGAATTCAATCCACCGGGGTTCACAAAGGTCGCCAACTGAATTATCCCAAGCTGTGCCGGTATCGTCTGCCCCGGCAGCGTCGCCGACACCACTCCATACTGGGATATCGTGAGGTTGGTCGCATTCGATGGAATCGTAATTGCTGGCAGCACGGGGTCTCCATCCGCAGTCACCATGGTTCCCTGGTTATTCATATGAAAGCTGCCGGCCCGGGTATAGGCTATCGTTCCATCCGGCCTCGATACTTGAAAGAACCCGTTCCCTTGAATAGCCAGATCCAGAGTGTTGCCCGTCTGGTTGAAGTCTCCCTGCGTCATAATCATCTCGCTCGCAGCTGACTTCGTTCCCAGCCCAATCTGCAAGCCCGCCGAATCCGTCTGCGGGCTCTGCGCCGAGCCGGGAACGATCACGTTCTGATAGATCATGTCCTGAAATTGCAACCTTCGTTCACGAAATCCCGCAGTTGCCGAATTGGCGAGATTGTTCGCCACCGTATCCAGATTTGCCTGCTGCGCGCTCATGCCGCTCGCTGCCGTATACAATGCTCGAATCATCTCCAGCTCCATTCACTCAAGTTGATCGAGCGCCCGCGAGCGCCCGCCTGTTATGTCAAACCCGTGGCAGATCTTCCGCCGCAACCTTGTCGAAGCTGTTATCGAAGACGCTCAGCGCCTTCTGCATCATCTCTGCCTGCCGCTGCACCAGAACCATCTGCATCGTGCCATGAATGGCATCTTCATTCGATCCTTCGACCGAACCTTGAATGACGGAGGCGTTCCCCGCAACCGGCTTCACTCCATCCGCAGCGAAACGATTCGTTCCTTCAGCCGTCAGCGCCGACCGGTCGCTAAAGTCGAAGACGCCCACCTGCCCGACAATGGCGCTTCCATCAGGAGTGGCAACGGAGATATTCCCATCCGGCCCCACATGCACCGTCCCGCTCGGAATCGTGATGGTCTTCTGGTTGATATCAAGCACAGGCTCACCTTCACTGGTCTCAAGAACACCGGCAGACGATCGCATAAACGATCCATCTCGCGTATAGCGAATTCCATTGGCCGTTTGGATCGCAAAAAAGCCCTGCCCTTGCAGCGCAAAATCTAGCGGATTTCCTGTCGTCGCCAATTGCCCCTGGCCCATGTCCAGCAGGTTGCCGCCCAATATCCCAAAGCCGTTCACCGACTGCCCTACCTGCGAAGCATCCGTCGAGCCGCTTTGGTCCGTGCCTCCAGCCAGTACGCCGCTGAAGTAGTCTCGTTGCGCACGAAAGCCTGTCGTTCCCGCATTCGCCAGGTTATTGGCTGCGGTATCGAGCGCCTGCGTTCGCGCCAGCAACCCTGTGTATGCCGCATATAAGCCGCTGTCCATGCCCGTGCTATTGCAGGTAAGTGGCCGAAGTACGAGCCGACAGGGTTAGAAAAAATTAAGAACGCCAACCACCCCTCAAGCTTCCGCACGCTCAGCCGATACAGAGTACAGACCAGGATGTACTACCGGAGGGTGGGTTGCGAGCTCTGATTATTGATGATTCGGCAGTGATGAGGAAGGTGATCGAGAGGGCGCTCCGTCAGGCCGGCCTCGAACTCACTGAAGTCTTACAGGCCTCCAACGGCGAAGAGGCTCTTCAAGCCCTGCGCGATGACAGCGGCAAGCCCAGCCCGCTGGCCTTGATTCTCAGCGACATCAATATGCCCGTCATGGACGGTCTGCAGTTTCTGGAGCAGCGCCGCGACGAGAAGCTCGCCCTAGGTGTGCCCGTCGTCATGATTACGACCGAGGGCAGCGAGCCGCTGGTCCTCCGAGCCATCTCCGCGGGAGCGCAGGGCTACATTTGTAAGCCCTTCACCGCCGAGCAGGTCAAGGCGCGCGTTATGCCATTGCTGCGAGCTGCCTAGCGTCAGTCATCGCTGCTGAACCCAATTTCCAAACCCTAAAGAGGACCCATGCTGGCAACCGGAACCCCAACCCCGCAGAACGAAATCGTCAACCGTCTCGACTCCGCCGTCTCCGAGGTCTTCGAGATGATGCTCGAACGAAGCTGCGACCCGATGGACGGAGACGTCAGCATCGTCGACGGGAGGATTGTCGCCCGCATTCAATTCACCGGCGCCGTCTCCGGCGAATGCATCTTGTACGCCAGTCCGGCCACCGCCGCCATCACCGCCGAAGCCCTCCTGGGAACCGCGTCCTCAGAGCCCTGCGATCCCATGGTCGACGACGCCATCGGCGAGCTTTGCAACATGATCGCCGGAGGATGGAAGAGCAAGCTCGAACACCCGCAGGCCTCCTGCCTCATCTCCGTTCCCGCCGTTACCCGAGAAGGCCTCGCTGGCCTGGAAGGCAAGTTCGGCACAAAATTCAGCCGCACCTACTCCTTCCAGGGCAACGTCTTCGGCATCATGCTGGCGTTTTAATGTTTCCGGGAGGACAAGAGAGCGCGTCATCTCGACCGGAGCAGCGCACAGTTTCATCGTGCGCTGCGCAGTGGTGAGACCCTTGTATTTGCCTTTCATTTCACCGGGAAGATCTATGCCAGTGAAAAAGCTCTAGGAAAGCACACAAAGCCTGTTCCTAAGCGCTCTTCGCCTTTACCAGTTCGAGGTCCAGTTCGATCTTGATATCGTCGCCCAGCATGACGCCGCCGGTTTCAAGTACCGCGTTCCATGTCAGTCCAAAATCGCTGCGCTTGATCTTGGTAGAGCCCGAAGCTCCAATCCTCACGTTGCCCCAGGGGTCCTTGGTCTCTTCTGATGGCGCTTCTACCTTCAGAACGACTTCCTTCGTCACGCCCACGATCGTAAGACCACCAGTGATCTTCAACTCGCCATCGCCTGCCGGCTCCACCTTGCTGCTCTTGAAGACAATCGACGGAAATTTTTCAGCGTCGAAAAAATCCGCGCTCTTCACATGGGCATCGCGCTTCTCATCGCGAGTGTTCAGCGAGTTGACATCGATCTCCGCTTGAATGCTCGTATCCGCAAGGTTCGCCGGATCATACACAACCGTGCCTTTGACGCTCCTGAAGTCGCCGCGCACGTTGGAGATCATCAAATGGCGAATCGTAAATTGCGCGCTTGAATGGGCCGGGTCTATTTCATAAACAGTTTTCATGAGTCCTATCTCCTGTATCAATTTGGTGTTTCATAAACTTGTTCTACGTTCAGGCTGTTGCGATTCGGTAAAGAGGCAGCTTTATTACAACTGCCCCATCTTGCCCGCCTTATAGTCCCCCATGGCCTGCACCAGCTCTTCGCGAGTGTTCATCACGAACGGCCCATAGCTTGCCACAGGCTCACGAATTGGCTCTCCACTCAGCACCAGCAGCGTGGAATCTTCTTTCGCTTCGATCAGAACGCTGCTTCCCGATGCGCTCAATGCCGCAATCCGAGCTTCGCCCATCAGCGAGTGCGGCCCATTGATGGAAACATCTCCCTTTCTCAGTACAACCGCCACGTTGTGTCCCTCCGGCAAAGGAATCTCAACCCGCTCCCCGGCCTTCAGAACCACGTCGAACAGGTTAATCGGAGTGACCGTGCGTGCTGCCCCTCTGGTCCCATTCAATTCTCCGGCGATCACACGGGCATGCCCGCCCGACCCAAACTCAACAATCGGAATCTGCTCCTTCGTAATCGCCTGATAGCGAGGCTTCGACATCTTCTCCGCCTTGGGCAGGTTGACCCAGAGTTGGACCATCTCAAAGATGCCGCCCTTACGCGCAAATTCTTTCTCGTGCATCTCTTCATGCACCACACCCGAAGCCGCCGTCATCCACTGCACGTCTCCGGGATAGATCACACCTGAGTTCCCCGCTGAATCCCGATGCTCTACCGAACCCTGATATGCAATCGTGACCGTCTCGAAACCACGGTGCGGATGCTGCCCCACACCCGGAGTCTTGCCCGACGGTTTGAACAAACTCGGTCCTGCATAATCGAGCATCAGGAACGGATTGACCTCCGCTTCAAGACCATTCGACGGAAACAGGTTCCTCACCGGAAAGCCGTCGCCAACCCAGTGATTCGATCCCGGTCCGTACACGCCCAACACCTTCTTCTGCTCTGCCATGGCCTACTCCTTCCGGCGTCCTTCAACGCCCTTCCCTTCACTTACCTGAAAACTTGTCCTCTGCCGCCCGCCCTAACCGCCGTAGCGATTCGATTAGGGCCGCTCGCTCCTCAAGCGGAAACCCGGCCACTGCCTCTTCCATTGCCTCGCGATGTTCGGCAAATACTCTCTCGATCAACTCCCTGCCCGCATCCGTCAGGTGAATCATGCGCGACCGGCGGTCTTCCGCGGCATCTCGCCGCATCACCAGGCCACGTGATTCCAGCCTGTCGACAGCCGCCGTCATGGAACCGCTGGTCAACAGTACCTTGGCTCCGATTTGCTTGACGCTCAGTGGCCCCCGATGAAGCAGGGCCTCCAGAACGCCAAAATCGCTCTGCCCCATCCCGAACCCGCTGATATTCCGCATGGCATGGGCTTCCAGCGAACGAGCCGCCTTCCAAAGGACCAGCCAGAGATGAACGCCGCTGGTGTCGGCTTCCTTTTCGAGTTTTTTCAGTTCAGACATATCTTGATATAAAGATGCTTGTCATCAAGATAAAGATTCAGACGAAGACAAAGTCCTTCGCAGAGGACCCCTAAAAATTTGTCAAGCCCTCAACCGTCCTCTCAAATCTGGACAAAACCAATAAACCAAATCAATACATATACTTACATCTAAATAAATGGTTCCGAAAAAAATGCCGTTTAGATTGTCCCCATTCGCTAGAATAAAAATAGTAGAAGCAAAAGAGTTAGGCCCAGCGCTGCCGCTGGGCCTAACTCTTTTGAAAACAAGACTTTACCTATAAATCATCTGGAATGAAGACTTTACATGATCCATGCTTTCCTAAACTATTGAATCCAGATACTTTGCAGAATACCCGGGGGGAGGGGGGTATCCACAACAGGAGCAACATCGATGATTCGGGTTACTTGACCACGGACTGAAAGAGCGGCGAAGTCAGCAGGCTGGCAAACTCACTATCTGATGAAGAATAGTCCACCGTCAGCGTTCCCGAATTGGAATCGATCGTAGTCCGATCAAGCGCCGTCTTTTCCAGCGACGTTGCCGACGTCTTCTTCATGATGACCATGCCTTTCATCAGGGTGGCGCAGGTGGCAGCGGTCATCGTGTCGGACATGACCACGGCCAGGTCGAACTTGACGCCATTGTCGAAGTCCATGGTGTAGCGCGAACTCTTCATCCGATTGCGGACGGTGTCGTAGTCGGTCAACTGGGCGGCATCGCCGAGAACACTCTTCATCATGGTCTGCGTGCCCTTGGCATCGAGCAGGCTCCATATGGCGTGCTGATCCACCGAGCCCATGTCGTTGACCATCTCGCCGTTCGACAGAAAATTAGGAGCAATCCCGTCGCGGGCGTCGAGCGCGGCTTTGACTGCGGACCGGTCACCAAAGACCATCGTGGTCTGGTTAAGAAAGACAACGCTCATCCCCGCCGAACCCATGGGATAGATGCTGTTGTTGCGAACGATGATAGGTTTTGTCTTGCTCTTGGCAAAACCGGCCATGATGAACTGCGTCTGAAACTGTCCCTGAGCGATGCCGATGGTTCTGCTTCCCTGCGCGCTCGAGTCCTTAAAAGAGGCGAAGGCGAGTACGTCACATTCTTTATCGACATTGAGCTTGGCGTTCTTCAGCGCCGTCTCCAGCCGCTTCAGCTCGGGCGGAAGAACACGCTCCTTCAGGTCCATCGCTGCGGTAGAGTTCTGCATGGCGCGGTAGTCCACGACGATGAGCTGCTGAACATCTTTGGGAATCGCTGCCTTGCCGTCGCTCGAAAGCTCCGCCGCCTGAGACAGCGTAGCGGAGAGGGCGAGCACAACGATGGGAAGCAAATGACGGTACTGAATGCGCAATGAAAACTCCTTGGCCATGAGACTCTACAGCCCAATCCTTCTATTCTTCCGTGAAACACCGCGAGAAGCAAGCAGGAGTGGCTCCCACCTTGGACGTACCCAGCGGAAGAAGGTTGCGTCAAGTCTTCAAAACAGACAGCTTCCGCAACATCGAGGCCGGCAAATATCCGAACCTCGATGTCACGGCCCCCCTATTGTGAAAGGCCGGCCCGTACCTCCGCTGCCGCTCCACAGAGATTCGTAAGCGCTTCAATTGTCTCCGGCCATGCTCTGGTCTTGAGGCCGCAGTCAGGGTTTACCCAAAGCTGCTCCGGACGAAGCACGTCAAGAGCAAGTTGCAGCAACCCCACCATCTCTTCCTTCGCCGGAACTCGCGGAGAGTGGATGTCATAGATGCCCGGGCCAATCTCATTGGGATAACCCTGCCGCTTGAACGCATGAAGCATCTCCATGCGCGAGCGCGCCGTCTCCATTGAGATGACATCGGCATCAAGCGCAGCGATCGACGGCAGGATGTCCTCGAACTGGCAGTAGCACATGTGCGTATGGATCTGCGTCCCATCGTTGACGCCTGAGGTGGTCAACCGGAACGCCTTGACCGACCAGTCCAGATACTCCGGCCAGTCGGACCGCCGCAGTGGAAGCCCCTCGCGCAGCGCAGGCTCATCCACCTGGATGATCCGAATACCCGCAGTCTCAAGGTCGCGCACCTCCTCGCGCAACGCAAGAGCAAGCTGCCAGGCCACGTCCCGCTCAGGGATATCGTTACGGACAAACGACCATTGCAGGATGGTGATTGGCCCGGTAAGCATCCCTTTCATGGGCCGCTTGGTCAGCGAACTGGCATAGCTGCTCCACTCGACGGTGATGGCGCCGGCGCGGAAGACATCGCCATAGATGATGGGGGGCTTGACGCAGCGTGAGCCATAGCTCTGCACCCAGCCGTTCGAGGTGAAGGCAAAGCCGGAGAGATGCTCACCGAAGTATTCGACCATGTCGTTGCGCTCGAACTCGCCATGCACGAGAACGTCGAGCCCGATCTGTTCCTGCTGACGTATACACTCCTCGGTCTTCTGCTTTAGAAAATTGTTGTACTCAACTTCAGAGATCGTGCCGTTCTTTCGCGCAGCTCGCTGCTTGCGAATCTCCTGCGTCTGCGGAAAGGAGCCAATGGTGGTCGTTGGCAGGAGTGGTAACCGGAGTTCATGCCTTTGAACGGTTACACGATGGAAATAAGGAGACTTGCGCCGGAAGTCACCTTCAGTAAGCGTGGTCAGCCGTTCGCGGACTAACTTGTTCGTGCTACTCTCCGCAGCAATACGGTCCTGATGACGCTTGCAATTGTCGGCAAAAGCATCTGCCGCTGCCTCAGGCCCCTTCGCAAGCTGGACAAGCTCTTCCACCTTCTGCTGCGCGAAGCTGAGCCAACTGAGGACACGCGGGTCAAGCTTGCCCTCGTCGGCTGTGTCGTAAGGAACATGCAAGAGCGAACAGGACGGTGCAAGCTGCAATCGCTCCACGCCTATCTTCGCAACTACAGAAGCGATCACCTTATGCGAGGCTTCGAGATCGGCGATCCAGATATTGCGGCCATCGATGCAGCCAAGGCTGAGTACCTGTTGCGGCTGCAATCGATCGACAACCCCAGCAACCTGACCAGGAGCCCGAACCGCATCGATATGCAGGCCCGCTGTACCCAGCGAACAAGCGAGGTCAAGGTTATCGCCAAGGGCGCCAAAGTACGTCGTCAACATCAGCTTGAGCGGGATGTTGGCAAACTCCGTATAGGCCGTGCGAAAGGACTCCGCATAGCCCAAAGGAAGATCCGTAGCAAGAACAGGCTCATCGATCTGCACCCACTCCGCTCCAGCCTCGGCAAGTTCGCTGAGCACTTTGCGATAGGCATTGAGAAGACGTGGCAGAAGATCGAGCGGACCTATACCATCGCCTGCTTTGCCCAACAACAGCAGTGTGATGGGGCCGATCAGAACTGGCCTCGTGACGATACCCAATTGCTTAGCTTCGGCAAACTCTGCGAGGAGCTTGGTCGAGTCCGGGATGAAAGAGAGGTCGTCGCTCCACTCAGGCACAAGATAGTGATAGTTGGTGTCAAACCACTTGGTCATCTCCATGGCCGTCTGCTCGTTGCTGTTGCGGGCCATCTGGAAGTACCGAGTGAGCGCAACAGGTCCGGCACCAAAGCGCGCCGGAGTTGCGCCAACGAGAACCAGCGTGTCGAGCACCTGATCGTAGAAAGAAAAATCATTACTGGGGATAACGTCGAGACCGGCATCCTTTTGCAGTTGCCAGTTCCGCTGTCTCAAGGTCTTTGCTGTGGCGAGCAAGGCGTCTTCGCTAAGACGTCCGCGCCAGAAATCTTCGAGCGCGAACTTCAACTCACGGTGACGGCCAATGCGGGGGTATCCCAGATTTGCAGCGGATGGATTTGCAGTAGATGGTGAAGGCGATGACATTCGGGTTCCTCTCCTGGTGAAACGAAGGAACCACCCATGCGCAGGCAATATTGCTTCCGCCATAGCGGAGACAACGGTACATTGGCTGCCGGGCCATACTCGAGACCGGCGTCCTCAGCGCAACCGCGGTGGGAGACGATAGGTCTCTTCCGCGGTGGTGGCGGCGGGCCGGTCTTCGGACTTTGGGCTACCTACTGAACGCCGCTTCCCATTCTTTTCCAAGAACAGTGCGTGGCCGAGGCCGTGCGTTGTTCGTTCCCATCACCGCTGCGAGTCAGCGCCGGAATCTCACCGGCTTCCCGTTTAACAAGACCGAGGTCTTGCACCTGCACACTTTCACTTTACATCACTCCGCAGGCCATGCGAGCGGCTGCTCCAGTCGACGCTCGATCACTTTGAGCGCCGGATCGAAGCCGGTGATCTGGCGTACCCACTCTGAATCAGGCTCATAGGCCTCCTGAGGAAGAAGTCCGATGAGTTCCGCATCGTCGATGAGGACGCCGTGGCGTTGCGCAAGATGCTGAATAGTCGAATAAATATGCCGCATAGGCGTCACGCGGAAGTCGGTGATGTTCATGCTGACCTGCGCGCGTCCATTGGCGACAACACCGATAGCCTTCACACCATGCAGCCCGCCGTTGGAGGCGCGGATGTCTCGCGCAATGGCGCGCGCGGCAGCGATGTCCGGCTGGTGAAGATGGATGTTGTAAGCGATAAGGAAGTTTCGTGCGCCAACTGCCGAGGCGCCAGCCGTTTCGTGGAGTTCGGGACCCCCAACATCGGGGCAGCGGGACGCATCGCGTCGAGTGGCTTCGCGAAGACCTTCGAACTGGCCTTTGCGTACCTCTTCAAGCTGGACGCGGTCGGGACGTGCAGCCGCGGCTCCGTAAAAGTAAACAGGAACGCCATAGGTCCGCCAGATCAATAGACCTGCCTGCCGTGCCAGCACCGCGCACTCGGCCAGAGAGATTCCACTGACTGGGATAAAAGGAACGACATCAGCAGCGCCGATGCGTGGGTGTACTCCCTTTTGTTTGGTGAGATCGATCAACTCCGCCGCTTTGCCGACGGATTTAACTGCCGCTGCAATGACCGCCGCAGGTGGGCCTGCGATAGTGACAACCGAACGGTTGTGAGCAGTGTCGAGCGACCAGTCAAGCAGGCTTACCCCTTCGACCTGCATCGCAGCGACGATCTTGCTTACCTTCGCTGTGTCCGTGCCTTCGGAGAAGTTTGGGACACACTCAATGATGGCGTCAGAGTTCATGGGGCCGCTTATTTCCACCAGGTATAGCCAATGGAGAATTGGATGCTGGCATTGACTCCTGGATTTTTATCTCCCAGCGAGGCTGACGAAATATGCACCGCATTGGCGCTGAAATCGATAGAGCGACGCGGACGAAGGAAGTAGTGAAACCCAACGCCTCCCTGCGGAGTGAAGTTCCACACACTGGCATCTGTATTTGGGCCGTCATTGGCAAGATTCAGCGGAGACCCACCGAATGCCGGGTATTTGTGATTTGTCCAGACAAGACCTCCGGCACCTTGTATCCATGGTGAGATGCGTCGAGTGCCGGTAAAGTTCCAGCGCAGGATGATGGGCGTGACGGAGACCCCGGAGAAAGTGCCACCGACGGTGTAGAGCGGCGAGCAGGAGAACTCGTCAGAGTTTGAGACAGCGCTGCACTGGGCGCGTTGAAACTTCGGCGTGTAGGACTGCCAGAAGGGAAACACCTCCACGGCGTACTCGAAGTTGCCGTGAAGCGGGCCCGGCAGGTAGTCATTACTGAGAACTTTGCCCGCGTGAACTCCTGCCATCAGAAACTTGAAGCTGTTGCGGTTCTCGGTGAGGCCGACACCGCTCTGGACCAGGACGCCCAGTTCAAGCGGTAGCTTGGCGGAATGGGCATGAAAAGGTGTCGCGTCGCTGTTTGCTGTAGCTTGCGCGGCAGCGAAGTGGGTAGAGAGCACCTGGGCGGAAAGCATCAGGGCCAGCGCCCAGATGGATGGTCTTGCTATGCCGCAAAATCTTTTGGTCACTGTGTCGCTCCGTTTGAGATGTTTCGCTAACAGCAGAAAGGCCGCCGGTAAATGGCGGCCTCGTATCAATCATCGACCGCTTCGGCTAGTGTCCGGCATTCGCCATGGCAGCTTCATCCATGTCGAAGTTGGAATAAACATTTTGCGTGTCATCCAGATCTTCGAGCACTTCCAGAAGGCGGATCATAGCGTTTGCCTGGGAACCTTCCAGCTTGGTGTAGGTGGAGGCTATCTTGGTGACCTCGGCATGTTCCGGCGTGATGTTGGCTGCCTTGAGCGCGTTGGTGACCGCTTCGAAGTCCTTGGGCTCACAGAGAACTTCCCAGCTCTCACCTTCGTCGCTCAGGTCTTCCGCCCCGGCGTCGAGCACGATCTCAGTAAGCCTGTCCTCGCTGGCGGCGGATTTGGCGATAACGATGACACCCTTCTTGGAGAACATCCAGCCAACGGAGTTGGATTCGCCGAGGTTGCCGCCATTCTTTGAGAAGGCATGGCGGATTTCGCTGACGGCACGGTTCTTATTATCGGTGAGCACATCGACGATGATCGCAACTCCGCCAGGGCCGTAGCCCTCGTAGGTGATCTCCTCGTAGGAGACGCCTTCAAGCTCACCGGTGCCGCGCTGAATGGCGCGCTTGATATTGTCGGCGGGCATGTTCTCCGCCTTGGCCGCCGCGATAGCGCCGCGCAGACGGGGATTACCGTCAGGGTCTCCGCCCCCACCAGTCTTGGCAGCTATAGTGATTTCTTTGATGAGACGGGTAAAGATCTTGCCACGTTTGGCGTCAAGCGCGCCCTTTTTATGCTTGATTGTGGCCCATTTTGAATGGCCGGACATGTACTACCTCGGTGGTGATTTTGCCTGAACTGCATCCTCAAGCGACCTTGTGAGTTTAGCACGCTGAAGGTGCCCTAGAGTACCTCCGGAGCCAGCAGGTCGCGCATGGTTTCGCGGCGGCGAATGAGTCTAACCTTCTTATTCTCAACTAGAACTTCGGCAGGTCGTGGCCGCGTGTTGTAGTTGCTGGTAAGGCTCATGCCATAAGCTCCGGCATCGAGCAGGAGCACCAGGTCACCGGGCTTGACCGCGGGAAGCACTCGGTCGCGGGCGAAGAAGTCGCCCGACTCGCACACCGGACCGACGATGTCCACTGTCATGGAAACACCTGCGTTTCGGGGCTGCTTGACCGGGAGAATCTCGTGGTGCGCGTGGTAGAGCGAGGGCCGGATAAGGTCGTTCATCCCCGCATCCGTGATGACAAAGGTCTTGGAGCCATTCTTTTTGACGAAGAGAACGCGGGTAAGCAGCGCTCCAGCCTGCGCCACGATAAATCGGCCCGGCTCAATGATGAGGTGCGCGGACTCGCTGGCAAGGCCTTTGGTCAAGGCAGCGGCATACTTCTGGACTTGCTGCCCCGGGTCGAACGCAGTGGTGCCATAGTCGATGCCGAGGCCTCCACCGGCATCGATGTAGCGAATGTCATGGCCATCTTTCTTCAAATCGGAGATAAGCGCCGCCACGCGAGCAGTAGCAGCAGCGAAGGGATCAACTTTGCGAATCTGCGAACCGATGTGAACGCTGACACCCGCCGCATCGAGCCATTTTAATTTCGCGGCCTTGCGATAAATCGCCCGTGCAGCGTTAATATCGATGCCGAACTTGTGCTCGCTCAGGCCAGTGGAAATATAGGGGTGGGTGTCGGCAAACACGTCAGGGTTGACGCGAAGCGCGAAGCGGGCGCGGAGCCGAAGGGCCTCGGCGCGAGCGGCGAGCAGATACAGTTCCGCCTCTGATTCGACGTTGAAGAGGAGGATGTTGGCCTTGAGCGCGGCGTCTATCTCCCACACCTGCTTACCTACACCCGAGAAGACGACCTTCGCCAGCGCAGCCTTGTGCGCCTTGCGGACGCGTTCCAGTTCCCCGCCAGAGACGATGTCAAACCCTGCGCTCTGCTGCGCAAGAAGGCGCAGAATGGCCAGCGACGAGTTGGCCTTGACCGCGTAGCAGATCGTATGTGGCTGGCCTTTGAAGGCTTCTTCGAACAGTTGAAAACGATCGGAGATCTGCTGTGCCGAGTAAACATAGAGCGGCGTGCCGTGATCGGCAGCAAGAGTGGCGAGGTCAACTCCATCGCAGTACAGTGAGCGGTTGCGATAGACGAAGGGGCGTGGGCTTGATTGCGGCGCGATTTTTTTGGACAAACTAGGTGCTCTTTATCGGAAGCGCGTAGGGGGCTTCGGGAATGATGACCCAGGCAGCGATGTAGGCCAGGGCGCCGACGCCAGTGAGGATGATGAAGAGAGCGGTGATGACGCGGACCAGGTCCAGGTTCCAACCGTAGTGCAGAGCGAACCCGGAACATACCCCGGCAATCATGCGCGGGCTTCGAGGGCGGGTAAGTCTAGGTGCGGGGCGGTAAGCGTCTGCCGTAAATGGGCTGGAGGCGGAATTGACGGTGGCTCCGCAGGCCGGGCAGAAGCGGGAGGACGGTTCGATTGGCTTTCCACAATGGCTACAGAACATGGGAGACCTCCAAAGCACTGCTTAGCGGGAAAACTCTATTTTGCCACATCCGGCGTCGTTTTATTTGCCGGTGTAAGGGCTTTTCAGGTACTTGTGCGCGGCATCGGCCTGAGATTGGTCCCCACCCCCCGCACTGGCCTCCTGATATTGTTTGACGGCGTCCGAGCGTCTATGGAGAAGGTCGAACATCTCCCCGGCATTAAGCTGAGCGCGCCGTCGAAGCCAGTCGCTGCAGGCAGGTTGGGCTGCAGCCTGGAGATAGTTCGCCGCTGCATCGGCAATTTCGTTCTGCCCGCGCTGCGTATCGGCAAGTCCAAAGTAGGCCATGTGCAGGCGAGGATCGTAAAAATAGCCAGGCTTTGCAGCATCGACCAAAATGGCCTTGTAAGCAGCAATAGCAGCCGGCCCATTGCCCCCGTCTTTGGTGATATTCGCCACTTCGAGGCGGAAGAGGTAGTCGTGGGGGAACTGCTCGGCAAGTCCGCGCTCAACGGAGAGTGCCTCGGGATAGCGGGCATCGTGCCGCAGAAAGAGCGAAAGAGCCGTCCGCGATTCGACAGGCGTGACAACTCCCTGCGCGGCAGCCTCTCGAAGTAACTGAAGTCCCCGTTCCTTATGACCGGTAACACCGGTCATGCCGATCATAAAACGCAGCACCCGGGGCAAGCTGGCCACGGCAAACTGCTGAATTCCGATAGCCATCTTCGCATCCGCATATCCCGAATCGATCTTGAGCGCCTGCTCGCTGTCATTTCGGGCAGCAAGCCCCTGGTGCGCGGCGGAGATATAGCTGTGGTCGACAAGCGTAATAAACGCAGCATGCATTCCGTGAGCGTATCCGCGGGCGAAGTAGGCATTCTTGTCGTTGGGGTTGTCATGGATCTGCTTGTCACAAAGGTCGATTGCGCTATCGGTAAGGTCCTCGATGCGCTGTCTCGTGGCCTCAGGAACGGGGACATTCCGCTTGGAGGTAAGAAAGCTGTCGTGCGCGTAGTAAGTCGTATCGAGAAGGTCCTGGTGGTAAAGTTCACGAAAAATAATGGTCGTAAGCACATAGTCGATGGCCATCGGGTTCTGCGGATTGGCCTTCATGACGGTCTCGAAACGGGCAAGAGCGCCATCATAGTTCAGGTTGTAGAAATCAATGCGGGCTTCGCGGACAAGCGGAGTGAGATTGATAGGATCAGTATGGTCGGCAGGATTATAAGGCTGCGCGACGGTTGGCACAGTCAGCGTGAGGGTTAGGACGAGAGAATTGAGAATTATGATGCTGCGCTGTTTTAGTGTCATCGTTTCCGGAAGAACATTTTGGGGTGTCCTTGAGGCGGAATAAGCCCCTGCACATTGGACGGTCATCACCGTAAACTATACAGTTGGACGCCTGTACTCCCGGCAGGTTGCTGTACGCTCTTCAGGATTGAACGAACTTTATGACAAGATTTCAATTGCTTCAACTATTGATTGGTCAAGCCCGGGCCAACGGTTTCGAGTTTCGTAAATGGTACACGGGCAATCTCGGCCTGCCGTGGCAAAGCGTGCGCCATGCGGTAGAGATGCTGTCCGCTGAAAAGCGCTACTACGTGCTGCTGTTCTCGCATGACTTCGCTTCGACCTTTTGGAAGGGCGGCGAGCTGATGACCTTTCATGTACCCACGCAGAGTTTTCAGCGCAAAATGGCGGATGGAACGATCGGCACTGTAAACCGCAAGGCGTATACGCGGCGCAGCATACGAGAAGATGCCTGGCGTTATCATCTGCGCGAGCTCGCCGTATCAGAAGAGCCCTTACGCTATATGCGACGCTTTCTACGCGTGGAGGATGAATTGGAAGAAGAGATTGTTCCAGCAATCTCAAGGAATGAAATCACAGTGAAAGACGATTAAGACTTAACCGCCCACTAGTTCCTGTCGGAACTTTCTGAACACTTTATTCGAGATTTCTAGGTTGCACCTGCGTGTATCCCGCCGGAACATCGAATTTGGATTCATCCGCAGGCATCTGTGAAAAGCCCGCCAGTTGCGTGTTCGATTCAACAAGCACAGCAGCAGCAGGCGGAGCGGCAGCCTGTATCTGTTCAGATGCAGCCGTAGGCGGCGGATCAGCCTTCTTCTTGTGTCCGAACCCACCAAAACCTCCAGCCAGTCCTCCCAATGAGCCCATCTTGCTCGCAATCGCCGATGTAGCCGACTGTTGTGCAGCGTTCTGAGCCACATCACCCGCGCTCGGCATCTCCGGTGAGGCTCCGGGCGGCGGCAGCGGAGCCTCTGAGGCAGCCGGCAACGTCGCTCCATTCACCGTCATACCCATCCTCATCACCTGCAGCACAGGAATGCCCTTCAGCTTCGACATCTCCTTGATCATGTCGGCCATTCCCTGCCCCGCTCCGGGATACTGCGCCAGCATCCCCGGATTGAGCGCTCCATTGAATACCACTCGCATCTTCTCCGCATAGCGGCGATAAAAATCCTTGACCTCGTCATAGCCCGGAATCTCCGGAGCCAGCCAAAGATCGTTCGTAATCGCCATCGATCCCGTCTGCCCCGAGGTCTTGTCCGTAGCATCCATCGCCATCGTCAGAATCGACTCATTCGCACGCAGGCCGACGACATCTTTCGTGGCTCCGGTATCTCTCACATGTACCTGAAACTTTATGTCGGTGTTCGAGGCAGTGTCTTGAGCAGGAGTTTTCTTCTGCTGCTCCTCTTTTGCCTTCTGCATGGCCTTTTCCATCTGCTGACGCATCTGCTCGAAGGTCATCACCGTGTACTGCCGCTTCTGATGGTCGATGCTCGTGATCGTCTCGCGGTCGAGATCAATAATCTCAGTCCGCTGCTCCCCGATGCGCGTCATCCGGTTGCCCTTTACGATGATCGTTGAAACAATCGGTTCCCCGGCCTGTCGCGCTGTCTTGCTGAAGGTCCCCGCTACCTTCATCAGTTGCATCATCGAGCCGCCGGTGATCTGGGTTGTCTCTGTATAGCTAAAGTCCGCGTGCGCAGCGGCAGACACTGTTGCCAGCAATCCGGCCATAAGATACCGGTTGATCTTGATTGTCTTCATCACAACATCTCCTCGGTCAAAAATGCTACAGGGTCCCAGGAGTTTCAAAGTCAGCGGCAAGACGCCCACCTCGCGCTGCCACAACTGACCGGATGAGTGTACCTCCTTTGTCATTCTGATTTTGAACTCTTTAGTCACCGAAGCGAGGATGACTATTGATTAATCGGATTTACGATATATCTATCAGTGCTCCTTGAACCACGCGACCGTCATGCTGCCCAGCCACGTGCACAAGCTCCGCAGTCATCATTCCCGCTTTATTCCGCCGTTGTCGATCCATAATTCGTCGGCGCTGGCGCTGTGCCACGAATCTGCTCCATAAACAGTGGGACTTCCCTTTCAATTAGTTCCGGGCGGTTCAGTTGTATGTAGTGCCCGCTGCCTTTGGCAATAATCCTGCGGCTGCGTGTTGAGAGCTTCTTAAGGTTTTCCTGCATCCGGTCCCATGCCACATCGATCGGCTGGGCCTGAGCACCATCCTTTCCAGGGTCCTGCGAGAAGATCAGAACAGGCAGTGCGCCATACGGACCTGTATGCGCTGTCTCCTCCCCTGACCGATCGAAGCTCTCCATCTCATCTGCCATTGCTCCGAATTGCTGATGACACACATCCTCAGCCTGCAATCTGGCGGCAAGCGCATCAAACCCCGGAAACTTTTGCGAGCACGCACCGAACAGACGTGGAATGCCCGCACTAAATATGGCTTTGTTCAGCAGCATTTCAAACCAGCGCGACGACCCCTTGGCAAATTCGGCTTTGAATGCCGGATTCCGGTTCTGTAATGGCGTGGAACCATCCACAAAAATGAGTCCGGCAATACCTGCTGGATATCGCGTCGCATAATCGCGAATGTACATCCCGGCGATCGAGTGTCCCATCAACACAATTGGGCCGTCGATCTTGGCCGCCGTCAGCAGGCCATGCAATTCGGCGGCAATGTGGTCGGCATCGCGTGGCCTCGCCAGCGCATCGCTCAAGCCAAATCCCGCCCGGTCATATGAGCAGACACGCGTCGTCTTCGCCAGCACCGGCTGCACACTACCCCAGATCAGCCCATCATTGCCCAGCCCCGCATCCAGCACAATCGTCGGCGAGCCGCTTCCCATGCAGTCGATGTGCATGCGATGCCCGTCAACCAGGTACGTTTCACCGGGCGTGCTCGCGCGGAAATGATGCAGCACTACCGCGTTGAACCCGCTACTCCCTGCCACAGCCAATGCGGTCAGAGCCACCACTGACAGAACGATGCGCTCCGTCGCTTTCCGCCACTCGGGGTAAGTCTTCCTTCGGAGGGACAGAATACGCCAAGTCGAAAGCCACGCAATCAGAACTCCGATCAGCACAATCAGTGCAGGAATCATGACGTAATTAAAATCCATTCCTTATAGTATTTCGCCGATTCAAGCTGCCTCCTTGCCGAAAGCCAACTATCTCCTCCCCGCGGCAATCCCAATGCCCTAAACTAGAAACTCAATGTCTATTCAAATCATTCGTCCCGCCCGCACCCTGCAAGGCTCCCTTACTCTGCCCGGAGACAAGTCCATCTCCCACCGCTACGCTATGCTCGCCGGCCTCGCCGAAGGCACCACCCGCCTCTCTAATTTCTCCACCGGGGCCGATCCCCACTCCTCCCTCGCCTGCATGGAAGCTCTCGGCGCAACCATTGCCAAACAGGACAAGACCATCGAGATCACCGGCACCGCCGGAGACTTCCGCCAGCCCGAACACCCGCTCGACTGCGGCAACTCCGGCTCCACCATGCGTATGCTCGCCGGCCTCATCGCTCCGCATCCCCACACCTTCACCCTCATCGGCGACCACTCTCTCACGATGCGTCCTATGGAGCGCATCCGCAAGCCGCTCTCCCAGATGGGTGCCGAGATTCACCTCACCGGCGGCGACGGAGCCGTAGGCGGCCACGCTCCTATGACCATCATCGGCGGACCGCTCCACGCCATCGACTTCGACACGCCCATTCCGTCGGCGCAGGTCAAAACCGCCGTCCTCTTCGCCGGTCTTCAGGCCAACGGCACCACCAGCCTCACCGAGTCCGTCCGCACCCGCGACCACTCCGAGCAGGCGCTCAAAGCATTCGGCGCAACCCTCACCCGTGAAGGCGAAAAACTAAGCATTCCCGGCGGTCAGAAGCTCAAAGCCATCGAAGCCACCGTTCCCGGAGACCTCTCCTCCGCCGCCTTCTTCCTCTGCGCTGCCCTGCTTTTCCCCGATTCAAACCTCGTCCTCGACTCTCTCGGCATGAACCCCACCCGCGCGGCTCTGCTCGACGTCATCACCGCCCTCGGCGGCAAGATCAAAGTCCTCAACGTCGAAGAGCACCATGGCGAACTCATCGGCACCATTCAGGTCAACACCGCTCCCGGCGGCCTCAAGGGCATTGCCATCTCCGGCGCATTGTCTGCCCAGCTCATCGACGAGCTGCCTGTCCTGGCTGCGATTGCGCCGTACACCAGCGACGGCATCACCATCCGCGACGCCAAAGAGCTTCGCATCAAGGAGTCCGACCGCATCGCTCTGGTCGCAAAGAACCTCAAAGCCATGGGAGCCGAGTTCACCGAGCATGAAGACGGCCTCACCATCCCCGGCAATCAAAAGCTCCACGGCGCTGTGATCGACTCCGGCAGCGACCACCGCATCGCCATGGCCTTTTCCATTGCCGCCCTTCGCGCCACCGGCGACACCGAGATCCAGGGGGCCGAAGCTGCCGCCATCTCCTTTCCCGAATTCTTCACTTATCTCGACACCCTCTGCCAGCGTTAGCGCTGGTAAGGGGG